>JBKBOA010000005.1:0-103196 GCA_046295035.1 Phreatobacter sp.
CCTTCATCGACCATATCAGTCGCCATGCGCCCCAGGCCGTGGTTTCCGCGGTCAAGTGGGAGGCGGGCACGGTGGCCGAAACCATCGCCGCCCAGGTGCGGGCCAAGCGCGCGAGCCTGCTGGTGTGCGGAGCCTATGGCCATTCCCGCCTGCGCGAGTTCGTGTTCGGCGGCACCACCGCCCACCTGTTCGCCAACCCGCCCTGCCCCCTGATGCTCTGCTACTGAATCCCGAAATCCGGAGGCTGCATGACATCCCCCGCCCCCCGCCTGGCCGATGGCGCCCCCGCCGGCCCGACCACCGAAAGGCCTGTTCCCGCCCCGCTATCCGAGCACAGCCAGATCAGGGCCGCCGAGGCCGTGGACCGGTTGCTCCATGCCCAGCTCGGGCAGATGACTGGGGGCTTCTCGGTCATCGCCCTGGCGCAGGCCTGGCAGGACTGGGCCGCGCATCTGGCGCAATCGCCCGGCCGACAGGCCGAACTGGTGGCGCGGGCGGCCCAGGAATGGCTGCATCTGATCCATCCGGCCTTTCCCTGCCCGTCGGCCGAGACCGATTGCGACGACGGCTACGATCCGCGCTTCCAGGCCGACGCCTGGAAGCAGTGGCCGTTCAGCGGCTCGGTCAAGGCGTTCAAGGCCGCCGAACGCTGGTGGACCGATGCGGTGCGCGGCGTGCGCGGCGTGTCCAGGGCCCATGAGGAGCTGCTGGCCTTCATGGTCCGCCAGGCGCTCGACGTGGCGGCACCATCAAACTTTCCGTGGACCAATCCGGAGGTTCTCGAGCGGATCCGGGAGACCGGCGGCCAGTGTCTCGTCGATGGCGCCCGCATCGCGGCCACCGACATGGCCCATGCCCTTGCTGGCCTTCCGCCGCCGGAGACCGCCGCGTTCCGGCCAGGCGAGACGGTGGCAACCACGCCGGGCTCCGTCGTGTTGCGCACACCGCTATGCGAGGTGATCCAGTACGCGCCACGGACTCCCCAGGTGCTGGCCGAACCGGTGGTGATCGTGCCGGCCTGGATCAACCGCTACTACATCCTCGACCTTGAGCCCGAAGCCTCGATGGTGCGACATCTCGTGGAGCGCGGCTTCACGGTGTTCATGATCTCGTGGAAGAACCCGACAGCCGAGGATCGCGACATCGGCTTCGACGATTACCGGCAGAAGGGGATCCTGCCGGCGCTGGAGGCGGCGCTTGCCATCACGGGTGCAGCGCGCGCCCACGCCGTTGGCTATTGCCTCGGCGGAACGCTGCTGGCGATTGCCGCGGCCGCCATGGCGCGCGACGGCGATGACCGCCTGGCCTCGCTCAGCCTCCTGGCGGCACAGGTCGATTTCTCCGAGGCCGGGGAGCTCAAGCTGTTCGTCAACGACAGCCAGCTGGCGCTGCTGGAGGACATGATGTGGCGGCGCGGCGTGCTCGCCGGTTCGCAGATGCGCGGCACCTTCCACCTGATGCGGTCGAATGCCCTCATCTGGTCGCGGGTCGTGCGCCAGTATCTGATGGGCGAGCAGGCCGAGAGCACGGCCATGTCGGCCTGGGCGGCGGATTCCACCCGCATGCCCTATCGCATGCACTCGGACTATCTGCGCTCGCTCTATCTGAACAATGATCTGGCGGAAGGCCGGTTTCGCGTCGGCGACCGGCCCGTGGCCATCCAGGATATCCGGATTCCGATCTTCGCCCTCGGCACGGAATGGGACAATGTGGCGCCCTGGCGTTCGGTCTACAAGCTGAACGCGCTTGCCGATACCGAGGTCACCTTCGTGCTGGCCAGCCGCGGCCACAATCAGGGGGTCGTCGCGCCCCCCGGCGTCCGGGGTCGGCACTACCGGATGGCCACCCGGCGGGAGAGCGACATCCACCGGGATGCCGATGGCTGGATCGCCGCCGTTCCGGAGCAACAGGGCTCCTGGTGGCCGGCCTGGTTCGACTGGCTGGAGGGCCATTCGTCCGGACGGGTGGCCGCGCCGCCCATGGGCCGCCCGGAGGCCGGCTATCCCGTGATCGAGCCCGCGCCCGGCTCCTATGTGACATCGCCCTGACCGCGGACCGGCGGGCCTGCGCCCGCCGGAGGCAGGGACCGGAAGGCCTGTGCCGGCCTGTCCGGTTCAGTCCTTGGCGCGCTCGGCGTAGGATCCGTCCTCGGTCATGACCACCACGCGGGTGCCGGGCGTGATGTGCGGCGGAACGAGCGTGCGCACGCCGTTCGACAGGACGGCGGGCTTGTAGGAGGAGGAGGCGGTCTGGCCCTTGGTGACCGGCTCGGTCTCGACCACTTCGAGCGTCACGCGCTGGGGCAGCTCGATGCCCACGGGATTGCCCTCGTAAACCGCCAGCTTCACCTCCATCTCGTTCTGGAGATAGGCCTTCTGGTCGCCGATGATCTCGTCGGGAACGGAGATCTGCTCGTAGGTCTCCTTGTTCATGAAATGGTTCCCGTCCGCATCCGAATAGAGATAGGTATAGGGACGCTCCTCGACATAGGCCCGCTCGACCATCTCGGTCGTGCGCCAGCGCTCCGACACCTTCACGCCGTCGGACAGGCGGCGCATGTCGACCTGCGTGACCGGCGTGCCCTTGCCCGGATGGATGTTCTGGGCGGAGACGATCAGATAGAGCTTGCCGTCGACTTCGAGGATGTTGCCCTTGCGGACGGAGGAGGCGATGACCTTCGGCACGGATCGGATCCCTGGACTGGCGGCGGCGCGCGGCGCGGCCGGCGGGTTTTGTCGAGCCGTCGCATAGACGAAAGCGCGGCGGAACGCCACCCCTGCCCTACTGGCGGAACCAGCCGATCTGGCTGGTGCTGGCCAGGAGCGTGCCGCCATCCGACCACAGCTCGCCGAACTGGTCGCAGAACTGGTCGCCGAATCGCAGGGCATCGGCCCGCGCGAGCAGCGGCCGGTCGCCCTGGGCGGCCAGCTCCGCCTCGCTGGCATGGAAGTAGGAGGTCATGGACACCGTGCCGGCCGGAACCGGATAGCCGCGCACCTGGAACACGCGCGGGAAGAAGATGTCGCAGAACGCGGCAAGCGACACGAAGTCCAGCGGCCGGGCCGGCCGGTCGGCGATCCAGAACAGCGAGCGCGGTGAGCGCGGCTCGGGCAGCGGCGGGCCGAATCGGGGCTCGCCCTCCAGGAAGCGGAAATCGTAGCGACCGATGAAGGCGACCGGCGCTGCGGCAGGCCCGGCGGGCAGCGTATCGGCCGGCGGCACCTGGGGCATGACGGCCGGCTGGTGACGCCATGTTTGCGAGCGGACCGCACAGATGATGGTCGCATTGGTGGTCACCGTGCCGTTCTGGCCGATCTCGACATAGAAATGCTGGACGCTGCGGCCGCTGCGCACCACGCGCACGTCGACAGTGAACGGGCCTTCGGCGATCGGCGCGCAATAGTTGACCGTCTGGGACACCGGCGTGCCCTTGCGCTCGGGATGGTCGAGCACGGCCCTCATCAAGAGCCCCGCCGTCATGCCGCCGAAGGGGCTGGTCATGTTCCAGTAGGCTGGCGAGGTGCGTCCCGTCAGTCGCCCTCCCGGTCCCGGCGCAAGACGCGTCGCCTCGTCGAGCGGATGGCATTCGATGGGAGTGTCGGGCATGGCCTGGCCGGGTTTCGCTTGCGGAGCGGCGAGACTATGAGGGGGGTGCCCAGCCCCGCAATGACGCCGAAGGTCAGGGTCCGCCCCTGAATGCCGCGATGAACGACCTCCCCACTCCCTGGTGGCATCCCGCGCGCCATGCCGACCGCAGGCCCTTCCTCGCCGCCCGCGGCCGTATCAGGACAGCGCTTCGCCACTGGTTCGCGGGGCAGGACTTCACCGAGGTGGAGGCGGGAATCCTGCAGGTCTCGCCGGGCAACGAGGCGCATCTGCACGGTTTTGCGGCCGAGGCCGTGTCGATCGGCGGCGAGCGCGCGAAACTGTATCTGCACACCTCGCCGGAATTCGCCGCCAAGAAGCTGATTGCCGCCGGCGAGACGCGGATCGTCGATTTCGCGCGGGTATTCCGCAACCGCGAGCGCGGGCCGCTCCATCACCCCGAGTTCACCATGGTCGAGTGGTACCGGGTCGGCGAGAGCTACGAGAGCCTGATGGCCGATTGCGCGCAGATTCTGCGCCTGGCCTGTGCAGCAGCCGGCAGCAGCGTCCTGCGCTGGCGCGGTCTTGCCTGCGACCCGGCAACGGAGCCCGAACGGCTCACGCTGGCCGAGGCCTTCGCCCGCCATGCCGGCATCGACCTTCTGGCGACCGTGACGCCCGCCGGCGAGACCGACCGGACCGGGCTTGCCGATCAGGCTGCGGCCGCCGGCCTGCGGGTGGCGAGCGACGACACCTGGGCGGACATCTTCTCCAAGGTTCTGGTCGAGCGCATCGAGCCGCAGCTCGGCATCGGACGGGTGACGATCCTGTGCGAATATCCGGTCAGCGAGGCGGCCCTTGCCCGTCCGAAGGCGGCAGACCCGCGCGTGGCCGAGCGCTTCGAGCTCTATGTCTGCGGGGTCGAACTCGCCAATGCCTTCGGCGAGCTGACCGATCCGGCCGAACAGCGCCGGCGCTTCGAGACGGAAATGGCCGAGAAGCAGCGCATCTATGGCGAAAGCTATCCGATCGACGAGGAGCTTCTGGCGGCGCTCGCCCTGATGCCGCCAACCAGCGGGATCGCGCTCGGCTTCGAAAGGCTGGTCATGCTGGCGGCCGGCGCCCGCCACATCGAGGACGTGATCTGGACCCCGGCGCCGGACCCCTTTGCGCGGCGCTCATGAAGTTCACGCGGCGACCGCGCGGCGATAGGCGCCCGGGGTGACGGCAAGGCGGGCCTTGAAGGCGCGGGTCAGATGCGCCTGGTCAGCAAACCCCACCTCGGCGGCGACCTGCGCGGGGGCGCGTCCAGCCCTCAACCGATCCTGCGCGCGGCGCACCCGCACATCGACCACATAGGCATGGGGCGTCAGCCCGATCTCGCGGCGAAAGGCCCGGATCAGGTGATGGGTGGACAGCCCGGCATGGACGGCAAGCTCGGCGAGGCTGAGATCCTCGGCATAGCGCTGCTCGATCAGATCGCGCACACGCTGGACCGGACCCGGCTCGCGGCCGAGCACGGACTGCGGCACATCCGCATGCAGCACCAGACAGCGCGCATAGGCCCGGATCAGCAGCTCCTCGCCCGCCAGACCGTCCTCGCCGCGCTCCAGCGCCCGATGAGCGGCCGAGAACAGGCGCGCGCCTTCAGGATCGTGGACGACCGGCGCGCGGAACCAGGGCGTGCCGGTGACGATTCGCCCGCTCACCGCGCCGGCCACCAGCCTGATCACGTCCAGACCTGGATAGGTCATGCGGTAGGAATAGCCGCCATCGGCCGGCATGCCGTCATGGACATCGAGCGGCTGGTTGAAGACGAGATCGCCGGCCACGGCATAGTGCCTGGCGCCGCGGGTGTTCCACATCTCACAGCCCGCCTCGAGATTGCCGATCACATAGGTGTCATGGGCATGGGGGGCATAGGCGTGGGTGACGAAGGTGGCGCTCAGGCATTCCACGCCCTCGAAGCGGCTGGCGGCAAAGAAGCGCGCCCGCTCGCCACGGACAAGCGGCGTCAGCTCCAGCGCCTCGGCCTGCGAAATGGGACCATCCATGTCGACTGACTAGCACGCCCGCGACGCGCGTCTTGAACGAAATCGGCATGGATGGCCGCCAGATCCGCCATCCGGAGGCCGGGTCATCCTCTGCCTTCCGGCGGATCGAGGCCCCGACCATCGTCCCCTTGATTTCGTCGACCGCGCGTTCAACTATCTCGGCATCCGCCCTGACGAGGCTGGATGCGGCGCCTCGTGGCTCCGCCAGAACCCGGCAAACGGGTCGTCGAACGAGGGATCAACCGGCCCCGCCAGAGCGGCCGGAGAAACGACCAGGGAGGACGCCGGCCGTGGCACACCACGCCGACGCAAGCGCCGTTTCGGGCGCCCGTGACACGTTTCCGAAGCTGCTCGCGCTGAACGCGCAGCGGTTCGGCCATCGCCCGGCCATGCGCCAGAAGGATCTCGGCATCTGGCGGTCCTGGACCTGGGCTGAGGTCGCCCGCGAGGTGCGCGACTTCGCTCTCGGTCTTGGCGAGCTGGAGCTGCAGCGCGGTGACAAGGTGGCCATCATCGGACGCAACCGTCCGCGTCTCTACTGGTCCATGGCGGCCATCCAGTCCTGGGGCGGCGTGCCGGTTCCGGTCTATTCGGACTCGGTGGCCGACGAGATGGCCTATGTGCTGGAACATGCCGAGGTCACCATCGTCGTGTTGGAGGACCAGGAGCAGGTCGACAAGGTGCTGTCGGTCTCCGAGCGCCTCTCGAAGCTGACCCACATCATCTATGACGAGCCGCGGGGCCTGCGCGACTACGACCATTCGCGGCTGCATTCCTTCGAGGACGTTCAGGAAATCGGCCGCAAGGCCGCGGCCGATCCGGCGCGGGTGGCCGCCCTCGATGCGGCGATCGCCGCCGGGACGGGCGCGGATCTTGCCATCATCCTCTACACGTCCGGCACCACCGGTCGGCCCAAGGGCGTGATGCTGTCGAATGACAATGTCATCATCTCGGCCCGGAACGGCGGCCTGTTCGATGGCCTGACCGAGAACGAGGAGACGATCGCCTACCTGCCGCTGGCCTGGGTCGGCGACAACATCTTCTCCTATGCCCAGTCCTATGTCCTCGGCTTCTGCGTCAACTGCCCGGAAAGCGCCGAGACGGTGGTGGAGGACCGCCGCGAGATCGGCACCTCCTATGCCTTCGCTCCCCCGCGGGTCTACGAGAACCTGCTGACGCAGACCATGGTGCGCATGGAAGATGCCGGCCGGTTCAAGAAGGCCATGTTCCACTATTACCTCGGCGTCGCCAAGGAATGGGGCGAGAAGATCCTGAACCGCGAGCCGGTGCCGCTGCTGGCCCGGCTGAACTATGCCCTGGGCGAGATCCTGGTCTACGGTCCGCTCAAGAACCGCTTCGGCTTCACCAATATCCGGGTCGGCTACACGGCCGGCGAGGCTATCGGGCCGGAAATCTTCCGCTTCTTCCGATCGCTGGGCGTCAATCTCAAGCAGCTTTATGGCCAGACGGAAGCCAGCGTCTACATCACCGCCCAGCCGGACGGCGAGATCTATGCGGACACGGTCGGCAAGCCGAACATCGATGTCGAGGTAAAGATTGCCGACAATGGTGAGGTTCTCTACCGTTCGCCGGGCGTTTTCCAGGGCTATTTCAAGGATCCCGAAAAGACCGCCGAGACCAAGACGCCGGACGGCTGGGTGCATTCGGGAGATGCCGGTTTCTTCGATCCGAAGACCGGGCACCTGAAGATCATCGACCGGGCCAAGGATGTCGGAAAGCTGCGCACCGGCGCCCTGTTCGCCCCCAAATACATCGAGAACAAGCTGAAGTTCTATCCGAACATCAAGGAGGCGGTGGCCTTCGGCCAGGACCGCGACTTCGTCACCTGCTTCCTGAACATCGACCTGACGGCGGTCGGCTCCTGGGCCGAGCGGAACAACGTGTCCTACGCCTCCTATCAGGAACTGGCCGGCCATCCCGACGTCCTGAAGATGCTCACCGCCCATGTCGACGAGGTCAACCGCTCGCTCAGCCAGGAACCCATGATGGCCGGTGCGCAGGTTCGCCGCTTCCTGGTGCTGCACAAGGAGCTGGATGCCGACGACGGCGAGCTGACGCGCACGCAGAAGGTGCGCCGCGGCTTCATCGCCGATCGCTACCAGCCGCTGGTCGAGGCGCTCTATGGCGGCGCCGCGCGTGCCCATATCCGCACCGAGGTGACCTTCGAGGACGGCCGCAAGGGCATCATCGAGGGCGATGTGCAGATCATCGACATGACCCCCTATCCGGTCGCCGAGACCACCTTCCGGGAGGCTGCGGAATGAGGGCCCCCTCTGCAAGCGACATTGCCGCCGGCGAGGTGATCCTGGCGGTGGAGCATGTCTCGCTGGCCTTCGGCGGTGTGAAGGCGCTGACCGACGTTTCCTTCGACATCCGCAAGGGCGAGATCCGTGCGATCATCGGGCCGAACGGGGCGGGCAAGACCTCGATGCTCAACTGCATCAATGGCTTCTACCACCCCTCCGAGGGCCGCATCCTGTTCAAGGGCCAGGCCCGTCCCCGGATGCGCCCCTACGAGGCGGCCGCCGGCGGCATTGCCCGCACGTTCCAGAATGTCGCCCTGTTCAAGGGCATGTCGACGCTCGACAACATCATGGCCGGGCGCACGCTGAAGATGCACCGCAACTTCTTCTGGCAGATGCTGCGGCACGGTCCCGCGATGGACGAGGAGGTGGAGCATCGCCGCTTCGTCGAGGAGATCATCGACTTCCTGGAAATCCAGCACATCCGCAAGGTGCCGGTGGGCAAGCTGCCCTATGGCCTGCAGAAGCGGGTGGAGCTCGGCCGGGCGCTCGCCATGCAGCCGGAGATCCTGCTGCTCGACGAGCCGATGGCCGGCATGAACCTGGAGGAGAAGGAGGACATGTGCCGCTTCGTCCTCGACGTCGCCAACCAGTACGGCACCACCATCGCGCTGATCGAACACGACATGGGCGTGGTCATGGACCTGTCAGACCGGGTCGTGGTGCTCGACTATGGCCGCAAGATTGCCGACGGAACGCCCGACGAGGTCAAGCGCGACCAGCGGGTGATCGATGCCTATCTCGGCGTTGCGCATTGAGGACGGAACCATGACCGACGCCACCGTTTCCTCATCCGGCGACCGTCCGATCCGCAAGGCCACGATCGCCTGGAGCCTTGCCGCCCTCGCTGTCCTGGCCATCGTGCTGGCAGGCGCGACCGGCATGCTGCCGGCCGACTCGCTGCCCTACAGGGTCTTCATCGGCCCCTTCGTCGAGATGGTCCAGATGCCGGACCTGCTCGTGCAGACCATCTGGGAGGGTTTCGTCGGCGGCGTGCTCTACGCGCTGATCGCGCTCGGCTTCGTGCTGATCTTCAAGGCCTCGGGCGTGTTCAACTTCGCCCAGGGGATCATGGTGGTGTTCGCCGGCCTGACCCTGGTCGGTCTCTACGAGAAGTTCTCCGGCTTCGGGTTCACCGGTGTCCTGGCCGCCTATGTCGCGCTGGTCGCCGCACTCGGTGTCATGCTGGTGCTGGCCGTTGCGGTGGAGCGCGTGGTGCTGCGGCCACTGGTCAACCAGCCCGACATCATCCTGTTCATGGCGACCTTCGGGCTCACCTACCTGCTCATCGGCATCGGCGAGACGATCTTCGGCGGCTCGCCGAAGGTGATGATCGCCGATGAGCTCGGCCTGCCCAAGGGGGTCATCGACCTCAACATCCTCGGCGGGCGGGTCAGCCTGCAGAAGCTCGACATCGCCGCCGCCGTGATCGCCATCGTGATGATCGCGGTGCTTGCCTTCTTCTTCCAGTACACGCGCATCGGCCGGGCGCTCAGGGCCGTGGCTGACAGCCACAAGGCGGCCCTGTCGGTCGGCATCTCGCTCAACCAGATCTGGATCATCGTCTGGTTCACCGCCGGCATCGTGGCGCTGCTGACCGGCATCATGTGGGGTGCCCGCTCGGATGTGTCCTTCGGCCTGCAGGTGATCGCCCTGAAGGCGCTGCCCGTGCTGATCCTCGGCGGCTTCACCTCGGTGCCGGGCGCCATTGTCGGCGGCCTCATCATCGGCATCGGCGAGAAGATCGGCGAGTTCTACTGGGGCCCCCTGTTCGGGAGCGGCATCGAGAGCTGGCTCGCCTATGTCATCGCGCTGGCCTTCCTGATGTTCCGCCCCCAGGGGCTGTTCGGCGAAAAGATCATCGAGCGGATCTGAGGAGCATCGCGCTGTGTTCTACCGTGAAGCCGGCCAGTACAAGACCTCCTACAAGTCCGACATGGCGGTGTTCCCGCTCGTGCAGGACCGCATCGGCCTGATCGTGATCCTGGCGGTTGCCTTCATCGGCATTCCGATGTTCGCCTCCGAGTTCATCATCTTGTCGGTGATGCTGCCGTTCCTGGTCTTCGCCCTGGCGGCGATCGGGCTGAACATCCTGACCGGCTATACCGGCCTCATCTCGCTCGGCACGGGCGCCTTCATGGGGGTTGGCGCCTATGCCTGCTACAAGCTCACGACGATCTTCCCGGACGTGAACATCATCGTCTGGATCCTGGTGTCCGGCCTGTTCTCGGCGGCCATCGGCGTGGTGTTCGGCCTCCCGAGCCTGAGGATCAAGGGATTCTACCTGGCGGTGGCCACGCTCGCGGCGCAGTTCTTCCTGCAATGGTGCTTCGTGCGCATTCCCTGGCTCTACAACTACAACGCCTCCGGCGCGATCGAGGTGCCGGAGCGCACGCTGTTCGGGATTGCGGTGACCGGCGCGCGCGCCTCGCCGGAAGTGCGCTACCTGGTGCTCTTGTCCATCGTCGTGCTGCTCACCTGGATCGCCTCCAACCTGGTCCACGGCCGCATCGGCCGGTCCTGGATGGCGGTGCGCGACATGGACATCGCGGCCGAACTGATGGGCATCAGGCTGCTGCCGACCAAGCTTATGGCCTTCGCGGTGTCATCCTTCTACTGCGGCGTCGCCGGGGCGTGCATGATGTTCCTGTGGTACGGCGGCGGCGAGGCCAACGACGCCTTCAACGTCAACCAGAGCTTCAACGTGCTGTTCATGGTCATCATCGGCGGCCTCGGCAGCCTGATCGGCTCGTTCTTCGGCGCCTTCTTCATCTCCACCCTGCCGACCATCCTGAAATTCGGCGTGCCGGCCATCGGCATTCCGCTGACGGGTGCGACCGCCGAGCACCTGACCCACATCATGGTCGGCGCACTCATCATCCTCTTCCTGATCCTGGAGCCGCATGGCCTCGCCCGGCTCTGGCAGATCGCGAAGCAGAAGCTCAGGGTCTGGCCCTTCCCCTATTGAGGGGCCCGATCCCGCATCAACGAGACCCGGCGCCAAGCCGGGCATGCAAGGACCGCGGCGACCGGATCACCGGCCCGCCAATCCAAGGAGGAACTCCCATGAATCGCTTCACATGGACGATGGCTGCGGCCTTCGCCGCAGGTCTGGCGACGGCGGCTCCCGTGCCGGCCAGCGCCCAGGCGCAGGATACCATCTTCATCCCGCTGCTCAGCTACCGCACCGGTCCCTTCGCCTCGTCGGGCATCCCGATCGCGGACGGCATGCGTGACTATCTTGAGATGATCAACCAGCGCGACGGCGGCATCAACGGCGTGCGGATCGTCATCGAGGAGTGCGAGACCGGCTACGACACCAAGAAGGGCGTGGAGTGTTACGACTCGTTGCGCTCGCGCAATCCGGTCGTGGTGAACCCCTATTCCACCGGCATCACCCTGCAGCTGATCCCGCGCGCGGCGGTGGACAAGATCCCCATCCTGTCCATGGCCTATGGCCTGTCGGCCTCGGCCGACGGCTCGGTGTTCCCGTGGGTGTTCAATCCACCGGCCACCTACTGGGACGGAGCCTCGGTCATGGTCACCTACATGGCCCAGCGCGAGGGCGGCTTCGACAAGCTGCGCGGCAAGACGCTCGGACTGATCCATCTCGATGCGCCCTACGGCAAGGAACCGATCCCGGTGCTCCAGGCCATGGCGCAGCGCTACGGCTTCAATCTCAAGCTCTATCCGGTTGCCGCCGCGGACATGCAGAACCAGAGCGCCATCTGGCTCAACATCCGCCGCGACCGGCCGGACTATCTCTACAACCAGGGCTGGGGCGCCATGAACCCCACGGCCGTGCGTGAGGCAATCCGCAACAACTTCCCGATCGACCGGCTGGTCGGCGTCTGGTGGGCCGGGGGCGATGACGACGCCCGGGCCGGCGGCGCTCAGGCGGCCGGCTACCGCACCCTGAACTTCCATCAGGCGGGCACCAACTTCCCGGTGATCCAGGACATCCTGAAGCATGTCGTCGACAGGAACCTGTCGCGTGTCGCCTCGCGCGATCGCGTCGGCGAGAACCTCTACAATCGCGGCGTGTACAATTCGATGCTGATGGTCGAGGCGATCCGCACCGCCCAGCAGCTCACCGGCAAGAAGGTGGTGACCGGCGAGGATGTCCGGCGGGGCTTCGAGTCGCTGAACATCACCGAGGCGCGCCTGAAGGAGATCGGCATGGAGGGCTTCGCCGCTCCCGTGCGGATCACCTGCTCCGACCACAACGGCCACAACAATGTCTTCGTGGCCCGCTGGGACGGCACGCGCTACGTGCGCGACAGCGACTGGATCGCCCCGATCCGGGATCTGGTGCGTCCGCTGATCGAGGATGCGGCCAAGAAATATGCCGAGGCCAATGCCGGCTGGCCGCGCCGGACGGAGCCCTGCGACCAGCGCTCCTGACGACAAGAGCGCCGGCGGGGGCCGCGGTACGCCGCGGCTCCCGTCAGGCCGCCTGTTCCTGCATGGCCCGCCTGCAGCCTTCGACACGGCAGTTCCGCTGACGATCGGACCTCTCCATGACCGCCCAGACCCAAGCGACACCGGCATCACAGCCTGCCCAGGACCTGATCCTGTCGGTCAGCAACATCGAGGTCATCTATGACCATGTCATCCTGGTGCTGAAAGGCGTGTCGCTGGTGGTGCCGCGCGGCGGCATCGTCGCCATTCTGGGCGCCAATGGCGCCGGTAAGACCACGACGCTGAAGGCCATCTCCAACCTTCTGCATGCCGAGCGCGGCGAGGTGACCAAGGGGCACATCCTGTTCGAGGGCGAGGAGGTCCAGGCCCTGTCGCCAAACGACCTGGTGCGGCGCGGATGCATCCAGGTGATGGAGGGAAGGCACTGCTTCGGGCACCTGACCATCGAGGAGAACCTGCTGACCGGCGCCTTCACCCGCCGCGACGGCAAGGCGGCGATCCGCGAGGATCTGGACAAGATCTACACCTACTTCCCGCGCCTGAAGGAACGCCGCTCGTCCATGGCCGGCTATACCTCCGGCGGCGAGCAGCAGATGTGCGCCATTGGCCGGGCCTTGATGAGCCGGCCGAAGATGATCCTGCTCGACGAGCCGTCCATGGGCCTTGCCCCCCAGATCGTCGAGCAGATCTTCGAGATCGTGAAGGACATCAATGCCAAGGAGGGAGTCTCCTTCCTGCTGGCCGAACAGAACACCAACATGGCGCTCCGCTATGCCACCTTCGGCTACATCATGGAGACCGGCCGGATCGTCATGGACGGCGATGCGACATCGCTCCGCGAGAACGAGGACGTGAAGGAGTTCTATCTCGGCATCGCCGAGGGCAACAAGAAGAGCTTCCGCGACGTGAAGAGCTACAAGCGGCGCAAGCGCTGGCTCGCCTAAGCCCCCCCTCAGCCGATGATCGGCACGTGCGGCGCGGCCTCGCGCGGGATCCGGCCGTCAAGACGGGGATCGTCGACCACCTCGATGGCGCGGGCAAAGGGCGAGAAGCCCATGCGCCGGTAGAAGCCGAGCGCGCCGGGATGATCCAGCGTGCAGGTATGCAGCCAGACACGCCGCGTGCCGGCCTGCCAGGCCTCGCGGAGGGCCTGCCTCATCATGGCGCCGCCGAGGCCGCGGCCGACAACCTCACGCCTCAGACCGAAGAAGGTGATCTCGACATCGGCCGGATCGCGCCGGTCGAGTTCCACAATGCCGAGGCAGGGTGTCTCGCCGTCCGCGGCGAACACCTCCACCGCGGGGTGGTGGATCACGGCAGCCAACGCCGCGTCGCTCATCATGAGGCGTGAGAACCACAGCCAGTCGAGGCCGATGTCGGCATAGAGCCGCCGGTACCAGCCGAGTTCGGGCTCCACCACCCGGCGCAGCCGAACCGCCGGCGCCTCGGGCTCGAGAGCCGGTCGCTGGCGCATCTCAAGGTGGGTGACCACGGCGGCGATCTTGCCAGCCGGGATGTCCGTATAGCCGTTCAGATTGAGAAGGGTCATGCCTCGGTCTCGCCAGGGTCCGCCGGAGCAAAGCCGAGCGTAATCAGATCGGCGGCAGCAGCGGCCAGCGCCTGGCGGAAGGCCGCGACCGCCTCCGGCCGGCGTGGGGCGGCCGACACCGCGATATCGTAATGTTCCTCGGCGAGCGGCAGGAAGGCGAGGCCGTTCGCCTCGGCCACCTGACGGATCGCCAGCCCCCAGTCGGCGCGGCCCTGGGCAATGGCGGCGGCCACGGCATTGTGCGATCGCGGCTGGTTCCAGTAGCCGGGCGGCTTCTGTCCTCCGAGCAACCGGTCGAGCAGGATGCGTGTGCCGGCGCCCGGGTTGCGCCCGACCATCAGGCAGCCAGGATCGGCCAGCGCTGCCGCAACCGCCGCCGCGGCATCGGCGGCCCCGGCGAAGCGCGCGTCATCCGGCCGGTGCAGGATGCCCTGCATGCGCCGCCAGCCCGGAATGAGGCCGGCGCCCTCGGGCAGGAACGGCCGGTTGTAGGTGCCGCTGTCCGGATCGAGCAGGTGGATGGGGGCAAGGTCGCACTCGCCCCGTCGCAGCGCGGACAGACCGCCCTGGCTGCCGAGCGCCAGCACCCGCGCCGACCAACCCGCCTTGGCCAGCCGGCCGACCACGGCATCGAGACCGGTGCAATGACTGCCCATGATGGCAAGGTCCGGGACGGACAGATGCGGCGTGAACAGCGTCACCTCGGCCTCAGCCCCTGCCGGGTGCGCTTCGCTGAGGGCGTCGATCGCGAAGAACCCGTCGGCCTGGGAGAAGGCGGTTACGGCGCCCGAGCCCTTGCCGACCGGATAGGCGATGCGGTCGTCCCCAGTGCCGGCAAGCGCCACCATGACGAACTCGGTGCGGCCGAGATCGGAGGCGACCCGGACCGGCACACGCGCCATGGTCCTGACCTCGTGCCGTTCCGGCAGGCCGGCGAGGATGCGCAGGACCGGCGCAACGATGTCATGGAAGGTGAACATGGCCGAGGTCGGAAAGCCCGGCAGGATCACCACGGGCTTGCCGGCGCAGACGGCAAGGCAGAGCGGCTTCCCGGGCTTCAGCGCCACGCCATGGGCCACAATGCCCGGATCGCCCAGGCCGGACACAATGCGATAGGTCAGGTCGCCGGCGCCCTTCGACGTCCCGCCCGAGAGGATCACGGCATCGCAGGTCGCATGGGCATCGCGGATCGCCGTCTCCAGCCGGTCGGCCTGGTCCGGTATGGCGCCGCAGCGGACAGGCTCGCAGCCATCCTCCTCCAGGGCCGCGGCGACGATGGGCCCGTTGGAATCGTAGATGGCCGCCGGCCTCAGCGATTCACCCGGGGCCACCAGTTCATCACCGGTGGAGATGACGGCGACGCGCGGCCGCCGCCAGACCTCGGCGGCCGCGAGCCCGACGGCGGCCAGCATGCCGATCTCGCGCGCACCGATGGTCGTGCCCCGGCGCAGCAGCGTCTCGCCACGGGCGATGTCGGATCCGGCGAAGGCGACGTTCTGACCCGGCGCGACCGCGCGGGCGATGGCCACGCCCGCCTCGCCGGCCGGCTCCGTGTGCTCGACCATGACGACCGCATCGGCCCCGCGCGGGATCGGCCCGCCGGTGGCGATCACCGAGGCCCTGCCGGGCGCGAGGGCGACCTTCGGCTCTGTGCCGCAGGCTATGGTCTCGCCGGTCAGGGCGAGCAGGACGGGACGCCCGTCACGGGCGTCAGCGACATCGGCCGCGCGGACGGCGAAACCGTCGACCACCGAGCGGTCGAAGGGCGGCGTGTCGATGGGGGCGGTGACATCGCGGGCCAGCACGCGCCCGACGAGCCGCTCGAGCGGCACCGTCTCGGTGCCGAGCGGCGCGGGCATCAGTGCCGCGCGGAAGCGGGCGACCGCCTCCTCGCGGGAAAGGACAGTGAGGAACTGATCCTGGTCGAGGGGCGCGCGGGTCATGCTTGGTCGGGGGCCAGAGGATGGTGGAGGGGAAGGGCATCAAGGGGCATGCCGGCGGCGCTGCCCTCGCTTTGAGGCGGCACCAGAGCCACCGCCGTCGCGGCGACCAGCGCAGCGAGCGGCGCCTCGCCGACCGCCAGCGGTTCAAATCCGCCGGCTGTCTCGCGCAGCAGGACGAGATCGGTGGACCCGACCACGGACGAGACCTTGCGGGTCAGCGGCCTTGCGACCAGGGCGGGACGCCGTGCGGTGAGGCCGGCGATCAGCGGCAGCAGCAGCGCATAGAAGGCCGCCACCACGCCGTCGAACCGCAGCGGCAGGGCGAGCCGTGGCCGGCCCTGCCAGGTGACCAGCCGGCAGAATCCGGGTCTGAGGGCGATCGTGCGACCGTCCTGCCCGCTGTCGCCGCCAAGCACGACGAGATCGGCCTCCGAGGGCGATGCGAGACGGCAGCCGCAGGCCTCGATCTGCGCGGCAAGCCAGCGCAGCGCGGGGGTTTCCACGCCCGGCACCATCGCGATGCGGGGAACGCGAACCCGGATGTCGGCAATCCCGGCAGCCTCCAGCGCCAGACGATGAGCGGGGGTGACGATGACACCCGGGGTGAGGATCGGCTCACCCGCGGCGAGATCCGCGCCGGCGGCGATGGCATTCTCGCCGGGATGTGCCGGCTGGCCGATCTCGACCAGGCCACCGGCCCCTTCTGCGGCATCCGCGGGCAGAACGGCATCGGCCCCTGCCGGCAGCGGCTGCCCCGCCCGGACCAGGGGCGGGGCCTGCGGGAGCAGCACGGGCGCATAGGCCGAGGCCCCGACGAGATCGGCGGAAGCGACCGCAATCCCGTCGCGCCTTGCGAGCCAGCCGGACGGCAGGGCGGACGGCGCGACCACCGTTTCCGCCGCCACGAGGCCAAGTGCTCCGCGAACGGCCAGGGTCCGCGGCGCCGGCGGCGCCGTGCCGGCCCTCAGGGCGGCAAGCGCTTCGGCAACGGGGATCTGGCGGGTGGCATCGGACATGGCGCCTCTATATGGGGCAGCGCGCGCCATTCGTCACATGCCGATGAGCGCGGCGTGCCGCGCGCGCCCATGCCCGCTCGGCTCAGGCCGTCGTCACCAGACGCCCGTAGTCGGCCACGGCAGCGAGATGGTGGTCGGTATCGCCGAACAGCGTGTCGATCATGGTCAGTCGCTTGAAGTAGTGCCCGGCCTTGTACTCCATGGTCATGCCGATGCCGCCATGCAGCTGGATCGCCTGCTGGCCGATGAACTTGGCCGACCGTCCGATCTGCACCTTGGCGGCGGAGGCAAGCGCCCGCCGCTCGACCGGGTCCTCGGTGGCCGCGGTCATGGCCGCGAACATGGCCATGGAGCGGGCCTGTTCGAGTGCAACGAACATTTCCGCCGCCCGGTGCTGAAGCGCCTGGAACGAGCCGATGTTGACGCCGAACTGCTTGCGCTGCTTGAGGTAGTCGACGGTCACGGCGGTGACCTCGTCCATGGCGCCGACCGCCTCCGCACAGAGGGCGGCAATGGCCTCGTCGGCGACGGCCTCGAGGACCGGCAGCCCGCCCTCCGGATCGCCGATCACGGCCTCGGCACCGACCCTGACGCCCGACAGCGTCACCTCGGCAGCATGGGTGCCGTCCTGCGTCGGCGTATCGCGGCGCGACAGGCCGGCCGCATCGGCGGGGATCAGGAACAGGCCGATGCCGCCACGGTCGCGCCGCGCACCGGCGGTGCGCGCGGAGACGATCAGCGCATCGGCGGTGCCGCCATGGACGACCACCGCCTTCTGCCCGTCCAGGACATAGCCGGACCCATCCCTGCGCGCCGTCGTCGTCACATCGAAGAGATCGTAACGCGAATGGCGTTCGGTGGTGGCCAGCGCGAGCGTGCGCGAGCCTTCGGCAATGGCCGGGATATGGGCGGCCTTCTGCTCGGCCGAGCCGGCCCGCTTGAGGACGCCGCCACCGAGGATCACCGTCGCCAGCCAGGGTTCGAGGACCAGGCGGCGGCCGAAGGCCTCGGCCACCAGCATGGTCTCGACCGCGCCGCCCCCGAAGCCGCCGTCCTCCTCCGCGAAGGGCAGGCCGAGGAGACCGAGTTCGGCGAACTTGGCCCAGACATCCGGGCTCCAGCCACCGGGCAGGGCTGCGATCCTGCGACGGTTCTCGAAGTCGTAGGTATCGGCGAGATAGCTCTCCACCGAATCCTTGAGGAGCTGCTGCTCTTCGGTCAGGTCGAAATCCATGGGAAGGCGTGTTCCTGCGTTCGTGGCGGACGCTCAAGGTCCGCGATGGGTCTTCGCCGTCACCCCTGGTGCGCCCGAGGGCCGAGGGAAGCAGATCCAGCGGTGAAAGGGGGGGCGCGGCCTGCCCTGGCCCGCTTCTCCTGCCGTGCTCTGCCTGGTCGCCCGGGATGACGTCCTTGGATGGAACCGGGGGCACTCAGAGCCCGAGCACGGCCTTGGCGATGATGTTCTTCTGGATCTCGTTGGATCCGCCGTAGATCGAGACCTTGCGCACGTTGAAATAGGTTGGCGCGATGGTCTGCGCCCATTCCGGCCCGACGGGAGGCTCATTGGAGCCGTGCTCGTCGTCGAGCGTGTAGGGCGCCGCGTGCGGACCGATCACCTCCATGAGCAGCTCGGTGGTGGCCTGCTGCAGCTCCGATCCCTTGATCTTGAGCACCGACGAGGCCGGGTCGGGCTTGCCCTTCTCGCGCTTCTTCTCGGCGGCGATGACGCGCAGCTGGGTGATTTCCAGCGCCTTCAGCTCGATCTCGACAGCCGCGATCTTCTCGCGGAACCGCTGGTCCTCGATCAGCGGGCGACCGCCACGCTGCTCGATGGCCGCCATTTCCCGGATCTTGGCGATGCGCTGCTTGGAGATGCCGACCCGGGCAATGCCCGTGCGCTCGTTGCCAAGCAGGAACTTGGCATAGTCCCAGCCCTTGTTTTCCTGGCCGACGAGATTTGCCAGCGGCACCTTCACGTCGTCGAAGAACACCTCGTTGACCTCGCGGCCGCCGTCGATGGTCTGGATCGGCTTCACGGTGATGCCCGGTGACTTCATGTCCACGAGGAAGAAGGAGATGCCCTCCTGCTTCTTCACTGCCGGATCGGTGCGGGCGAGCACGAAGATCCAGTCGGCATACTGGCCGAGCGTCGTCCAGGTCTTCTGGCCGTTGATGACCCAGTGATCGCCGACCTTCTCGGCCCTGGTCTTGAGCCCGGCGAGATCGGAACCGGCCCCGGGCTCGGAAAAGCCCTGGCACCACCAGTCATCGAGATTGGCGATGCGCGGCAGGAAGCGCTTCTTCTGCTCCTCGGAGCCGAAGGTATAGATGACCGGGCCAACCATGCTGGTGCCGAAGGCCAGGGGCGGCGGCGATGGCGCCATCATCATCTCTTCCAGGAAGATGTACTGCTTCACCGCGTCCCAGCCGGTGCCGCCATACTCCACCGGCCAGTGCGCCACGCCCCAGCCCCTGGCGTTGAGGGTGCGCTGCCAGAACACGATGTCATCGCGGCTGGCATGATGGCCGGCGGCAAGCTTCTCGCGCAGCGCCCGCGGCAGCTTGGCGTCGATGAAATCGCGCACCTCCTTGCGGAAGGCGATTTCCTCG
Organism: Phreatobacter sp.; assembly: GCA_046295035.1. Lineage (GTDB taxonomy): Bacteria > Pseudomonadota > Alphaproteobacteria > Rhizobiales > Phreatobacteraceae > Phreatobacter. The sequence continues at coordinate 19,504 of JBKBOA010000005.1, forward strand.
TCGGTGAACTTCAGTTCCATCCGTGGTCCTCCAGCAGCTTCCTCGCCAGACATCGGAGCGGGCCGACCCTTTCGACATACCCGCGCGAATGTTTTGGCGCATTGAACCCCTCCCCGCCCCCCTTGGCAACCGGCACCTATGGGAGAGGGCCCGTGCGGCAGACAGAGGCAGGTGAAGCCGCCAGATTGGGCCCACACAGCACACGGGAGGGCCGGCCATGAACCCGCAACAGGTCAGGATCGAGACCGAGGACGGCATCGCGCGCATCGTCCTCGACCGCCCGCCGGTCAATGCCTTGAGCCTTGACCTCATCCGCTCGGTGGTTGCGGCCTTCCGCCAGCTCGGCGCCGATCCGTCGGTGCGCGCCGTGATCCTGACCAGCGCGGTCGCCGGCCGCTTTTCCGCGGGGCTCGACCTGGACATCCTGCTGGGCAAGTCCGGGTTGGAGGTGCGCGACTTCCTGACGGCGCTCTACATCGATCTCTACGACGCCCAGCACGATCTCGGCCGGCCATCGATTGCCGCCGTCGGCGGCACGGCGCGTGGCGGTGGCGTCACCATGGCCATTTCCTGCGACGTGATCCTCGCCGCCGAGGGCGCGACATTCGGCTATCCGGAAATCGATATCGGGGTCTTGCCGGCGATCCATTTCGCGCATCTGCCGCGCATCGTCGGACGTCACCGGGCCTTCGAGCTCCTGTTCACCGGCCGCAGCTTTGCGGCCCGCGAGGCGGCCGAACTCGGCCTCGTCAGCCGCGTGGTGCCGGATGCCGAGCTGGACGCCGCGGCCCTCGCGCTCGCCCGAACCTTCGCCGCCAAATCGCCGACCGTGATGACCCTCGGCCGGGCCGCCTTCATGCGCCAGAACGATCTGGACTACCGCCGCTCCATCGCGGCGGCGGTTGAAGATTTCTGCAATGTTGTAGTCACCGATGCCGCCCAGGAAGGACTGCGGGCCTTTGTTGAAAAGCGCAAGCCGCGCTGGTAGGTCATGCCCGAGACATATCTGCTCTCGACAAAGCATGAATATGTCCCATAACCCTTTTCAAAGGCTTGGAATCATTCCTGGCCGATCGATCATTGTGACTTTGTGACGTGTCCTGTGGAAACTTCTGGCAATATCAAGTTTGATCTTCGCGATCTGCTCGGCGGCCTGATGCTGCTCGCCATCGGCGTGTGGTTCTTTGTCCGGGCGCTCAATCTCAGTGTCGGCACGGCCACGGCCATGGGCCCGGGCTACTATCCCCTGCTGGCTTCCGGGGCCCTGATCCTGCTGTCGCTGTTCGTCATCGGATCGGCCTTCTTCCGCCCGGCCAATCTGCCGAAGGCACCGCTGCGGCCGCTGGTCAGCGTCTGCGCGGCGATCCTGACCTTCGCCCTGACGATGGACTTCTTCGGCCTCATGCCGGCGATCTTCGCCACCGTCCTGGTGGCCGCCACGGCTGACCGCCGCTCGCGACCGGTCCCGGCCATCATCCTCGCCCTGCTGCTCTGTGCCGGCGCCTATCTCGTGTTCATCCAGCTGCTCGGCATGCCCATGCGGCCCTTCAAAGGCTTCTGACACCCATGGACCTTCTGGCCAACATGGCGCTGGGCTTCCAGACCGCCTTCTCGCCCGAGAACCTGTTCTACTGCTTCCTCGGCGTGTTCCTCGGCACGTTCATCGGTGTCCTGCCCGGCATCGGCGCGCTGGCCGCCGTGTCGATGCTGTTGCCCGTCACCTTCTATCTGCCGCCAACCGCCGCGCTGGTCATGCTGGCGGGTGTCTATTACGGCGCCGAATACGGCGGCTCCATCGCCTCCATCCTTCTCAACCTCCCGGGCACACCATCGGCGGCCGTCACCTGCCTCGACGGCTATCCGATGGCCCAGCAGGGCCGGGCCGGCGAGGCCCTGCTGATGACCACCCTCGCCTCGTTCTTCGGCGGCAGCGTCGGCATCCTCCTGCTCATGGGCTTTGCCCCCCTTTTGGTGAAGGTCGCGCTCGCCTTCGGGCCGGCAGACTATTTCGCGGTCATGCTGTTCGGGCTGCTGGCCGCCTCCGCCATCAGCCAGGGCACGCCGATCAAGGGCATCATCATGGTCGTGCTGGGCGTGCTGATCGGCTGCATCGGCGCCGATCTGGAGACGGGAGCCGAACGCTTCACGCTCGGCCTGCCGGCCCTGTTCGACGGGGTGAGCATCATCGCACTGGCCATGGGCCTGTTCGGCATCTCTGAGATCATCGCCTCCATCGACAGCAAGGACCACAAGCCGCAGACACGCATCACGTTCCGGTCGATGCTGCCGCGCCCCGGCGAACTGAAGCGCTCCTGGATGCCGATGGTGCGCGGCTCGGCCATCGGCTCCTTCTTCGGAACCCTGCCCGGCACCGGCCAGACGATCGCCGCCTTCATGAGCTATGTGGTCGAGAAGAAGGTGTCCAGGACGCCCGAACGCTTCGGCAAGGGCACGGTGGAGGGCATCATGGCGCCGGAAGCCGCCAACAATGCTGCCGCCCAGACCGCCTTCATTCCCACCCTGACCATGGGCATTCCGGGCGCCGCCACCATGGCGCTGATGCTGGGCGCCCTGATGATCCACGGCATCGCCCCAGGCCCCATGCTGATGACCAGCCGGCCGGAACTGTTCTGGGGTCTGGTAGCCAGCTTCTGGATCGGCAACGTGCTGCTGGTCATCCTGAACGTGCCGCTGATCGGCCTGTGGGTCCGCATCCTGTCGGTCCCCTACCAGTGGCTCTACCCGGCCATCCTCGTGATGATCTGCATCGGCGTCTACAGCGTGAACAACAACGTGTTCGACGTCTATCTGGCACTCATCTTCGGCCTTCTCGGCTATGCCATGCGGCTGTTCGGCTTCGAGCCGGCGCCGCTGCTGATCGGCTTCGTGCTCGGCCCGATGATCGAGGAGAACTTCCGACGCGCCATGCTGATGGCCCGTGGCAATTTCTTCGCCCTGTTCGAGCGTCCGATCAGCGGCACCCTGCTGACCCTGGCGATCATCCTGCTCGTCTGGGCGTTCTGGACCTCGATCCGGCCGTCCAGGAAGAGGAGCCCGATTGCCCAGTCCGACCCGGCCTGAGGGACCTGGCCGCGCCTTGCGACCGACTCAGCCGCGCTTGCCATAGCGCCTGATGGCCCTCTCGCGCTTCAGGCGCGAGAGGCGGTCGAGCCAGAAGATCCCGTCGAGCTGGTCGATCTCGTGCTGGAGCACGACAGCCAGGAAGCCAGCGGCCTCCCCCTGCTGCTCCTCGCCCGTCAGCGTCCGCCAGGTCAGGCCGATGCGCGCAGGCCGTTCGATCGTCTCGGAAATCCCGGGCATGGAGACGCTGCCCTCGCGCTCCTGGCGCGTCTCGGGTGAAGTCCAGACGATCTCTGGATTCACATAGACCCGCACCAGGGCGTCATCGGCCAGGCGGATCACCACCACACGCTTCGGCTCGCCGATATGGGGGCCGGTAAGCCCGATGGCAGGCGTCGCGATCAGCGTATCGATCAGATCCTGGGCAAGCTGCTCGAGGTCGGCGCCAAAGGCATCGACGACGACGGCGCGCTGCCTGAGACGGGGATCCGGATACATCACAAGCGGGCGGACGGACACGACACTCTCTCCCAGATGCGCCGCCTCTAGCGGAAGACGGCCCCATCCGGAAGCCAGGGAGCGACGAGAAAGCACTCCGCCGAGCCGGAGCGGCACAGAATATTATGTGCTATTTGATGAATCAGGCGCACTACTTTTTCCTTTTTTACCGAAGTATATTGCTGTTTTGAGAATTATCTTCTATTTCCAGGGGCATCGTCCTGACCTTGGCCCGGATGCACGCCATGACCCGCTTCACACCCTCTCGCCGTGTCTTCCTAGTCGGAACCGCCGGTCTCGCCCTGCCAACCCTCGCGCGTGCCACCCGCGCGGGGGGCAACGCTGTCACCGCCCGTGTCGGGTTCATCCCCATCGTGGGGGCCGCGCCTGTCTTCGTTGCCGACCGGCAGGGATGGGCGCGGGAGGGCGGTCTCAACCTTGCCTTCACGGCCTTCGAATCCGGCCCGAACATGATCCAGGCGCTCGCATCGGGGACGATCGACGTCTATGCCGCCGGCTTCGCCCCGCTCGGCGTTGCCCGCGCGCGCGGCGTTGATGTGAAGATCATCGCCTCGACCGCAGTCGGCGAGAACGTGCTTGTTGCCTCGCCGCGCCTTGCCGCCCATTTGCTACCGGGCATTCCCCCCGCGGAAGCTTTGCGGCGCTACCGGCTCGCCACCGGCCGGCCCGCCCGCCTGGCCACCCAGCCGCCGGGCTCGGTGCCCAACGCCACGCTGCAGTTCTGGCTCTGGGAGCAGATCAAGGCCGACCGGGCCGATGCAGAGATCGTCACCATGGGCATCGACGCCACGCAGCAGGCGGTGATGGCCGATGCCGTCGAAGGCGCGACCATCCGCGAGCCGGCGCTGACCATCGTCCAGAGGCGGAATCCGGCGATCCGGCTGGTGGCGGTCGGAGACGAGCTCTTTCCCGGCCAACCCGGATCGGTTGTTGCCGTCTCGGGCGCGTTCCTGAACCGGCATGCGGACAAGGTACAGGTGCTGGTCAATGCCGTCGTGCGGGCAGGCGCGGCCCTGCGCAGCGATCCGGACAGTGTCGCCGCTGATGTCGCCTTCCACCTCGCCAAGGGCATTGTCGACCACGCCACCATCGCCGCCTCACTCAAATCGCCGGCGAGCCGGTTCGAGACGGATCCTCGCCGGATCATCGCCCCCGCCAAGGCCATGCAGGACTATCAGGTCAAGCTCGGGGCGCTGCGCGAGGCCGTGCCGCTCGATTCCCTGTTCGAGCCGGGCTTCTTCCTGCGGGCGCAAGCGGCGAGCTGACGGCCATGACCCATCTGGCTCTGGCGCGCGGCGCCGCTATCTCTCCGGCCCCGACCGCCGGACTGGCCAACGGGCTGCGCCGCACCCTCCCGGCCGGCGTGCGGCAGGCTGGCCTGGCCGCGCTCGGCCTTGCGATCTTCCTCGCCCTTTGGGAGGCCCTGCCGCGGCTCGGCCTCGTCAATCCGATGATGCTGCCGGGTCCGAGCGCCCTGCCCGCGGCCTTTCGCGCGGAACTGGTCTCCGGCGCCTGGCAAGCGGCCGTTGGCGCAAGTCTCGGCCACTATCTGATGGGTCTGATCGCCGGCTGCAGTCTCGGGCTGGCGCTCGGCGTCCTGACCGGCATGTCGCGGCTGGCCGAGCACTTGACCTCCGGGGTCTTCCGCGTCCTGCGGCCCATCCCGGGACTGGCCTGGGTGCCGTTCGCCATCATCTGGTTCGGCGTCACGCCGACGGCGGCCGTCTTCATCATCGCGGTCGGCGCGTTCTGGATCGTCTATTTCGCCGCTCACGGGGCTATTCGCGGCGTCGATCGCGACCTCATCGAGGTGGCCGACGCCTTCGGCTTCCGCGCGGCACACGAGCGGCTGTTCAAGATCCTCCTGCCGGCGGCCATGCCGGGACTTCTGGTCGGGGTCCGGACGGCCCTCGGACAGGCCTGGATGGCGGTGGTTGCGGCCGAGATTTTCGGCGCGCCTGGTCTCGGCCAGCGCATGATCCAGGCCTCGAGCCTGCTCGCGACCGAGGTGGTGGTGGTCTACATGCTGACCATGGCACTGCTCTACGGTCTGATCGACACCCTGTTCGTGGCCGCTCAGAATTGGGTGCTGCGATGGAAGGCGTGATCGACATCCGCGGGCTCGGCCTCGCCTTCGAGCGGGACGGCCAGCGCAACGAGGTGCTGCGTGACCTCGACCTGACCATCGCGCGCGGCACCTTCGTCGCCATCGTCGGGGCATCCGGGGTCGGCAAGTCGACCCTGCTGCGTGTGCTGATCGGGCTGACGCGGGCGAGTGCCGGAACGGTCGCGATCTCGACACGCGAGGCAAAGCGCCAGCCGCTAGCCCTCGTGTTCCAGGACTCGCGCCTGCTGCCCTGGCGCCGGGTCGTCGACAATGTGGCCTTCGGCCTCGAGGGGCGCGGCCTCACCCGCTCCGGCCGGCGCGCCAGGGCGATGGAGGCCCTGACGATCGTCGGGCTTGCCGACCTTGCCTGGCGCTGGCCGCACCAGCTCTCCGGCGGACAGCGACAGCGCGTTTCGCTGGCCCGCGCGCTGGCGGTCGAGCCGGAGGTCTTGCTGATGGACGAGCCCTTCTCCGCACTCGATGCCATCACCCGCGAGAGCCTTCAGGACGAGCTGGTGCGCATCTGGCAGGTGACCGGCAAGACAGTGCTGTTCGTCACGCACGACATCGAGGAGGCGACCTATCTGGCCGACCGCGTGGTGGTGCTCGCCGGACATCCCGGGCGTGTCGTGGCCGATCATGCCCTCGACGAACCGCGTCCGCGCCGGCGCAATGCCGCCAGCGCGGCGAGCACCATCCTCGCCGTTCGCCGGCACCTCGGCGCGGAGGTGCTGAACGACGGATCAGGCATCTGAACGGCCGCCCCATGAAGCTCGACGCCACCGACCGGAAAATCCTGCGCCTTCTGCAGGAGGACGCAACGCTGTCGATCGCCGAGATCGCCGAACGCATCCATTTGTCGACCACCCCCTGCTGGAAGCGCATCCAGAAGCTCGAGGAGGCGGGCGTCATTCTCAGGCGCGTGGCGCTGGTCTCGCCGGAAAAGCTCGGGCTCGGCCTGACGGTCTTCGTCTCGGTGGAAACCAACGACCATTCCCGCGAATGGCTCGACCGCTTTGCCGAAACCGTCTCGGCCATGCCGGAGGTCATGGAGCTCTATCGGATGGCGGGCGACGTGGATTACATGCTGCGTGTGGTGGTGACGGACATGACGGCCTATGACGGCTTCTACAAGCGGCTGATCGGGACCATCCCGCTGAAGAACGTCACGTCCCGCTTCGCTATGGAACGGATCAAGTCGACCACCGCCTTCGCCATCCCGAACGGCCCGGGCTGAAGGACCGGCGACCGGGGAACAGCATCACCGCTTCGGGGCGCGCGGGAGAATGGCGTTGCACCCAGATCTGCGCGATCAGAATGGCGTCTTTATTTTCAAGGCCCTATTGCCCGGGGACCGAAGCTTTGGCCGGATAGGCATCCGGGCAGGCCTCCACCCCGTCCCGGAGCGGCGGAAGGCCGGACGGCAGCAATCTCCCCAGGCAGCACGCCGAGCCGACCTTCCGCCCGCATCCGGCCGGCGCCACGATGGGGGCGCGCATCCGACCTTGCCGCCTGCTGCGGTGCTGGCCCATCGGCATCTGCGGTCAGCGGTTGTCCCGACGGCGTGGTGAATGGGCATCGCGCCGGCAAGGACGGCGCCGGATGGCGCCTTGCCCATAGCCCCAGCGGCTGGCCGGCCCGGCCTGTTCCTCCTCGCGTGGACAAAGCGCCGGTCGTCGCCCTGCCTCAGAAGTGCTGGAAGCGACCGGCCCCCAGATCGAGGGGGCGACCATCGCTGCCCAGCAGGGTCAGGCCAGCCGTGGCGGTCACCTCGCCGATGGTGGTCAACGACACGCCAGCCAGACTGGCCGCATCGGCCAGCGCGGCAAGCGCATCGGGCCGGCAAGTCAAGAGGATCTCGTAATCGTCGCCGCCGGTCAGAACCGTGGCCAGCAGCGACGGTTCGACCGTGATGGCCCGCCGGGCGGCTGCGGACAGCGGCACCGCACCGGCATCGACGGTGGCGCCGACGCCCGAGGCCGCCAGAAGCTTCGACAGGTCGCCGGCAAGGCCATCCGAAACATCCATGGCGGCGCTGGCATGCCCGGCCACGGCCGCGGCAAGGGCCGAGCGGGGCTCCGGCATCAGGTAGCGGCGCTCGAGGTGGTCCGCCTCGGCGGCGGCGAGACGCCCGACCCATCCCACAGCAGTTGCCGGATCCCGCCGGCTCTGCCTGACCTTCAGCCCGAGCGCACCGTCACCGATGGTGCCCGTCACGCAGACGACATCGCCCGCCTGGGCCCCGCGCCGGCGCACCCAGCGCTGCGCCCGGCCGAAGGCGGTGATCGAGATGGACAGGGAGCCGGGCACGCGGACGGTGTCGCCGCCATAGAGCGTGCAGCCGAAGGCTTGCGCATCCGCGGCAAGCCCCGCGCAGAAGCGGGCGAGAAAATCCTCCGTCCAGTCCGGCGGCAGGCCGAGGCCGAGGAGGAAGCCGACAGGGATGGCGCCCTTGGCGGCAAGGTCCGACAGGTTCGTTCGCAGCGCCTTGGCGGCAATCATGGCCGGCGGATCGTCGGGAAAGAAGTGGACGCCGGCGATCGCCATATCCTTGGTGACGACGAGGGCGCCCTCGCCCTCCGGGATGACGGCGGCATCATCGGTCAGCCCATCCGCCCCCGCCGCCGTCGCCAGCGGCACGAGATAGCGGGAGATCAGATCGTCTTCGGTCGGGCGGGACATGGGCGGATGGCCTGCGAACTCGGGACGGCGATCCTACCGTCCCGCCTCTCTTCCGGCCATGCCTCCCCGGACAGCGGCAACCTCACAGCTGGACGAAGGGCCGGAAGCCCCCGTAGATCATGCGCCTGGTGTCGAACGGCGCATCGGTCGCGTGGCCCTTCAAGCGCGGATCGGCCATCGCCCTGGCGTTGACCCCGTCGCGTTGCTCGCGGGATTCGAAGACGATCCAGGAAAACACCACCACCTCGTCATCCCTGGCCTGCACGGCCCGCGGAAAGGAGGTCAGCTCGCCGGCTGGCACATCGTCGCCCCAGCATTCAACATAGGCCAGCGCGCCATGCTCCTTCCAGACCGTTGCCGCCTCGGTCGCGAGCGCCTTGTAGGCATCCATGTTCTGCCGCGGCACGGCGATCACGAATCCGTCCACATAGCTCATGCTGTCCTCCTGCCCGGCCCGACGGGGCCTTGGCACGCTTAAGCGAGGCCTGAGCCGGCCGGCGGCAGCAGCACGCGCGGGCCAGTACCGGGCCCATGGGCGATGTGCTTAAGGGGCCAATCAGCCCTTCGGGGCCTCGCCCATCTCGGCGGCGCGGATGCGCTTGGCGATCTTGTCGAGGACGGCATTGACCATGCCGACTTCCTCGCGATCGACGAAGGCATCGGCGACATCGGCATATTCGGCGATGATGACGCGCGCCGGGATGTCCGGGCGTTCGAACAGCTCGTAGGCGCCGGCGCGCAGCACGGCGCGCAGGACGGCCTCGATGCGACGCAGAGGCCAGTCGTCGGTCAGGATGCGGTCAATGGCCACGTCGATGCGCTGCTGCTCGCGCATCACACCCTGGATGATGTCGCGGAAGAACTGGTGATCGGCCGGCAGGTAGGTGTCGCCCTCGACCTCGCGGCCCATCCAGAAGGTCTGGAACGCGCCGATCACGTCGTTGATGTCCGAGCCGGCAACGTCCATCTGATAGAGGGCCTGGACGGCGGCCAGCCGGGCCGTGCCGCGCTTGTTCGCCTGTCGGGGGGCCGGCCCGGCCATCAATGCTGCTCCGCCGCGCGCTTGAGGCGGATCATGGCCAGGCAAGCCTTTGCCGCGCCGCCACCCTTGTCCATCTCGCTGCGGCGCGCGCGCGCCCAGGCCTGCGCCTCGTTCTCCACCGTCAGGATGCCATTGCCGAGCGGCATCTTGCGGGCCACCGACAGGTCCATCAGGGCCCGTGCGCTCTCCTGCGAGACGATCTCGTAATGGGTGGTCTCGCCGCGGATCACCGTGCCGAGCGCCACCGCGCCGTCGAAGGGCTGGCCGCGGGCGGCGGCCGCGTCCATGAGGATGGCGATGGCGGCCGGAATCTCCAGTGCGCCGGGCACCGTATGGACCTCGCAGGTCGCGCCCGCCTCGGCGATCGCCGCCTTCGCACCCTCCAGCAGGGCATCCGCCAGATCGTCGTAGAAGCGGGCTTCCACGATCAGCACGCGGCCGTGGGTGGGGATGACGTGCTCGGGCGCGGAACGCGGGGCGGCCATCGATGTCTCCTGCAATCGGGGCCGCTTAGTAGCCCTGCGCCCTCGCCTCCGCAAGGCGCGCGGCATAGCGGGCCATCATGTCGACCTCGAGATTGACCCGGTCACCGGCCTTCGCCTCGCCCCAGGTGGTCACGGCCAGCGTGTGCGGGATCATGGTGACGGTGAAGGTATCGTCCTTGACCCCATTGACGGTGAGTGACGTGCCATCGAGCGCCACCGAGCCCTTCTCGGCAATGAATCGCGCCAGCTCCCGGGGGGCGCGGAACACGAACCAGGCCGTGCCGTCCCGGTCCTCGCGCGAGACGATCTCGGCGACACCGTCGACATGGCCGCTGACGATATGGCCGCCAAGCTCGTCGCCGATGCGCAGCGAGCGTTCCAGATTGACCTTTTGGCCCGGCCGCCAGTCGCCGACGGTGGTGCGCGCCAGCGTCTCGCCGGAGGCATCGAGCGTCATCAGGGTGCGGTTGGATCCCTCCTTCAACGAGGTGACGGTGAGGCACACGCCCATGTGGCAGACGGACGCTCCGATCGGCAGGGTCTCGGCCGGATAGGAGCAGGCCACCGTCAGCTGGCGGGCCGTGCCCTTCTCCTCGACGGCGACGATCTCGCCCACATCGGTGATGATTCCGGTGAACATGGCTCACGCCTCCTGGCGGTAGGTCTCGAAACTGTCTTCCCCGACCGAGCAGGTCTCGGCAAGGCGGTAGCGGGCGGGGAGAGGCGCGCCGAAGGCCGGGACGCCCCCGCCGAGCGGCACGGGCGAGCGGGCGAGCACGATCTCGTCGGCAAGGCCCCGCTCGATCAGGGATGCCGCCATGGTCGGCCCGCCCTCGGCCAGGACGCGGGTGATGCCGCGCACGGCCAGGAGGCGCAGGGCGGCCGCCAGGTCCAGCGTGCCGTCGGCGAGCCGGCGCACCAGCATGACCTCGCAGCCGGCGGCTCTCAGCGCTCGCTCGGCCTCCGGCGGTGCGCCGACCGTGCCAAGCACCCAGGTCGGCACCGCGCGGGCGGTCGCGACCAGGCGCGAGGACAGGGGCAGGCGCAGGCGGGAATCGATGATGATGCGCACGGGCGAGCGTCCGTCCATGCCGGGCAGGCGGCAGGTCAGCAGCGGATCGTCGGCCAGGACCGTGCCGATGCCCACCATGATGGCATCGGACATGGCGCGCATGAGATGAACACGGTCATGGGCGCGCGGGCCGCTGATGGCCGTGCGGGCACCGCCGGCGGCCGCGACATAGCCATCGGCGGACAGCGCCATCTTGAGCTGCACGAAGGGCCGGCCGAGCCGCACCCGGGTGAAATGGCCGCGATGGTCGAGCGCCGCCTCGGCCTCGCCGGGACCGACCTCCACGGCAATGCCATAGGCCTTCAGCATGGTGAAGCCGCGCCCGCGCACGCGCGGGTCCGGGTCGCCGATGGCGCAGACCACCCTGACGATGCCCGCGCGCGCGAGCGCATCCGAGCAGGGCGCCGTGCGGCCATAGTGCGAGCAGGGCTCCAGCGTCACATAGGCGGTCGCGCCCCTGGCGGCGGCCCCGGCATGGGCGATGGCGGTGGTCTCGCCATGGGGACGCCCGCCCGGCTGGGTCAGGCCGCGGCCGACAATGATCCCGTCGCGGACCAGCACGCAGCCAACCGACGGATTCGGCCAGGTCAGGCCGAGCCCGCGGCGGCCGAGCCGCAGCGCATGGGCCATGAAATCGAGGTCGGCAGGCGAGATATCCGGCTGCGCCATGCTCTACCGGCCGGCACCGCCGCCCGCCTCGCCGTCCTCGGCCATCTCGCCGATGAGCTGCTCGAAGTCCCTGGGATCGCGGAAGTTGCGATAGACCGAGGCGAAGCGGACATAGGCCACGTCGTCGAGGGCCTTCAAGGCCTCCATGACGATGAGCCCGATATGCTCGGCGGGGATCTCGCTCTCGCCGGAAGCCTCGAGCTGGCGAACGATGCCGGACACCAGCCGCTCCACCCGTTCGGGATCCACCGGACGCTTGCGCAGGGCGATCTGGATGGAGCGCATCAGCTTGTCGCGATCGAAGGGCACGCGCTTGCCCGAACGCTTGACCACCACGAGCTCACGCAGCTGCACGCGCTCGAAGGTGGTGAAGCGGCCACCGCATTCGGAACAGACCCGGCGCCGGCGGATGGCGACCCCGTCCTCGGTCGGACGGGAGTCCTTCACCTGCGTGTCGGCAAAACCGCAGAAGGGACAGCGCACGGCCCGCCCTTGACGTTATGCGTAGATCGGAAAGCGCGCGGTGAGGTCCTCGACCTTCGCGCGGACGGCCGCCTCGACCTGGGCATTGCCCTCCTCGGAATTGGCCCGGGAGAGGCCGTCCAGAGTCTCGGCAATGAGATCGCCGATGCGGCGGAACTCGGCGATGCCAAAGCCGCGCGTGGTGCCAGCCGGGGTGCCGAGGCGGATGCCGGAGGTGACAAAGGGCTTCTGCGGGTCGAAGGGAATGCCGTTCTTGTTGCAGGTGATGAAGGCCCGCCCGAGGGAGGCCTCGGAAGCCTTGCCGGTCAGGTTCTTCGGGCGCAGGTCCACCAGCATCAGGTGATTGTCGGTGCCGCCGGTGACAAGGTCGAAACCATGCGATCGCAGGGTTTCGGCGAGCGCCTTGGCATTGGCCACCACGGCATGCGCATAGGCCTTGAACTCCGGCCGCAGGGCCTCGCCGAAGGCAACCGCCTTCGCCGCGATGACATGCATCAGCGGGCCGCCCTGAAGGCCCGGGAAGATGGCCGAATTGAGCTTCTTGGCGAGCTCCTCATCATTGGTGAGGATCATGCCGCCCCGCGGTCCGCGCAGCGTCTTGTGGGTGGTCGTCGTCACCACATGGGCATGCGGGAAGGGCGAGGGATGGGCGCCGCCCGCCACCAGGCCGGCGAAGTGCGCCATGTCGACGAACAGGAAGGCCCCCACCTCGTCGGCGATCGCGCGGAAGCGCGCGAAATCCCAGAAGCGGGCATAGGCCGAGCCGCCGGCAATGATGACCTTCGGCCTCGTCTCGTGCGCGATGCGGGCCACCTCGTCCATGTCGATCAGCTGGTCCTCGCGCCGCACGGTGTAGGGCGCCACCTTGAACCACTTGCCGGAGACGTTGACCGGAGCCCCATGGGTCAGATGCCCCCCGGCGGCCAGGTCCAGCCCCATGAACGTGTCGCCCGGCTGCATCAGGGCCAGGAACACGCCCTGGTTGGCTTGGCTGCCCGAATTGGGCTGGACATTGGCGAAGCGGCAGCCGAACAGCCTCGTCGCCCGCTCGATGGCCACCGTCTCGGCGATGTCGACGAACTGGCAGCCGCCATAGTAGCGCTTGCCCGGATAGCCTTCCGCGTACTTGTTGGTCATCACCGAGCCCTGCGCCTCCATGACGGCGCGCGAGACGATGTTCTCGGAGGCGATCAGCTCGATCTCGTGCTGCTGGCGGCCGAGTTCCTTGCGGATCGCGTCGAAGATGACCGGGTCGCTGTCTTCAAGCGAGGCGGAGAAGAAGCCGTCGAACGGCTCGGTGGACCTTGCGGAGGAGGACGACATCCGGGAGGGCTCCGTGGGCACGGCGCCGGGCGCCGGCAGGTTCGCGACAGGCTCAAGCCGGTAGCACGGCTGGGGGCATGAGTCCAAGGCTGACCATCCCCGCCGACACCAGAGCTTGTGGCGGCGTCAGTCCCGACCGCCCGTATCCTGCGCCAGGCGGCGCTCCAGCTTGCGCAGGGCAAGACGCTCGAGGTCGTTCAGGGCGGCGCCGACAGGCCCCATCACCACCACCTCCGTGCCCGTCTCGGCGCAGACCGCGGCAACGCGCACGGAGCCGCCGAGGGCGGTGTGCTCGAAATAGACGGTCCGCTGAGACGAATCGGGCATTACCGATCCTGACCTTGTGTTCCCGGGAGGCCGCGATGGAGCGGCAGATGCCGGCTCAGCGCAAGGCGGCCGGCTGGAGCACGGCCTGCGGGCCGATGCCGTCGCGCTGGTAGATGTCCTCGCGGAACTGCACGAGGCCGTCGGGATTGGCCCAGGCCGTCACATAGACCCAGTAAACCGGCACCGGCTGGAGCGGCCGGGCATCGATCCGCTCGTTGGTCCGGAACACCCGGTCGATCTCCGAACGCGTCCATTGCGTGCCCTGGAGGATCCAGGCGATCAGCTCGCGCACGTTCTGCACGCGCGCACAGCCCGAGGAGTGGAAGCGCTGATCCTCGCCGAACAGCCCCTTGGAGGGCGTATCGTGCATGTAGACCGCATGCTGGTTCGGAATGTTGATGCGGACATTGCCCATGGAGTTCCCCTCGAAGGGATCCTGCCGGAAGCGGTAGTTCAGCGCCTCCATGGAGTTCCAGTTGATGGATTCCGGGGCCACCTCCTGGCCCTGGCTGTTGAACACGCGGATGCGGTTCTTGGCCAGGTAGTCCGGCTCGGCCTGCATCTTGGGGATCAAATCCTTGCGGATGATCGAGGCCGGCACGGTCCAGTAGGGATTGAAATTGATGTCCTGCACGCGCGTCGAGATGACCGGAGACTGGCGGTCGATCTTGCCGACGACGGTCACGTGGCGCGAGACGACAACGCCGTTCTCCACCGCCTCGAGCTGGGCGGCGGGAATGTTCATGACGATGAAGCGGTTGCCGAGGAAGCCGGAATAGGCGCGCACGCGCACCAGGTTGGTCTCCAGCTGGCGCAGCCTGACATCGGCCGGCACGTTGAGAGCCGCATAGGTGGACGCACGCACCAGCCCGTCCGGGGAGATGCCATGGCGCTGCTGGAAGCGCTTGACCGCGGTATCGACGAAGGAATCGAAGATGTCGGAACGGCCCGTCGAGGCATCGAGGTCGCCGGAGGCAATCAGGCGGTCGCGCAGCGCGACCACGGCCGGGCGGCGAATGCCGATCCTCAGGCGCTCGCTGCCGGGGACCGGCTGCCAGCCGCCGCGGGCAACGATCGTCTGATATTCGACGATGGCCTGTTCGAGGCCCTGGACCGTGTGGGGGCCGAGGACGGGATAGGGATTGCGCGTGGAACGGCCGCGCGAGCCGGCGTCGAAATGATCGGACCATTCGGCCGAGGTGCGTCCGCCGCGGACCCCCTGGGCGAAGGACGGCACCGAGCCGGCCACGAGGAGACCGGCAACTCCCGCAACGAGGTCACGCCGGCTGGGGCCGGCTGCAAGGATCGGGAGGTTCGAACGGTCCGCCACAGGTCGTCTCCGGCTGGCTGCCGGGAGCGCCCGGCTTACGGTCTCGACTGAACACCATCATGGTTGAGAAAAAGGCAATGACGGTGCGTCAGATCCATAAGCGCAAGCTTTGTGACCAGTTCAAGGCATGGCAGCCCTTGTGAAGGCACGAAAGGCCCGGCGCGGACAGGCGCCGGGCCTCAGGCATCAGGCTTGAGCGGAGCTCAGTCTTCCGGATCGTCGAGGCCGGGGAACAGGACGGTTCCGGTGACCCCGAGAACGTTCTCGGCGAGGACCAGGACGAGGGCGATCGCGGCCACCAGGGCCGGCCAGTTGGTCAAGGCGGAGGACATGGCGAGGTTCACAGCCGGTAGAGGATCTGGTCGGTCCAGAACCGCTCGAGGCGGAGCAGCGACTTGTTGAGCGACTTGAAATCGTCGAGCGAGATGCCGCCGACCTGCTCCACCGTGCGCACGTGCTTGGCGTAGAGGTTGCGGACGATCTCGGCGATCTCGTGGCCCTGCGCGGTCAGGCTGATGCGCACCGACCGGCGGTCGATGCGCGAGCGCTGGTGCGACAGGTAGCCCATCTCGACCAGCTTCTTCAGGTTGTAGGAGACATTGGATCCAAGATAGTAGCCCTTGGTTCGCAGTTCCCCGGCGGTCAGTTCGCGGTCGCCGATATTGAACAGGAGCAGCGCCTGGACGGCGTTGATATCCGAGCGGTTGCGCCGGTCGAACTCGTCCTTGATGACATCGAGAAGGCGGCGATGCAGCCGCTCGATGAGCGTCAGCGCCTCCATGTAGACCGGCGTGATGGCCTCGAACCGCTCCTGGCGGTCGGGAGCGATGGGCGGCGACGCGATGTCGCGCGTCTTGGTGATCATGCTCATGGGACGCCTCTTGTCCTGTGGGTGCCGGAGCCTTTTTCGCTCTCGGCCGAGCGGCCCTGTTCTCCGCTCGTGTGCCAACAGACTAGCGTCGCGAATTTTAAGACTGGCCGAACAAACAGGATGAAGGCGACTTAACCATTGCCGGACCCATAAGAACTCGCGTTCAATTCTCGGCAATATCTTGTTGTCTTTGCATAAACCCAAGGCGATTCCGGCAAGATTCGATTCAGGATCGAAAGGCCGGATTTTCCGGGCTTCGCGCCGGGGTGTTTACAAAGGCTTTGAACATTGGAAAGGACAGGTCAACCATGGCCGAGCGGGCAGCCGCGAGACGTTTCGCGGACGCGTTCAGACTCGATTCAGCACCGCGCAAAGTGACGCTGCGTCACGTCCCGACGCGTCAGCTGCCGCGGAGGAAATTCACGATCCCGGAGAAATCGGTGCCCGCCTCGCCCTGTCCGGCATAGAGCCCGTAGAGGGCCGCCGCTTCGGCCCCGAGCGGGGTCACGGCGCCACAGGAGCGGGCCGCATCCTGCGCCAGCCGGAGATCCTTCAGCATCATGGCCGCGGTGAAGCCGGCCTGGTAGCCGCGATTGGCCGGAGAGGTCGGCACCGGGCCCGGCACCGGGCAGTAGGTGGTCAGCGACCAGGACTGGCCGGAGGACTTCGAGGCGATGTCGAACAGCTTCTGGGCATCGAGGCCGAGCTTCTCGGCCAGCACGAAGGCTTCCGAGGTGGCGATCATGGTGATGCCGAGGATCATGTTGTTGCAGATCTTCGCAGCCTGGCCATTGCCCGGCCCGCCGGCATGGACGATGGTCTTGCCCATGGCCTCCAGATAGGGCCGGGCGCGCTCGAAGGTCGCGTCCTCGCCACCGCACATGAAGGTCAGCGTGCCGGCGCTCGCGCCGCCGACGCCGCCTGAGACCGGCGCATCGAGCATGCCGAGCCCGCGCCCGGACGCCGCCTTGGCCACGGCCCGGGCGGTATCGACGTCGATGGTCGAGGAATCGATCAGCAATGCGCCCGCTCTGGCATGGGCGATGATGCCGGCCTCCCCGAGATAGAGGGCGCTGACCTCGCGCCCCGAGGGCAGCATGGTCACCACCACATCGGCTCCCGCGACGGCGGCCGGAAGGGAGGCGGCCCGCTCGCCGCCGGCGGCCGCATGGCGCTCCATCGCCGCCTCCGACACGTCCATGCCGATGACTCGGTGGCCGGCCTTGACGAGATTGGCGGCCATGGGCCCGCCCATGTTGCCGAGACCGATGAAGGCAATGGTGCTCATGGTTTCCCCCGATGTGTCTGGACGCCCTTCACTGGGCGGCCGGTTCGTCGGCCTGACGGCTGGCTGCCGTCGCGACCAGGATGTAGATGCCGAGCAGGGCGAGGTCGGCGGCGGTGGCCGTTACCGGCCGCGCAGCGGCCTGGACCCAGCCCTGCGTGCCCCACAGCACGGCGAGGTCGATTGCCAGGGCGACGATCACAGCCAGGATCCAGACGACGCCGCCCCAGGCGGCGGCCAGCCACAGGCCGACGCCGGCCACCGGCTCGATCACCGCGAAGAACACGATCGCGGCCTGCAGGCCCGGCGCGACATCCTCGAAGGTGATGCCGTCGGCATTGGGCCAGCCGCAGATCACCGCCCACTGGAACAGCCCCCGCGCGAGGGTGATCACGGCCAGCGCCTTCATCATGAGGCGGAACACGCGCGCCCAGTCGAGCCGCGCCACGCTGCCGGGAGCGGCGATGGGAGCCTCGTCGGCTGGCTGATCCTGGAGCGTGGTCATGGCCGCTCCGGCGGCACGAGCTCGTTGCCCTCGAGCGGAGCGAAATAGGCCGCCACCATGGCCGGCGTCACCGCATCGAGCGAATCCGGCCGCCAGCGCGGGGCATTGTCCTTGTCGATGATGACCGCGCGGACGCCCTCGTAGAAGTCATGGCCGCGGCAGATGCGCGAGACGATGCGGAACTCCGTCTGCATGGCCTCCTCGAAATCCATCCGCGCGCCCGCGCGCACCTGCGCGAGGGCGATCTTCAGCGAGGTCGGCGACTTGCTGCGAATGGTCGCCGCCTGCGCCGCGCACCAGGGATCGCTGGCGCCTTCGGCGTCCAGCGCGGCGACGATCTCCTCCACCGTGTCGAACCGGAAACAGCGGTCGATGGCCGCGCGCCGGCCGGTCACGCTGGCCGGCAGGAGCGAGACATCGGCGAAGGCCTCGAGGGTCTGGTCGACCGTCTCGCGGCCGCACAGCGAATCCAGCACCTCGGCAAACCGGGCGGACGCCATGACATGGGTGGCAAGGCCGGTGGACAGGGCATCGCCCTGCTTCATGCGCTCACCGGTCAGCGCGAAATAGGTGCCGATCTGGCCGGGAATGCGCGGCAGGAAATAGGTGCCTCCGACATCGGGGAAGAAGCCGATCCCGACCTCCGGCATGGCGAAGGTGAACCGCTCGCCGGCCACGACATGGCTGCCGTTGATCGACACGCCTACGCCACCGCCCATGACAATGCCGTCGACCAGTGCGACATAGGGCTTCGGATAGCGCTTGACCAGGATGTTGAGCTCGTATTCCTCGCGCCAGAAGGCGAGCGCCTCGTCGTGACGGCCGGCCTTGCCGAGATCATGCAGCACGCGGATGTCGCCGCCGGCGCAGAAGGCGCGCTCGCCGGCCCCCTTGACCACCACCCGCGTCACAGCGGGATCGGTGGCCCAGTCGTCGAGGGCCCGGCGCATCGCTCGGACCATGGTCAGCGTCAGCGCGTTCAGGGCCTTGGGCCGGTTCAGCGTGATGATGCCGGCGCTGCCGCGCCGCTCGAGGAGCACCTCGGGATCGTCGGTCGGATCGGCTGCGGGGCGGTCTGTCATCGGGCGGTCTGTCATCGGGCGATCCGGCAGCACATAATCCGTCATCGGGCGCCTGATATCACGCGCCCAGCAGGTCGCGCGAGACGATCACGCGCATGATCTCGTTGGTGCCTTCCAGGATCTGGTGGACGCGCACGTCGCGCAGCACCCGTTCGACCGGATAATCGTTCAGGTAGCCGTAACCGCCGTGGATCTGCAGGCAGCCATTGACCACCTCGAAGCCGACATCCGTGGCAAAGCGCTTGGCCATGGCAGCCAGCACGGTGGCGCGCGGCTCGCGGTCGCCGACCGCCTTCGCGGCGCGGCGCACCATCAGGCGCGCCGCCTCGAGCTCGGTGGCAAAGTCGGCAATGCGGAAGCGCAGCGCCTGGAAGTCCTTCAGCGCCGAGCCGAACTGGCGGCGCTCCTTCATGTAGTCCAGTGTCCGGTCCAGGCAGAACTGCGCACCGCCGATGGAGCAGGAGGCAATGTTGAGCCGCCCGCCGTCGAGCCCGGCCATGGCGATGCGGAATCCCTGCCCCTCCTCGCCGATCATGTTCTCGGCCGGCACGCGCACGTTGTCGAAATCGACCACTGCGGTCGGCTGGCTCTTCCAGCCGAGCTTCTTCTCCTGCGCGCCGAAGGACAGGCCCGGCATGTCCTTCTCCACCACGAAGCAGGAAATGCCCTTCGCCCCCTCCCCGCCCGTGCGCGCCATGACGACATAGACATCGGAGCGGCCGCCGCCGGAGATGAAGGCCTTGGCGCCGCTGATGACCCAGGAATTGCCGTCCCTGACCGCACGGGTGCGCAGGGACGCCGCATCCGAGCCCGCGCCGGCCTCGGTCAGGCAGTAGCTTGCGAAGGTCTTCATGGCGCAGAGGTCGGGCAGGTAGCGCCGGCGCAGGTCCTCATGACCATAGGTGTCGATCATCCACGCGGCCATGTTGTGGATGGTGATGTAGGCTGTGGTGGAGACGCAGCCCTGCGCCAGTTCCTCGAAGATCAGCGCGGCATCGAGGCGGCTGAGGCCCGAACCGCCGACATCCTCCCGGACATAGACCCCGCCGAAGCCGAGCGCGGCGGCCTTGCGCAGCACCTCTTCCGGAAAGACCGAGCCGGCATCCCAGTCGCGGGCATGGGGTGCCATCTCCTCGCGGGCAAAGTCGCGTGCGACCGTCCTGAACGCTTCCTGATCCTCGGAGAGGGCGAAATCCATCGGCATCACCATCGCTTGCCGGAGCAGGGGGCCGCCGGCCTGGCCAGACCCCTCCGAAGGCTTCTGCTTAGGCGCGCGGCTTGCCAGGGGTCAATTCGGCCGGGCGGAAGAGGGCGACGGGCGCCTGCCACGAGGACTGTTCGGAACGGTTCCAGGGTGGTAAGTCCATGGGACATCCACAACAGCGGCCGCGCCAAGCCGCGAGGACAACGGTCATGACCCTGCGCGCCCTTCGTCCGGCCGGCACCGACCTGCAGACGCAGGCGGCCAGCGGCCTCGGCCTTGCCACCCGCATGCGTCGCAACCGCAAGACTGACTGGTCGCGACGCCTGGTGCGCGAAACCGTCCTGACCACGAATGACCTGATCTGGCCGATCTTCCTCATCGACGGCAGCGAGGCGCGCACCCCGGTTGCCACCATGCCCGGGATTGACCGCGTGTCCATCGACGAGGCCGTGCGGGAGGCCGAGAGGGCCGCGCGCCTCGGCATCCCGGCCCTTGCGCCCTTTCCCTATGTCGACCCCGCCCTGCGGGATCCGGTCGGCTCGGAGGCGGAGAACCGGCGCAACGTGATGTGCCGGGCCGTGCGCGCCATCAAGCAGGCCGTTCCGGAGATCGGTCTCATCACCGATGCCGCCCTCGATCCCTACACCTCCCATGGCCATGACGGCGTGATGACCGACGACGGCCGGATCCTCAACGACGAGACGGTCGCCATCCTCTGCCGGCAGGCGCTGGCGCTGGCAGAGGCAGGCGCCGACTGCATCGCGCCCTCGGACATGATGGACGGACGCATCGGCGCCATCCGGTCGGCGCTCGATGCGGCGGGCTTCACCGACGTCCAGATCATGAGCTATGCGGCCAAATATGCCTCGGCCTTCTACGGGCCCTTCCGCGACGCCATCGGGACGAAGCAGACGCTGGTCGGCGACAAGCGCACCTACCAGATGGATCCGGCCAATTCCGACGAGGCGCTGCGCGAGGTCGAGATCGACCTTGCCGAGGGCGCCGACATGGTCATGGTCAAGCCGGGCATGCCCTATCTCGACATCTGCCGGAGGGTGAAGGACACGTTCGGCGTTCCGACCTTTGCCTATCAGGTCTCGGGCGAATACGCGATGATCGAGATGGCCGCGCGGGCCGGAGCGATCGACGGCGAGCGCGCCATGCTGGAAAGCCTGACCGCCTTCAAGCGGGCCGGTTGCGACGGCGTCCTGACCTATTTTGCCCCGCGGGTGGCCGGCCTGCTCGGCGCGGCGCGCTGATCGGGAGGGTTGCCGTGCGCGCGGCCGGCCGGCTCGCCCGTCTCGCTCCGCTCCTCCTTGCCGGCTGCGGTCCGGTGGTCGATCAGGCCGGTCTCGACCTGTGCAGGGCCACCCTGCCGGCCCTGCATGCCGAGGGATCGATCATCCGCGAACTGCGGCACGGCCCCGCGCCGCGTCCGGCGTCGGGCATCCGCATCGACTATCTGGCCCAGGAACCGGGCAGGCCCCGGACGGCCCATCATGTCACCTGCCGTGTGGAAGCGCGGGCCGGGGGCCGCCTCTCGCTGGTCGGCCTTGACACGGAACGCGGCCCGCTGGGTGAAGTGCGCCTTGCCATCCTGAGGCGCTGGTGGCTCGGCGAGCGCCCGGACCCCTCGAGCGAAGGAACCCGTCGTGACGCTGACCATCGCTGACGTCGAAGCGGCCCGCGCCGTCATCGCAGGTCAGGTGATGCGCACGCCCATGCTGCCGGCGCCATCCCTGTCGGCCATCACCGGCGCCGAGGTCTTCGTCAAGTACGAGAACCTGCAGGTCACGAGCTCGTTCAAGGAGCGCGGGGCGCTGGTGAAGCTGGCCTCCCTGAGCGGCCCCGAGCGCGGCCGCGGCGTCATCGCCATGTCGGCCGGCAACCATGCCCAGGCCGTGGCTCTGCATGCCGGCCGGCTCGGCATTCCCGCCACCATCGTCATGCCGGTGACGACCCCCTTCGTGAAGGTGGCGGCCACCCGCTCCTTCGGCGCGCGCGTCGTGCTGGACGGCGAGACCCTGACCGAGGCCCAGGCGCGCGCCGAGGCGATCCAGGTGGCCGAGGGGCTGGTCTGGGTTCATCCCTATGACGATCCCCACGTGATGGCCGGCCAGGGCACCATCGCCTGCGAGATGCTGGAGGACGTGCCGGACCTCGACATGCTGGTGATCCCGATCGGTGGCGGCGGTCTGATCGGCGGCAATGCCGTGGCGGCCAAGGCGCGCAACCCGGCTTTGGCCGTCATCGGCGTGGAGGCGGCACTCTATCCCTCCATGTGGAACGCGCTGAAGGGCGAGGATCGTCCCGTCGGCGGACCGACGCTGGCCGAGGGCATCGCCGTGAAGATCGTCGGCCGCGCGACACTGCCTCTTGTGCGCGAGCTGGTCAGCGACATCGTGCTGGTGGGGGAAAGCGAGCTCGAACGGGCGGTGAACCTCTATCTCACCCGCCTGAAGACAATCGCGGAGGGCGCGGGGGCGGCGGGTCTTGCCGCCATGCTGGCCGAGCCCGACCGGTTCCGCGGCCGGAAGGTGGGTCTCGTGCTCTGCGGCGGCAACATCGACCCGCGCATCCTCGCCTCCATCATGGTGCGCGAACTGGAGCGGGAGCAACGCATCGTCTCGTTCCGCATCACCATTCCGGACCGGCCGGGCCTGCTCGGCACGGTGGCGACCCTGCTCGGCCGGCTGGGGGCGAATATCCTCGAGGTGGAGCACCGCCGCCTGTTCCTGGACACACCGGCCAAGGGCACCAAGCTCGACGTCACCGTGGAGACGCGCGATGCCGACCATGCGCGCGAGATCGAGGCGGCGCTGGCCGCCGAGGGGCTGCCCGTCGTCCGGATCCAGAGTGGCGGCGCCGAGGTTCTGTGATCAGAGAATGGTGAACGGGCGCCGTCCAGGCTCCCGGGGCCCTTGCCGGGCGGGCCGGCTCGCCTATCGTATCGGAGCCCGCCTGTCAGCGGGACGATTCCGACGGACCGGCCCTTGACGCACCAGCCGCGCGACACGCCGCAGTTCTACCTCACGGCCCCGACGCCGTGCCCCTATCTGCCGGGCCAGTTCGAACGGAAGGTGTTCACGCATCTCGTCGGACCCAGGGCGGTGCATCTCAACGACGTGCTGACCCAGGGCGGCTTCCGCCGGTCGCAGTCGATCGCCTACCGGCCGGCCTGCGAGAGCTGCCGGGCCTGCGTCTCCGTGCGCGTGCCGGTGGCGGAGTTCCGCTTCAGCCGGGCCTTCCGCAAGGTGATGCTGCGCAATGCGGATCTGGTGGGTGAGATGCGTCCGGCCGTGCCGACCTCCGAACAGTTCTCCACCTTCCGCGCCTATCTCGACTGGCGCCATCGTGATGGCGGCATGGCCGACATGACCGTGCTGGACTACGCCATGATGGTCGAAGACACCCATGTGAAGACGCGGGTGGTGGAATATCGCCGGCGCGACATCGACACGGCCGTGACCGGCCGCAGCCGCCGGCCGCTGGTCGCCGCCGTGCTGACCGACATTCTCGGCGACGGGCTCTCGCTGGTCTATTCGTTCTTCGAACCCGACGAGCAGAAGCGGTCGCTGGGCACGCTCGTCATCCTCGACCACATCGCGCGGGCGCGCGCGATGGGCCTGCCCTACGTCTATCTCGGCTACTGGATCGCCGGCTCGCAGAAGATGGCCTACAAGGCCCGCTTCCTGCCCCAGGAACGGCTCATGCCGGACGGCTGGATCAGGGTGGACGCCTGAGCTCCTGCTCAACCAAACCGGTTGTTCTTCGGAAAGCCCTTGGGCGGCAGGCGGCCGGCATCGGCGCGGGTGCCGAGCCATTCGGTCAGGTCAGCCTTCGCCACCGTCCAGGTCCGGTCGGAGGAATCCTTCCAGGTCAGGCCGTCGTCGAGCGCGAAGGTCTTGACGTCGACCATGCCGCCTTCCTTGTACTTCTGCAGGCGCACGCCCTTGCCGCGCGGCATTTCCGGCACCTGGGCGAGCGGAAAGACGAGCAGCTTGCGGTTCTGGCCGATCACCGCGACATGATCGCCCTCGACGACGCGCACCGCGGCCAGTTCGTCCGGCAAGTCGACGCCCATGATGGCCTTGCCCTTGCGGGTATTGGCCAGGAGATCATCCTCCGGCACCACGAAGCCGCGGCCCGCCCGCGAAGCGACCAGCATCTTCCGCCCGCCGCGGAACGGCATGACGTCGACGATGTCGTGCTCCTGTTCGAGGTCGATCATCAGCCGCACCGGCTCGCCCGCGCCGCGCCCGCCGGGCAGCTTTGCCCCTTCCAGCGTGAACACCTTGCCGTTGGTGGCAAAGACCAGCAGCTTGGAGGTGGTCTCCGCGAAGAAGGCGAGCTTCAGCCGGTCGTCGGTCTTGAAGGTGAGGCCCGACAGATCCTGGACATGGCCCTTCAGCGCGCGGATCCAGCCCTTCTCGGACACCACGACGGTGATCGGCTCGCGCTCCACCAGCGCCTCGACGATGGCCGTCTCGTCCACCTCGACGCTTTCACCGAACGTGGTGCGGCGCCGGCCGAGCGGGGTCTCCTTGGAGAAGGCCTTCTTCACATTGCCGATTTCCCAGGCGACCGTCTTCCACTGCAGCGCCTGCGAGCCCAGCAGCTTCTCGATGCCGGCCTTCTCGGCGGTCAGATCCTCGTGCTCCTTCCTGAGCTCGATCTCCTCCAGCTTGGCCAGCGAGCGCAGTCGCATGTTGAGGATCGCCTCCACCTGCACCTCGGTCAGGGCGAAGCGTTCGACCAGCGTCGTCTTCGGCTCATCGGCGGTGCGGATGATGCGGATTACCTCGTCGATGTTGAGATAGGCGATGATCAGGCCGGCCAGCACCTCCAGCCGCCGGTCGATGGCGGCGAGCCGGTGGCGCGAGCGGCGCAGCAGCACCTCGCGGCGGTGGTCGAGCCATTCGCGGATGGCCTCCTTCAGGCCCACCACCTTCGGCACCCGGCCCTTGACCAGGACGTTCATGTTGAGCGGGATGCGGCTTTCCAGCTCGGTCAGCCGGAACAGGCTCGCCATCATCAGCGCGGCATCGACATTGCGCGACTTCGGCTCGAAGACGAGGCGGATGTCCTCCGCGCTCTCGTCGCGCATGTCGTTGACCAGCGGCAGCTTCTTCTCGTTGATCAGCTCGGCGATCTTCTCGATCAGCCGGCCCTTGGTCACGCCGTAGGGGATTTCCGTGACGACCACGACATAGGTGCCGCGCCCGGTATCCTCCTGATGCCAGCGCGCCCGCGTGCGGAACGCGCCGCGGCCGGTCTCGTAGGCCTCCTCGATGGAGGCCCGGCTTTCGATGATGATGCCGCCGGTGGGAAAGTCCGGGCCGGGCACATGGGCGAGCAGGTCGCGCGTGGTGGCATCCGGATGGTTGATCAGGTGCAGCGCGGCATCGCAGATCTCGGCGGCATTGTGCGGCGGGATCGAGGTCGCCATGCCGACCGCGATGCCCTGGCTGCCGTTGGCCAGAAGGTTCGGGAAGGCGCCGGGGAGCACCACCGGCTCCTCGTCCTCCTCGTTGTAGGTCTTGCGGAAGTCGACCGCGTCCTCGTCGATGCCCTCCAGGAGAAGGCGCGCGACCTCGGTCATGCGCGCCTCGGTGTAGCGATAGGCCGCAGCGTTGTCGCCGTCGATATTGCCGAAATTGCCCTGTCCGTCGACCAGCGGATAGCGCTGCGAGAAGTCCTGGGCGAGGCGCACCAGCGCGTCATAGACCGACTGGTCGCCGTGCGGGTGGAACTTGCCGATGACGTCGCCGACGATGCGGGCGCACTTCTTGAACGCCGTGCCCGGATCGAGCCTCAAGAGGCGCATGGCGTGCAGGATGCGCCGGTGGACAGGTTTCAGTCCGTCGCGGGCGTCGGGAAGCGCCCGGCCCATGATGGTGGACAGCGCATAGGCGAGATAGCGCTCCTCGAGCGCCTCCCGCAGGTTGATGGTCTCGACGCCGTCGGCGCCGTCGCCGCCGGGCGGCTTGATGCGCTCACCCATGGCGGGCCTCGCGAATCGGGAAAAGGATCATCCCTTCTCGATAGGCGGGGCGGGGCCTGCGAACAAGCCGGGAACGGCGGGGTTGGGGAGAACCGGCGCCCGTTCTTCAGAAGGTCACCGTCACCGACGCCGCGCTGCGCCGGTGCGGGCCGTGAAAGACCGCCTCGATATTGTTGCCATCCGGATCGATCAGGAAGGCAGCGTAGTAGCCGGGATGATAGGCGCGCAGGCCCGGTCCGCCATTGTCCCTGCCCCCTGCCGCAAGTCCCGCCCTGTGAAAGGCTTGGACCATGGCCTCGTCGCGAGCCTGGAAGGCAAGGTGATGACGGCCGGTCAGATGGCCCTGGGCGGCCCTGCTGTCGGCGGCCGAGATGAAGAGCTCGTCCGCCCAGAAATAGTCCTCTGCCTCGCCGCCGAGCGGAATGTCGAGCGCCCCGAGGACGGCCTCATAGAAGCGCCGGCTGGCGGCAAGATCACGCACCACCAGCTGGACGTGATCGATCAGGCGGCCACGGTGGATTTCGCTGACGTCCATTCCGATATCTCCGGCAAGGCAGGGGCTCTGGAACCGGGGGGCACCCCGCCGGGTTGCCCGTCCACCCGCATTCAACGCCATGCGGTTGTCAGGCGATGGCGGCAGCGTTTCCGTCGACGCCGGTTCCGGAGTGTCCCATGCGCCGTCTCCTCGCCTTCGCCCTTGCCCTCGCGGTCGGTCTGCCGGCCCTGCCCTCCTTCGCCCAGACGCCCGACCTGATCTTCCGCCGCTCCACCGTGTTCCGCCTGTTGTCGCCCAACGACAAGCTCGCCACCTACGGCATCGACGATCCCGAGGTGGAGGGCGTTGCCTGTCACTTCACCGTGCCGGAAAAGGGCGGCTGGGCCGGCACGTTCGGCTTTGCCGAGCAATTGTCGGAGGTCTCGCTCGCCTGCCGGCAGATCGGGCCGATCCGGTTCCGTTCGCGCTCCTCGCAGGGCGATGTCGTCTTCCGCGAGGGCCGCTCGTTCTTCTTCAAGCGCGTGCAGATCGTGCGCGGCTGCGACGTGCGCCGCAACGTGCTGGTCTACATGATCTATTCGGACAAGCTGATCGACGGCTCGCCGCAGAACTCGACCTCCACCGTGCCGATCATGCCCTGGGGCCAGCAGACCGACATTGCCCGCTGCGGCGATTTCATTTCATAGGCGCGGATCAGAGGCGCCGGATCGGCCGAAGGGGGATGCTTGA
Source organism: Phreatobacter sp. (assembly GCA_046295035.1). Classification (GTDB taxonomy): domain Bacteria; phylum Pseudomonadota; class Alphaproteobacteria; order Rhizobiales; family Phreatobacteraceae; genus Phreatobacter. Next base: position 46,800 of record JBKBOA010000005.1, read on the forward strand.
CGGCGCGGCCCGCTTCTGCGCTATCTCTGGCGCATGAACGGTTCGATCATCCTCATCGGGATTATTTGCGGCTGAGCGTTTTCGCTGGCCGGTCGCCGTTCTTTGCCATAGTCCCCAAGCGCAAAAGATCACGCACCCGGCCAGCGGCGGGCGATGCTGCGCGGAGACGGCTATGGCGATCAGGCTCTACAACACGCTGACCCGGCGCAAGGACGCGTTCGTCCCGATCGATCCGGGCAATGTGCGGATGTACGTCTGCGGGCCGACCGTCTATGACGACGCCCATATCGGCAATGCCCGGCCGGTCATCGTCTTCGACCTGCTCTACCGGCTGCTGCGCCACACCTATGGCGCGGACCACGTCACCTATGCCCGCAACATCACGGACCTCGACGACAAGATCAATCTGCGGGCCCACGAGCGCGGCATCTCGATCCGCGAGCTGACCGAGGGCACGACGGCGCGGTTTCACGCAGCGGTCGACGCGCTCGGCTGCCTGCGCCCGACCGTCGAGCCGCGCGCCACCGACCATATCGCGGAGATGAAGGCCCTGTGCGAGAAGCTGGTGGCCGCCGGCCACGCCTATGTCGCCGAGGACCACGTGCTGTTCTCCGTGCCCTCCATGCCGGACTACGGCAAGCTGTCGAGGCGGCCGCTCGATGACATGATCGCTGGTGCGCGGGTGGATGTCGCCCCCTACAAGCGCTCGGACATGGATTTCGTGCTGTGGAAGCCGAGCCGCGAGGCGCACGAGCCGGGCTGGGAGAGCCCGTGCGGGATTGCCCAGCCCGGACGGCCGGGCTGGCACATCGAGTGCTCGGCCATGTCGTGGAAGCACCTCGGCGAGGTGTTCGACATCCATGGCGGCGGCATCGACCTCGTCTTTCCCCACCACGAGAACGAGGTGGCCCAGACGACCTGCGCCTTCGGCCACAAGGTCATGGCCAATGTCTGGATGCACAACGGCTTCCTGCAGGTCGAGGGCGAGAAGATGTCGAAAAGCCTCGGCAATTTCGTGACGATCCGGCAACTGCTGGACGGCTGGGAGGGCAAGGCCTGGCCCGGCGAGGTGCTGCGCCTGACCATGCTCAAGACCCACTACCGCCAGCCGATCGACTGGACGGTCAGGGCCATGGAGGAGAGCTGGCGAACGCTCGAGGGCTGGCATCGCGCGACATCCGGGATCGCGGCCGGGCCCGTGCCCGCCGGCGTGCTGGCCGCGCTGTCGGATGACCTCAACACGCCGAAGGCGATCGCCGAATTGCATGGCCTCGACAAGTCTGGCGACCTGCCCGGCCTGCGGGCGGCTCTCGCCCTGATGGGCTTCGATCCGGCGCGTCTCGCGGAACTGACGGCCGAGGCCGATGCCGAGGCCGACCTGAAGGATGTCGCCCGCATCGACGACCTCATCGCCGCCCGGCTCGCGGCCCGCAAGGCCAGGAACTTCGCCGAGAGCGACCGCATCCGCGACGAGCTCGCCGCCATGGGCATCCGGCTCAAGGATGGCAAGGATCCGGCGACCGGTGAGCCCGTGACGGCCTGGGAGGTGATGCGATGAGCGTCCCTGTCACCGGTGGCTGCCAGTGCGGCGCCGTGCGCTTTGCCTGCGACGGCCTCGGGCGCGCCTCCATCTGCCATTGCCGCATGTGCCAGAAGGCCTTCGGCGGCTATTTCGGCCCGCTGGTCTCGCCCGTCGGCCTCAGGTGGACGCGCGGCGTGCCGAAGCGGTTCAAGAGCTCCAACAAGGTGAGCCGCGGTTTCTGCGCGGACTGCGGCACGCCGCTGACCTACGAGTATCCCGGCGGGGTGGAGCTGGCGCTCGGCGCCTTCGACCACCCGGAAGCGATTGTCCCGGTCATCCAGATGGGACTGGAATCGCGCGTGCCGTTCTTCGCCGATCTTCCTGGCCTGCCGACGCGGACCCCTGCCGAACAGGCGAAGGTCGATGCCTTCCTCGCCTCCATCGTCTCCTTCCAGCATCCCGACCACGACACCGACGACTGGCCGCCTGCCGGCCATGCGCCATGACCGGCCTGCCATGACCATGCCACCCGACACCGCCCGGGCCCTGCGGCGCATCGCGCTGCTCGTTGCCCTGAAGTTCGTCCTGCTGACGCTGCTGGCGCTCGCCGCCCTGCGCTGGAAGGGCCTGATCTGAGACCCACCATGACCGAACGCCTCTATCTTTTCGATACCACGCTGCGCGACGGCGCCCAGACCACTGGCGTCGACTTCTCGCTGGACGACAAGGTGAAGATCGCCGCCCTGCTGGACGATCTCGGGCTCGACTACATCGAGGGCGGCTATCCGGGCGCCAATCCGACCGACACCGCCTTGTTCGGCACCAAGCGCGGGCTTGCCGCCCGCTTCACCGCCTTCGGCATGACCAAGCGCGCCGGCCGCTCGGCCGCCAACGATCCCGGCCTCGCCGCCCTCCTCGATGCCGAGGCCGACGCCATCTGCTTCGTCGCCAAGAGCTGGGACTATCACGTGCATGTCGCCCTCGGCTCGACGCTGGAGGAGAACCTCGATGGCATCCGCGAGTCGGTCGAGGCGGCGAAGGCGCGCGGCCGCGAGGTGCTGCTCGACTGCGAGCACTTCTTCGACGGCTTCAAGGCCAACCGCGACTACGCGCTGGCCTGCGCCCGCACGGCCCACGAGGCCGGCGCCCGCTGGGTGGTTCTCTGCGACACCAATGGCGGAACCTTGCCCGAAGAGGTCGAGGCGATCGTCGCCGAGGTCGTCAGGGTCGTGCCCGGCGACCATCTCGGCATCCATGCCCACAACGACACCGAGCAGGCGGTGGCCAATTCGCTCGCGGCCGTGCGCGCGGGCGCGCGCCCGGACCAGGGCACGCAGAAAGGCCGCCGCGAGCGCTGCGGCAATGCCAACCTGACCTCGCTGATCCCGACCCTGCTGCTGAAGCCCGGCTATGCCGACCGATTCTCCATCGGCGTGACGCGCGAGAAGCTCGCCCACCTGACCAAGGCCTCGCGCCAGCTCGACGAACTGCTGAACCGGCCGCCGAACCGCCACGCGCCTTACGTCGGCGCCTCGGCCTTCGCCACCAAGGCGGGCATCCACGCCTCGGCCGTGCTGAAGGAGCCGGAGACTTATGAGCACGTGCCGCCGGAGACGGTCGGCAACCGTCGCCACGTGCTGGTGTCCGAGCAGGCCGGCAAGTCCAACGTCCTGGCCGAACTGGAGCGTGTCGGCCTCACTGTCGCGAAGGATGACCCGCGGGTGACGCGCATTCTCGACGAGGTGAAGGAACGCGAGAGCCTCGGCTATGCCTATGAAGGCGCGGACGCCTCGTTCTTCCTGCTGGCCAAGCGCGTCATGGGCGAGGTGCCCGCCTTCTTCACGGTCGAGCGCTTCAAGGTGAATGTCGAGCGGCGCTACAATGCGGTGGGCGATCTCGTCACCTTCTCCGAGGCCATCGTGAAGGTGAAGGTCGGCGAGGAGACGCTGATCTCGGCGGCCGAGGGCAATGGCCCGGTCAATGCGCTGGATGCGGCGCTGCGCAAGGATCTCGGCAAGTACCAGCGGTTCATCGAGGATCTCGAACTGATCGACTTCCGCGTGCGCATCCTGAACGGCGGCACGGGCGCCGTGACGCGCGTGCTCATCGAGAGCCGCGACGGGGCCGGCGAGACCTGGACGACGGTCGGCGTGTCCGCCAACATCATCGACGCCAGCTTCCAGGCGCTGACGGATTCGATCACCTACAAGCTCATCAAGGACGGCGCGGGAGTGTGAGGCGCGCTCAACGCCTCACATCTTCTCGATGACCAGCGGATCGTGCTCCTTCGACAGGGCGTCCTGCGGCAGCTTTGCCACCAGGGCCTGCAGGGTCGGGATGATGTCGCGCACCTCGTCGATGATGGAATACTTCACCTGCAGGCCGGGGCGGATGAAGCCCTCGTCCTTCATGTGATCGAGAAGCACGCGCAGCGGATCCCAGAAGCCGCCGATATTGGCGATGGCCACCGGCTTGGAATGACGGCCGAGCTGGGCCCAGGTGAGCTGCTCGACCAGCTCCTCCAGGGTGCCGATGCCGCCCGGCAGCGCAACGAAGGCATCCGCCTCGGTGAACATGCGCATCTTGCGGGTGTGCATGTCCGGCACCGTGATGAGGTCCATGCCGCCATCGAGCGACATCTCCTTGCGCTTGAGGAAATCGGGGATGATGCCGGTGACCTTGCCGCCGCCCTCGATCACGGCGGAGGCGAGCGCGCCCATCAGCCCGATGCCGCCGCCGCCATAGACGAGCCGGATGCCGGCCCTCGCCATGGCCGTGCCGAGGGCACGCGCCGCCTCCAGATGAATCGGATCGTGACCCGATCCCGATCCGCAATAGACGCAGATGGAGGTGATCGTCGCCATGGTGGCCTCTCGCTTGGCGGATATCGGTCCGCGCGCCGTCGATTCTGGCATCGACCATACTGCTGCCCGGCGCCGAGGTCAGCCATGCAGGCGCCATGGACCTCGCGACACTTTTTCCGGGCGCCGGTCGTGATTATATCCGTTCCAGAGAAGAGACCGGACCACCGGGCCGGTCGCACGTCACGATCAGGACATCCGCCTTGCCTCCCGAGACCAGCCGCGGTGCGGCCCCCCAGGCTGCACAGCCCCGCATCTCCGCTTCGGGTGGCGCCCTGAGCCGCACCATCGTGCACCTGTGGCCGTTCATCTGGCCGTCCGACCGGGCGGACCTGAAGCAGCGCGTGCTGTGGGCGACGCTCATGCTGGTCGTCGCCAAGATCGTCACCCTGATCGTGCCGTTCACGTTCAAGTGGGCGACCGACGCGCTGGTCAGCCCGCCCGTGCCCTCGGCCAGCTGGTGGACCTGGGTGATCGCGGCCCCGGTGGCGCTGACCCTGGCCTATGGCCTCTCGCGCATCCTCATGGCCGTGCTGACGCAGATGCGCGACGGCCTGTTCGCCAAGGTGTCGATGCATGCGGTGCGGCGCCTGGCGCTGCTCACCTTCGAGCACATGCACCGCCTGTCGCTGCGCTTCCATCTCGAGCGCAAGACCGGCGGGCTCACGCGCGTTCTGGAGCGCGGGCGGGCCGCCATCGAGACCATCGTGCGGATGATCGTGCTGCAGCTGGTGCCGACCATCCTCGAACTCGCCCTGATCGTCGGGGTGCTGCTGTGGATGTTCGACTGGCGTTACGTCGTCGTCATCCTGGTGACGGTCGCCGCCTATCTGGCCTTCACCTATGCGGCGACCGAATGGCGCATCGCCATCCGCCGCGACATGAACGAAAGCGACACGCGCGCCAACGTCAAGGCCATCGATTCGCTGCTCAACTACGAGACGGTGAAGTACTTCTCGGCCGAGGAGCGCGAGAAGGCCCGCTACGACGTCTCCATGGCGAAATACGAGGCGGCCTCCACCCGCGCCCTGACCTCGCTGGCGGTGCTGAATGCCGGACAGGCCACCATCTTCACCGCCGGCATGACCGTGGCCATGGTCCTGTGCGCCATCGACATCGCGGCAGGCAAGAACACGGTGGGCGACTTCGTCATGATCAACGCCATGATGATCCAGCTCTACCAGCCGCTGAACTTCATGGGCATGGTCTATCGGGAGATCAAGCAGGCGGTGACCGACATCGAGGCGATGTTCGCCATCCTCGACCGGTCCCCCGAGATCACGGACAAGCCGGGGGCCGGCCCGCTCAGGGTCGAGGGCGGCACCATCCGCTTCGAGGATGTCCACTTTGGCTATGATCCGGCGCGGCCGATCCTCAAGGGCGTGTCCTTCGAGGTGCCGTCCGGGCGGACCGTTGCCATTGTCGGGCCGTCGGGAGCCGGCAAGTCGACCATCTCGCGGCTGCTGTTCCGCTTCTACGATGTCGCCGGCGGCCGCATCACGATCGACGGTCAGGACATCCGCGATGTCACACAGGCCTCGCTCCGGAGCGTCATCGGCATGGTTCCGCAGGACACCGTGCTGTTCAACGACACCATCCGCTACAACATCCGCTACGGCCGCTGGGACGCCACCGACGCCGAGGTGGAGGATGCCGCGCGCCTTGCCCAGATCCACGATTTCATCCAGCGCATTCCCGGCGGCTACGAGACGGAGGTCGGCGAACGCGGCCTGAAGCTGTCCGGCGGCGAGAAGCAGCGTGTGGCGATTGCCCGGGCCATGCTGAAGTCACCGCCCATCCTCGTGCTCGACGAGGCGACCTCCGCGCTCGACAGCCACACCGAGCGCGAGATCCAGGGCGCGCTCGACCGGATTGCCGAGAACCGCACGGCCATCGTCATCGCCCATCGGCTGTCCACCATCGTCCATGCCGACGAGATCATCGTCCTCGACGGCGGCCGGATCGCCGAGCGCGGCACCCATGCGGAACTGCTTGCCAGGGGCGGCCTCTATGCCGGATTGTGGAACCGCCAGCGGGAGGCTGCGGAAGCGGCCGAGAAGATCGCGGGCCTCGATCGCGGCATTCCCGCGCGGTCGCAGGAGGCTGCCGCGGAATTGCCCGAACAGCCTGCTGGAGTGACACCGAGGCCGCAGGCAGCGGCGGAGTGAACGGCCCGATGGTCGAGACACGCGAACGTCCCCTGTCCCTGTCATACCGGCGACCGGCCGACCGGACGGAACGTGCCGTGCTGGAAGAGGCCTTCAGCTCGATCTCCATCAACCCGCAGGCCGATCTCGCCGAGGTGGCGTCCGGCATCGGCCTCGGCGCCATCACGCTTCTGGTCATCGGGCCGGTGGCCCTGCTGGTGGCCTGGACGCTGCAGTTCTTCAGCGGACTGTCGTTCGGAACCACCCACACATGGCTGGCGGCAGCCGGGCTCTGGCTCGCCGGCTGGGGCGGCGTCAGCGCCCTCAAGGTCGCCGCCCGGCGCAACCGCCTCACTGCGCTGCGGCGGGCACTGGCAGCCGACCTCGCGGCGGGGGAAGTGCAGGAGGAGAGCTGGCGCTTCGTGGAGGCGATCGGCTTCCAGGAGGCCGAGAAGCTGCCGCTTCTCTACATGCTGCACGCCGACAACGGCGCCACCGTCGCCTTCGAGGAGACGCGGCTGCTCGGCCGCGAGCGCGGGCCCGACGAGCCCTTCCAGTCCTGCGCCCCCTCGGACGCCGTGCTGGTGCGCGGACCGCGATCGAGCCTTCTCGTCAGCGAGAACTATTCCGGCCCTCCCCTGCCCCTGCTCGACATCCACCCGCTGCGCCTGCCGCGCGAGGAGCGGCCGTTCCACGGCATGCCGGTGGACCGCCCCTGGCCGTCGATCGCCCCCTGGCTGTCCGGCCGCTCGACCTTCGGCTGACCGCACCCGCAGCCGCCCGGACTAGGCTGAGGCCTGCGCCGGACCGGCCGCCCGCCGCGCCAGATCGACGGCCTCGGCCAGCACATCGGCATCGCCGATCTGGTTGGCCAGGATGAGGACCAGCCGGGCATTCAGCGCCGCGCTTTCGGCCTCGGACAGGCCGCGATGGGCCAGGGCGATGATCCTGTAGGCCGCATCGGGATCAGCCAGGCGGGAGGTGGTGTCGAGCCCGGTCATCGGTTCATCCTCCTGAGGAGAGTCAGGCGAAAGGCAAGGGGTCTTCCCGAGTGCTGAGATTCTGATTCCGATTCCGCCATCCGCGCCAAGTGCCTGGTTCAGAATCCCTTTGCCCGGCGCAGGGCCGCTTCAACCTGCAGCGGATCATGAACCCGCCAGCGGGCGGCGAGATGCCCGTCGGGGCGCACGAGGAAGGCCGAGCCGGGACGGCTGTCGAAGCGGGCGGCGAAGGTGCCGTCGGCCGGAACGAGGTCGCGGCCGAGCGCGATGAGCCGCAGGCCGGCAGGCTCGGCGGCCGGCGCGGGGCCGTCGACGATCAGGGTGAACCGGCCGTCGAGATGCCCGGTCAGGAAGCCCGCCCGGCCGTCGGGCGTGCAAACCGGAGCATCGGGCAGCGGCGCACCCAGAGCCGCTGCCGCCTGCCACAGGTCCGCGTCAGGCGTGGACAGCGGCGTGTCATAGGTCGTCGGCGTCGACAGGCGGCCGGAATTGACCATGCGCTTGGCGAAGGGCGTCTCGGCAGCCAGCGCCAGCGCCGCATCGCGCAGCACCCGCTCGCCGGGCGACGGCGGCGCGATGAAGTCGGTGGCGCGCGTCGAGTTCAGGATGTTCTCGTCCGCCGCCGCGCCGCGTTCGAGGTCATAGGTGGCGAGCAGGCCGGGGCCGGCCTCGCCGGCCAGCAGCAGCGCCAGCTTCCAGGCCAGGTTCTCCGCATCCTGGATGCCGGAATTGGCGCCGCGCGCGCCGAAGGGAGACACCTGATGAGCGGCATCGCCGGCAAAGATCACCCGACCGTGGATGAAGCGCTCCATGCGGCGGCACTGGAACGTATAGACCGACACCCATTCGAGCGTGAAATTGCGGTGGCCGAGCATCCGCTCGATGCGCGGGATGACGTTTTCCGGCTGCTTCTCGACCTCGGCATCGGCGCCCCGGCCGAGTTGCAGGTCGATGCGCCAGACATTGTCGGGCTGCTTGTGCAGGAGCGCCGACTGGCCCGGATGGAAGGGCGGCTGGAACCAGAACCAGCGCTCGGTCGGGAAATCCGCCGTCATCCTGACGTCGGCGATGAGGAAGCGGTCATCAAAGGTCTCGCCGGTGAAGTCGAGCCCCATCAGGCGCCGCACCGGCGAGCGCGACCCGTCGCAGGCGATCAGCCAGTCAGCCTCGAGCCGATAGGGGCCGTCGGGCGTGTCGATGGTGATGGTTGTCCCGTCCGGCCGGGCCTCGACCGCCGTGACGCGGTTGCGCCAGCGCAGGTCGATGCGCTCGGCCAGCTCGCCGGCCCGGCGCACCAGCGCCGCCTCCACGTAATATTGCTGGATGTTGATGAAGGCCGGCATGCGATGGCCGGCCTCGGGCAGAAGATCAAAGCCATAGAGCTCCCGGTCCGCCAGGAACACGCGCCCGCGCTGCCAGGTGACACCCTGGGCGACCAGCTGCTCGCCGGGCCCCAACCGGTCCAGGATCTCCAGGGTGCGCTTGGAGAAGCAGATGGCGCGGCTGCCCTCGCCGATCCGGTCCGCGTCATCGAGCAGCACCACCCGCACCCCGGCCAGGGCCAATTCGATCGCCAGCGTCAGGCCGACCGGCCCCGCGCCGACCACCACGACCGGATGGCGGACCGGCCTGACGGCCGCCTGGTCGGCCGACCTGCGATAGGCGAACTGGAATCCGGGGGCGCTGGTTGCGGTCATGGCATGGGTCCGGGGCGGCGAACCTGTCGATGGTTGCGCGCGCAACCATAAAGCCGCTGACCGGCGCTGGCGAGCCCCGCTCAGGCTGGAACCGCCGCCGTCGTGCGCAGGACAGCGAAGGCCGCGCGCAGGACCGACGAGAAGACGATGGCCGCGATGATGAACTCCAGGACCAGTCCGCGCCGGAGCAGGAAGCGCCAGAAGCGCAGCGAGATGATCGGAAGCCGCTCGCGATAGGGCTGCCAGCCCCGCATCCATGGCCGTCTGAGGAAGGTGGCTGGCGCAATGCCGGTATCGGCGGCCACCCAGCGAGGCCAGAAAGAGGCGAGCCAGGCCGCGGCCGCGGCGACGGCGAGCCAGACGGCGAGCTTGGCGATGAGGTCCATCAAGGTCTCCGCAGGATCGGATCAGCCGCCGCTCGGCAGCACCGGCGCATCCGCGCGCGGGGCATAGACCGGGCCGATGACGCGCACCGGCCGCCGCTCACGCTCGCCGGGGGCATCGGCCGCCTCGTCCGGCTCGTCGCCGGCATCGGGACCGCTTCCCTCGCGCAGGTCGGGCGCAGCCGGCTCGACCGGCTGGCGGACCGTGCCATCCAGACCGATGGTCGGCGATGGCGAACCATCTCGCCGGCGGGAGCGGTCGATCCGGGCCTGCCGTTCAGCCTCGCGACGGGCGCGCTGCTCGGCCGCCATTTCCTCGCGCGCCGCCTGCCGGTGCGTTGCGGGCAGCGAGAGCAGGCGCGCCTGTTCGGCCGAGACGACCTGATCGCCCGGCCGCAGCGTCGGGTCGGGCCGGCTGGCAAAGGCCTCGGCCCAGGAACCATGGGCCGGGCGGCAGGTGCAGGCCGGATCGAAGGTTCGCCGGAACCGCAGGGCATTGGGCAGCGCCGTGTAGGGCCGGCCTCCCGCTGCCGAGACGGCATTCTCGATCTGATCGTCGCGCATGCGATAGAGCGCCACCTCGGCCCCCGGGCATTGCAGGCGGCACATGCCCTCCTCGTCGATGCTGGCGCCCGGCCGGGGTGAGGAGGTCATGGGGAAGAAGGCCCCGTCGCACAGCCTCACACAGATGGCGCGGTAGCCGACACCGCGCGGCCGTCCATCCTCCTCCCCCGGTCGCAGCTGGTCCTCGGGAACCGGCGGCACGTCATCTAGGTCGCCCGGACGGGGGCTGTCACGGCCGAACAGGTGCTCGATGAAGCCACCGAAGCCCGGACGTGCGGGCTGGGGCCCGACCCGGTAGGCCGTCTGCGGCTGCGTCGCCGGCGAGGGCGTGCGGATGCGCCGGAAGATCTGCCGCTCGGGCCCCTCTTCGGTGACCCATTCCTCGCGCGGGGCCGGGGGAGCGACGGCCTGGCGCGTCTCGACCGGGCGCCCGCCACGACAGCCATTGGCATCCAGCATGGCCATCAGCCGCGCCCGCTGCTGGCCACGCTGCACGGACTGAACCCCCGCCCCGCCGGCGCGGGCCTCGAGCTGGGCCAGATTGGCGCGCATCTGGCGGATGCGGGATGCGAGACCGGAGCATTGCGGCCCCTGCAGGAAGCCGCCGCACCCGGCTCCGCGGAACTGGGCCTCGGCGGTCGCCATCTCTGCGCGCTGCCGGGCGGCTGCGGCCGCGTAGCGCTGGCTGGCGGGGCCGGCGGCGGGCGCCCCATCGAGGCGGGCGATCTGCGCCTGGATCTGCCGACAGACCGCAGACTGGGCGCTGGCCGGCGTATCGGCCGCCAGCGCGCCCGCCACGGCGAGCGTTGCGACGACAACTGCGCCTTTCAGGCGACCTGAACGTGGCCCCACGCTTCCCCCGATCTGAACAGGCTCCGGCCGGGCGTTCCGGATCGCCCGCACGCCGCACAGCCGAATCCCGGTTCCTGCCACCAAGACCCGATCCGGTGAACAGGCGGTAAAATCTAAAGCATTTTCATGGCGGCGGCCACGTCCGCGCGCCCTGGCCGCGCCCGCCGCTCTCCACCGGCAACACTTCCCTGCCACGTCATGAGCGCAGAGGTTCGCCGTCCTTGACACCCGCCGGGACGAGCCGCTAGTTACGCGGCTCCGATCGCCATGGCGGTCCGGGCGCGTAGCTCAGCGGGAGAGCACTCCCTTCACACGGGAGGGGTCACAGGTTCAATCCCTGTCGCGCCCACCATTCTTCGGGCCGAAAACAGGGTCTTCGCGCACCAGGGCGCAGCACGAAGCATGAACGCGCGCCAGCGCTTTGGAGGAAGAACAGGGGAAATCGCGTCTCCGGGCATTGCAGCCGATTTTGGCGGCGCCGTCATGACGGACCTCGTCCTGGCCCTTCACCGCAGCAAGCGCGCCAGGTTCGCCGACGATCCCGAAGTGCACGCGCTCTATCGGCGGATCGTCGATGAGCGCCCCGACCTTGTTCTGGACTATGCCCGCCGGATGACCGGGCTGGTCCGGCGGATTCTCGCCGATGGCGTCGCCCGGGGGGCGTTCGGACCGCGCGATCTCGCCGCGACCGCAGGTGCCATCCGGGACGCGGTGACCGTCTTCGTCCACCCCGCGCATGTCGAGGCCGCCGCAAGGGTCGGTCTGGATCAGGAGGCGGGCCTGCGCACCCTGATGGCGATCCTCGTCGATGGCCTTGCGGCCTGACGCCGCCGGCAGGCGGGTGATGGCGACAGACCCGCCCTCGAGGCCGCTGTCATCCCGAGGCCAGCCCCCGCTCGGCGGCGATCTCGGCCATGATCCAGGCGACGAAGGCCTCGATCTGCGGCCGGGCGCGGTCCTCGCGCCGATAGACGATGCGATGGGCCAGCGCCGTGATGCCGTTCGGCCCGAAGGGCATGACGAGCTCGCCCGCGCGCAGCATCGCCGAGGCCTGCAGGTTCGATTCCAGCATCAGGCCGAGCCCGTCGCGGGCGGCCATCAGGGCGAGGAAGGCACGGTCGAAGGTCATCGCGCGCCGCGGCAGCATCACGTGCGGGGCGTGCCGGGCGATCCACTGGTCCCACTGGGCGATGCAGCGCACCGAATGGATCAGCGGAACGTTGCTGATGTCCTCGACCCGCGTCAGGCGGTACCGCTCGACGAAGGCGGGGCTCGCCAGCGGCACGATGGTCTCCTCGCACAGCGCGATGCTCTCGCAGGCCTCCGGCACCGGCCGGTTGTACTGGATGTCGATCATGAAGCCGTCCTCGCCGAGCCTTGCGGGCTCGTGGCCGGCGAACAGGGTGAGGTCGATCTCGGGATGGCGGGCGCGGAAGGCGGCAAGCCGCGGCACCAGCCAGAGCGTTGCCAGGCTCGGGGCCGAGTGCAGCATCAGCCGCTGCACCGCGCCCTCGGAGGCAAAGCGGCTGGTGGCGACCGCGATGCGGGTGAAGCTCTCGGCCAGGGCATTGGCATAGGCGACCGCATCCTCGGTCGGCAGGGCCGCCCGGTTCTTTCGCACGAACAGGGGCTTGCCGAGAATGTCCTCCAGCTGGCGGATCTGGTGGCTGACCGCCGAGGGCGTCACCGCAAGCTGTTCGGCGGCGCGTGCGAAGCTTCCCGTCTCCATGACCGCGGTGAAGGTCTGCAGACATTTCAGCGGCGGCATACCACGTATCATCGGTGAATCCATTTCAGCGATCTGGCCAGTTTATTTCATTTTGTTGAATTCAACATCCTTGTTAGCCTTTACGCCAATGACATGAATGGCCAGGCGAAACGGGCCATACGGGAGAGAAGCCCTCCGGGGTGACATGCGCGATGCAGCACCGCGAGCGCCTTTCGGCGCCCGATGCCGCACGCCCCCGTTCCCCTCGCACTGGCCGGATGATCCCTCCGCGCGACGCCCTGCGGCGTGCGCAACGACCAGCGGGAAGGACGAACAGGGCATGAATCTCCACCGGATGCTTCTCGAGCGGCAGGCTGCCGGCCGGCCCGTCACCGTCGGCCTGATCGGCGCCGGCAAGTTCGGCACCATGTTCGCCAGCCAGTGCCGGCTGACCGCCGGCATGCAGCTCGTGGCGGTCGCCGACCTCAATCCCGACCGGGCCCGCGCCCAGCTGAAGGCGGGCTCCTGGCCGGCCGAGCAATATGCCGCCCCCTCCATCGACGCCGCGCTCAAGGCCGGCTCGACGGCCATCCTCGAGAATGCCGACCTGATGATCGACCACCCGGCCATCGAGGTCATCATCGAGGCGACCGGCGATCCGGGCGCCGGCATCCGCTTCGCGCTCAGGGCAATCGAGCACGGCAAGCACGTGATCATGGTCAATGTCGAGGCCGATGCCGTGGCGGGCCCCATCCTGGCCCGCAAGGCGAAAGCCGCCGGCGTCGTCTATTCGCTCGCCTGGGGCGACCAGCCTGCCCTTATCTGCGACCACGTCGACTGGGCACGCTCCTGCGGCTTCACGGTGGTCGCGGCCGGCAAGGGCACGCGCTACCACCCGACCTACCACCAGTCCACGCCCGACACGGTCTGGGACATCCTGGACAAGTACATGAAGATCCGGGATCGCAACTCGATCAACCCGAAGATGTTCAACTCCTTCGTGGACGGCACGAAGTCGGGCATCGAGATGACCGCCGTGTGCAACGCGACGGGACTGGAGGCGCAGTCGGAGGGCCTGTCCTTCCCGCCCGCCACCCGCTTCGAGCATGCCGAGATCTGCAAGCCGCGCAGCGCCGGCGGCGTGCTGGAGAAGGCCGGCGTCACCGAGGTCACATCCTCGGTCTATCGCGACGGCACCGACGTGCCGCATTCGCTCGTCATGGGCACCTATGTCGTGTTCGAGAGCGACAGCGCCTACAGCCAGGAGTGCTTCCGCGAGTACTCGATGCTCCCGGACTCGTCGGGCCGCTATGCCTGCCTCTACCGGCCGATCCACATGATCGGCCTGGAGCTCGGCTATTCGGTGGCCTCCGCGGCGCTGCGCAAGGAGCCGACCGGCGCGCCCGTCTGCTTCAATTCCGACGTGGTCGCTACCGCCAAGCGCGACCTTCAGCCCGGCGAGATGCTGGATGGCGAGGGCGGCTTCTGCGTCTGGGGCAAGCAGACCCCGGCCGACGCCTCGCTCGCCAACGGCTACCTGCCGCTCGGCCTTGCTCACAATGTGCGGCTTAAGAACCCGATCCGGGCCGGCGAGCGGCTGAAGTGGAGCGATGTCGACTATGACGCGACGAGCACCGCCGTGAAGGTGCGCCGCGAGATGGAAGCCGCCTTCGCGCGGCCGAATGCCCGGGTCGCCTAGGGGCGGCACCGGCAATCAGAAAGAGACCGGCACGGCCGGCACAGGAAGGAAACCGCCTCGCAGAGCCCGCCCAACGGGCCGTACCGACCCTCAGGAGGATGCCCCATGACCCATTCGGACAGACCCCCGCTCTCGCGCCGCGCGGCCCTCGCCGGCCTGGCTGTCGGCGCCGCCGCGCTGGCGGCCCCCGGCATCGCCCGTGCCCAGCGGCTGAACTGGATCGGCGCCAGCGCCACCCCGCCGACCGACTTCATCGCCCAGTCGCTGGACTTCTTCGCCAAGCGGCTCGGCGAACTGACGCAGGGCCAGATCACCACGACCACGCACCATGCCGGCTCGCTCGGCGGCGAGCGCGAGCACGTGGAAGGGCTCCTGCAGGGAGCGGTCCAGGTCGCCTCGCCGGGCGCCTCCATCCTGGCCGGCTGGTACCGTCCCGCGGACATCTGGACCTATCCCTATCTGTTCAAGGACGTCGCCCACAAGGACCGGGTGATGACCGCGATGATCGGCGCCTATGGCGACGACGTGGCCAAGGTGGCGCGCCTGCGCCCGGTCGGGTCCATTCCGCGCATGCCGCGCATGCTGTCCTCCAACCGTGTCGTGCGCACGCCGGCCGATCTCAAGGGCTTCAAGATCCGCGTTCCGGAGACGACGCTGTGGCGCCGGACCTTCGAACGCTTCGGCGCCTCGCCGACCCCCCTGCCCTGGCCCGAGGTCTTCCAGGCGCTGAAGTCGGGCATCATCGAGGGGCAGGAGAACCCGATGGCGCTGACCTACAATGCCGGCATCTTCGACGTGAACCGCAATCTGGCGCTGACCGAGCACATGATGCAGGACAACCAGATCGTCCTCGCCGAACAGGTCTATCGCGGCCTGTCGGAGGCCCATCGCACGGCCGTCAACAGGGCCGCCCGCGACATGGAGGACGAGATGCGCCCGAAGGTGATCGCCGACGACAACCGCATCCTGGCCCTCGTGAAGGCCAAGAACGTCGCCATCAACGATGTCGACAAGGACGCGTTCCGCGCCACCCTGCGCGGCATGGAGGACGAGTTCCCACACGTGAAGGAGTGGGTCCAGCGCATCAGCGCGATCGCCTGACGACGCGCCGACAGCAACCGGCGGGCGGCCCCCTGGCCGTCCGCCTCCGCGTCCCGTCCGCCGGAGTTGACCCATGGCGCCCGAAAACCGCAGGGCCGGCCTCCTGAGCACCGTCTGCGACATGACCGATCGCGCCGCGGCGATGGCCGCCGGTGCCTGCATCGCCGCCATCGTGGCGATCACGGTCGTGGCCGTCTGGTACCGCTACGTGCTGGGAGCGCCGCTGGCCTGGACCGAGCAGGTCAGCCGCATCCTGTTCGTCTGGGTGACGTTCCTTGGCAGCGCGGTGCTCTACCGCCGGATGATCCACATCGTCATCGACATGCTGGTGATCATGCTGCCGGCGCCACTCCAGCGGGTGGTGTACTGGGTCAACCAGGCGCTGATCCTCGTCTTCGCGCTCATGCTGCTGTGGTTCGGCGGCAAGCTCGCCATCGACAATCTCGGCCAGACCTTCGGCGCGCTGGAGATCACGCCTTCGAGCTTCTACATGGCCGCGCCGGTGTCGGCGGCGCTGATCCTGCTCTACTGGGTCGAGAAGATCGTCGATCCGTCGAAACGTCTGCCCCAGGGCAACATCCACCTCTGAGCGGAGGCGGCGCAATGGCCAGCGTCCTGATGATCAGTTTCCTGGCGTTGCTGGCGATCGGCCTGCCGATCGCCTTCGCCATGGGCCTTGCGACCATCCTCGCCATCACCTGGCACGGCACGCTGCCCTATTCGCTGTTCGCGCAGCGGGCGCTGATCGGTGCCGATTCCTACTCGCTGCTGGCCATTCCGTTCTTCATCCTGGCCGGCAACCTGATGAATGTCGGCGGCATCACCGAGCGCATCATCGCCTTTGCCAATGCCTGCGTCGGCCGCTTCACCGGCGGGCTCGGCCTGACCACGGTGATGTCCTGCATGGTGTTCTCCGGAGTCTCCGGCTCGGCGGTGGCTGATGCCTCGGCGCTGGGCAAGGTGCTGATCCCCGGCATGAAGAAGCAGGGCTATGACGGCGGGTTTGCGGCCTCCGTCACGGCCTCGGCCTCGGTCATGGGGCCGATCATCCCGCCGTCCATCCCGCTGGTCATCTACGGCCTGTCGGTCGGCAAGGGCGTGTCGGTGGCGGCCCTGTTCCTCGGCGGCGTGATCCCCGGCCTGATGCTGGCGCTCGGCCTGTCGCTGGTGGTCTGGTGGATCGCGCGCCGGCGCAACTATCCGCGCCACGAGGCCGTGCCGTTCCGCAAGCTGGTGTCGAGCGCGGGCGAGGCGTCCTGGGCGCTGTTCATGCCGGTTCTGATCCTTATTGGCATCACCGGCGGCGTCGTCACCGTCACCGAGAGCGCGGCCATCGCGGTGCTCTATGCGCTGTTCGTCGGCATCGTCATCCACCGCGAGCTCGGACTGCGCCATATCGGGGCGATCTTCGTCCAGACGGCGCTGGACACGGCCGTGGTGATGATCATCATCGCCTTCGCCTCCGGGTTCGGCTGGCTGATGGCGGTGAGCGGGCTGCCGCGCCAGGTGGCGGCCCTGATCGCCGGCCTCTCCGACAATCCGCTGGTCATCCTCCTGATGATCAACCTGCTGCTGCTGGTGGTCGGGCTGTTCATGGAGGCGATCGCCGCCATGATCATCCTCATCCCCGTGCTGATCCCGATCGTCGAGGCGGCCGGCATCGACCTCGTCCATTTTGGACTGGTCATGGTGTTCAATCTGATGCTCGGCCTGCTGACCCCGCCGGTCGGCATCCTGCTCTACATCTGCGGCAACTTCGCCAATGTGAAGATCGAATCCGTCGTGCGCGAGGTGCTGCCCTTCCTGGCGGTCGGGCTCGGGGTGCTGCTGCTGATCACCTATGTGCCGGGCCTGGTGCTCTGGCTGCCGAAGCTGGTGCTCGGATGAACGGATCGTGATGGGGCGGATCGCATGACGAAGCTGACAGACAGGGTGGCGATCGTCTTCGGCGCCGGTTCGGCCGGACCGGGATGGGGCAACGGCAAGGCATCGGCGGTGGCCTATGCACGCGCGGGCGCGCGCGTTGCCTGCATTGATATCAGCCGCACCGCCGCCGAGGAGACGGCCGCGATCATCCGCGGCGAGGGCGGCCGCGCCGAGGCCTTCGTCTGCGACGTGACGAAGCTCATCGAGGTGGAGGACGTCATCGCCCATGCCGAGGCGACCCTCGGACCGATCGACATCCTGCACAACAATGTCGGCCACGCCCGGATGGGCGGGCCGCCGGACCTCAGCGAGGACGACTGGCGGCGCGAGATGGATCTCAACGTCACCGGCATGTTCCTCGCCTGCAAGGTGGCGATCCCCTCCATGCGCGCGCGCGGGCGCGGCGTGATCACCAATATCGGCTCGGCCGCCGGCCTGCGCTACACCGGCTATCCCTATGCCAGCTACTACGCGGCCAAGGGCGCGGTGAACCAGTTCACGATCGGCATCGCCCTGCAATATGCCCGCGACGGCCTGCGCTGCAATGCGGTGCTGCCGGGGATCATGGACACGCCGCTGATCTACCAGCAGATCAGCGCCGCCTATGCCTCGCCCGATGAGATGGTGCGGGCGCGCCACGAGGCCTCACCCACCGGCCGGATGGGCACGGCCTGGGACGTCGCCCATGCCGCCGTGTTCCTCGCCAGCGACGAGGCCGCCTATATCAACGGTGTGCTTCTGCCGGTGGATGGCGGGCTCACCGCCCGCTGCGGCTGAACGGCCGCTGCCGCGTGGACGGCCAGTGTCGCCGTCGGGGTCGTGGCCGCATCGGCCGCGTCGATCACCGGCTTTTCGGCCAGCGCCGGGATGCCGCGGGCAAGAAACGTGAGGGCCAGCGGCACATGCGTTGGGTCAGGTGTGACGGTTCGCTGGGCCGACCGTCAGGCCGCATCCGTCATGGCGCCGCCGAGGAAGAGCTGGCCGACACGCGGATCGGCGAGGATCGCGGCGGCCGGACCGTGCAGGCGCGTCTGGCCCTGCTCCAGCACGATGGCCTCGTCCGAAATGCCCAGCGCCGAGCGGGCGTTCTGCTCGATCAGCAGCACCGACACGCCGCGGGCGCGCAGATCCTTGAGGATGTCGAAGACCTCCTGGACCATGATCGGCGACAGGCCGATGGACGGCTCGTCGATCAGCACCAGCCTGGGGTCGAGCAGCAGGCCGCGGGCAACCTCCAGGATCTTCTGCTGGCCGCCGGACAGGGTCGAGGCCTGCGCGTCCGCCTTCTGACGCAGCATGGGAAACCGGTCCATGGCCGCCTCGATGCGCCGGTCGAGATCGGTGACGCCCGGAATGGCCACCGCGCCCAGTTCGAGATTGTGGCGCACGGACAGTTCCGGGAAGACGTTGCGCCCCTGCGGCACATAGACGATGCCCCGCTCGATCAGGCGGCGCGGCGGCAGGCCGGTGATCTCGGCACCGTCGAAGCTGATCCGGCCAGACTGGAGCCTGATCAGTCCGAACACCGCCTTGAACACGGTCGACTTGCCGGCGCCGTTCGGCCCGATCACGGTGGTGATGGTCCCGCGCGAGACCGAGAAGCTCGTGCCGTTGAGGATGGTGATGGCGCCATAGCCGCCCACCACCGTATCGAGCGTCAGGATCGGTGAACCGGAAGCAGCCGGCATCGTCGCGCTCATGGCTCAACCTCCGAGATAGGCGTCGATGACACGCTGGTTGCGGCGGACCTCCTCCGGCCTGCCCTCGGCGATGATGCGGCCCTCGGCGAGGACAATCACCCGCGTGCACAGGCTCATCACGAAGTCCATGTTGTGCTCGATCACCACGAAGGTTGTTCCAACCTCGCGGTTGTAGGCGGCGAGCCGCTCCTTCAGGCCTTCCAGCATGGTCGGATTGACGCCGCCGGCCGGCTCGTCGAGCAGGACGAGGCGCGGGCCGGCCATGAACGCCATGGCCGCGTCGAGCAGCTTCTGCTGGCCATAGGACAGGCGGCCGGCCTTCTCGTTCGCCAGGTGCTCCAGCCGGAAGAACCCGATCATCTGCCGGGCCTTGTCGGTCAGCCCCGCATCACGCGGGCCGAACAGCCGTCCCGCCATCGTTCCGACATGCTCCTGCCCGGCAAGGATGAGGTTCTCCGTCACGGTCAGTTCGGGAAAGACCTGCAGCAACTGGAAGGTGCGGCTGACGCCGCGCCGGTTGAGCTCGGACGGGCGCAGGCCGGTGATCGGCCGCCCGTCGAGCACGACCTCTCCCTCGCTGGGCGGGATCTGGCCGAGGATGCAGTTGAACAGGGTCGACTTGCCCGAGCCGTTCGGACCGATCAGCCCGAGGATCTCGCCGGCATGGACCTCGAAGGAGACATTGGCAACGGCCGTGATGCCGCCGAAGCGGCGCGTGAGGTTGGTGACCTGCAGGACTGGCATCATCTCGGCCTCCTCAGGCGGGCCAGCACCCGGTCGCCAAGGCCGAGCAGGCCGCTCGGACAGACCACCAGCAGCACCAGCACGGTGGCGGCGAAGATCATCAGGTAGAGGCTGCCGGTGAAGCGCAGCCATTCGGGCAGGGCGACGGCGAGCAGGGCCCCCAGGAACGGTCCGATCATGTAGCCGGAGCCACCGCAGATCACCATCAGCACCAGGAAGAACGAGGCGCCGAGGTGGAAGGGGGACGGGTCGATGAACTCCACCAGCGGGGCATAGAGCGCGCCGGCAAAGCCGCCATAGGCCGAGCCGATGGCAAAGGCCATCAGCGTGTAGAGCCGCGTGTCGATGCCGAGGCTGGCCGCGCGTACCGGATTCTCGCGCAGCGCGAGGAAGGCCCGTCCCCAGGGGCTGCGGACGAGCCACCACAGGGCGAGCGCCAGGATGAGCGTGACCCCGACAACGAAACGGTGGAAGGCGAGCGCGCCATCCGTCGACCAGCCGAAGACCGACGGCCGCGGAATGCCGCCGATCCCGAAGGTGCCGCCGGTCAGCCATTGCTCATTGCGCATGACCAGCCAGACGACGGTGGCAAAGGCGATGGTGACGAAGCCGAGATAGTGGGCGCGCACGCGCAGGGCGGGAAAGCCGATGACGATGCCGATCAGGAAGCCGGCAAGGCCCGAGGCCGCGAAGGCCGCGATCCAGGGTAAGCCGGCCTTGGTCAGCAGGGCCGTCATGTAGGCGCCGATGCCGAGGAACGCGGCCTGGCACAGCGCCTTCAGCCCGGCATAGCCGAGGATCAGGTTCAGCCCCATGGCGGCAACCGCCGTCACCAGCCAGAGCGAGAGAACATAGGTGCCGTAGCGGCCCATGTTGACCGGCAGGAACCACAGCACCACCGCGCCGGCGAGAAGCGTGACAAGCGCCCAGTCGATGGCGGCGCCGAGGCTGGCGGGGCGCGAGGACGCGCGGTCTGGGGTGTCGAGGCTGCTCATACGCGGCGCTCCTCCTTCGAGCCGAACAGCCCCTCCGGCTTGAGCAGGATGATCGCCACCAGCAGCACCAGCGGCACCGCCGCCCGGTAGCTGGTCGAGACATAGGAGGCGGCCAGGGCATCGATCACGCCCACCAGCAGGCCGCCCCACAGCGCGCCGCGCACCTGGTTGAAGCCGCCGACGATGGCGGCGATGAAGGCGGCAAGGCCGATGACCTCGCCATTGGAGAACTTGGCGAGATAGATCGGCGAGATCAGAAAGCTCGCCAGGGCCGCCAGCAAGGCATTGATCAGGAAGGTGTAGAGGATCATCCGGTCGACCGGGATGCCGAGCAAGAGGGCGACCTGGGGATTCTGGGCGGTCGCCTGCATCTGCCGGCCGGTGCGGGTCCGGTTGACGAACCACTGCAGGAGGCCGATGGCGCCGAAGGCCACCGCGATGATCAGGAGGTTCTGCCAGGAGATCGCCGTGCCGAACAGGTCCAGATTGCCGGCCGGCGCGAGCGTCGGGAACACCTGCGCCTCGGCGGAGAAGAAGTCCTTGGCGCCCTCCTTCATCAGGATGGCCAGCGCCATGGTGGCGAAGGCGAGCGGCAGGACGCCCTGGCTGATCATCCGGTCGACCAGGAAGCGCTTGAAGCCGAAGCCGAACAGCAGGACGAAGACGAATGTGCCGAGCACGAGGGCGACGGCGACCGGCAGCCCGAAGGTCATCGTGCCGACGAGGACGAGGATCGCCGGCAGCATGACGAACTCGCCCTGGGCGAAATTGATGGTCTGCGAGGTCTGCCAGACCAGGGTGAAGCCGATCGCGACCAGCGCGTAGATCGCGCCGGTCGCAAGGCCCGCGATCAGGATCTGGATCAGTTCGGTCATGTCGGCACAGCCTTCTTGCGACCGGGCCGATGTCCGCGCCCGGGGAAATGCCGCAGGAGGAAGGGGCAGGCGCGGGCAAGCCCGCGCCGCGCGGAGCCGGGCGCGATCAGCCGCCCGGACGCGAACCCGTCGGATTGAGCATCGGCAGGGTCACGTTGATGACCTGGCGGCCGCCCACGACCTCGCCGAGGAAGCTCTCGCGGTCGATGTCGCCGTTGGGCTCGATGCGCGTGGTAATCAGGATGCCGGGCTCCTGCTGGGGCGTGATGGTCGCCCCGCGCAGCGTGTCGGCGACGCCCTTGCGGTCGAACCGGCCCATGCGCTCGGTGGCCCACTTGATCATGAACACCGCCATGTAGCCCTTCAGGCCGTTGTGGTCCGGGGTGGAATTGAACCGCTCGCGATACTGGCGGCCGAATTCCTGGAAGGCCGGCACGGGCGCGTCGATCGACAGTCCGACATGGCCGCGGGCGCCGTTGGCCGCGTCACCGGCCAGTTCGATCACCTTCTGGCCGAGCAGCGTGGTCTCGCCGACCAGCGGCACGCTGATGCCCTGCTGGCGGGCGGCGCGCAGGAACCGCGCGCTCTCGTCCTCGTTCAGATAGACGAACACCGCATCGGCGCCGGAATTCTTGATCCGGATGGCGTCCGCGGCGAAATCGGCCTGGCCCTGTTCCGTGGAGATGTCGGCGACGACCTGGATGCCGCGGCTCGTCAGCTCGGGAAGGATGGCGTCACGGCCGCCCTTGCCGAAGTCGTTGTTGACGAAGATGACGGCGACCTTGGTGGCCTTCACGGTGTCCTTCAGATAGGCGGCGATCTTCGGCATGGCCGCTGCCTGGCTCAGCGAGGTGCGGAAGATGTAGGGATTGCCCTGCCGGGTCAGGCCGGCCGCCTCGCCGCCGACGATCTGGGCGATCTCGGCGCGCTGGGCGATCTGCATGGACGCGCCGATGGGACCGGAGAAGACGGGGCCCAGAACGGTATAGGTGCCCTCGTCGATCGCCCGCTGGACCGCCGCGCGTGTCGCGCCCGGATTGGTCTGGGTGTCATAGTGGGTGATCTGGATCTGGCGGCCGAGAATGCCGCCGCGAGCATTGATATGGGCAACGGCGAGGTCGATGCCGTTCTTCCAGTTGGTGCCGGCCGTGGCGCCGGCACCGGAGAGTTCGGAGACATTGATCAGCCGGACCGTTTCCTGCGGTACGGCCGGGCCGACAAGGCCGGTCGCCAGGATCGCTCCGAGGAGCCAGGACTTCTGCATTGATTGATCCTCCCTATGCGAACCCGCCTTCGGGGCGGGGATGCTTGATGATGATGATGATGATGATGATGGGTCAGCCGGCGCGCCTTCGGCCATCCGCCCCCTCGGCAGCGGACGGGGATTGCCGGCCGGCCATGACCCGGTCGAAGGCCGCGCCCACCGCGCTTTCCGACCCTTCCAGGCCGGTGAACAGGCGGAAGGCGTCGATG
The DNA here is from genome assembly GCA_046295035.1 of Phreatobacter sp. Taxonomy (GTDB): domain Bacteria; phylum Pseudomonadota; class Alphaproteobacteria; order Rhizobiales; family Phreatobacteraceae; genus Phreatobacter. The sequence continues at coordinate 70,048 of JBKBOA010000005.1, forward strand.
GCCTGATGGACGAACAGGTCCCGTCCGGTCATGTATCGCGCTCCTTGCCTGTGGGCGGCCGTCAGCAGGGGTGTGAACAGCGGCGAATAGACAACCTCGATGACCAGATGCGAAGCCTCGATGAGGGCTGGCGGCACCGGCGAGCGCTTATCCGGGGCCATGCCGAGCGGTGTCGCGTTGATGATCGCCTCCACGCCGTCAATCGCCTCCTCCACGGAGGAGGTCAAGACCGCGGTCCCGGGCAGGCGACCGGCCAGATCCTCGGCCTTGACCCTGTCGGGATCGTAGAGCCGGAGCACCGGTCCGCCAGGGCGGGCCAGCGCATGAGCGATGGCACGACCGACGCCACCGGCCCCGAACAGCGCCACGCTGCGGGGCCCACGCAGGCCCACGAAACGGTCATAGGCGGTGCGGAAGCCGCTCATGTCGGTGTTGTGGCCGATCAGCCGACCGGCCGATATGACCACCGTGTTGATGGCGCCCATGGCGGCCACATCGGGGGACAGTTCGTCCACCAGTCCGGCCGCCATTTCCTTGTAGGGATAGGTGATGTTGACGCCGGCAAAGCCGGTGGCCCGCACACCATCGAGGATGGATCGCAGCCCCTCGCGCCCGGCGCCTGGCACCTCGATCAGGTGGTAAAAGGCCTCAAGGCCGACGGCCTGCGCCAAAGCCTCGTGGGCCGCCGGGGCGGCAGAATGGGCGATCGGATGGCCGACCAGCCCGAGCAGGATGCGGCGCTTGGCTCTCGCGGACATTGCCCCCACGGCCCAGTCCCTGGTTTCCCCGCCGGCCGCACCTCCCCCTTCTGTGGAGTTTTCGCCGGAACCGTCACATTTGCACGAGTCCCCACCTAACGCGATGGCCAAGATCGCACCAGACCCTCACGCGCTTTTCCGCCTGGCCTGGTCGCCTTCGCTGCCCGGCAGCATCCGCCCGAAGGGTTCATCGGGATCGCCGCCGGTCGGCGGATGGCGGACACTCTCCTGCGCCACATTGAAGGCGTCGCCCGTGAGCCCACGGCCATCCGGCACGATGCAGCGCCGTTTTCCGGCGGCAACGGCGCGAGATCGAAGACCTTAAGGAGCCGTCATGCCGGCGGCGATCGCGACTGGCCTCGGCGATATGGTGAATGAGCCAGATGGCATGGTTCAAGCTCCAGACGAAATCGCCGAGGCCGGCAGGGTCCGCCGGGTGCGCCTGTCGCCCTATCCCTCCTGCTGAATGAGAGGCTTCACGCCAGACAGGTCCAGCGGCCGTCGTGCGTCAGTCTGCGCAACCAAGTGATGCCCCCTTTCCATGCCCTTCGCCGCGGACACGGGCTGGTCGGTCCATGTGGACCAAAGACGCCGCCCCCCATTCGGCAGATGGAGGGTGTGGTGTGCCTTCCTGCCATCCGGGCGCCACCATCCGGCCGACAGCGCGCGGCTGGTTCCTCACGATGCGTTTAAGCGTCTGACAGATCGAGCGTCTTGCAGACAGCGCGCCAGAATGCGGCGGTGACGCGGACATGCCGGACTGTGTTGCCGGCCCGATCCTGGGTGGCCGGGAACATGCCGCAGCTCGCTTGCGCCAGACGGACGGGTCGCGCAAGTGACTTGACAGTCACCTTCGTGATGATAGCGTCACGTCTATGACGATCTGGTAAGGTCACTGGCAAGGGCATGGGGCTTGAGGCCGCCGGCTCGCAAGGGGAGTTCGTCTCATGTCGCGATGGGGCAATGCCCTTCCCAACCGGGAGGAGCAGGTCGAGACGAAGCGCAAGGCGATCATCCGCGAGGCCGCACGGATGTTCTCGCGTCGGGGCAGCCATGGCGCCTCGCTCGACGACGTCGCGGAACGGCTGGGCGTCTCCAAGGCCGCGCTCTACCGCTATGTCCAGAGCAAGCAGGACCTGCTCCATGCCTGCCACCTCGAGGCGATGGAGATCGCCCGCGAAAGCATGGATCGGGGAGAGGCCGAGGGCCGCACCGGCCTTGAGAAGATCCGCATCGGCATGGCCGGTTATCTGCGCGAGATGATCGGGACGATGGGCGTGCCGGTGCTGATCCTCGAGGAGAACGCGCTCACTGGCCGGCAGGCCGACGAGATCATGGCCCTGCGCGATGCCTTCGAGGCGCGCATGCGCCGGCTCGTCGAGGAGGGCATCGCCGACGGCAGCATCGTGAAGGTCAATCCGAAACTGGCCATCTTCAGTCTGCTCGGCGCCGTCCACTGGGTGACCAAGTGGTATGCACCGGAGGGTTCGTGGACCGCCGACGAGGTGGCCGAAGCGCTGATCGAGGTGGCAACGCGCGGCCTCGCTGCTCGCCCGGAGGAAACGCTGACGGCCCGACTGCATCGCTGATCAGACGGGTTACGCAGGCCCGACAACAAACCGGCCCGCCAGAGGCCGGGGCCATGAGATGGAGGAAACCGTGAATTTTGATCTGACGCCGGATCAGGCGGCATTGAAGGAGCGCGTCCACAGCTTCGCCCAGGCCGAGGTGGCGCCGCGTGCCGAGCAGCTCGACCGCGATGCGGTGTTTCCCACCGACCTGTTCCTCAAGCTGGGCGAGCTCGGCATCCTGTCGATCCCGTTTCCGGAGGAACTCGGCGGCATGGGTCTTGGCGTGTTCGAGGCAGTTCTCGCCATCGAGGAGATCGCCCGCGCCGACCAGTCACTCGCCGTCTCGGCCATGGTCTCCATGGCGACGGGCCTGACCGTTGCCCGCTTCGGCTCCGAGGACCAGAAGCGGACCTGGCTGCCGGACATCATCGCGGGCAGGAAGATCTGCTCCATCGCCGGCACCGAGCCGGATGCCGGCAGCGATACGGCCGGCTTCAAGACCCGCGCCACGCCGCTCGGCAACGGTCTGTGGTCGCTCTCCGGCGAGAAGGCCTTCATCACCAACGCCGGCACCGACATCTCGTCCTTCGCCATCATCCTTGCCGTGTCCAGCCCGAAGGACGCGCAGGACAAGAAGTTCACGCTGTTCCTGGTGCCGCGCGGCACGAAGGGCTACAGCCAGGGCGAGAAGTACCGCAAGATGGGCTGGCGTTCCTCCGACACGCGGCCGCTCTATCTCGACAACTGCGTGCTGCCGGAGACCGCCATCGTCGGCAAGCCGCATGGCGGTCGCTGGGTGCTGCACAAGGGATACCAGGCAGCCCGCCTGTTCCTCGCCGCCTGCTCGCTGGGGCTCGCCCAGGCGAGCCTTGATCATGCGATCGCCTATGCCAAGCAGCGGCAGGCCTTCGGAGGACCGATCGGCCGGCTGCAACTCATCCAGGAGATGATCGCCAAGATGGCGCTCAAGGTGGACAGCGCGCGTCTCATCACCTATCGCGCTGCCTGGGGCGTCGATGCCGGCAAGGACGACCTGATGGCCCTTTCCATGGCCAAGCTGCATGCCACCGAGACCGGTTCGGAGGTGGCCAACATGGCGATCCAGGTCCATGGCGGCTGGGGCTTCATGGATGACTGCCCGCCATCCCGCTACCTGCGCGACAACCGCGTTTGCACCATCGGAGACGGCAGCTCGCAGATCCAGACGCTTCTGATTGCCCGTGAATGCGGTCTCGACGTGACGTTCCGCTGACTGTCCGACGCTGAGCCAGACCAGGGTTTTTTCAACGGAGGCGCCGCAGCCGCGCCGCCGGAGGGGGAAGTCATGCCCGCAGCCATGTCCCGGGAAATCGTGGCCCAGAGCGGTGCAAGCCGGAGCGCCGCCGATGGCCAGCCGGTGCTCCAGGCCGAAGCGGTCTGCCTGCGCTTCGGTGCGGTGGAGGCCCTGAAATCGGTGTCGCTCGAGGTCAGACGCGGCGAGATCCATGCCGTGATCGGGCCAAACGGTGCCGGCAAGTCGAGCCTGCTCAACTGCTTCTCGGGCTTCTACCGGCCGCAATCCGGCAGCATCCGCTTCCGGGGCCAGGACATCTCGGCGCTGGCGCCGCACCGCCGCGCCGCCCTCGGCATCAGCCGCACCTTCCAGGGGCTGCAGACCTATCCCTCGCTCACCGCGCGCGAGAATATCCTCACCGGCTTTCACATGCGCATGACGACCGGCGCCTTCTCGGCTCTCGTGTGGTGGGGCCCGACCCGGCGGGAGGAGGAAGCCTTCGCCGCCCGCGCCGAGGAGATCATCGCCTTCCTCGAGCTGGAGGAGCAGCGCCACACCCCGGTCGGCGACATGTCCTACGGCATGCGCAAGCGGGTCGATCTCGGCCGTGCCATGGCGCTCGATCCCGCCATCCTGATCATGGATGAGCCGATGGCCGGCATGAGCAACGAGGAGAAGGAGGATCTCGCCCGCTTCATCCTCGATATCCGCGAGGGCCGGGGCATTCCGATCATTCTTGTCGAGCACGACATGGAGGTGGTCATGGCCATCTCCGACCGGATCACGGTGATCGATTTCGGCCAGGTCATCGCATGCGGCACGCCTGAAGAGATTCGCGTCCATCCCGCCGTCATCGACGCCTATCTCGGAGATGCGGCATGAACCAGCCGATCATCTTCCGCGCCGATCCGCCGCCGCCGGGCCTGCGCCGGTCGGAAGGACGCACGCTGCCGCAGCTGCTAGCCGACAATGCGCGCGATTTCGCGGACAAGCCAGCGCTGAAGTTCAAGCAGGCCGGCATCTGGCACATGCGCACCTGGCGGCAAGTGCTCGATGAGGTGCACGCGGTTGCCCGCGGCTTTGCAGCGCTCGGCCTTGCCCGCGGCGAGGTGGTCGCAATGATCTCGGAGAACACCGCCGCGCAGTTCGTCGCCGAGCTCGCCGTCCAGTCCATCGGGGCCATCGCGGTCTGCGTCTATCCGGATGCTCCGGCCGAGGAACTGCTCTATGCGCTCGACCATTCCGGCGCCGTGATGGCCCTCGGCCACGACCAGGAGCAGATCGACAAGATCCTCGCCTGCGCGCCGAAGGTGCCGCGCCTGCGCCGCGCCATCTTCGTGGAAGAGCGCGGTCTGTGGTCCTATCATGATGCCCGCCTCATCTCGTTCCGCGATCTGGTCAGGACTGGCAAGGAGGCCGAGACGGTCGGCTGGGTTGACCGGCAGATCGCAGGTGGCAAGTGCTCCGACCCGGCCGCCTACTGCTACACATCCGGCACCACGTCCCGGCCCAAGGCTGCGGTGCTCTCCCATGCCTTCATCCTCGACAACGCCCACCGGCTGATGGGCGCGCTCGATGTCCGGCCGGGCGGCAACTACCTCTCCTATATTTCGCCGGCCTGGGCGGCCGAGCAGTTCTTCGGCATCGCGCTGCCGCTGCTGGCGCCGATGGTCGTCCACTTCGCCGAAAAGCCGGAAACGGTCCAGCACGACCTGCGCGAGATCGGCCCCGAATTCCTGATGTTCACCCCGCGCCAGTGGGAGATGCAGGCCTCCGGCATAGAGGCGCGTATGATGGCAGCCGGCCGCTGGCAGCAGGCACTCTACCGCTGGGGACTGGAACAGGGGCTCGCCCGCTTGCGCGGCGAGCGGGAGGGACTTGTCGGCCAGCTCGTCTGGCGGCTTGCCGACCTCACCGTGCTCAAGGGGATCCGTGACGTCCTGGGCCTGACCCGCGCGCGAGCCGTTCTCTCGGGCGGGGCCGGGCTCTCGGCGGAGCTGTTCGAGCGGTTCCGGGCCTTCGGCGTGCCACTCGGCAATCTCTACGGATCCACCGAGCTTGGCCTCATCTCGACGCACCGGCCGGGCAGCCGCAATGCCCATTCGCTTGGCAGCCTGATGCCCTCCGATCCCTCGATCGCCGAGCCGATCGAGGCCTGGGTGGACGAGCGTGGCCAGCTCCGGCTGAAGACCATGGCCTTCCTTGGCTATCTCGACGATCCGCAGGCGACCATCGAGCTCGGCGAGGCCGGCAGCGGGTTCGAGACCGGCGATGCAGTGCGCATCGACGAATCCGGCGAACTGGTCTTCCTCGACCGGCTCAAGGACCTGAGGCGGCTCAAGGGCGGTCAGTCCTATCCGCCGCAGTTCATCGAGAATCACCTGCGCGCGGCCTCGCTGATCCGCGATGCCATCGTCATAGGCGACGAGACGCGCGAGCGCGTGGTGGCGCTCATCAACATCGATTCCGACATTGCCGGCCGCTACGCCGAACTGAAGGGTCTCGCCTACGGAACCTTCCCGGAGCTCAGCCAGCTTGCCGAGATCCGCGCTGAGGTGTCCGCGGCGATCGCCAAGGTCAATGGCCTGCTGGACCCCGGTGCGCGGATCGCCGCCTTCGCCAACCTGCCGAAGGAACTGGATGCGGACGAGTCCGAGCTCACCCGCTCGCGCAAGCTGCGCCGTGCCCAGATCCACGAGCGCTACAGCGCCATTATCGAGGCCCTCTACGACGGCCGCGACGCGGTTCGGACCGAGATCGAGGTCCGCTATCAGGACGGCACCACCAGCATCCTGAATGCCCCGGTCGCCATCAACAGACTGGGGGATGTCGCATGATCAAGCTCGCGCAGATCCTCATCGAGGGGGCGCTCGTCGGCCTTGTCTACGGTCTGGTCGCCATTTCCTTCGTCGTCATCTACCGCGCCTCACGCATCGTCAATCTCGCGCAGGGTGAGGTGCTGGTGGTCGGCGCCCTGCTGCTGTGGACCTTCACGCTCGGGCTGAAGGCCGTCGGCTGGGAGGTGCCGCTCCTCGTCAGCCTGATCCTGACACTGACCGCCTGCATCGCCCTCGGGCTCGTGCTGGAACGCTTCGTGTTCCGTCCGCTGATCTCGCAGCCGGCCTTCGCCATCTTCATGGCGAGCATCGCGCTCCTGATCATGTTGCGCGGCCTCGCCCAGCTCGTCTGGACCGCCGAGACGCGCGCCTTCCCGGCCATCCTGCCGGAGGGTGCCTTCCATGTCGGGCCCGTCCTGATCAGCATTCCGCTGCTGATCGGCGGAGCCTTCTCGCTCTGTCTGGCCATGCTGCTGCATGCCTTCTTCACACGGACGCGGCAGGGCCTCAGGCTCGCGGCGGTCGCCGAGGACCATCGCACCGCCATGTCGCTGGGTGTCTCGGTGCGCGGGGCCATCGCCACCGCCTGGATCCTCGGCACGGTGGTGGCAACCGCGGCCGCCATTGTCCTCCTCTCGGGGCGCGTCGTCTCCCTGGAGGTCGCCCATATCGGCTTCAAGGCTCTGCCAGTGGCCCTGCTCGGCGGGCTGGAATCGATCCGCGGTGCGCCGCTCGCCGGAATCCTGATCGGCATCGGCGAGGCGCTGGCCATGGCCTATCTCGACCCGCTTACCAACGGCGCCGCCTCGGGCCTCCTCCCCTATCTCGTGATGATCACCGTCCTGCTGGTCAGGCCCCAGGGCCTGTTCGGCTGGAAGCGCATCGAAAGGCTGTGAGCGATGCTGCCGACCGGTATCCATTTCCAGAGCTATGCGGCCGAGACGCGGGTGCTGAAGACCCGTCGCTCGCAGGTCTGGATGCTGATCCTCGTGGTGGCGCTGCTCGGCGCGCCCGCCTTCGCCGGCGCCTACCTGATCGGCATCGCCACCGAGATGTTCATCACGCTGATGGCGGTCTATGGCCTTTATGTCACGGTCGGCATGGCCGGGCAGATCAACATCGCCCAGTCGGCCTTCGTCGGGGTCGGCGCCTTCACGGCGGCGAAGCTGTCGACCTGGGGCGTGCCGGTCTTGCTGGTCATCCCGCTGGCGGCGCTGGTCACCGGCCTCACCTCGATCCTGTTCGCCCTGCCGGCGGCGCGCGTGAAGGGGCTCTATCTCGCGCTCACCACCCTTGCCGCCCAGGCCATGTTCCCGATCATCATCTATGCGCTGCCGGCCGACTGGGTCGGAGGGCTTGCCGGCATGCCGGTCGAGCCGCTCAGCCTGTTCGGCATCGATCTCGGCAGCCCGACCCGGCTCTATTACTTCACCCTGGCCATTGTCGCGGTGCTCACCGTCTCGGTGTTCCGCCTGCAGCACTCGCGTTTCGGACGGGCCATGGTCGCCGTCCGCGACAACGACGTCGCCGCCGAGGTCATGGGCATCCCGGTGCTGCGCGTGAAGGTCATGGCCTTCTTCGTCGGCTCGCTATTCGCCGGAATCGCCGGGGCATGCATGGCCTATTTCCTCCAGTTCGTCACGGCAGCGAGCTTCACGCTGTTCGCCTCGGTCTGGTACCTCGGCATGCTGATCGTCGGCGGCCTCCATTCGCCACTCGGCGCCATTCTCGGCGTGGTGTTCATCACCCTCCTGCAGGAGAGCCTGCACAAGGTCGCCAACACGCTGATGCAGGCAGGGGCGGCGGGCGGCGGCGTCCTCTTTGCCCTCACGTCCATCATCCTGGGAGGTTGCATCCTCCTCGCCCTCATCTTCGAGCCCCGGGGCCTCGCGCACCGCTGGGCCGTTCTGCGCAGCGCATTTCAGATCTGGCCCTTCCCCCGCAACTGAACGGGGACGGGAGCGAGACGGCATCCGGCCTGAACCGGAAGAACCAGGGAGGAAGACCGATGACAATCCGAAAGGGACTGATCGCGGCGGCGGTCCTGCTGGCGGCAAGCCTGCCGGCCAGAGCCACCGACTATGTGATGAGCGTAAGCGCCGATTTCTCCGGACCGTTCGCCAATGTCATGCCCAATGCCATGTCCGGCGTCAGGGCCGTGGCCGACTGGTGGAACGAGGAGGTGGGCAAGCGTCTCGGCGTCTCCGTCAAGCTGAGCATTCACGACATGCGCTATGACGCGGCCGTGATCGCCCGCACCTGGCCTTCCATCCTGCGCTCCGAGCGGCCGATCATGCATCTGGGCTTCGGCTCGCCCGACCTGACGACGCTGATGCGCCGCCTGCCCAACGACAAGGTGCCCATGCTGATCGGCACGGCGATGGTCGGCCTGGTCTGGTCGGAGAACGGCTGGCACTACGCGATCCGCCCGACCTACAGCCATGAGTTCGCCGGCCTGCTCTCCCATCTCCAGCAGCAGAAGGGCGGTGTGCTGCGCATCGCCACGATCAGCACCCAGAACCAGGCCGGCTTCGTCGACCAGGTCAACGGACTGAGGCAGCTTGCGCGGACCTATCCCAATCGCTTCGAGATGCTCGACACGCAATGGGCCGATACCGCGCCGGTGTCGCTCACCAGCAGCGTGCGAACCATCATCGGGCAGAACCCGGACGTCATCGTCGTCGGCGGAACGACCGCTCAGGTGCAGGCGACCGCCGCCGCGCTGAAGGAACTGGGTTCGCGGATCCCGGTGATCACCTCCACCCACAATGGCCTCAACGAGGTCGCCAAGGGCACCAGCCTTGCCGACATGGAGGGCTATTACTCGGCCTTCTCCTTCGCCCCACCCGGCCAGGAGAACCTGCCGATCCGCGACATCTACCAGCGCTACCGCAAGGAGGGCGAATGGGGCCTGATCACGGCCCAGTCGGCCGCCCAGACGATCCTTGCCCTGCGCGTGCTGGAACGGGCCATCGCCAAGGTCGGCCGCGACAATGTCACCGGCGAAGCCATGCGCCAGGCGCTGCTCGACAACGTCTATACGGAGCAGGAATTGCTCGGCGCACTGCCGACGCTCGACTTCGACACCTCGGCGCCGTTCCCGATCGGCCAGATCCGCGCAACCGCCGAGGTCGTTCGCGGTGGCCGGATCGTGCCGCTCGGGGTCGGCTGGATCGACGTTCCGGCCATTGCCAAGTGGTAAGGACGAGCCAGCCATGGGTCTTACCCTGACCAATGTCGACGTGGTCTATGCCGGCGTCATCCAGGTGCTCCGCTCGGTCAGCATCGAAGTGCCCGACGGCAGCCTCGTGGTGCTGCTCGGCTCCAACGGGGCCGGCAAGACCACCACGCTCAAGGCCATATCGGGCCTCCTTCATGCCGATCACGGTGAGGTGGCGGCAGGCCAGATCCTGCTCGATGGTCAGGACATCCGTCATGCCGATGCAGCCGAGATCTTCGGTCGTGGCGTCGTCCAGGTGCTGGAGGGCCGCAAGGTCCTCGAGCATCTCACCGTCGAGCAGAACCTCATGGTCGGGGCGCATCTGCGCTCCGACCGGAAAGCCGTCAAGACCGATCTCGAGCGAGTGTTCAGCTACTTCCCGCGCCTGCCAGACCTGCTGGCGCGCACTGCCGGCTACCTCTCCGGCGGCGAGATGCAGATGCTGCTGGTCGGCCGGGCCCTGATGGCCAAGCCCCGCATCCTGATTCTCGACGAGCCTTCCATGGGTCTTGCGCCCATCCTGGTCGAACAGCTTTTCGAGACGATCGCCCGCATCCGCCGCGAGGAGGGGCTGACCATCCTGATGGTCGAACAGAATGCCCGCGCGGCCGTCCGCCAGTGCGACTACGGCTACGTCATGGAAGCCGGCCGCATCGTCCTGCACGGCACGCGCGAGCAGCTCGAAAGCAACCAGGACGTCAAGGAGTTCTATCTCGGCTTTTCCGGCGCCGAGGGCCGCGAGCGGTTCCGCAACATCAAGCACTACCGGCGACGCAAGCGATGGCTGGGATGAGCCCGACGGTCAATCGTTTGATGATGCTGAGCACCACGTCAAGCCTCCCCGGCCCCATGCCGGTTCCGCCCGGTTCCGGGCATTGAGTATCCCCCGAGACAGGTTCACCCCATGGCCGTCCTGAAGAGCCGCATCAACCCAGACGACCCCCAGTTCCGGGCCAATGCGGAGACCTATGCGGGCCTGCTGGCCGACCTCGATGCCAAGTTCGACTGGGCGCTGGCCGGGGGCGGCCCGAAGATGATCGCCCGGCACCACCAGCGTGGAAAGATCCTGGTGCGCGAGCGGATCGACCTGCTGGTCGACCCGATGACCCCCTTTCTGGAACTCTCACCGCTCGCCGGCTGGGGCCTCTACAACAATGGCCTGCCGGCGGCCGGCATCGTCACCGGCATCGGCACGGTGCGCGGCGTCACCTGCATGATCATCGCCAACGATGCGACGGTGAAGGGCGGCTCCTTCTTCCGCGAGACCGTGCGCAAGCATATCCGCGCGCAGGACATCGCCCAGGAGAACCGGCTGCCCTGCATCTATCTGGTCGATTGCGGCGGCGCGAACCTGCAGAACCTCGAGGACGTGTTCCCCGACCAGGACCATTTCGGCGGCACCTTTTACCGCCAGAGCCGCATGTCCGCGGAGGGCATTCCCCAGATCGCCGCGGTGTTCGGCGAATCGACCGCGGGCGGGGCCTATATCCCGGTCCTGTGCGACGAATTCGTCATGGTCGGCGGCACGTCCTCGATCCATCTCGGCGGGCCGCAGATCGTCAGGGCGGCGATCAGCGAGGTGGTCGACCGCGATACCCTGGGCGGCGCGCTGATGCACACCACCGTATCGGGGGTCTCCGACCACTACGCGCCCGACGAGCGCGCGGCCATTGCCAGGCTCCGCGACATCGTCGGCGCGCTCAACTACCCCCAGCCGCTGTCAGCCGACAGGATCGCGAGCCGTCTTCCGCTCTACGACGCGGCCGAGTTGCCGGGCATTGTCGGCGCCGATCTCAGCCGTCCGCTCGACCAGCGCGAGATCATCGCGCGCATCGTTGACGGCAGCGAGTTTCACGAGTTCAAGCCGCAGTTCGGCGAGACGCTGCTGTGCGGTTTCGCCCATATCGACGGCTTCCCGGTCGGGATCATCGCCAATAACGGTGTGCTGTTCTCCCACAGCACACTGAAGGGCGTGCACTTCATCGCTCTCTGCGACCAGCGCAACATCCCGCTCCTGTTCCTGCAGAACACCACGGGCTTCATGGTCGGCTCGGATGCCGAGCGCGGCGGCATCGCCAAGCATTCGGCCAAGCTCGTCTATGCCGTATCCAACACGCGCGTCCCGCGCTACACGCTGGTCACGGGCGGGTCCTACGGCGCCGGCAATTACGGCATGAGCGGGCGGGGCTTCCGGCCTCGCTTCATGTTCATGTGGCCGAATGCCCGTCTCGGGGGCATGAACCCGGATGTCGGCTCCTCCGTGCTGATGGATTTGAGGCGCGCCAGCATCTCGCGCCATCCGGCGACCGAGGAGGAGCTGGCGGCCTATGAGGCCGATCTCCGGCGCCAGTTCGACGAGAAGTCCAACCCCTACTTCTGCACCGCGCGCGTCTGGGACGACGGCATCATCGCTCCTGCCGATACCCGCGCCGTGCTGTCGCTGTGCCTTGCGGTGGGCGCCATGCAGCCGCCCGTTCCAGGCCATCGCCCCGTCTACCGGATGTGACCATGACCGCGTTCGCCACCGCCCCCAATCCGATAAGGACCGTGCTGATCGCCAACCGGGGCGAGATCGCCTGCCGCATCATGCGCACCTGCCGCCGGCTCGGGCTGGGCACGGTCGCGGTCCATTCGGACGCCGATGCAGGCGCGCTGCATGTGCGCGAGGCCGACCGCGCGGTTCGCATCGGCCCCGCCGCTGCGGCCGCCAGCTATCTGGACATTCCCGCAATCATCGCGGCCGCCCGTTCCAGCGGCGCCGACGCGGTCCATCCGGGCTATGGCTTCCTGTCGGAGAACGCGACCTTTGCAAGGGCCTGCGCCGAGGCCGGCCTCGTCTTCATCGGCCCGTCGGCGGAGGCCATCGCCGCCATGGGGTCGAAGATCGAGGCAAAGAAGATCGCCGACCGCGCCGACGTTCCGACGGTGCCCGGTTATCTGGGCGAGGATCAGTCGCCCGCCCGCCTCGAGGCCGAGGCCGGCCGCATCGGCTATCCCGTGCTCATCAAGGCCTCTGCCGGCGGCGGCGGTCGCGGCATGCGACGGGTGGATGGGCCGGCGGATTTCGCGGGCGCGCTCCGCGCGGCCAAGGCCGAGGCGAAGACCGCCTTCGGCGACGATACGGTTCTCCTCGAGAGGCTCATTGCCCGCCCCCGTCATCTGGAGGTGCAGCTGGTCGGCGATTCACATGGCAATCTCGTCCACCTGTTCGAGCGTGACTGCTCGGTCCAGCGCAACAACCAGAAGGTCTTCGAGGAGGCCCCTGCGCCGCACCTGCCGGCAGCAGTGCGCGACAAGCTCCACGAGAGCGCGCTGCGGCTCGGCCGGGCCATCGGCTACACCTCGGCGGGCACCGTCGAGTTCATCATGGAGGCGGGTGGCGCCGAGCCGTGGTTCCTTGAGATGAACACCCGCCTGCAGGTGGAGCATCCGGTCACCGAGGCGATCACCGGCATCGATCTCGTCGAATGGCAGATCCGGGTGGCGGCTGGGCTGCCGCTGCCGGCGGCGCAGGAGGCCATCCGCGCGCGCGGGCACGCGATCGAGGCGCGCATCGCCGCCGAGCGCCCCGACCGCGGCTTCCAGCCGGCGACGGGCACCGTCAGCGCCATCCAGGTCCCGCCCGGCGTGCGGTTCGACACGGGCGTCGCCGAAGGCTCGCAGGTCGGCCTGCACTATGACAGCATGATCGCCAAGCTGATCGTCCACGGGCCGGATCGGGAGGCCGCCGTGGCCAGGCTCGGCGAGGCGCTGGGCGGACTCGCCGTGCTCGGTGTCGGCACGAACATCGGCCTGCTGCGCGATTGCGTGAACCGGCGCGCCTTTGAGTCCGGCCACCTGACGACCGGGTTCCTGGCGGAGGCGTTTCCCGGCGGCTGGTCGCCCGACCCGGAGGCGGTGCGGGCCGTGCGGGCAGCGGCGGCCTTGGCCTGGGTCGCGGCCACTGAGGACGAAGCCGCTCAGAGCCCCTGGCGGCGGCGCAGTGCCTTCCGCGTCATGAACGGACGCTGTCCGGCCCGTTGCGAGATCGCCTTGGTCGACGACCTGGGCGAGGCGCGTGTCACCGTCTCGCGCGAGCGAGGCGGGCCAGTGGTGACGTTTGCGGACGGCGCGCGTATCGTTCCGGCCAGCTCCGCCCTCATCCTTGTCGAAGGCGACCGGGTTCAGGCCGCGCTCGACGGCCTTGCCGTCGATGCCCGCCTCTCGCTGGCCATCGAGGCGAGCGCCGTCGCCGCTGCCGAGCAGACCGGCGACAACCATGTGGTCGCGCCACTTCCGGGCATTGTCACCGGACTGTTCGTGCGGGCAGGCGCGCGGGTCGAGAAGGGCCAGGGCCTCATCCAGATGGAGGCGATGAAGCTGGTCCACACCTTCGCCGCGCCGCTGGCCGGACGCATCGCGCGAATCCATTGCGCGGTCGGCGACACGGTCGCTGCCGGCGCGCCCCTGATCGACATCGAACCGGACGAGGAGGCCTGAGCCATGGCGGGATTGTGGTACGAGGAGTTCGAGCCGGGGCGCGTATTCGAGCACGAATGGACGCGCACCATCACCGAGGCCGACAACAAGTGGTTCTCGCTGCTGACGATGAACACCCAGCCGGTGCACATCGACAACGAAGCCGCCGCCCGCAGCGTGTGGAAACGGCCGCTGGTCAACAGCCTGTTCACGCTCGGCCTGATGGTCGGCATGTCGGTGAACGACACCACCTTCGGCACCACCATCGCCAATCTGGGCATGAGCGACGTGCGTTTTCCCCATCCGCTGTTCGAGGGCGACACGATCCGCATCCGCACCACGGTGCTGGCCAAGCGCGAGAGCCGGTCGCGGCCGGGCGAGGGCATCGTCACGCTGCGCCACGAGGCGCTGAACCAGGACGGCGTGGTCTGCGGCATCTGCGACCGGCAGGCGCTGATGATGATGCGCCCGAAGCCTTCGGCCTGACATGCGCTCGCTGCTGTTCGTTCCGGCCGGTTCATCACGGATGCTCGAGAAGTCGGTCTCGAGCCTGGCGGATGCGGTGATCCTTGACCTCGAGGATGCGGTGCAGCCCTCCGCCAAGACCGAGGCCCGGGCCCTGCTCGCCCGGCACCTCGCCCATCGCGACCGTTCCGGGCCGAAGGTCGCCGTGCGGGTGAACGGCCTGGCCTCCGCCTGGCTCGCCGACGACCTCGCCGCCGTGGTGCCGCTGAAGCCCGACCTCATCATGCTGCCGAAGGCCGAGGGACCGGCGGATGTCGCCCGCCTTTCGGACCGGATCGCACAGCTCGAGCCGGAACCGGGCCGCACCGGCATCCTCGTCGTGGCGACCGAGACGGTGTCGGCTGTGCTGCAACTGGCCGCCGCCCCCTGGGGGCATCCCCGCCTGAAGGGGTTGCTCTGGGGCGGCGAGGATCTGGCCGCCGACCTCGGCGCCACGGCGAACCGCCGGGCCGATGGCGCCTATGCGAGCCCCTTCCGCCTCGCCCGCGACCTCTGCCTGATGGCGGCGCGGCGGGCCGGCGTCCTCGCCATCGATGCGGTCTTTACCGATCTCGGCGATCACGAGGGCCTGCGCGCCGAGGCGGAGGAGGCCCGTCGCGACGGGTTCGACGGCAAGGCCGCCATCCATCCGGCCCAGGTCGCCATCATCAATGCCGTGTTCCGGCCGTCGGACGCCGAGACGGCCTGGGCGAAGCGGGTGCTGGCGGCTCTCGCAACCTCCGAGACGGGCATCGCCCTGGTCGACGGCCAGATGGTCGATGCGCCCCATGCCGCCCGCGCGCGGCGCATCCTGTCGCGCGTCTGACACCTCAGATCGCCGAGATGCCGCCGGTGACGGATATGGTCTGGCCGGTGATGCGGGCTGCCGCGGGACCGGCAAGGAAGGCCACCAGCTCGGCGAGGTCTGCTGCCTGAACGATTCCGAGGCTCGCCAGGGTCTCGGCCTTGGCAAACAGCTTGCCGGCGAAGGGGTCGGCTTTCAGCTTCGCGTAGAGCGGCGTGTCGCCAACGATGCTCGGGGTCAGGCAGTTGACGCGGATGCCGTTGCGCTTGGCCTCATTGGCCATGCCCCGGCAGAACATGACGATGGCCGCCATGGCCGCGCCGATCACTGTTTCGCCGGGCGTTGCCACCTTGGCGGCATCGGAGGCAAGGCAGATGACCGAACCACCGCCCTTCTCGGCCATGTGCGGCAGGGCGGCCCGAGCCGGCAGGATGACGCCGCCTGCGATCATCTCGATGGTCGGCATGACCTGATCGAGCGGGATGGCGTGGAGCAGGCGGGGCATGGGGTCGCCGCCGGCCGAACTGACCAGCACGTCGATCCGGCCCATGGCGCCGGCAGCGGCATCGACGGTGGCCTGCACCTGATCCGGCTTCGTGGCATCGCAGGCGAGGAACCGGATGTCCGCAGCGGGAAAGCTCTCGGAGAGCGCCGAGACCGCCGCCGCGCCGCGCCGTGAATCGCGCCCGACAACAATGAGGCGCGGCAACCCGTCGCGCAGCAGCGCCCGGGCACTCGCCAGCCCGATCCCTGCGGTGCCGCCGAAGATCAGTCCCCCGGCCTCTTTGATCGGTCGCGCGCTCATATCCGTCCCGTCCTCGCCTCGGACACCAGGTTCCCGGCAGGCGCCCGCCGGATCAAGCGGCCGTTCGTCCGATGGCGGGGCGGCCTCATCTGCGCCACAGCAGCATCGGTCCGCCGCCTGCAGCGAAGCCCTCCAAGGCCAGGCACCAGCACAGGCCGATTCAGCAGGCCCATGCCCGGGTGCTCGGCTTTCACCGCAACCCATGCGCAGGGCAGGCTGACAGCGAGGCCCGGAGCCGACACAACTCCGCTTCAGCATGGGGCCTCGAGGCTATCACCGTCGTGATTTGAGGCCGGGCTGTGGAGCGATCAGGTGTAAAACCCGAGAAGGTTGTTCGTCGCGCCTGAGAGCCTGAGGGTGGTCGCTGCCGCAGGAAGCACCGCGGTGGATGAGCATGAAATGCGTCCCGGGGGTCCACAACTATCGCGAACCGGGGCGGTCCCAAACCATGCCGGCAAGGCGCGGGTCCTGGGAGAAACTGTCCTTCGGGAACTCGATCCCGAGGTGCGGATGCTCGCGCAGGGCCTGTGCCCCGCTCGGGCCGATCCGGATGCGCCAGGTCTGACGCTCGATCGGCTGCGGCGCGGCAAAGGCAAGGCATGTCAGCACGGCAAGGTTCGGCCTGCGCGCCGGATCGCGGACCGAAGCGTAGCGGATGAGCCCGGCGCCGATGGCGCGGGCCTGGTCGGCCAGAGCCTGGCAGGCGGAATAGTCGGTCGGATGGGTCCAGTCGGCATGATCGGTGGCCAAGACCCCGGAGGTCAGGTCAATCGCCATGGGCGTTGTGACCTGCGCCGAGAAGGCGGTGTATTCGGCCGCATCATCGGGAAAGGGGATCCCCGGGCTCTCGGCATAGAACAGGAATCGGTAGAAGACCATCTCGGCGGCGGCCGTCTCCGGCGCCTCGGCCCCGTACCAGACACCGGGCGTCAGCCCCGCCCGGCGAAACCGCGATCCACCCGGATAGGGACGATAGCGGAAGGGTGTGGCCAGCAGGTAATCGAGGCTGCGGCACTCAGCGGGCACAGGCGGCTTGGTCGCCTCAAGGACGTCCTCGAGGGCCGCCTGCTCGGCAAGGCTGTCGACAAGCTTGAGCGTCGAGACCCGGTGCTGGGCCTCGACGAACCGCCAGGCAGCGCCAGCATAGGCCCGCGCCTCAGATCGGAGCGCGTCTTGCGTCCAGATAGGTCGCGACATCGATGAGGCCCTGCACCTGTGCCATCCGCTCGACAGGCCGTGCCGCGAGCGCCGTGTTGAACGCCACCAGCCACCGCCGCACCACCGCCTCGTCGCCACCGCTGATCGCGTCCAGCGATCGGAAGATCCGCACCACGAGGGCCGCAAGCTCGAAGGGTTTCGATCCTGGTTCGAGAAGGCTCTCGCCCCGCTTCCAGCGCGATACGGTCGCCTCCGACACGCCGACAATCTCGGCCAGTTGCCGGCCCGACAAGCCGAGCCGGTCTGCCGCCCTGAGCGCGGCCTTCGTCAGCACGGCGCCCGCCTCGGGGTTCCGGGCGATCTCTTGGGACAAGGTCACGGGAGCCTCCTTTCGTGTGAAAGTGTAGCAGCGCATGCTTTCCAGGGAAAGGAGCAGCGTGCCGGTCGCCTTCTTCATCGCGCTTGCTTCACCCTTCGCTCCTCCAAACATTGGGTGGGTCGCGGCTTGCAGAGACCTGCGGCGGTGCGCCGGCCCAGGCGCACACTGTCGCCCAGGATGCCGAAGCCGTCATCGACGGGGGCAGCCTGCGACTCCGGTCCGGCAAGACACGGATCGACCTGGACGCAACGCAGGTTCCAGCCTCGCTTCCAGCCAGGCATTTCGAGGTCGCGGCGAGGCCTTTCTGATCCACCGCGAACTGTTTCGCGGCCGGGAATATCTGTTCTGGCCTGCAATCGGCGAAGCAAGGACCGGATCGCAGGCGGCCTGGCGCGTGACGATCTCCGGCGAGAGGGCGCTATTAGGCCCACCATCCCAACCCCGGCGCGGCTTTTCGGCGCCTGTGCCGCTTCTGTCGTTGCCTGGCCCGGTCGGCCGGGATAGAGGCAGGACATGGACCCTGCCGGCACCCCCGTCACAGAAGCCGCCCCCGTCGCGCGGATGGCCCGGCACTGCCCGGTCTGCGGGACGCCGTCCGCCGAAGGCCGCCCGCTCGGCATCGCGCCGCCACCCTGGTCGCTGGTGGCCTGCCGCTCCTGCGACTTTGCCCATCTCGCCGAGGCGCCACCCTACGAGGCGCTGGCGGAGGATCTCGCCTGGGAACAGACCCATGCGGCCGAGCGCGTGCGCAGGGCCCGCGCCAACCCGGTCATCACCGCCGTCGATCAGGCGACGCGGTTCCGCCTCGCGCTGCGTCGGCGCAAGCCCCGCGACGTGATCGCGGCCCATGCCCGGCCAGGCCCGGTCATCGAGATCGGCTGCGGCGGCGGCGAGCAGCTCACGCCGCCACCACCCGGCTTCACCCCGTTCGGAATCGATATCTCCGTCGCCCTGTCGGCCAAGGCCCGCGCCGCCTTCCGGGCCCATGGCGGCGACTGCCTGACGGCGAGCGCGCTGGACGGGCTGAACCAGCTGCCCTCCGGCCAGTTCACGGCCGCGCTCCTGCACGCCTATCTGGAGCACGAGGCCGATCCCTCGGCGGTGCTGGTCGGGCTCGCGCGGGTGCTCACCCCGGATGCGGTGGTGGTCGTGAAGGTGCCCAATTACGGCTCGTGGAACCGGCGCCTGATGGGGGCGAAATGGTGCGGCTACAGGTTCCCCGACCATCTCAACTACTTCACCCCCGCCTCGCTCGCCGCGCTTGCCCGCAAGGCCGGCTTTGCCACCACCTTCCCGCCTGGCTGGGCCCTGCCGACATCGGACAACATGTGGGCCCTGCTGCACCCGGAGCCGTCACGGGCCGGCTGAGCCGGCAGCCATGCCCGACCGGCGCGCGGGTGATCCGCAGGACGTGGCGCTCGCCGGGCGGAACCTGGACGGCATGCAACCTCGCCCCCGGTTCGCGACATGGCGGGCAGGCGCCGCTCTACAGCTTGTAGGCCATGCGCAGTCCACCCCAGTGCTTGCCATGGACACGGATGGGCGCATCGATCTCCTTCATCAGCACCGTGACGCCATTGCCCATGTCGCGCTGATAGGTCTGCACCAGGAAGGGACGGACATTGCGCGCGGCCGACAGGCCGGCACGGTCGTCGAAGATGCGGCGGTTGCGGCAATTGGCGGTGTTCCAGGCCGGATCGTCCGGCCGCTGCGGATGCGAATAGATCCGGTTGTGCACCGGCAGATAGGCGTTGCGGTCCACCGCCGCGCAGAAGGTCATGCGGCTGTCGGCGGCAAGCCAGCGCTCCTGGATCGGCGGCAGCAGCCTTTCGAGCACCTCGAGATAGCGCGTGCGGTACTGGACCGGATTGGTCCCGGGGATGGCCACATAATCGTTGTCGAACAGGGCCTCGGCGCTGATCTGCCCGCTTTCGACGGC
Source organism: Phreatobacter sp. (assembly GCA_046295035.1). Taxonomy (GTDB): domain Bacteria; phylum Pseudomonadota; class Alphaproteobacteria; order Rhizobiales; family Phreatobacteraceae; genus Phreatobacter. The sequence continues at coordinate 89,755 of JBKBOA010000005.1, forward strand.
CTGCTCGAAGGCGGTCGCAATCTCGGCCGCCACCGTCTGGGCCCGGGCGACGCGCTCGGCATCGGCCTCGCGCAGGGCCTGGAGCCGGCTCGCCAGGGCCGCGCTGGCGGCGGCGTCGATCTCGGCGAAGTGACAGTGCAGACCGAGCCCGGACACCGCCACGATCCCGATGCGGACCTGGCCGATGCCCTCGATGGCGGCCCGGCACTGCCGCCCGGTGGCGAACAGGCCCGGATCGGGCACGCGGATGAGGATGCCGCCCTCGGACAGATCGACGCTGCGCGCCTCGACCGGACCCCGCGGGCCTTCGATCCGAACGCCGAGCTCGCAGGGCAGGCGGTCGAAGCGGCGCCGGTCGCCGATGTCGGACTGGCGCAGGAAGATGGTGAAACGCGAGCGCAGCTTCTCGGCCAGCGCCTGGGCCTGCCGGCCGGCAGCATCGGCCTCGGCCGAGGTCGTCTCCGCCTCGACGGCGGCCTCGTCGATGGCAGCCGCCCCGGAAGAGACGGACTCGATGAACTGCGAACTCTCCCCCGCCGCGCGCGAGATCTCGCCGATGGTCGCGATCTGCTGCTCGACGGCACTGGCAACCGAAGCGAAGACCGGCCGGATCGCCTCCACGGTGGAGGCGATCTGGCGGACGGCGCCGATCGAGGCCTGGCTGTCCGACTGGAGCTGCGCGATCCGCCGGGCGATCTCGTCGGTGGCGCGCTGGGTTTCCTGGGAGAGCGTCTTGACCTCGTTGGCCACCACGGCAAAGCCCTTGCCGGCTTCCCCCGCCCGCGCGGCCTCGATGGTGGCGTTCAGGGCAAGAAGATTGGTCTGGCGTGCGATCTTGGCGATGAGGCCAACCACCTGGTCGATCTCGGCGGAGGAGGCGCGCAGGCTGTCGACACTGGAGGACGCCGCTGCGGCGGCCGTGACCGCGCCCTCGGTCAGGGCGGTCGCCTGTCGCACCTGACCGCCGATCTCCCCGGCACTGTGGGCGAACTCGTCGGCAGCCGAGGCCAGCTGGCGCGCATTGTCGCTGGCCCGGCCGACCAGTGCATCGAGCGCGCGGGAGCGCTCCCGGATGGCTGCGAGCGCGCGCGTGGCCGCCTCGGTTCCCGCATGGACACGGTCGGTGGAGGCGGACACATCGCGAATGACCTTCATCAGGTCGGATTCGACCAGGTCGATCGTGTCGCGCACCTGAGCGATCTCGGCTCGCAGACGCGCGATCTCCCGGCCGGCATCGGTGTCGGCCGTCGCGGACAATGGTTCTGCCGCCGTGACCTCCCTGGCCCCAGGTCGCATGGGCAAATCCCTCCGGTGCCGGCAGTGCTCTCCACCGGTCATTCGCGAAAAGACTAGGCAAGCATGGTAAATGACCGCTTAACGCGAGGTTAAGCTGCTGCCCCACCGGGAGGCGGGGCGCCGGCTGCGGCGCTCAGCGGGAGAGAAGCCTGCGGATCGTGGCCGGCAGGTCGCCATAGTGGTCGAGGATCACGTCGGGAGCGAGTTCCTCGAGCGGAATGGCGGTGTAACCGCCGGAATAGGCCACCACCGGCACCCCGGCAGCCTGCGCCGCGCGGATATCGGTTTCCGAATCGCCCACCATCACGGCCTGCGACAGTTCGCCGCCGGCGTCGCGCACGGTGAAGGCGATGTGGCCGGGATCGGGCTTGCGAACGCCATAGGTATCGGCGCCGGCGATCGTGTGGAAGCGGCTGGCAAGGCCGAGTTCCTCGAGCAGCTGGACGGCCAGCCGCTCGATCTTGTTGGTGCAGACGGCAAGCCGCATGCCCTCGGCGGCGAACCTGTCCAGGGCCTCGACCATGCCGGGGAAGGGCCGGCTCTCGCGGGTCAGGCGCTGCTCGTAGGCGGCGACGTAGCGCCCGTACACCTCGTCCACTTCAGCAACCGTCTGCCCCCTGCCCTTGCGCCTCAGCGCCTTCTCCACCATCGGCCGCATGCCATGGCCGATCAGGTCGCGGGCCTGCGACAGGTCCACCGGGTCGAGCCCCTCCGCCTCCAGGAGCGAGGAAAGGGTGCCGATCAGGTCCGGTGCCGTATCGACCAGCGTGCCGTCGAGGTCGAAGACGATGGTCGGGGTGGTCATGGCGGCGGCTCTCCGGTCTGGCGCGGCAGGACATGCCGGAACCCGGCGCCCTTGTCACCTGCCGAAGCGCAGCAATGTCCGCAGGACGGATGCAGGCCAGCCGGCGTGATGCTAGGAGTCCGGCACCGCTTGTCCCGCGTGCCGGAGGCCATCATGAACGCGCCGCTGAAGACCACACCGCTGCCGCTGAAGGATCCCTCGCTCCTCAAGTCCCAGTGCTATGTCAACGGCGAATGGGTCGGCACGCCGGCCGACGCCATCGTCAACCCGGCCACCGGCCAGACCATCGGTCAGGTGCCGCGCTTTGGCGCGAAGGAGGCGGCCGAGGCCGTCGAGCACGCCGACCGGGCCTTCCGGCTGTGGTCGAAGCGCACGGCCAAGGAACGCTCGAACCTGATGCGCAGGTGGTTCGATCTGATGGTCGCCAACACCGACGATCTGGCCACCATCATGACCGCCGAGCAGGGCAAGCCGCTGGCCGAGGCCAGGGGCGAGGTCGCCTATGCCGCCTCCTTCGTCGAGTTCTTCGCCGAGGAGGCACGGCGCGTCTATGGCGACATCATTCCGTCCCACCGGCCGGACCATCGGATCCTGGTGCAGAAGCAGCCGATCGGCGTCTGCGCGGCGATCACCCCCTGGAACTTTCCGGCGGCGATGATCACCCGCAAGTGCTCGCCGGCCATCGCGGTCGGCTGCACCATGGTGGTCAAGCCGGCGCCGGAGACGCCGCTGACCGCGCTGGCGCTCGCCGAACTCGCCCACCGCGCGGGACTTCCGCCCGGCGTCATCAATGTCATCACCGGCGATGCGCCGGCCATCGGCAAGACCTGGTGCGAGCACCCGACGGTGCGCTTCATCGGCTTCACCGGCTCGACCCCGGTCGGCAAGCTGCTGATGGCGCAGGCCGCCTCCACCGTGAAGCGGGTCGGCCTCGAGCTCGGCGGCAATGCCCCCTTCATCGTCTTCGACGACGCCGACCTGGATGCGGCCGTCGAGGGCGCCATGACCTCGAAATATCGCAACATGGGCCAGACCTGCGTCTGCGCGAACCGGATCTACGTGCAGGACAAGGTGCATGATGCCTTCGTCGCCAAGTTCACGGCCAAGGTGCGGGAGCTGAAGGTCGGCAACGGCCTGGAGCCCGATGTCGTCCAGGGGCCGCTGATCAAGCCGGCGGCGGTCGAGAAGGTCGAGGCCCATGTGAGGGATGCGCTGGAGAAGGGGGCGAAGCTGGAGACCGGCGGGCGCCGCCATGCGCTCGGCCTGACCTTTTTCGAGCCCACCGTGCTGTCGGGCGTGACGCCCGACATGATCGTCTCGCGCGAGGAGACCTTCGGCCCGCTCGCGCCGATCTACCGGTTCCACACCGAGGAGGAGGTCATCGCGCTGGCCAATGCCACGCAGTTCGGCCTCGCCAGCTACTTCTACGGCCGTGACATCGGCCGCATCTTCCGCGTCGCCGAGGCGCTGGAATACGGCATGGTCGGCATCAATACCGGCCTCGTCGGCGTGGACGTGGCGCCCTTCGGCGGTGTCAAGGAATCCGGGCTCGGTCGCGAGGGCTCGCGCTACGGTCTCGACGAATTCGTGGAGATCAAGCTGATGATGCTCGGCGGCATCCAGTAGGCCGGTCGGGGCGGGCCTCTCAGCGCAGGCCCGCCACGCTCACCGGCGTCAGCGATTTCAGGCCCCGCGCCGGCACGAGGACGAGCTCGAGCTCGGGGCGGCCGCCCCGCCCGATGGCGAGGCGCTCCGGCTCGCCGATGACCGCGAACTGGCTGGCCAGCATCCCCTGCTGGCGCGCGAAGGTGCCGGCAAGCGCCACGATCAGCACGTCCGAGTCGCGGAACAGGCGCGGCACGGGGCGGTAGGCAAAGCCCCGCGGGTCCGGCCCGATCACCGTGACATCGGCGCGATCGCCGACGGCGAGATCCACCTTGCCGCCCTCGTTCCAGGTCAGCGCAACGACGACAGGCCCGCTGCCCTTCGCCGCCCCCTTCGCGGCGAGCACCGGGCGCAGCGCCGTCCAGTCCAGCGCATCGACGGTCGGATCGGCGCGCACGGGCACGCCGAGGCGGGTCAGGAGGCCGCTCGCGCCAATCGCGCCGACGCCGAGCGCGAGGATCACGGCGAGGGCGGCCGACCAGGCCGCCCAGGCCCGCGGCGAGGGGCTCGCCAAGGGGTTCGCCACCATCCAGGCCCCCAGCAGCGGAAAGACGAAGAACCAGCCCGGCATGGGCCAGTGCGGCAGCGCCCAGCCGGACCAGAGCGATTGCAGCGTGAAATAGACGATGGTGGGCGTGGCCAGCGCCAGCAGGAACAGCCGGCGCGGATCGGCGAGCCGCAGCAGATCCGTCGCGGCGATGGTGGCGAGCGGCACGGCGATCCAGGGAGCGAGCCAGACGAACTGGCCGGCCAGCATCTGCGCGAAGGCGGTCGGCGACAGCCCCCTGCCCCCGCCACGACCAGCCTGGAAGCGCAGGGAGGCCCAGTCATGGGCGAGGTTCCAGACGATGACCGGCGAGACGACGAGCAGGGCCAGCAGGGCTCCTGCATAGGGCGCCGGGTGGAGCAGCCAGCGCCGCTGGCCGGTCGCCAGCAGGAACACGGCAAGCCCGGCGACGACGAAAACGGCGGAATATTTGGACAGACCGGCCAGACCGAAGCACAGGCCGGCGACCAGCCAGGCGGTCCATGGCGAGGGGGCCTCGCCCTCGGCGGGGAAGACCAGGCGGGCAAGAGCCAGGGCCCCGGCCGCGAGGAAGAACAGCAGCGGCCCGTCCGGCACGATCCAGGTGCCCGGCGAGGCGAGGAAGAACAGCGAGGCATTGAGCGCCAGCACGGCCCACACGCCCGCCCAGCCGCCAAACAGGCGCTGCGTCAGCAGGAAGAGCAGCCATCCGGTGCCCGCGAACAGGCCGATAAAGGGCAGGCGGACGGCCCAGCTCGTGCCGAACAGAGCCATGGAGAGATGGGCGAGCCACAGATGCAGTGGCGGGTGGTCGAAATAGGACAGGGCCAGATGCCGCGCCTGGCCCAGCGTGTAGCTCTCGTCCACGCCGAAGCCGAGCAGCGCGGCGAAGGCAATGCGCAGCGCCGTGAAGGCGAGGAGCACCACCAGGGCAGCACGGGCCGGATCGTCGGGCAGCGCCGCGAAAGGCTTGTCGCCGCGCGAGGGGGGATCAAGCGATGTCATGGCGGGGAGTTAGCAGAGGCGGCCGCGCTTTGCACGGATGGCCATGTCAGGCGCGCGCGCGAAAGCTCTGCACCGCATCGGCAACGGATTTCATCCCGAACAGCACGAAGGTGACGCCGACCAGGCGGGTCACGATCAGCCCGCGCGTGAGGAAGAAGCGGCGCACAGCCGGCAGGCCGGCCACCGCCACCAGGATCACGTCGGCCAGGATGAAGCCGAGGAAGGCCACCAGCATGACCCAGGGGGCGAGCTCCCAGGTGAGCAGGCCGGCATAGTGGCCGACCAGAACCGTGAACATGGCCACCGACACCGGATAGGCCTTGGGATTGGTGAGGCCAAACACCAGACCGGCCATGAGCGGGTGACGGGCGCCGACCACGGCGGTTCCGGCAGGGCCGCTCGCCAGGATGGCGCGCATGCCGAGAAAGACCAGATAGGCCCCGCAGACCAGCCCGAGCGCCTCGAACAGGAGCGGACCCAGCTGGTTGACGCCGACAATGGCGGCAAGGGCAAGCGTGCCCCACACGACATCGCCGACCAGATGGCCGGTGACGAACCAGGTGCCGGACAGGCGCCCTTCCCTTGCGGCCAGCGCGAACAGGGCGAGGAAGGCCGGACCGGGGGTGAGCACATAGATCATCGCGGCGGCGATGGTCGCAAAGAACAGTCCGATGGTCATGACAAGGCCCGCGCGATGGAAGAGTCCATCCTCCACCGCGCGGGCCCGAAGACAAGCGGCCTGATCCGCCGGTCAGTTCTGCAGGCGGATATTGCCCTTCTCGATGATGTCCTTGAACTTGGCCATCTCGGAAATCGCCTTCTGGCGCATCTCCTCCGGCGTGGAGGGGGTGGAGGCGGCGCCCATGCTCTCGAACCGTTCGATCAGGCTCGCCTCCCTCAGGGAGGCCTGGAGCGCCTCGGTCAGGCGGTCGCAGATCTCCTTGGGCGTGCCCTTCGGCGCCACGAAGCCGTTCCAGGAGGTGATGTCGAAGCCCGGGAGCGTCTCGGCCAGCGGCGGGATTTCCGGCGCGATGGCCGCCCGCTGGGCCGAGGTGACGGCAATGCCGCGGATGGTGCCGGCCTTGTAGTGCGGGAAGGGCGAGGTGAAATTGTCGAAGGACAGCTGCACCTCGTTGCTGATGAGGCCCTGGACGAGGCCGGCCGACGAGCGGAACGGCACGTGCTGCATCTTGGTGCCGGTCATCTGCATGAACAGCTCACCCGACAGGTGAATGGATGTGCCGACGCCCGAAGAGCCGAAATTGTGCTTGTCGGGATTGGCCTTCAGATAGGCGATCAGTTCCTGGGCATTGGTCGCCGGAATCGAGGGATGGACGCACAGGAAGTTCGGCTGCGAGGACGACAGCGAGAGGAATTCGAAGTCCTCCAGCGGCTTGAACGGCAGTCGATCGCCGAACAGGTTCGGATTGATGCCGTGATTGGCGATCGTCGTCATGCCGATCGTGTAGCCGTCCTTGGCGGCACGGGCGATGGCGGCCACGCCGACATTGCCGCCGGCCCCGGCGCGATTCTCGATCACGAAGCTCTGGCCAAGGCGGGCGCTCAGCCGGTCGGCGACGATGCGGCCGACCACATCGGTGGTGCCGCCCGCACCGAAGGGCACGATCACCGTCACGGGACGTGAAGGATAGGCCTGGGCAAAGCCCTCGGAAGCCACGAACGGAGCGGCGAGCACGCCGGCACCGATGCCGAGCGCCTGGCGGCGATTGAAGCGACTGGACATTGTTCCTCCCTGGAGAATCCGGATTGAGACCGGGTTGTTCCGGGCAGGTTAGTCACGGGGCGGGCTGATCGCAACCGCCGTCGCAGCGGGTGGGTGAAGGCCGTGTCAGGCTTCGGGCGGCAAGGGCTTGAGCTGGCGGGGCAGCGCGGCCAGATCCGCTTCCAGTTCTCCGATCCGCGCACGCAGGGCCGATTCGGCTTCCGTCCGGTTGGTGTATTCGGTTCCGTCCACCACGAACTTCTCGCCGCGCAGGAAGCCGGATTTCTTCACCACCACGCCATGGGTCTTCAGCTCGTCGAGCAGTTTCTGCGCCTGGGTGATGCGGGCGTTGATGGCGGCATTGTGCTCCTGGGCGATCATGCGCTCGCGCCGGTTGCGCTCGCCGGCGAGCCGGTCATTGCGCTCCTTGATGCGGGCCCGGTAGTCGGCGGGCTCGAGCCATTCCGTGCGCTGGCAGACGACCAGCAGGGAGGCGGTGGTGCCCGCCGCCCAGCCGAGCCCGAAGGCGCCCAGCACGGCTTCGGGCTCCTTGCGGTTGCCGGCCCGCACCACCTTCTGGTGCTCGTGATAGGTCAGGCTCTTGTCCAGCGGGACGACCATCTTGATCTCCCACTGGTCCTCGTTGAGCGAGGCAATCAGCTGGTCGAGGCGGCTGGTGACCTGCGGCACATCGACCGTGACGGCGCCGAGACTCCAGTCCTTGTCCCCTTCCGTCTTGGTCCACGAGGGGAACAGGTCGATGGTGAACTGCTTGGTTTCGATCCAGGGGATCATCGTGGCGGTCTCGGCATGGGACTGGGGCGGAAGGACGGGCGCCGTCTGGGCCCGGGGCTGCGGAGCGGGCCGGGCGTCCGGTGGCTGCGCGGTGAGCGCAGGACTGGCGGGCGCGGGTGGCGGCGGGGCCATCGGCTCGGCGCGGGATGCCAGAGCGGGCGAGTCGCGTTCCGCCGTCGCGGCCGGGACGGGCGGCGGGGGCGCGGCACCGGCGGGGCGCAGCATGGCCTCCAGGTCGTCCAGCGCGGCCCGGTCCTCGGGGGCAAGCTCAACGACCGGGGCGTTCGCGCTGTCCTCCGGCCGCTGCGAGTCCTTCAAGGTAGCGGTTCCAGATGACGGCGTGGTCGCGTCCGAGTTCATAAAGGTAGTCCCACGAATAGATGCCGGAAGAGTGCAGGTCGTCGAAGCTCAGCCGCACCGCATAGTGCCCCACGCGGTCGATGCCGATGATCTTCACATCCTTCTTGCCCCCGATATAGCGCCGCTCCGAGGGGGAATGTCCCTGAACCTCGGCCGACGGGCTCTCGACCCGCAGATATTCGGCATCAAGGGCGAAAATGTGCCCGTCGTCGAAGCTCACCGTGAGCCGCCTCTTGTCGGACGACAGCCGAAGCTCGACCGGCCAGGCATGGTTGCGGCCAGCGGAGCTCTCGACGGCGCCGATCTCGGTCATGGCCGCGCTTCTCCCGAAACGTGAGGCATGGAGGGGGACAGACGATGCGACAGGTAGACGGTTCGGCGGCCCGGTTCAACGGCCGGAGGATGACGTGGCGCAATTCCTTTCCTACATTGTCCGGCCAGAGTGATCGTTGAGGCGCCCTGCGCCGCCGGGATCCCGCCATGTTCGACAGCCCTGTCAGCGTCCAGCCCGCTCCGATGATCGATCCGTTCGGCCGGAGCATCGATTACCTGCGCGTCTCGGTGACGGACCGCTGCGACTTCCGCTGCGTCTATTGCATGGCGGAGAACATGACCTTCCTGCCCAAGCGCGACCTGCTGACCCTGGAGGAGCTCGACCGGCTGTGCAGCGCCTTCGTGGCCAAGGGCGTGCGCCGGCTGCGGCTGACCGGCGGCGAGCCGCTGGTGCGCAAGGACGTGATGACGCTGTTCCGCTCGCTCTCCCGGCACCTTGAGGCGGGAACCCTCGACGAACTGACCGTGACCACCAACGGCTCGCAGCTGGCCCGCCACGCGGCCGAGCTGGCCGCCTGCGGGGTGAAGCGCATCAACGTCTCGCTCGACACGCTCGATGCCGACCGCTTCCGCGCGATCACACGCTGGGGCGATCTGGCCGATGTGCTGCGCGGCATCGATGCGGCACAGGCCGCTGGCCTGCATGTGAAGATCAACGCGGTGGCGCTGAAGGGCATCAACGAGGACGAGATCGAAACGCTGGTCCGCTGGGCCCATGGCCGCGGCATGGACATTTCCTTCATCGAGGTCATGCCGCTTGGCGACATCGAGCCCTCGCGCCTTGACCAGTACCTGCCGCTGTCGCTGGTGCGGGCGCGGCTCATGGAACGGCTGACGCTGGAGGAGAGCGACTACCGGACCGGCGGCCCGGCCCGCTATGTCAGCGCCCGGGAGACCGGCGGCCGCATCGGCTTCATCACGCCGATGACCCACAACTTCTGCGAGAGCTGCAACCGGGTGCGAATCACCTGCACCGGCACGCTCTACATGTGCCTCGGTCAGGAAGACGCGGCCGACCTGCGCGCCCCACTGCGCTCCTCGGAGGCCAATGACGCGCTGTTCGACGCCATCGACCGGGCGATCGCGCGCAAGCCGCGCGGTCACGATTTCGTGATCGACCGCCGGTCGAGGCGCCCGTCCGTGTCCCGCCACATGAGCATGACTGGCGGCTGACAAGAAAATTTCATTCGCAGGCAAACAATTGAAAGATCGCCCAAGGGTTGTAAGCAGCGATCAAGAACCCTGCACCGGACGCAGCGGAACCGCCGCGTTCCTGCCTCATTTGAACGGCCTTTAGCCCGCCCAGGACCTGGACCGGCGCGCCCTGGCAATCAGCGCAGCGCTCGCGTGTCCCCGTCGCCGCATCCGTCTCAACCGGGCCTCTGGCATCGCCGCCACGGGCCCTTTGTCTTTCAGAGGCCATCGCGATGAACCGTTCATCCGTGGCGGCGCCCGATCCCTCATTGGTGAAGGACGCGCTGCGCCGCATCTTTGAATCGTCCGGCCTGCAGGAAGCCTCCCTGCCGGGAAAGGTGCTGACCTATGTGGTGGAGCGGACCCTGGCGGGGGACAGCCGCTCCATCAAGGCCTACACGATCGCGGTGGAGGCGCTCGGCCGCGCGCCCGATTTCGATCCCGACCGCGACTCCACCGTGCGGGTTGCAGCCATGCGGCTGCGGGGCGCCCTCGACCTCTACTATGCCGGACCGGGCGCGGCGGATCCCCTGCGGATCCGGTTGTTCCCGGGTTCCTACCGGCCCGTCTTCGAATGCGCCCCGATCGCCCCGCAGGCCCCCGCGCCCCAGCCGCCGGCCGCCAGCCTGCCCGGGGACGAGGCTCGCTCCCCGGTCGCGCGGACGATGCCCCTGGCCGCCATGGCCCAGGACAGCCAGCTGCGCCGGACCGTCACGGTGACCCGCTGGTGGCTCGCCGCGGTGACGGTCGCCCTGACGGTGGACATCCTGGTCACCGCCTCGCTGCTCGTCGCCCAGGTGGCCGGCCGCCAGCGTGAGGTGAAGGACCAGGCGATGGCCGCGCGGCAGCTGGCGCCGGCCGAGGCCAATCCGACGCTGTTCGCACTGATCAATGCCGGCATCGAGCGCAGCTTCCGCAGCAGCACCCCCTGACCGGACGACGGGCGCTGTCGGGGTCGGCCCTGCCCTGCAACGCAAATGGCTCGACGCGGTCGCCCGGTGCGGCTAGCTGAAGGCAGGGGAAGACATGCCGGGAGCCCGCAGCCGTGCCCGCCTTCGACGTGATCATTGCCGGCCTCGGGGCGATGGGATCGGCTGCGGCCCTGCAGCTGGCCCGTCGGGGCCTGAAGGTGCTCGGGCTGGAACGCTTCGACATTCCCCATGCCATGGGCTCGTCCCATGGCGTGAACCGCATCATCCGCCTCGCCTATTTCGAGCATCCCGCCTATGTGCCGCTGCTGCGCCGGGCCTACGAGCTCTGGCGCGCCACCGAGTCGGAGGCGGGCGAGCAGCTCCTGCACGTCACCGGCGGCATCGATGCGGGCCGGCCCGATGGCCGGGTGGTGTCCGGCTCGCTCCTCGCCTGCCGCAGCCATGGCCTCGCCCACGCGGTGATGGATGCGGCCGAGACGGCCCGTCGCTTCCCCGGATACCGGTTGCCCGAAGGCCATGTCGCGGTGTTCCAGCCCGATGCCGGCTTCGTCATGAGCGAACGGGCGATCGTCGCCCAGGCGGGACTGGCCATGGCGGCCGGCGCCGACCTGCGCGCGCGCGAGCCCCTGATCTCCTGGGAGCCGACCGGCGGCGGCGACGTGCGCGTGACCACGCCCCGGGGCACCTACGAGGCCGGGCGCCTGATCCTGTCCACCGGCGCCTGGATCGCCGACCACGTTCCCGCCCTGGCGGGCCTCGCCGTTCCCGAACGCCAGGTGCTCGGCTGGTTCCGGCCGAAGGTGCCCGCCCATTTCGCCCTCGGGGCCTTTCCCGTCTCCATCGTCGAGACGGATGCGGGCACCTGCTACCAGTTTCCGGTCTTCGGCGTGCCCGGCTTCAAGATCGGCCTCTACAACCATCTGCGGGAACAGGGTCATGCCGACCGGCTGTCGCGGGAGCCGACCGAGCGGGACGAGCAGGCCCTGCGCGCGGTCCTGCGCCACGTCTTCCCCGATGCCGACGGTCCGGTTCTGGCCCTGCGGACCTGCCTGTTCACCAACACGCCCGACGAGCATTTCGTGATCGACACGCTGCCGACCCTGCCGCAGGTTCTCGTGGCCTCGCCCTGCTCCGGACACGGGTTCAAGTTCGCCAGCGTCATCGGCGAGATCCTCGCCGACATGGCCTCGGATCGACGCCCGCCGCACGATCTCGGCCTGTTCCGCCTCGACCGGCTCGTGTCCGAAGGCGGGAGGCCGCAGCCATGACGCCCCTGCCCCTGCCTGCCTCCAGCGAGGCGGCCAACCGCCGCGGCATCATCGCCATGTGCACGGCCATGGCCTGCTTCAATGCCAATGACACGCTGGTCAAGCTGGTGGCCGCCGACCTGCCCTCCGGTCAGATCATCGCCATCCGCGGGGTGTTCGCGGCCCTGCTTGTCTATGGCTGGCTGCGCGCGGCCGGCCATGCCGGCGAGATCCGCAAGGCCCTGTCGCCGCTGGTGGCCACGCGCGCGACCCTGGAGGCGCTGGTCGCCTTCCTGTTCATCTCGGCCATCGCCTTCATTCCGATCGCCGACATCACGGCCATCTTCCTGCTGACCCCGCTGATCATCACCGCGCTGTCGGGCCCGATCCTCAAGGAGCAGGTGGGCTGGCGCCGCTGGTCGGCGGTCGCGGCCGGCTTCATCGGCATGCTGCTGGTGGTCAAGCCGGGGGGCGCCGGCTTCGTCGCCGGCGCGGCCACGCTGATGGCGCTGGGCAGCGTGCTGCTGTGCGCGACGCGCGACCTCGTCACCCGCTTCATCGACCATCGGGTGCCAACGATCGTCGTCACCTTCTCCACCTGCATCGCAGTCGGCCTGTTCGGCACGGCGATGATCCCTGTCCAGGGCTGGGTGACACCCACGCCATGGCAGGTCTTGCTGCTGTTCGCGGCCTCGACGGTGCTGGTCATCGGCAACCACGCCATGATCCTCGCGTTCCGCGGCGTCGAGGTCTCGCTCGTCTCGCCGTTCCGCTACAGCGTGATGATCTGGGCCATCCTGTCGGGCATCTTCGTGTTCGGCGAATGGCCCGATGCCGCAAGCTGGCTCGGCATCACGTTCATCGTCGGCGCCGGGCTCTACACGCTGCATCGCGAACGGGTGAGGATGCGCGAGCGCGACCGCAAGACCGAGGCGGCCAGCACGATCCCCTGACAGCGCAGGCCGGCGGGTGCGACCGAAACGGCCCGCCACGCCGGCCGTCCTGGCGACATTCTTGCGCGGCACCGGCTGGCGACGGCGCGATCATGACTTTGGCTATTGTGCGGCACGGAACTGTGGCATAGAGAGGCGCCGGCCGAAGACCGCCCCGAAGAGGCGGCTTGGGCGGGAGCGGGAAGGACATGGCTGGTGATCCGCGGCGATCCGCGGCGCCCTGCAGGACTCTGCGGAGCATCACCCGGGCTCGTCCCGCGCGGAACCCAAGCATTCCGCGCGCCCTTGAAGGAGGGTCCGCTGGTTCGCTTTGCGAGGGAGAGTGCCAGGGATGCAGCCGCTTCTGTCCATCAGCCGGGGCATTGATGCCCTCAACACCTTCGTCGGCAAGGCCGTGAGCTGGCTGGTGCTGGTGGCGGTCCTGATCTCCGCCGGCAATGCGGTGGTCCGCAAGGTGCTGTCCACCTCCTCCAATTCCTGGCTGGAACTGCAGTGGTACCTGTTCGGCGCGGTGTTCCTGCTGGCGGCCGCCTGGACGCTGATCTGCAACGAGCACATCCGCATCGACGTCGTGAACAGCCTGTTTCCCAAGCGGGTGCGCAACTGGA
>JBKBOA010000006.1:0-89962 GCA_046295035.1 Phreatobacter sp.
CCGCCGGGGGGGGCGGCTCCGCCGGCTGGGCGCCCGGCGCCGCCGCCCGGCGGCCTGCCGCTGTCGGTGGTGCCGTCCCAGCCGATCCAGACGCGACCGGTCCAGGTGCAGGTCACTCCGGTCCAGTCCCAGCCGGCGCCCGCCGAGGCGCCCCGCGCGGATGCCCCGGCCCAGCCCGCCGCCGGCCTTGCGGCCGCCGAAAGCCGGACGGTGCCCGCGCCCCAGCCGCGGCCCGTCGTGCGCCTGGCCCGGGCCGAACCCGCCCCCGAAGTGCCGGCGCGCAGCCCATCACGCTCCGGCGCCGCACCGCTCGATCTCGACCCGCAGCGGACCGCTTCGGTGCGTCCGCAGGCTCCGGCGGCGGACGGTGGCACCTTCGTCCAGATCTCGTCGCATCAGTCGGAAGCCGAGGCCCGCAATGCCTTTGTCGCGGCCCAGCGCCGCTTCCCCATGCTGCAGGGCCAGACCCCGAACATCCGTGCCGCCGAGATTCCGGGACGCGGGACCTGGCACCGTCTGCGCGTCGGTCCGTTCAGCCGGTCCGATGCGGCCAGTTTCTGCGAGCGCTACCGTTCGGCGGGTGGCTCCTGTGTCCTGAACTGACGCCATGGCGGTCTCGGCCCTGATCGTCGGCTGTGCGGGCCCCAGCCTGACAGCCGACGAACGCGCCTTCCTGCGCGATGTCGACCCCTGGGGCCTGATCCTGTTCCGGCGCAACTGTGTCGATCCCGACCAGATCCGGGCACTGATTGCCGAGTTCCGTACCATCGTGGGGCGCGCGGATGCGCCGGTGCTGATCGATCAGGAGGGCGGGCGGGTCCAGCGGCTCGGGCCACCCCACTGGCGCAAATATCCGCCCGCGCGCCTGATCGCGTCCCTCGGTCTGAACGACCCGCTTGCCGGGCGGGAGCTGGTTCGCCTGGGTGCCCGCCTGATCGCCGAGGATCTGCGGTCGCTCGGCATCACGGTGGACTGCGTGCCGGTGCTCGACGTGCCGGTGGCCGGCGCCCATGACATCATCGGAGACCGGGCCTATTCGGACCGGGCCGAGGAGGTCGCACGGCTGGGGCGCGCGGCGGCCGAGGGCCTGATCGCCGGCGGCGTGCTGCCGGTCATCAAGCACATTCCCGGCCACGGCCGGGCCGGCGCCGACAGCCATCACGCGCTGCCGGTGGTCGACACGCCGCTGGACGAGCTGGAACGCACCGATTTCCTGCCGTTCCGGACATTGACGGACATGCCCCTGGCGATGACGGCCCATGTCGTCTACACGGCGGTCGACCCGCTGGCCCCGGCGACCACCTCGCCGAAGGTCATGCGCCAGGTGGTGAGGGGCTCGATCGGTTTCGACGGGCTGGTGATGTGCGACGATCTCTCCATGCAGGCCCTGTCCGGATCGCTGGCGGAGCGCACTCGCGCAACCTTCCGGGCCGGCTGCGACATGGCCCTTCATTGCAACGGCCAGCTGGCGGAAATGATCGCTGTGGCCGGCGAGGTGCCGCTCCTGCGGGGCCGGGCGCGCCAGCGGGCCCATGCGGCCCTGGCCCGCATCCGCCATGCGCCCGAGCCGATCGACCTCGGCGAGGCGACGGAGCGGTTCTTCGCGATCATCGCGCGCGAGCGGATCGAGCCATCCACAGCCTTTGCGGCCGACCACGCACTCAGCGTGTGATTCCGCTAGGATCGCGTATCGGTCCCTCCGTCTGATTGTGCCATGGCGCGCCCACCCCGACCCCTCCACGGCTTCCTGCCGTTCGATGAGCCTGTCGCGCGCGGCGACGGCGAGCCGACCTTCGTCGTCGATGTCGACGGCTTTGAGGGGCCGCTCGACATGCTCCTGGCGCTCGCCCGCAACCAGAAGGTCGATCTTGCCAGGATCTCGATCCTGGCCCTTGCGGACCAGTATCTCGCCTTCATCGAGGAGGCGCGGAAGATGCGCCTCGAGCTGGCCGCCGATTATCTCGTCATGGCGGCCTGGCTGGCCTACCTCAAGTCGCGCCTCCTGATCCCCGATCCGCGGCAGGACAGCGAGCCGAGCGGCGAGGAACTGGCGGAGGTGCTGGCCTTCCGCCTGCGGCGCCTGCAGGCGATGCGCGAGGCGGCCGCCAAGCTCATGAACCGCCACCGGCTCGGCCGCGATGTGTTCGCGCGCGGGGCGCCGGAGCCGGTGATCGCGGTTGCCCAGCGCCGGTGGGACGCCACCATCTACGATCTGCTCACCGCCTATGCCCGGCAGCGCCAGACCGCGGCGCTGTCGCATGTGGAGGTCGCGCAGCGGCATGTCTGGTCACTGGCCGAGGCGCGCGCCATTCTCGAACGGCTGGTCGGCTCCGCCATGGACTGGACGCCGCTGGATGCCTTCCTCGCGGATTATCTCCTCAGCGAGGACCGCCGCGCCAGCATGATCGCCTCCAGCTTTGCCTCGGCGCTGGAACTGGTCCGGGAGGGCAGCCTGGAACTCCATCAGGACCGGCCGCTGGGACCGCTCTACCTGCGCAAGCGGCGCGAGGATGCAGGTTCCCCGCCGCCCGCGACGTGATACAAGCCAGTCTCATGGGAGACGAGCAGACAGCTGCTGCTGCCGGCGCTGCGGCGCCGATCGGAGAGCCCGTCGGGGTGGCTGACGGGCCGGTAGAGCAATTGCGCATCGTCGAGGCGCTCCTGTTCGCCGCGCCTGCGCCACTGTCGGAACAGGAGCTTGCCGAAAGGCTCCCGCGGGGCGCCGACGTTCGGTCGCTGCTCCTGACCCTTCAGGCCTTCTACGCCTCGCGGGGGGTCAATCTGGTGCGCACCGCCGGCCGATGGACCTTCCGCACTGCAGCCGACCTGAGCTTTCTCCTGCACCGGGAAAGGCCGGAGGAACGCAAGCTGTCGCGGGCGGCGCTGGAGACGCTCGCCATCGTTGCCTATCACCAGCCGGTGACACGGGCCGAGATCGAGGAGGTGAGGGGTGTGACCGTGGCCAAGGGCACGCTCGACCTGCTGCTCGAGACCGGCTGGGTGCGCATCCGCGGCCGCCGCAAGACCCCCGGACGCCCGGTGACCTTCGGGACAACGCCGGCCTTTCTGGAGCATTTCGGGCTGGATGCCATCACCGACCTGCCGGGCCTCGACGAGCTGAAGGCCGCCGGCCTGCTCGATGGCCGGGTGCCGCCCGGCTTCCAGGTGCCCATGCCGAGCGATGACCCGGCGCTGCGCGAGGACGAGGAGCCGGACGACGGTTCCGTGCTGGACTTCTCGCTCGGCCCCGAACCGGAGCGCGGGAGCGAGGCATGACCCCTCCTGCAGCAGAGGGCGGTGCGCGCTGGGGGCGGCGCGGCACAGCCGGCACGGCCATCGCGTCATCGCTGGCCTTCGAGGCCGTCAGCCATGGCTATGGCCGCGTGCAGGCGCTGGCCGGCGTTGATCTTGCCATCGCGCCGGGCGAGGTCGTCTGCCTGCTGGGACCGTCCGGCTGCGGGAAGACGACGCTGCTGCGGGTGGCGGCCGGCATCGAGCGGCCGCTCGCGGGGCGGGTGCTGATGGACGGGATCGAGGTGGCCGGACCGGCCGGTCATGTGCCTCCCGAGCGCCGCGGGGTCGGGCTGGTGTTCCAGGATTTCGCCCTGTTTCCGCATCTGACCAACCTCGCCAATGTGATGTTCGGCCTGCGCGCGCTGCCGCGTGCCGAGGCCGAGGCCGTCGCCCGCCACGCGCTGGACCGTGTCGGGCTCGCCGATCACGCGCTCGACTATCCGCATGCGCTGTCCGGCGGCGAGCAGCAGCGGGTCGCGCTCGCCCGGGCGATCGCGCCCAGGCCGGGCATCCTGCTGATGGACGAGCCCTTTTCCGGCCTCGACAGCCGCCTCAGGGATGCCGTGCGCGAGGAGACGCTGGCCGTCATGCGCGAAACGCGGGCAACCTGCGTCGTCGTCACCCACGACCCGGAAGAGGCCATGCGGATGGCCGACAGGATCGTCCTCATGCGCGAGGGGCGCATCGCCCAGAGCGGCACGGCGGCCGACCTCTATCGCGCTCCCGTCGATCTGGAGGCGGCGCGGTTCTTCTCCGACATCAACGAGGTGCCCGGCCGCGTTCAGGGCGGCAAGCTGGTGACGCCGGTCGGGTACTTTCCGGCTCCGGGCTTGGCGGAAGGCGCCGCCGGCGTGGCGGCAATCCGGCCGCGATCGATCCAGCCCCGGCCCGCCGGCATGTGCCTGCCCGGCCGGCTTGTCGGCCGCCGCTTCCTGGGCGAGGTCGAACTGCTCGAGATCGCGGTTGCGGGCCTCGAGATGCCCCTGAAGGCGCGGGTTCGGTCGGCGGAAGGTTTCACACCGGGCCGTGATCTCGGTGTCGACGTTGCCGCAGCGGAGGTTCTTGTTTTTGCCTTACCCGGCGCATAGTTTCGCACTCGACACGGCCTCGTGCGCCGAACAGAACCATGCGCGCCGCAACCTGGCCGTTGCCGCGGGCGGAACGATCAAGGAGTGGATGATGGGTACCTTTAGCGCCTGGCACTGGATTGTGGTTGCCGTGATCGTGCTGCTGCTGTTCGGCCGCGGCAAGATTTCCGAGTTCATGGGCGACGCCGCCAAGGGCATCAAGGCCTTCAAGAAGGGTCTGGCCGAGGAGGACACCCCGGAGCAGAAGCCGGCCCAGCCCGCTGCCACCATCGATCACCAGCCCGCGGCGACCCAGCAGGCCACCGGCGCGCCGGCAGAGACGGCCGCGGCCCCGTCCGCTCCCACCTCGGCACCCAAGGCCGGCTGATCAGGGGCCCGGGGGCGGCGCCCGTGTCGGCGGGCCGTGATGCAGGCAGGAGCGGGCGCGCCGGTCGCGCCCACAGGTGGTGGCCATGTTCGACTTAAGCTGGGGCGAGATCGCGCTTATCGGCATCATTGCACTGTTGGTCATCGGCCCCAAGGAGCTGCCCGGCGTGCTGCGCGGCCTCGGCCAGGCGGTGGCCAAGCTGCGGGCCATGGCTTCCGACTTCCAGTACCAGTTCAATCAGGCGCTTCAGGAAGCGGAGGTCGATAAGGTCAAGTCGTCGATCGACAGCGTCAATGAATCGGTGTCCAAGAGCACGGCGTTCGACCCGATCGACTATGCCCGCGACAAGATCCAGTCGACGGTCGATGACGTGAAGGCCGCGCTGAACCCGGCCGATCCGGCCGCCGGAACCATCGGGCCGCCGACGCCTGACAGCATTGCGCAGGCCATTCCGGCACCGCCCGGCTATGCTGTCGATCCCGCGACCCTCCATAACCAGCTGGCCCAGCCGCCGGTGTCGGACGCCCCGGCCGGCGATCCCTTGCCGCTGACTGGGAGCGAACCGACAGCTTCTCCGGTGCCGGCTCCGCCTGCCGAGGCCGTGGCGGCGGAAACGCCCGAGGAGCCGGCGCCGAAGCCGCGGCGCAGCCGCAAGGCTCCGTCGGCCGATGCGGAAGCGCCGGCCGCACCTGCCGCCGAGACGCCGGCCGAACCCGTCGAGGAGGCGCAGCCGAAGCGCGCCCGAAAGGCCAAGGAATGACCGTCCCCTCCAGCAAGCAAGATCGGCTGAAAGCCGACGAGGAAGCGATCGAAGCGTCCAAGGCGCCGCTGATCGAGCATCTGATCGAGCTGCGCGCGCGCCTGATCAAGGCGCTGCTCGGCTTTCTCGTCTGCTTCATCTTCTCCTTCGCCTTCTCCAAGCAGATCTTCCAGATTCTGGTCCTGCCCTACGAATGGGCCGCTGACTATTTGTCGATCCCGCGCGCCGACGTCAGGTTGATCTATACCGCGCCGCTGGAATATTTCTTCACGCAGCTGAAGATCGGCATGTTCGGCGGGGCCTTCCTCGCCTTCCCGGTGATCGCCATCCAGCTCTACAAGTTCGTCGCGCCGGGCCTCTATTCGCACGAGAAGGATGCCTTCCGGCCCTATCTGATCTGGACCCCCATCTGCTTCTTCGCAGGCGGCATCTTCGTGCTCGTCTTCGTGATGCGCGCACTGATGCTGTTCTCGCTCAGCATGCAGCAGGCCCCGTCCGACACCGCGACGGCGATCCAGTATCTCGGCCGCGTCGAGGACTATCTCAGCCTCATCATGACGCTGATCTTTGCCTTCGGCATCTCGTTCCAGCTGCCTGTGATCATTGCGCTGCTTGGCCAGATCGGGGTGGTGACCGCGGACTTCCTGCGTTCCAAGCGCCGCTACTTCATCGTTCTCGCCTTCGTGCTGGCTGCGGTGCTCACGCCGCCGGACGTCATCAGCCAGCTCTCCCTGGCCCTGCCGCTGTGCGGCCTCTACGAGATCAGCATCTGGATCGTGCAGCGCATGGAAAAGCGGCGGGAAGCGGAACGGGCCGAGGAGGAAGCGGCGGAGGCGCAGGCCGAGAAGGACGACGCGCCCGCGAGGCCAGCAGGGTGATGCCGGCGGTCTGTCGGCATTGACCTTGCGCGCGACCGGCGGCTAGAGAGCCTCTCCAACGCGAGGCAGCCATGTCCATCATCGACAGCATCCGGACCACCGTTCTGGTGCCGGTCCATCGCGAAGGCTATCCCTTCATCGCCGTGGCGGTGGCGGGAACGCTCATTCTCCTGTGGTTCGGGGCCTGGCTGACCTGGCCCATGCTGGCCCTGACGGTGTGGGTGATCCTGTTCTTCCGTGACCCGGTGCGGGTGACGCCGGTGCGATCCGGCCTGGTCGTGGCACCCGCCGACGGGCGCATCTCGCGCATCGTCCGGACCGTCCCGCCGGCTGAGCTCGGGCTTGGCGATCAGCCGGTGCCCTGCGTCTCCATCTTCATGTCGGTGTTCGACTGCCATGTGAACCGCGCGCCGGTGAGCGGGACACTGGTGCGCATGGTCTATCGGCCGGGACGGTTCCTGAATGCCGATCTGGACAAGGCTTCTGAAGACAATGAACGCAACGGGCTGGTCATCCGCTCGCAGCATGGCGATTTCGGCGTCGTCCAGATTGCCGGCCTGATTGCCCGTCGCATCGTCTGGTGGGTGGAGGAGGGGGCAAGTCTCAGCGCCGGCGAGCGCTTCGGCATGATCCGCTTCGGTTCGCGCGTCGACGTCTATTTTCCGCAAGGGGCTGAGCCGCTGGTCGCGGTGGGACAGCGCGCCGTCGCGGGCGAGACCGTTCTGGCCGACATGACCTCCGGCGAGGAGCAGCGGCTGGTACGGGTCGGCTGACGCCTGCATCCATCCGCGCTACGCTGCCCCCATGTCATCGCTGTTCCAGCCCTTCACGCCCGACCGCAACGAGCCGCCGCGCCGCCGGTTTCGTCCGGTGCCGCTGCGCATCCTCATCCCCAACCTGATCACGCTGCTGGCGCTGTGCGCGGGGCTCAGCGCCATCCGGATGGCGATCGAGGGGCGCATCGACTTCGCCGTGTATCTGATCCTCCTTGCGGCCGTCCTCGATTCCATGGACGGGCGGATCGCGCGGCTGCTGAAGGGCACGTCGAAGTTCGGGGCTGAACTCGACAGCCTTGCCGATTTTGTCAGCTTCGGCGCCGTGCCGGTCGTGGTGCTCTATCTCTGGGGCATGAACCAGGCCGGGCCGGTCGGCTGGATCGCCGTGCTGGTGTTCGCCATCTGCGGGGCGCTGCGGCTCGCGCGGTTCAATGTCCAGATCGACGATCCGACGCGGCCGGCCTGGATGGGCAATTTCTTCACGGGCGTGCCCATCCCGGCGGGGGCCGTTCTGGTCATGCTGCCGATCTACCTCGAGCATGTCGGCGTACCGCGCGGGCTGATCCATCCCTGGCTGGTCACCGGCTACACCATGGCCGTGGCACTGCTGATGGTCTCCAAGCTGCCGGTCTTCTCCGGCAAGAAGGTCGGATCGCGGGTGCCGCGCGAGATGGTGCTGCCGTTGTTCGTCGCAGCGATCGCCTTTGTGGCGCTTCTGATCAGCTATCCCTGGGCCGTTCTTGCGGTGGGATCGGTCCTCTATCTGGGCTCCTTGCCCTTCGGCGTGGCCAAGGCGCGGGAGCTAGCCCAGGCGGAGGCGGCTGCCAAGGCCGCGGGTCTGGTCGAGCCGGCTGCGCGGCCGGCCGAGCCACCGGATCCGGCCGAGGGGCGCTGATCAGCCCGAGCGCCAGCGGCCGATTGCGGCGACACGCTCGCACAGCGCGCTTCCCGGAAAGGCTCGGCGCAGCACGGTGAAGGCCTCCGCATCGGTCGCCGGTGCGAGGCGCGTCAGAGTCCGCGTCATGGCATCGGTCTCCTCTCGCGCACGCTGCGGCGCCTGGCTGTGGGTCTGCAGGCCATGCGATTCAGCCATGGTGGCCCTCCGATGGGCTGGTTCCGGGCGACTCGCGCTACTGGATCGTCGGGAATCCTCGCCCCCGACGGTTAACGATTCGTGACGACGCCAGAATGGACCATCGGACCGGCGGGGTGAGGCCCGTCCTGCGGGCAACGCGGCCGGCCTTCTGCCTAACTTCTCGGCTTGCCGGGGGTTCCGGGCGATTCCAGAATTGGCTCGACAGGGGGACGCATGCTGGTTGAACCGGCGGCCGATGAACGGGCCTGGCAAAGGCCGACGCCCGCGCTTGAGCGCGCGCGCGGCGTTGCGCGCCTGGTGTTCGCCCGACGCGGGAGCCAAACCGTGTTGCGCGAAGCCTATCAGGAGGCGGCGCTGCGGGTGCGAAAGCCGCGCGTGGAGCCGACGGAGGATCTCGAGGCGGTGCTGATCAACACCGCTGGCGGGGTCACAGGCGGCGACCGGTTCACCGTCGACATGATGATCGGGGCCGGAGCCAGGGCCGTCGTCACCACCCAGGCCGCGGAGAAGGTCTATCGCTCCTCAGGGGGCATCGGTCGCATCGACACCACCATCCGCCTCGACACGGAGGCGCATCTGGCCTGGCTGCCGCAGGAAACCATTCTGTTCGACGGCTGCGCCCTGGCGCGACGGCTCGACGTGG
Organism: Phreatobacter sp.; assembly: GCA_046295035.1. GTDB lineage: Bacteria > Pseudomonadota > Alphaproteobacteria > Rhizobiales > Phreatobacteraceae > Phreatobacter. The sequence goes on from JBKBOA010000006.1 coordinate 8,903, forward strand.
ACATGGCGGCCGATGCCTCGCTGATCGCCGCCGAGTCCATCGTCTTCGGCCGGATCGCGCGCGGCGAGCGGGTGCAGGCCGCCGCGCTGTTCGACCGCTGGCGGATCCGCCGCGGCGGTCGGCTGGTCTATGCCGAGGGACTGAGGCTGGAGGGGGCGGTGGCCGATGCGCTGGCGGCGCCGGCCGCCGGGGGCGGAGCCGTGGCCAGTGCTCTGGTCCTGGTGGTTGCGCCCGATGCCGAGGGGCATCTGGAGGCCGTGCGCGACCTCCTGGAGAGGTGCGCCGGCGTCGAGGCTGGCTGCACCGCCTTCGACGGCATGCTTGCGGCGAGGCTCGTCGGCATGGATGCTCTGGCGCTCAGGACGGCCCTGGCCGCCGTTCTCGAACATCTGCGCGGGCCCCTGCCGCGCGTCTGGTCCTGTTGAGGAGGCCCGATGAATCTCACGCCGCGCGAGAAGGACAAGCTGCTCATCGCGATGGCCGCCATGGTGGCGCGCCGGCGCCTCGAACGTGGCGTGAAGCTGAACTATCCGGAGGCCATCGCGCTGATCACCGATTTCGTGGTGGAGGGTGCCCGCGACGGCCGGTCGGTGGCTGAACTGATGGAGGCCGGCGCGCATGTCATCACCCGCGACCAGGTCATGGACGGGATCGCCGAGATGATCCACGACGTCCAGGTGGAGGCCACCTTTCCGGACGGGACCAAGCTCGTCACCGTCCACGATCCGATCCGCTAGGAGGCGCCCATGCGCGACCTGAGCCCGAACCGCGGCGGCCCCATGATGCTCCACCCCTTCCGTCCGGTGCCCGGGCGCATCGGCGTCCGGGTAGCGTGCATCGGCATGCTCGATCCTCTCGGTTGCGAAGGAGCCCATCCATGAAACCTGGCGAGATCCTTGCCGCAGAGGGCTTCATCGAGCTCAACCAGGGCCAGAACGCTGTCACCCTGACTGTCTCCAACACCGGTGACCGGCCCGTGCAGGTCGGCTCACACTATCATTTCTACGAGACCAATCCGGCGCTGTCCTTCGACCGCGAACAGGCGCGCGGCATGCGTCTCGACATTCCGCCTGGCACGGCGGTGCGTTTCGAGCCCGGCCAGACCCGCACCGTGACGCTCGTGCCCTATCGGGGCGCGAAGACCGTCTACGGATTCCGCCAGTCCGTGATGGGCAATCTCTGAGGATCACGCCCCATGCCCTACAGGATGACCCGCGGCGCCTATGCCGACATGTTCGGCCCGACGGTCGGCGACCGGGTTCGGCTCGCCGATACCGAGCTCTTCGTCCAGGTCGAGAAGGATTTCACCACCTATGGCGAGGAGGTGAAGTTCGGCGGTGGCAAGGTCATCCGCGACGGCATGGGCCAGAGCCAGGCGACCAACCGGGCAGGGGCCGTCGACACCGTCATCACCAATGTCCTCATCATCGACCACTGGGGCATCGTGAAGGCCGATGTCGGCCTGAAGGACGGGCGCATCGCCGCCATCGGCAAGGCCGGCAATCCCGACGTGCAGCCGGACGTCAACATCATCATCGGCCCCGGCACCGAGGCGATCGGCGGCGAAGGCAAGATCCTGACCGCCGGCGGCATCGACGCCCATATCCACTTCATCTGCCCGCAGCAGATCGAGGATGCGCTGATGAGCGGGCTCACCACCATGCTCGGCGGCGGCACGGGACCGGCCTCCGGCACAACGGCGACCACCTGCACCCCCGGCCCCTGGCACATCGCGCGGATGCTGCAGGCGGCCGAGGCCTTCCCCATGAATCTTGCCTTCGCCGGCAAGGGCAATGCGGCGCTGCCGGATGCCCTCGTCGAGCAGATCGAGGCCGGGGCCTGTGCGCTGAAACTGCACGAGGACTGGGGCACGACGCCGGCTGCCATCGACAACTGCCTGAGCGTCGCCGACGCCCACGACGTCCAGGTGATGATCCATACCGACACGCTGAACGAGAGCGGCTTCGTCGATGACACCATCGCCGCGCTGAAGGGGCGCACCATCCATGCGTTCCACACCGAGGGCGCCGGCGGCGGTCATGCGCCCGACATCATCAAGGTCGCCATGGTGGAGAACGTGCTGCCGTCCTCGACCAATCCGACCATGCCCTACACCGTGAACACGATCGAGGAACACCTCGACATGCTCATGGTCTGCCACCACCTGTCGCCCTCCATTCCCGAGGATGTTGCCTTCGCCGAGAGCCGCATCCGCAAGGAGACCATCGCGGCGGAGGACATCCTCCACGACATGGGCGCGCTTTCGATCATGGCCTCCGACAGCCAGGCCATGGGGCGCGTCGGCGAGGTGATCATCCGCACCTTCCAGACCGCCCACAAGATGAAGATCCAGCGCGGCGCCCTGCCGGAGGATGTCGGCACCGGCGCCGACAATTTCCGCGTCAAGCGCTACATCGCCAAGGTGACCATCAATCCGGCCATCGCCCACGGCCTGTCGAAGCACATCGGCTCGGTGGAGGTCGGCAAGCTGGCCGATCTCGTGCTCTGGGAGCCGAAGTTCTTCGGCGTGAAGCCGTTCCTCGTGCTCAAATGCGGCACCATTGCCGCGGCCCCCATGGGCGATCCCAATGCCTCGATCCCCACCCCGCAACCGGTGCACTACCGGCCCATGTTCGGAGCCTTCGGCAAGGCCATGACCGCCTCCGCTGTCACCTTCGTCTCCAGGGCCGCCTACGAGACAGGCGTCCACGAGAGGCTCGGGCTGGAGCGCATGGTGCTGCCGGTGGAGAACGTGCGCGGCGGCATTTCCAAGAAGAGCCTGATCCACAATGGCGCGACGCCGCATATCGAGGTGCATCCCGAGACCTATGAGGTCAGGGCGGACGGGGAGCTCATCACCTGTGAACCGGCGAAGGAGCTGCCCATGGCGCGGCGCTACTTCCTGTTCTAGACGACAGTCTCCCATTCGCATTGGAAGGCGATCGCCATGATCCGCGCCACCAGGGTTCTCTCACCTCATTCCTTTCCCGAGAGCGCGGTCGTTGACCGCGTGGTGCTCGACTATGACGACCGGCACCGCCGGCGGCTCGCCATGGAGGGCGTCGACGGCACGGCCTTCCTGCTCGATCTTGCCGAGGCCGTTCCGCTCGTCTCCGACGCTGGTCTCGAACTGGAGGATGGCCGGATCGTGCGGGTGGTGGCCGCCGCCGAGCCGCTGGCAGAGATTCGCACCAGTGACCCGAACCACATGGTCCGCGTGGCCTGGCATCTCGGCAACCGCCACCTGCCGACCCAGATCATGGGCACGCGGCTGCGCATCCGTCGGGACCATGTCATCGAGGACATGGTGCGCGGGCTCGGCGCGAAGGTGGTGCCGATCGAGGCGCCCTTCGATCCGGAAGGGGGCGCCTATGGCCACGGGACGGTGACCGGGCATGACCACGGCCATGCCGGCGCCCATGGCCATCACCACCATGGCCATGGTCCTGACCATCATGACCATCATCACCATGACCACGGCCATGCCCGGGCGCCGAAGGCCCGCGATGTCCTGGCGTTGACCAGCGAGGGCCACGTCCACGACGCGAGCTGCGGCTGCGGACATCACCACGGGCACGATCATCACGGTCATGGTCACCACGGTCATGGTCACGCCCAAGGTCCGGGCCACCGGCACGATCCCCAGCATGGCTGAGTCCGCCAGCCCGGCGGCGCTCTATCGCCTGCTCGCCTGGCTGTCGCCGGCCTATCCGGTCGGAGCCTTTTCCTATTCCCATGGACTGGAATGGGCGGTGGAGGCGGGCGACATCGGCAATCTCGCGTCGCTGGTCGACTGGCTGAGCGTCGTGCTGCGCCGGGGTTCGGGCCTGGCCGATGCGGTCTTCTGTGCCCATGCGCATCGCGCCACGGCCGCCGGCGATGGCGAGGCTCTTGCCGAGGTCGCCGAACTTGCGCTCGCTTTTCAGCCGTCGAAGGAGCGGCGGCTCGAGACCACCGCGCAGGGCAATGCCTTCATGATGGCGACCGAAGCCGCCTGGCCGGCAGCCAGCCTGACGCTGGTGCGGCGCTCATGGCCGGGAGCGGTGGCCTATCCCGTGGCGGTCGGCGCCGCCACTGCCGCTCATGCCATCGAGGAGCTCGTCGCCCTGCACGCCTTCTTGCATGCAGTGGCGGCCAATCTCGTCTCGGCGGCGGTCAGGCTCGTTCCGCTTGGTCAGACCGACGGCCAGCGCGCCCTTGCCACGCTGGAGCCGGTTGTCGTCGAGACGGTGGCGGTGGCGCGCCTGACGGCCCTTGACGACATCGGCGGCCATGCGCTGCGCTCCGATCTCGCCTCCATGCGGCATGAAACCCAGTACACCCGGCTGTTCAGGAGCTGATCCCCATGCCTTCACCCCATGGCCCGTTGCGCGTCGGCATCGGCGGCCCCGTCGGTTCCGGCAAGACCGCGCTGATGGACGCGCTCTGCAAGGCGCTGCGCGACCGCTACGAGATGGCGGCCATCACCAATGACATCTACACCAAGTGGGATGCCGAATATCTGATGCGGTCCGGCGCGCTGCCGACCGAGCGCATCATGGGGGTGGAGACCGGCGGCTGTCCGCATACGGCCATCCGGGAGGATGCCTCGATCAACCTGGCGGCTGTCGCCGAGATGCGCACGCGATTCCCCCAGCTCGACCTGATCCTGATCGAATCGGGTGGCGACAATCTTGCGGCGACCTTTTCCCCGGAACTCGCCGACCTGACGATCTACGTGATTGACGTGGCGGCGGGCGAGAAGATCCCCTCGAAGGGCGGGCCGGGCATCACGCGCTCCGACCTGCTGGTGATCAACAAGACCGATCTCGCGCCGCTGGTCGGTGCGGATCTCGGCAACATGGACCGGGATTCCCGGCGGATGAGGGGGCCGCGGCCCTTCGTGTTCACCAACATCAGGACCGGGGAGGGTGTGGCCGACGTTGCCCGTTTCGTCGAGGAGAAGGGTGGCCTGCGCGCCGGCTGAGCCCGACCCTGCGGATCAGTCGTCCAGCAGGATGCCCTTGACCACGGCCGCCTTGCCGAAACGGGCGCGCAGGCTGTCGATGGCGCCCTCGACCTTCACGTTGCGGGCAATCGTGGTATCGATCAGATCGGCCGGATCGGCCTTGTCGAGGTCGGCCAGATCGGACAGGCCGATGCCGATCAGGCGAAATGCGGTGCCGTCCACCTCGCGCAAGAGGAGGTCGCGACCTGCCTCGAACAGGCGGGCGGCAAGGGCGGTCGGTGTTTCGAGCGCCCGCGAGCGGGTGCGCAGGCGGAAGTCGGCGGTCTTCAGCTTCAGCGTGACCGAACGGCCGGACAGGTGCTTGGCCTTGCACCGGGCAGACACCTTCTCGCACAGCCTGAACAGGTGCTTTTCCAGCGCCCGGCCTTCGCGGATGTCCTCGTTGAAGGTGGTTTCGGCCGAAACCGATTTCACCTCGCCCTCGGGATTGACCCGGCGATCGTCCTGGCCGCGGGCGAGGCGGGCGAGCCGCTGGCCCATCGCGCCATAGCGGCGCATGAGCTCGGTCTCATCAAGCCGGCGCAGGTCGGCAATGCATTTCAGACCGTCGCGCGCCAGCGCCTCCTGCATGGCGCGGCCCACGCCCCAGATGAGGGAGACCGGCTTTGGACCGAGGAAGTCGAGGGCCTCGCCACGGCCGATGGCAGCGAACCCGCGCGGCTTGTCCAGATCGGAGGCGATCTTGGCGAGGAACTTGTTGTAGGACAGCCCGACCGACACGGTGATGCCGATCTCCTGCTCCACCTGGCTTGCAAAGCGGGCGAGCGTCAGGGCCGGGGCTGCGCCATGGAGCCGCTCGGTGCCCGACAGATCGAGAAAGGCCTCGTCGATGGAAAGCGGCTCGACCAGCGGGGTCAGGGCCAGCATGGCCTGCCGGACCTCGCGCCCCACGCGGGCATATTTCTCCATGTCCGGCTTGATGACCACCGCCTCCGGACAGAGCTTCAGGGCCTTGAACATCGGCATGGCCGATCGGACGCCGGAAATGCGGGCGATGTAGCAGCAGGTGGAGACGACACCACGCCGGCCGCCGCCGACGATCACTGGCCGGTCAGCAAGGGCGGGGTCGTCGCGCTTCTCGATGGCCGCGTAGAAGGCATCACAATCCACATGGGCGATGGACAGCGTGTCCAGCTCCTCATGCGCCACAATGCGCGGCGACCCGCAGGCCGTGCAGCGGCGTCCACCCGGCGGCTGGGCGGTGAAGCAGTCCCGGCAGAAGGCACGCAGGGCCATGGAGCAACTCGCTGTCGTCGATCCTGATGCGGCGCGGGCTGGCCGGCAAGGTGCCATGGGCCGTCGGGCGTCATCAGGCGTGGTCGCGCTCCCACGGTCCGGCGCCGAGCGCGTGGGCGGCCCGCACCACCGCCTCGGGGTTCACGTCCTGCTCGCCGGCAAAGGCCAGAAGCAGCGCCTCGTCACCCATGAGGTGTTCCATGACGGCGGCCAGGAAGCCCGGCTCCCTGGCTGCACGGCGGATATCGGCCCCCGCAATGCCGGCCAGCGCCAGAAAGCGCGCAAGCCGCTCGGGTTCTGCGGCGAGGAAGGCCAGGGCGGCAACAGCCATGGTCTCGGCCTCGTTCCGTCTGTGTTCCCGCTCTCGCAGCGTCATGGTTTGCCTTTCCGAAAGGAATCCGAATTACCTTGGTTTGCAGCCAATTTGGTCCGGTTTCCGGCCCGCCTGCCTCGGGGATGCCCGCGCTGATGTCCAAGACCGTTATGATCGTGGAAGACAACGAGCTCAACATGAAGCTCTTCCATGATCTGCTCGAAGCGAACGGCTACCGGACCATCCAGACCCGCAACGGAATGGAGGCGCTGACGCTTGCCCGCAACGAACGGCCAGACCTGATCCTGATGGATATCCAGTTGCCCGAGGTCTCGGGCCTCGACGTGACCCGCTGGATCAAGGAGGACGAGACGATCCGGCACATTCCGGTGGTGGCCGTGACAGCCTTCGCCATGAAGGGCGATGAGGAGCGCATCCGCGCGGGCGGCTGCGAGGCCTATCTGTCGAAGCCGATCTCCGTGGCCAAGTTCATCGAGACCGTGCGCCAGTTTCTGGGCAAGGCCTGAGGGAGAGGCGAGATGACGGCCCGGATTCTCGTTGTCGACGATGTGCCAGCCAATGTGAAGCTGCTCGAGGCGCGCCTGTCGGCCGAATATTTCGATGTGGTCACGGCCATGTCGGGGGCGGAGGCACTGTCCATCTGTGAACGGGCCCAGTGCGACATCGTCCTGACCGATGCCATGATGCCGGGCATGGATGGCTTCGAGGTCTGTCGTCGCCTCAAGGCCAATCCGGCCACGCACCATCTGCCGGTGATCATGATCACCGCGCTCGACCAGCCGTCCGACAGGGTCAAGGGCCTCGAGGCCGGAGCCGACGATTTTCTGACCAAGCCGGTCAACGATATCGCGCTGATCGCGCGCGTGCGCTCGCTCGTGCGGCTCAAGATGGTGCAGGACGAGCTGCGCATGCGCGCGGTCACGTCCCGGGAGATCGGCATGCGCGATGCGCTGGCGGAGGCGATCGCGGTCAATGGTCGGGATGGCCGGGTGCTGCTGGTCGATGACCGGGCCTCCTCCTCCGAGCGGATCGTCAATGCCCTGCGCAGCGAGCAGACGGTGGATGTCGAAACCCGGGCGCAGGAGGCGCTGTTTCGGGCGGCCGATGGCGGCTACGACCTTGTGATGATCTCGCTGGGGCTTGCCGAGTTCGACCCCCTGCGCCTGTGCTCGCAGATCCGTTCGCTGGACCGGACGCGCAGCCTTCCGATCCTGATCATCGTCGAGCCGGAGGATGATGCGCGCCTGCTCAGGGGCCTCGATATCGGCGTGAACGACTATCTGCTGCGGCCGATCGATCGCAACGAGCTGTGCGCGCGCGTGCGCACGCAGGTGCGGCGCAAGCGCTACACGGACCGCCTGCGTGACAATGTCCTGCAGTCCATGGAAATGGCTGTGACCGACGGCCTCACCGGACTGCACAACCGCCGCTACATGGAGAACCATCTGACGACGCTGCTCGACCAGGCGGCCATGCGGGGAAAACCGCTGTCCGTGCTCGTGCTCGACATCGACTACTTCAAGGCGGTCAACGATACCTATGGCCACGATGCCGGCGACGATGTGCTGCGCGAGTTCGCCCAGCGGCTCAGGCGCAACGTGCGCGGAATCGACCTTGCCTGCCGCCTCGGTGGCGAGGAGTTCGTGGTGGTGATGCCCGATACCGATGCGGGCGTTGCCTCGATCGTTGCAGAACGCATCCGCTCGCGCGTGGCGGGCGAGCCCTTTCCCATTCACCAGGGTACCAAGGCCCTCGACATCACGGTGTCCATCGGCATGGCGCAGCGCCTGCCGGAGGACACGGGCCCGGACACCCTGCTGCGGAGGGCCGACCAGGCGCTCTATCGGGCCAAGCGGGACGGACGCAACCGTGTGGTTCTGGATGCCGCCTGAAGCGATCCAGCGGCCGGGAGGATCGTTAACCCTGTCCGTCAACCGTACTGTTTTAGGTTAAGAATGGGTTTATCGCCCTTTCCGCGATGTCTTCGTTGAATCGACGGTAGCGCATCACTAGGGTCTTTTGCAGATCAGGCCGTGATCTTGCTTGTCAGGATCTGGGTCGGCCTGATCGCAAACCCTGCGCTACTCAGGTCCGCCGCATCTCCTGGGTCCGTGGGGTCGGCCGGTCGGGTTCGGCGCGGATGGCCTCTCCGATCGCCGTCAGCCCGGCCGGCCACCATCTTGCCTTTCCCATGGAAAACCCCGACCGGAACGATCCGGCCGGGGCCTTGCCATACCTGAAGTCGCTCCCGGACTCGGATCGGGCGCCGCTGTCGTTGCCCGGCTGCCCCGGGACACGCAAACGGCCCCTCGCGGGGCCGTGCGTGATGCTCTCAATCCGCGCGATGTCCGATCACTTGATCTTGGCTTCCTTGAACTCGACATGCTTGCGCGCGACCGGATCGTACTTCTTCTTCGACAGCTTGTCGGTCATGGTGCGCGAGTTCTTGCGCGTGACGTAGAAATAGCCCGTGTCGGCCGTCGAGACGAGCTTGATCTTGATGGTTGCGGCCTTGGCCATGGCGATCCTCGCGGAAACTGGTCACCGGTATCGGGAAATGCGGGCGGGAGCCCGCCGCGTCGCCGCCGGCTGGTCGGCGCGGGATTTGGCAGGTCGGGGCTTGCTTGTCAAGGAAAAGCCTCTGCAGGGGCCGCCAGAGCGACCGGCTGGCCTTGATCCGCGCGGCGGGCAGCAGCCGATCCGAAGGCGGCGCCGATCAGAATGACGAGCGGGCCGGACCACTGGCGCGCAGCCAGCGCCACCCCCAGATCCTTCACCGTCGAACTGATCACGGTCTCCTCGGGCCGCGTGGCATTGACCACCGCGATGGCCGGCGTCTGCGGGTCGAGGCCCTCGCGCGTAAGGCGCCGTGCCATCTCGTGCCAGGTGGCGCCGGCCATATAGACGGCCGTCGAGGCGGCAGGATCGGCCAGCGAGCGCCAGTCGAGATCCTCGGGCAGGCGGCCATTGCGCCCATGTGCGGTGACGAACTGTAGACGGTGGGCATGGTCGCGATGGGTCAGTGAGGCCGCGAGCGAGGCGGCCGCGCCCTGTGCGGCTGAAATGCCGGGAATGACCTCGACCGCGATGCCGGCGGCCTCGGCCGCGGCGATTTCCTCGCCCGCGCGGCCGAAGACCAGCGGACAGCCGGCCTTCAGGCGCACGACATGGCGGCCCTCGCGCGCGAGGCGGATCATCAGGGCATTGATGTCCTCCTGGCGGCAGGACGGGCGGTGGCCGCGCTTTCCCGCCGCGACCCGCTCCGATTCGCGCCGGGCAACATCGAGGATGGCAGGCGGCACCAGATCGTCATGAACGATGATATCGGCGGACTGGAGCGCCCGCACGGCCTTCATGGTGAGCAGCTCCGGGTCGCCCGGCCCTGCGCCCACGAGGACGATGCGGCCGGCCCGATGCTCCGCCTCGGCCAAAGCTGCCTCCTCCAGCCGCTCCGCCAGGCGCGAATCGGGCAGCGCGTCGGGCTCGGCCAGCGCATGCGTGGAAAACAGTTCCCAGAAGCGCCGCCGGGCCCGGAACGGCAGGTCGAGCGTGGTCACGCGCCGGCGCCACTGCCTTGCCGCGCCGGCCCAGCGCGCCAGGCCCTGCGGCAGCAGGGCCTCGATGCGCGCGCGAACCGCCTGGCCGAAGACCGGCGCTGCGCCATCGGTGGAAATGCCGATGACCAGCGGCGACCGGTTGACGATGCCGCCGAACTGGATATCGCAGAAGGCCGGCCGGTCGATAACATTGACCGGCACACCGGCCATGCGGGCGGCATCGCGGAAACGCGCGGCTTCGCCATCCTCGCCAAAGGCGCCGATGGCAAAGGCGGCGCCGTCGAGATCGGCCGGCATCCAGTCGCGCCGCACCAGCGTCACGACACCGTCGGGCGGATCGTCCGCCAGCGCGAGCAGCGCCGGGTCGGGGGTGGCCGAAAGGACCTCGACCCGGGCGCCTGCGGCGGACAGAAGCTCGGCCTTCCAGACCGCGGCGGCATCGCCACCAGCCACCACCACGCGGCGGCCGGACAGTTTCAGAAAAACGGGCAGGGTCGCCAGCGGCGCCATGCGGGCGGCGCGGCGGATTTCCGGGTGCCGGACGCGGGCCTGGCTCATCGCGCCGGCCTCAATAGACATCGGCCTGGAAGCGGCCGGCCTTCTTCATGTCCTGCACATAGGCAACCGCTGCCGCGGCCGGGCGGTCGCCATGCACCGCGATCACGTCGACCAGTGCCGCCTCGACATCCTTCGCCATCCGCCGGGCATCGCCGCAGATGTAGAAATGCGCGCCCTCCTCCAGCCAGCGCCAGATCTCGGCGCCGTTCTCGCGCATGCGGTCCTGGACATAGATCTTCTCGCGGCCGTCGCGCGACCAGGCGAGCGACAGTCGCGTGAGCACCCCGGCCTTCTTCATCGCTTCCAGCTCGTCGGCATAGAAGAAGTCGGTTGCCTGACGCTGATGGCCGTAGAACAGCCAGTTGCGCCCCGGGGCCCGGTCGGCCCAGCGGTCCTGGAGGAAGGCGCGGAAGGGTGCCACGCCCGTTCCGGGCCCGACCATGATGATCGGCCTTGCGGGGTCGGCGGGCAGGGCGAAGCCATGGGCGCGCTGGACATAAACCCGGACCTTCGCGCCGGGGGCGGCGCGATACCCGAGGAAGGTCGAGGCGACACCGAGGCGCCGCCGCTTGCCGACGACATAGCGGACGGCATCGACCGTCAGAGACACGCGGCCGGGATTGGCCTTGATGGACGAGGAAATGGAGTAGAGCCGCGGCTGTAGCGGTTCGAGAATCTCGACAAAGGCCTCCGGATGGGGGCGCACGCCCGCGAACTTCTGAAGTGCGGCCAGCACGTCGAGGGTTGCAGCATCGCCGTCCGGATCTTCGCCGGCGGCGAGCGCCCGCGCCTTGGCCCTCTGCGTGCCGCCCGACAGGAACGAGATCAGTTCGAACAGACGGTCGGGGGCAGGGGACAGCGAGACCTCTTCGGCCAGCACCTCCCGCAGCGTGCGCCCGCGCACCGCCGTGACGTGGGAGGCGCCGAGCATGGCGATGATCTGGTCGACCAGACCCAGGTCATTGACCGGGAAAATGCCGAAGGCGTCGCCGGCCACGTAGTCGAGGCCGGACTCGGTGAGATCGAACTCGACGTGGAATGTGTCCTTTTCCGATCCGTCTGCGTTCAGCCTGCGGCGCGACAGGAAGATGGCCTCCACCGGCGCCTCGCGTGAACGGCCCGGGGGGGACGGCGGAGCCGCTTCCTTCGCGGCGGCTGGACTGGCCTTCGGTGCCACAGCGGGCGCGTCGATTTCGCCGGCAAGGCTGCGGAGCATGCGCATCGTGTCCTTGCCGCCGGGAACGCAAAGGTTCAGGCGGTCCTCAGATTTCAGGGCCAGCGCATTGGCATAGTCGGCGCAGGAGTAGCCGCACTGGCCGCAATCCTGCTGCGCCATGGCGGCCATCAGGCGCGGGGCGAGGGGCCTGCCCTCGGCGAGCTTCATGCGATCGGGGAGCGGCATGGCGGGATCGTGCCAGGGCGCATCGTCATTGGAGGCCAGATCGGAGCCTGCACCGGCCACATCCGCCGGCGCCGCCACCGGCACGGCGCCGGGCATCGACCAGGGCGCCAGGGCCGCGCGGAAGAAGCCGGAGAGCCATTGACGCTGCTCCGGGGAGAAGGGCGCGGAGTCCGGGATGAGGTCGATGATCGGCGTCTGCGGCTGGATGGTCATTCGGCCGCCTCCCGCATGGCGGCAAGCTGGGGGGTGACGAGGCTGTCCAGGGCCTCCAGCTCATGCCGCAGGGTGAAGGCCTGGAAGCCCTCGTGCGCCCCCAGCCGGTTGGCGAGATAGGCCTTGAGGAGCGCCTCCACGTGACGAGGAGCGTCCTCTGCCTTGACGCCCTTCCAGAGCATGCGGCCGATCCGGGCATTCTCGGCAAAGCCGCCGCCGACCGCGATGTCGTAGCCCTCGACGGTGTCGCCGTCCTCGTTGACGGGAACGCGCGCGCCGATCAGGCCGATATCGCCGATATAGTGCTGGGCGCAGGAATGGTGGCAGCCGGTCAGGTGGATGTTGACCGGCACGTCGATCGCCACGCGCGCCTCGACACGGTCGGCAATCTCCAGCGCGTGGCGCTTGGTGTTCGCGGCGGCGAACTTGCAGCCGGCATTGCCGGTGCAGGCGACAAGGCCGGCACGGATGGGCGTCACCCGGGTCGAAAGTCCGAGGGCGGCGATCCTCGCCTCGGCCGCAGCCACTTTTCCATCGGGAATGCCGGACAGGATGAGGTTCTGCCAGACGGTGAGGCGGATGTCGCCATCGCCCAGTTCGCCGGCGATCGCCGCAAGCCCGGTGGCCTGGTCGCGCGACAGCCTGCCGACGTTCATGACAACGCCGATCCAGTTGAGGCCGTCCTGCCTCTGGCGATGAACGCCGACATGAGCGTAGCGGTCGGTTGGCGCACGCGGTGCGATCAGGGCCTCATCGATGCGGACAAGGCGGCGTCCGAGCCTGTCCTCGACCGCCGTGAGGAACCGCTCGAACCCCCAGGCGTCGAGGAGATATTTCAGACGTGCCCGGTTGCGATTGGACCGGTCGCCATGATCGATGAACACGCGGACAATGGCATCGGCCAGAGCGGTCGCCTCGTCCGGGCGGCAGAAGGCACCGGTCGGGCGGGCGAGATCACGATGGCCCGAGATGCCGCCGAGCACGATGCGCAGGTAGATGCCCGGCGCGACGGCGCCCCCCTCGCGCACGGCCACCGCCTGGAAACCGATATCGTTGGTTTCCTCCAGCGCCGGCGACAGCCCCCCGCCATCGAAGGCGACATTGAACTTGCGCGGGAGCCCGTAGAGGACGCGACTGTTGAGGATGTGGAAGTGCCACTGCCGGCAGAGCGGACGGGTGTCGATCAGCTCCACCGGGTCGATGCCGGCCAGGGGCGAGCCGGTGACATTGCGGATGTTGTCGGCGCCGGAGCCCTTGGCGACGATGCCGAGATCCATCAGCTCCTCCAGAAGGAGCCTCGCATTCTCTGGCCGGATCTCGCGCATCTGCAGGTTGGCGCGCGTGGTCACGTGCAGGTAACCGCCCCCGAAGCGTTCGGCGAGCTCGGCGCAGCCAGCCAGCTGCTGCGCCTTCAGGATGCCGTTCGGAAGGCGCATGCGCAGCATGAAGCTGTCTTGCGCCGGGGCGACATTGAACAGGCCGAAATAGCGCCAGCGGAAGGTGTCGGCAGGTCCCGGCAGCTTGCCGCCTGCGGCATCCGCGGTCAGGCGCGCATAGGCGTCAAAGGGATGCTCGTCGCGCTTCCACTTCTCCTGCTCGGCCAGTTTCGCCCCGGCCTTTACCTGGGCGTCCTGGGCGGCAAGATGCGGAGCGTCCGGTCCCGTGGGCGCCGCAGAGGCCGCCGGCGCGCCGGCACCTGAACTGCTGACGGCCCTTGAAGCCGCGGCTCCCGCAACAAAGCCTTCGAGATAGCGCTTCTGCTCGGCGCTGAAGTCCTGTGACATCCGATCCCCGTGGCTGCGAGGGGCCGGCGTCATTGGCGGCCGAAACGATCCCCAAGGGCAAAGCAAGGCGGGTGCCAACCGATCCGCCACGCCGGTTATCCTGCCATATCAGGCACTTGGCGCGGGCGCGGGGACCGCGACGGATGCGGAAACTTGCGCGAAGTTTGGGCTTGGGGCGATTCGCTGCCGCTCCCGTGTGCAGCGCAGCAGGCTCAGGCCTCGGCCGGCTCGGTGCGCGGCAGGGCTGCCAGCAGGGCGATCAGGGCACGGTCATGGAGAACCAGGACGGTTTCCCGGCCGGTCAGCCAGGCGCGGGCGTCCTCGATCGACTGGGCATCGGTCAGCTTGGCCTCGGCGATCACACGGTCGGCGTCGATGCGCCCGCGCACGCGCGCGGGAGGCACCTGGATGATCGCCTGATGCAGGTCGCGGAACGTGCTGTCGTCGTGGACGAGGTCGAGCGCCTTGCGGTCCTCGAGGGCCATGGCCTCGAACTCGCGACCTAGCACGACAGCACGCTGGGCAATGGGCGGCGGCGTGCTCTCCTCGGGGATCAGCAGCAGATGCGCCCGCCTCAGGGCCCAGCCGATGCCGGCCGAGGCGGAGGCCCAGGACGTCGGCACGGCCAGCCACAGACCCACAATGGTCGGCGACATCCAGGCGAAGATGTAAGGGGAGATGGAGAAGGCTGCGATGGCGGCGATGATGCCGAGCAGCGTGTGGCGCCAGTGGCGCTGGACGATCGCGCGAAACGGGATGGAACCGTCGTCGCGGCGCTGGGTCTTCCAGCCGGTGTCGCGTCCCGACAGGATGCCGGTGACCGATCCCGACTGGATCAGCATCATCACGGGCGCGATCAGGGCCGAGAGCAGGATCTCCAGGAGTGTCGACAGCGTCAGCATGACCGCTCCGCCCGAGCCGCGCCGGGCCGGGCCGTTGAGCAGCGTGACGAGCCAGCCGAACAGCTTCGGAGCCAGCAGGATCGCCATCGTGAACAGGAACAGATTGAAGGCCCGCTCGGCGTCGAAGATGGGCCAGGCCGGAAACAGCGTGAACTGGCTGGTGAAATATTCCGGTCGGATGAAGGCGGCCTGCAACGCCAGCGCCAGACCGACCAGAAGCTGGGTCAGCCACAGCGGGCTCGACACATAGCTCATGATGCCGGTGATCAGATGCTGGCGCGTGGCCCAGTGCAGCCCGCGGGCAAACAGCACCCTGCTGTGCTGGAGATTGCCCTGGCACCAGCGGCGATCGCGGATGGCGAGGTCCATCAGCGAGGGCGGGCTTTCCTCGTAGGAGCCGGGCAGCAGCGGCAGCATGTAGACGGCATAGCCGCGTCTGCGGATCAGGCCGGCCTCGACGAAATCATGGCTGAGGATGTGCCCCCCGAAGGGCGGCTTGCCGGGAAGGTCGGGCAGGCCAGCCGAGGAGGCGAAGGCTTCCATGCGGATGATGGCGTTGTGGCCCCAATAGTTGCCGTCGCGGCCCGACCAGACGGCAAGCCCCGCGGCGCAGACCGGGCCATAGACGCCGGCAGCAAACTGCTGCAGGCGCGCGATCAGCGTGTTGCGATTGATCAGCCGCGGCAGGGTCTGGATGATGCCGGCATCCGGGTCGCGCTCCATCGCTGCGGCAAGCGCAACAATGGTCTCGCCTGTCATCAGGCTGTCGGCATCGAGAACCAGCATGTGGGCGTAGTTGCCGCCCCACTGCGTGACGAAATCGGCAATGTTGCCGGCCTTGCGGGCCGTGTTCTTCGGGCGGTGGCGGTAGAAGATGCCGATGTCGGGCATGCGCTCGCGCAAGGCGAGGAAGGCACGCTCCTCGGCGATCCAGATGTCGGGATCGGTGGTGTCGGACAGAAAGAAGAAGTCGAAGGCCGCGCCGTGACCGGTGGCGCTCACGTCTTCCGCAATGGCCTGCACCGTGCCGAACACACGGGCCGGGCTCTCGTTGTAGATCGGCATGACCACTGCCGTACGCGCCGAAAGGCGCTCGGGGCGCTCGGGGCGGCGGCTCAGTCCGTGGCGAAGCAGATGCGCCGCACCCAGGACACCGGTCGTGAAGGCCAGCGCGATCCAGGAGAAGTTGACGACGAACAGCACGAGAAAGAGCCATTCGAGCAGTGTCACGCCGCCGGCCTCGACCACCCGGTACATCTGCCAGGCACCGACGCCGGTCACGGCGGCCATGCCGCCAAAGGCGATGAAGCGGGCGAAATAGGGCGTGCGCCAGAGTTCGGGTGCCTTGCGGGCCCGCCGGTCGGCGTCGGACCAGCGACGCAGCGACTGCACCGGCATCGCCAGCGGTGCAGGCGGCGGCATGGCTGCGCGCTCGCGCAGGGTCGGCGCGGGGGCCGGCCTCTCCGTCAGGGCGTCCATCTGTAGAGCCATGTCTCGCTTTGCGCCTGCCCGTCGCGTTCCAGAACCAGCCGCAGTTCCACCTGATTGGCGGCCTCCGGGTCAAGGTCGAAGGCTACGCGATAGAGCTTCAGCTCCGGCACCAGCCTGCCATCGACTGGGCCGATCCGGCCGCGCTGGTGGGTCAGCTTGGCCTGCAGGCCGGCGCTGCGGGACGGATCCGCGAAATCCTCCGCGGAAAAGTCCACCAGGAAGCGCCGGCGCCGACCGCCGGCGGGCGCCCGGCCGGTCCGTGTCGAGGTGACATAGGCATTGGCGGGCCGTTCGGGCGGCGACCAGCACCAGTGCATGCGATAGGTGAAGAAGTGCTCGGCGCCGCGCGCCAGCGGTTGGCGCGGCCGCCAATAGGCGAGGATGTTGCGGTTCATCTCGTCGTTCAGCGGGATCTCGACGAGCTGCACCTGGCCCTGGCCCCAGTCCCCCAGGGGTTCGATCCACAGGCTCGGCCGCCGCTCGAAACGGGCGTCGAGATCGTTATAGGCCTCGAATCGCCGGTCGCGCTGCAACAGGCCGAAGCCCCGGGGATTCTGGTCGACGAAGGCCGAGATCTGCAGCGTTTCCGGGTTCTGCACCGGTCGCCAGATCCACTCGCCATGGCCGTTCCAGATCTGCAGGCCGCTGATGTCATGCACGCCGCCGCGAACATCGTCGACATTGGTGCGGTCGTTTGGTGCGAACAGGTAGTTCGCCGTCAGGGGCGCGATGCCCACATGGGCGAGGTCGACCCGCGGGAACAGCGTGACCTCGACATCGCACACGGTGATGTCTCCGGGCCGGACCGAGAACCGGTAAAGTCCCGTGACGCTCTCCGAATCCAGCAGCGCATGGATCACCAGCGCATTGCCGCCGACGCCGGGCCGCTCGATCCAGAAGGACCGGAACACCGGATATTCCTCGCCCTGCGCCTCCGCAACGTTCAGGGTCAGGCCGCGCGCCATGAGGCCGAACACCTGGCCCCTCGCAATGGCGCGGAAAAGGCTGGCGCCCTGGAACACCAGGAACTCCTCCGGTTCCGGCCGACCGAGGGAGCCAAAGGCGCGGAATCCGGTGAAGGGAAGCGAGGCCTCGCCGGGCACCGGAACCGGCCCGAAATCGAAGGCATCCACTTGGTAGCGCTGGTCGCGGATGATCCCGGCATCGACCGTCCGGATGGTCACCGGCGTGGTGTAGACATTGCCCGGCGGCAGGAGATCCAGCGTGAAGCCGCGGTTCTCGCCGGTCCAGAGCCGACGCTCGGGGCGGAAGCGGATCTGCCGATACTGATCCAGCGGAAGCTGGGTCAGGCTGCGCGGCAGGTCGGCCCGGGGTGGCTGATAGGGCGCGCGCGAAATCTCGCGGGCATGGGCGATCAGGGCGTCACGGGAAATGGCCTGACCGTCGCCGACCGGCGGAGCGGATGGTGCCACCTGCTGAGCCTGGGCAAACCTGCCTGGCGCGCTGATGACCGGAGCGGCCGCAAGGGCGGCAAGGAGTTGGCGGCGGCTCGGCATCGGTTTCCGGGCTGTGGCAGGTCGTGGGCAGACTGGCGGCGCTTATAGCTGAAAATGGGGCGCAGAGCAGGGGGCTCCCGGTTAGCCGCTGCGCAGGGGAAGACGCAGGCGGCGGCGGGCCAGATCGCGGATCTCGGGGGGTGCGGTTGCCGCGATCAGGCCGATCAGCACCAGCGCCATGCCGGCCAGGTGGTAGGCGCGAAAGGCCTCGCCGAGGAAGAGCACGGCCATGCCGACCCCGTACACCGGCAAGAGGTAGAGAAAGCAGGAGGTGATGGCAGGCCCCACCACCTTCACGCCGTACTGGTAGAGGGAGAAGGCGCCGACCGCCGAGAAGAGCGCGAGGCCAAGAACACCGGTCCAGGCTGAAAGGGTGCGGGGCCAGCCGCCGATCAGGGCGAGCTCCACGACCGCAAACGGCACAAGCGTTGCGACCCCGGCCAGCGCGATGGCGGCGAACAAGGTCAGCGTCGGGATGGCGGCAAGGCGCTGGTTCTTCAGTACCAGCGAATAGCCGGCCCAGGCGAGGGCCGCCGCCGCGATTCCGAGATCGCCGAGATTGAGATCGAGTGCCAGAAGGGCTCCCGGGTCGCCGCGCAGGACGATGACGGCAACGCCTGCCATGGCCAGGACCACGCCGAACAGACGGGTCAGCGGAATCGTCCGACCGAGGACCAGAGCTTCGAGGATCAGGACCAGCACGGGCGAGGTGGTATAGATCAGGGTGGCATTGGTCGCCGTCGTCAGGCTCAGCGCCCAGTACACGCCGGCCCCGCAGATCCACATGCCGAGAAAGCCGAGGATCAGGATGCGCCATCCGCTGGCCGCGATTGCCGCCGCCTGGTTGATCAGCGAGCGGCCCGTGAAGGGCAGCAGGATCAGCGCCGCCACCGCCCAGCGAAGCAGGGCCAGCGTGAAGGGAGGAACCGCATCGCCCATGCCGCGGGCGATCACCAGGTTGGAGGAGAAGAACAGCGGCATGACGAGCAGCAGCAGATAGGCGCGCCGTGCTTCTGCCGATACTGCCATGCGCCGCGCTCCCCGAGCCGTTCAGCCGCCTTGCTTGCGAGTGACCATGGCGGCGGCTCCGGCACAAGCGCCGGCCGGTCATGGCAGGGGCCCGCATCGCGCGATCGCCGCAGCGCGCGCACCCGAAGGCGCGGTCGGACCTGTCCGGCCAGACCCCTGCAACCGCCATCATGGGCAGCGTCAGCCGGCCGCGCGCACCTCGCTCCTCAGCTCCGCCCGCGACAGCTTGCCAACAGGGGTCTTCGGCAGGCTGTCGCGAAACTCGAGCGCCGCGGGCATCTCGTGACGGCCGACCTTGTCCTTCAGGAAGGTCTGCAGCTCCTCGAGCGTGAAGGGCGGGGCGCCCTCGCGCAGCGTGACATAGGCCTTGGCGGCCTCGCCGCGATAGCTGTCGGGGATGCCGATCACAATGACCTCGGCCACGGAGGGATGCTCGTAGATCGCCTGTTCGATCATCTGCGGATAGACGTTGAAGCCACCCGAGATGATCATGTCCTTCTTGCGATCGACGATGAAGAAGAAGCCATCCTCGTCCATGTAGCCTATGTCGCCGGTCAGGAACCAGCCATCGGCATAGGACGCCGCGCTCTCCTCGGGCCTGTTCCAGTAGCCGCGGGTGACATTGGGGCCACGGATGCGGATTTCGCCCACCTCGCCCGGCGGCAGGACCCGGTGAGGATCATCGAGCGCGCAGATGTCCATTTCGAGGCCCGGCAGGGGCAGGCCAATGGTGCCAGGCTTCGACACGCCGGTATTGGGGACATTGGTGCCGGCCGGCGAGGTCTCCGTCATTCCCCAGCCACCGGTCAGGCGAAAGCCGGCGCGGTTCTCGAAGCGGCGGGCAATCTCCACCGGCAGAGGCGCACCGCCCGAGGCCGCATAGATCAGCGAGGAGAGATCGGCGGTGGCAAAGCGCGGGTGGTTGATCAGGGCGATCCACATGGTCGGCACACCGGGAAAGATGGTTGCCCGGCGCTTCTCGAAATCGTCGAAGGTCTGGTCGGGGTCGAAGCGCATGCGCAGGAGCATGCAGGAGCCGCGTGTCAGCTGGCGCAGCATCACGCTGGTCAGCGCATAGATGTGAAACAGTGGCAGGACCAGGATGATCCGGTCATCGGCCGGATCGCCGGTGGGGAGGGCAACCTGCCAGGCATCGTAGATCGATACAGCCGCGGTCAGGTTGCCGTGGGTCAGCATGGCGCCCTTGGGCATGCCGGTCGTGCCGCCGGTATATTGCAGCAGGGCGAGGTCGTCCGGCCGGACATCCGGCCAGGCCGCCGGCCGCTCGGCCCCCTCGACGAAGGCATCGAAGGTCACGATGCCCGGCTTGTCGGGAATGGGCAGAGTCGGGATGCCGGAGGGGCCGAACCCGGCATCGACGGCCACGATCAGCCGGTCGAGCAGACCCTGATCGAACAGCTTCAGCGCCATCCCGAACAGCGGGGCGATGTCGCTGGTCACCAGTGTCCGGGCCCCGGAATCCTTGAGCTTGTAGGCAAGCACCCGTTCGGCATCGAGCGGCGACAGATGGGCGATGCGGATGCCGGCCTTGGCTGCGCCCAGAAAGCAGATCGGATGCGTCGGCATGTTGGGCAGGTAGAGGGCGAGCGTATCATCGCGGGTGACGCCCGCGCGCATCAGGGCGGCGCCGAAGGCGTCGGATTGCCGGCCGAGATCGGCATAGGTGATGATGCGGTCGCGGAACTCGAAGGCGGGGCGCTCCGCAAACCAGGCCGTTGCCTCGTCGATCAGCGTGCCCAGCGTCGTCACCCGGATGGGCGTGTCCCACCGGACACCCGGCGGATAGGACTTCTCCCAAGCAAAGGGCCTGGTTGCCATGCACTTGCCTCCCTGACGGCTGTCGCCCGGACGAGACGGGCGAGCCTGATCGTGCCTTGCCGGTGCCAGGGGCTTCTCGACGGCCCCTTCAGCGCACCGCAAGCCTTTGTCCGTCGAAAACCGCAGGTTTGCAATTCACTCCTGCGGCGGACAGGGTCGCGCAAAGCCGGGCGGCGGCATTGGCATTGGACAGCGGCCCCGCGATCAGCCGCAGCTCGACGCTGCCCGGACGGCTGCCTTCCTGGATGGCAATCACCGGCTTCAGGCCTTCCAGAACGGGGCCATGCTGGTTGCGAAACTGCTGCCAGCGCAGACGCAGCGCCTCGATCGAGGTGTCGCCGGCCAGATCGACGCCGAACTCGGTGCGCATGGCGATTGACTGCTGCGCCGCCGGGGAGGGCTGCAATGCGGGTTGCGGCCCCGGGGTTGCCGTCTCCGCGGGAGCCTGGGGTGCACCCGAGGCAGCCGCTGGCGGGCGTTGCGGCACGGGAGCCGACTGGGGAGCGGCGCCGGGCGGCGGATCCGCTGCCGCCGGTCTTGCCGCCTCCGCTGGCGGCGCTGCCGTCGGCGCCGTGCTGGCGGCCGGGGCGGGCGCGTCCTGCGCAGGAGCCTGCTGCGGCGGCATCTCGATGCGGCGCACGGGCCGGGGCTCGCCCTGGTTCTGACGCGGGATCGAGGCCGTGACGTCACCGACGGTGCGCTCCATGGCCGCGACCCGCTCCATCAGCTGCTCGCGCTCGGCGGCGAGCCGGCGAACCTCGTCGGCCAGCCGCCGCGTCTCATAGACGAGCAGCGGATCGGATGCGGGCTGGGGCGGAGCGGCGACCCGCTGGGGCGGCGGCCCAGCCGGCTGGAACAGCTGGGCAAGGCGCTCTGACCCGGTCTGCGAGCGCGCCGCCAGGATGACCGCGCCGAGGCAGAAAAGCGCGATTCCGCCCCAGGTCAGCAGGCGCGAGATCAGCTGCTGCGGGGGCTCACCCGTCAATTCCTCCAGCTCGATCCGCGCATCCGCGCCGGCCCTGTCGCGCGTCGCCTTGAGCGCCATTCCCGAAACCGCCCCCTGATTCGATGGCGAACAGTCTATCAGATCGGCCCGCCGCCATGAGGGTGTCAGCCACGCCCGCGATAGGGGGCAACGCCCTGGTCGGGGATCCAGACGCCCTTGGGCGGCTCGCCGGTCTGCCAGAACACGTCGATCGGAATGCCGCCGCGCGGAAACCAGTAGCCGCCGATCCTCAGCCAGCGGGGCGCCAGAAGGTCGCGCAGGCGCTTGCCGATCGCCACCGTGCAGTCCTCGTGGAAGGCGCCGTGGTTACGGAACGCGGCGAGATAGAGCTTGAGGGATTTCGATTCCACCAGCCAGTCGCCCGGCACGTAGTCGATGACGAGATGGGCGAAGTCGGGCTGACCGGTGACCGGGCAGAGCGAGGTGAACTCGGGGACGACGAAGCGCGCGACATAGTCGGTGTCGGCATGCGGGTTCGGAACGCGGTCCAGTTCGGCTTCTTCGGGCGAGGCGGGCAGGCCGACGGTCTTGCCCAGTTTCAGGTCGGTCATGGTCGTTCATCCGGTCATGCGCGGCATCCGACCGCGCCGGTTGAGGGTGTGCCATGGCCCCATGACCGGCGCGCCACGGCGCCGGATTCGGGCAGGGGCCTTCGTCTCGGGCGGGTCATAGCACCTGCGGCTGGTGTGGCGGGAGTCCAGACGGCGGCGTGCATGCCGACTGTTTTCGCGCAGGGGCCGTGGCATCGCAGAAGGGGCTCGAATGGCTCCCCGCGTTCCGGAGGTGATGCGGGTGGACCGAAAGGCTCATGGTCTGTGGTCCTCCGCGGGGAGATCTATGGCTCCCGCACCAGCGCCAATCCCGTCGGCACGGGTTCATCATGGTCCCCATCAGCTGGAGCCTCCCGGATTGGGGCCTGCCATGCCGAAAAGCCCCGGCATCCGGCGGCGACGCGGCTTGAACCAGCGCGTCCATGCTGTAGAAGGCCGGGCGAACCCCTCCCGACCGCGCCAGAGGCCGCCATGACCGCCATCATCGACATCGTCGCCCGTGAGATCCTCGACAGCCGCGGCAATCCGACGGTGGAGGTGGATGTCGAGCTGGACGATGGCTCGAAGGGCCGGGCGGCGGTTCCCTCGGGCGCCTCGACCGGGGCCCACGAGGCGGTGGAGCTGCGCGACGGCGATAAGGCCCGCTATCTCGGCAAGGGCGTCAGCAAGGCCGTTGCCGCCGTGAACGGCGAGATCTTCGATGCCCTGTCCGGTTTCGATGCCACCAATCAGGTGCAGATCGATCAGACCATGATCGCCCTCGATGGCACCGCCAACAAGTCCCGGCTCGGGGCCAATGCCATTCTGGGCGTGTCGCTGGCGGTAGCGAAGGCGGCGGCCAGCGCCCATGGCCTGCCGCTCTACTGCTATGTCGGCGGCGCCTTCGCCCATGTCCTGCCGGTGCCGATGATGAACATCGTCAATGGCGGCGCCCATGCGGACAATCCGATCGACTTCCAGGAGTTCATGATCATGCCGGTCGGCGCGCCCACCTTCGCCGATGCCGTGCGCATGGGTTCGGAAGTGTTCCACACGCTGAAAGCCGCCCTCAAGGCGGACGGGCACAACACCAATGTCGGCGACGAGGGCGGCTTTGCGCCGAACCTGAAATCGGCGCAGGCCGCGCTCGACTTCGTCATGACCGCCATCGAGAAGGCCGGCTACAAGGCAGGCGAGGACATCGTCATCGCGCTCGACTGCGCCGCCACGGAGTTCTTCAGGGACGGCGCCTATGTCTATGAGGGCGAGCGCAGGACGCGCGATCCGAAGGCGCAGGCGAAGTATCTCGCCAAGCTGGTCGGCGACTATCCGATCCTGTCGATCGAGGACGGCATGGCCGAGGACGATCTCGAGGGCTGGAAGCTGCTGACCGATCTCGTTGGCGACAAGTGCCAGCTGGTCGGCGACGATCTGTTTGTCACCAACACCGAGCGGCTCGCCATGGGCATCGAGAGGGGGCTCGGCAATTCGATCCTGGTCAAGGTCAACCAGATCGGCACGCTGACCGAGACGCTGGCCGCCGTGTCCATGGCCCACAAGGCCGCCTACACGGCCGTCATGTCGCACCGTTCCGGCGAGACGGAGGATTCGACCATCGCGGATCTGGCGGTTGCCACCAATTGCGGGCAGATCAAGACCGGCTCGCTGGCGCGGTCGGACCGCACGGCCAAGTACAACCAGCTCATCCGCATCGAGGAGGAGCTCGGCCCGCAGGCCCGCTATGCCGGGCTGGCCGCTCTGAAACGGCGCGGCTGATCGGCCATCGTCATCTTGCAGCTCGAGACCGGCGGCCCCAGGGCCGCCGATGCCATCTGATCACCGGCCCCCCGGGCCAAACGGATCACGTGCGGCGTTCACCCGGCCTGTCGCCGGTATCCGACTTGCCGCCATGGCCGCCATCCCCAGGCGCGCCAGGCGTCACGGAGCGGCCGCCCATCCCCGGCGTCGTCGAGCGCCCGGCATCCAGTCCGCCGCCTCCCGGCGTGACCGAACGGCCAGTCTCCCCGCCCGGCGTCATCACCCGCCCGCCGCCGGGGGCAAGCGAGCGTCCGGCGTCCATGCCGCCGAAGCCCCGGCCCGCCTCGCCGGGCGGCACGGGGGCGAGGGAGCGTCCGCTGCCCGACATGCCCGGGCCGGGGCCCTGATCACGCGGGGTGAACGAGTCGAAGGCCCGCAGCATGGTCTGGAACGTGTTGACCGATTCCGTCATGAAGTTGACGGTCACGCCGCCATCGAAGTCCACGTCCCATTCCAGCACCAGATCGCCATCGGGATCGAGATAGGCCTTGGCGAAGCGCTTCTCGTAGTTCCAGGCATTGACGAAGGCGAGCGTGAACCGCTGATTGCGCTGAAACAGCGCACGGTACTGGATGGATTGGCAGCCGGCCTCGTTGCACGCATAGAAATAGACCGAGACGCGACGGTTGCCGATTTCCGTGCGCACGCGCGTGCGATTATTGTCCTGCACCACCTCGGCCTGGTGCCCCAGACTGCGCAGAAGTCCGGCCATCTGCGGGGCGGTGATCCGGTCGATGCCCTGCGCCTGATCCTGGCGCGG
Organism: Phreatobacter sp.; assembly: GCA_046295035.1. GTDB lineage: Bacteria > Pseudomonadota > Alphaproteobacteria > Rhizobiales > Phreatobacteraceae > Phreatobacter. Next base: position 33,887 of record JBKBOA010000006.1, read on the forward strand.
CGAGCGCTTCTGCGCATCCGCCGAGGGCACGGACACCACCAGGGCCACACTGGCAAGACTGGCAAGGACAAGCGGACGCGTGATCATGACGGCTCTCCGATTGCGGGCCTGCGCCACGCCAGGGCGGATCAGGCCATCGGGACGCCTAGGCGCCCCATATTTCAATTGCGTGTCGTCGCCTGCGCGATCGGCCTCGATGGCCGGAACGCCTGCGCCGTGGTCCGGATGGCAGCATGGCCGACCTGCGAGTCATCCCGTTGCAGGGGCAGGCCGGGCAGGGGACAAGCAGGGAGGATGTCACGGCCCTCTCCCCGCACGCTTGCGCTTCTCGCCATGGCCCTGGCCGTCAGCATCTATGGCGGACAGTTCGTTTCGGTGCGCTGGGGATTGCATGGGGGGCTCTCGGCCTACGACCTGGCGGCGTCCCGCTTCATCCTTGCCGGCGCCGTCATGGCGCCGTTCCTGGTCCGGGTCGGGCTGGCCGATCTTGGCGGACTGGGCTGGCGGAAGGGCCTGGTCCTTGCGGTCTGTGGCGGCGCGCCGCTGACCGTGCTCTCCAATATCGGGCTTGGATTTGCACCGGCTGCCCATGCCTCGGCGATCCAGCCTGGTGTCGTCGCGGTGCTGGCCACCACGCTTGCCTATCTGACTGCGGGGCAGCGGATTCCGGCAGGCGCCGTCATCGGCTTCGCCATCGCGCTCGGCGGGCTCGCCGCCATTGCGGTCGCCGGCTCTGCCGGAGAAGCCGGCGAGCTGACATGGCTCGGCGATGCCATCTTCGTCGTCTGCGGGGCCGGCTGGGGCGTCTTCACCTGGCTGTGCGGACGCTGGCAGGTGCCTTCCGTGCTCGGGGCAGCCATCGTCTCGACCCTCTCGGCTGCCGCCTTCCTGCCGATCTACTTCATCGCGCTGGAGCCGCGGCTGTTCGCCGCTCCCTGGCCGATCATTGCCTTTCACGGCATCAACCAGGGCCTGCTCAACGTGGCCCTCGGCCTTCTTTTGTGGACCTACGGCACGCGCACGCTCGGCGTGGCGGTGGCAGCGCGGTTCCCGCCCACGATCCCGGTGCTTGGCACGCTGATCGGCATTCCCGTGCTCGGCGAGGTGCCGGGTCCGCTGGCCACTTCCGGCGTCGCGGCCATCGTCGCCGGCCTGCTCGTCGTGGCGACAGCGGCCCAGCGGCGAGGGCGATGAGAGCCTTCATCAACGATTAACGGTCCTGCAACCGCCATGGGCTAGGGTGAGCCATGGTCATCCGCACCCGGCGCCAGCGCATCCTCCAGGTCCTCGGCCTCTATGTCGTGGCGGCGGCGGCCATTGCCTATTTCGGCTTCCATGCCTGGCACGGCGACCACGGCATGGTCGCCAAGCAGCAGCTGGTCGCCGAGATCGCGGCGCTTCAGGGCCAGCTGGACCGACTCAAGGCCGAACGCGTCGAAGTCGAACGCCGGGTGAAGCTGCTGCGGCCCGAGGCGCTCGACCCCGACATGCTCGACCAGCGCGCCCGCCAGATGCTCAACTTTGCCGATCCGCGCGACCTTGTCCTGCTGACACCGGCTCGGTGAGGGGGCGTAACCGAATATCGGTTCATGGCCGGGTGTGAACCGGATTGCAGTTAAGCTGTTGAATGCATTGCGGCGTCAATGGGTTGTGCGTTGCACAACGGTGCTTCGCACGCCCTTTCCCCATCGGTCCAGTCGCGCTATGTCTGCCCTGACGCCGCATGCCAAGGGGACTGCCATGCCCGCCACGCGCACCCGGAGTTCATCAGCCAGGACCGAAAGCGCCCGGCCAGGAGCCAGGAAGGCTGCAACGGCAGCGCCGATCCTCAGCCGCGAGCAGGAGCTTGAGGCCTATCGGATGATGCTGCTGATCCGGCGCTTCGAGGAGAAGGCCGGACAGATGTATGGCATGGGGCTGATCGGCGGCTTCTGCCACCTCTACATCGGCCAGGAGGCGGTGGTCGTCGGGATGCAGATGGCCGCCAGGGAGGGCGATCAGGTCATCACCGGCTATCGCGATCACGGGCACATGCTGGCCACCGGCATGAGCGCCAATGGCGTGATGGCGGAGCTGACCGGCCGGCGCGGTGGCTATTCGCGCGGTAAGGGCGGCTCCATGCACATGTTCTCGCGCGAGAAGAACTTCTATGGCGGTCATGGCATCGTCGGGGCGCAGGTCTCGCTCGGCACGGGTCTCGCCTTCGCCAACCGCTACCGCGGCAACGACAATGTCTCGCTGACCTATTTCGGCGACGGCGCGGCCAACCAGGGCCAGGTCTACGAGAGCTTCAACATGGCAGCGCTCTGGAAGCTGCCGGTCGTCTACATCATCGAGAACAACCGCTATGCCATGGGAACGGCGGTGACCCGCGCCTCCGCCCAGACCGATTTCTCCAAGCGTGGCCTGTCCTTTGCCATTCCCGGAGAGCAGGTGGACGGCATGGACGTGCGGGCAGTCTATCAGGCGGGCCAGCGCGCCATGGAGTGGTGCCGCGCCGGCAAGGGCCCCTACATCCTCGAGATGCAGACCTATCGCTATCGTGGTCATTCCATGTCCGATCCGGCCAAGTACCGGACCAAGGACGAGGTGCAGAAGATGCGCACCGAGCACGATCCGATCGAGCAGGTGCGTGAGCGGCTGCTCAAGGACTGGCAGGTCTCCGAGGACGAGCTGAAGAAGATCGATGCCGGCGTGCGCGACATCGTGGCCGAGAGCGCCGAGTTCGCCACCAATGATCCGGAGCCGGATCCCTCCGAGCTCTGGACCGATGTGCTGAAGTAGGGGCGGGGCCATGGCCGCCCCCCTTTCTGTTGCGGCCGTCTGGCTGGTGGCGGTCGGCGCCTGGCTGGTCGCTGTCTGGTCGTGCTTCCAGGCCTGGCGCATTTCGGAGCGGCATCCGCCCTATCGCGCCCTTGGCCTGAAGCGCTTCGTCAACTGGATGGGCACGTTCCGGCACATGCCCGATGAGGCCATGCCCCACCTGAAGCGGCTCTACCTCGCCATTGCCGTGTTCTTTCTCGCCGTGATTGCCGGCATCGTGACCGGCGCCGTCTCAACCCGTTCCTGACCGCTCAACGATCGGAAGCCGTCCATGCCTGTCAACATCCTGATGCCGGCGCTGTCGCCCACGATGGAGAAGGGCAATCTTGCCAAGTGGACCAAGAAGGAGGGCGACCGGGTGAAGCCCGGCGACGTCATCGCCGAGATCGAGACCGACAAGGCGACCATGGAGGTGGAGGCGGTGGACGAGGGCATCCTCGCCCGCATCGTCGTGCCGGAAGGCACCCAGGACGTGCCGGTCAACGAACTGATCGCCGTGCTGGCCCAGGAGGGCGAGGATGTCTCGGCTGCGGGCACCGCCCCGGCCGCTGCCGCCGCGCCGCAACAGCCCCCGGTCGAGGCGGCCCCCAAGCCGGCTGACCCGGTGGCGCCGGCACGCACGCCGGCCCCGATGATCGTGGCACCGGCGGCGATGGCCCCGTCCGACCCGGACGTGCCCGCCGGCACGGAAATGGTGACCATGACCGTGCGCGAGGCGCTGCGCGATGCCATGGCCGAGGAAATGCGCCGCGATGATGCCGTCTTCGTCATGGGCGAGGAGGTTGCCGAGTATCAGGGCGCCTACAAGGTAACCCAGGGCCTGCTGCAGGAGTTCGGCGCCCGCCGGGTGATCGACACGCCGATCACCGAACATGGCTTTGCCGGCATCGGCGTCGGCGCCGCCTTCGCGGGGCTGAGGCCGATCGTCGAGTTCATGACCTTCAACTTCGCCATGCAGGCGATCGACCAGATCATCAATTCGGCCGCCAAGACGCTCTACATGTCGGGAGGGCAGATGGGCTGCCCGATCGTGTTCCGCGGCCCGAACGGCGCCGCTGCCCGGGTCGCCGCCCAGCACAGCCAGGACTATTCCGCCTGGTACTCCCACATTCCCGGCCTCAAGGTCGTCGCACCCTACACGGCCGCCGATGCCAAGGGGCTGCTCAAGGCTGCCATCCGCGATCCGAACCCGGTCATCTTCCTCGAGAACGAGATTCTCTACGGCCAGAGCTTCGAGGTGCCCAAGCTCGACGATTTCGTGCTCCCCATCGGCAAGGCGCGGATCCATCGCCGCGGCAAGGACGTCACCCTCGTCGCCTGGTCCATCGGCATGACCTATGCGGTGAAGGCGGCGGCGGAACTGGAAAAGCTCGGCATCGACGCTGAGGTGATCGACCTGCGCTCGCTGCGTCCGCTCGACACCGAGACGATCATCGCCTCCGTGATGAAGACCGGACGCATCGTGACGGTCGAGGAAGGCTGGCAGCAGTCCGGCGTCGGTGCCGAGATCTCCGCCCGGGTGGTCGAGCAGGCCTTCGACTATCTCGACGCCCCGCCGGCGCGGGTCTCGGGCAAGGACGTGCCCATGCCCTATGCCGCGAACCTAGAAAAGCTCGCCCTGCCGTCGGTCGCCGAGGTGATCGAGGCGGTCCGGGCCGTGACGTACAGGTGAGATCGAGGCGGACATGAGCGCGCCCTTCGACGCCCTTGCCATCCCCCCCGCCGCCCTCGAACAGGGCGGCGTGGAGATCCTGCGCGCGGGAATCGTCGATGGCGGCCTGCACATGACGGTGCGCCGGGCCTTCGACGACGCCCAGGCCTGGGGCATGGTGCTGGCGGACGTCGCCCGCCACGTCTCGCGCATCCACGCGCAGGAAACCGGCGCCTCCGAGAGCCTGACGCTCGAGCGCATCCGCAACATGTTCGAAGCCGAGCTCGACAGCCCGACCGACCCGGGCACGACCTCGGCGATCAGCTAGCCGGCAGCCCCGGGAGATCCGTCCATGCCCATCGACATCCTGATGCCCGCGCTGTCCCCGACCATGGAGAAGGGGAACCTCGCCAGGTGGCTGAAGAAGGAGGGCGATGCCATCAAGGCCGGCGACGTGATCGCCGAGATCGAGACCGACAAGGCGACCATGGAGGTGGAGGCGGTCGATGAAGGCATTCTCGCGAAGATCGTCGTTCCCGAGGGCTCGCAGGATGTGCCCGTGAACCAGATCATCGCGGTGATCGCCGGCGAGGGCGAGGATGTGAAGGCCGCTGCCGGCGGGGCAGGATCGAAGGTGGCACCGAAGGCCGAGGCGGCGCCGAAGCCCGCTCCCGACCCCGCTGCGGCAGCAGCTCCCGCGATGGCTTCCGCCGCAGCGCCCCCCGCCGTTCCCGCCAGCCTCGCCGAGGCAGCCTCCGGCATCCGCCTGTTCGCCTCGCCTCTGGCAAGGCGCATCGCGAAGCTGGAGGGCATCGACTTGTCGAAGGTGGTCGGCTCCGGCCCGCATGGCCGCATCGTCGAGCGCGACGTGAAGGCGGCGCTTGCTGCCGGCACCGCGAAGGCTGCTCCCGCTGCCGCCCAGCCCGCAGCTGCCGCTCCGGCGGCCAGCGCGCCGAAGCCGGTGCCGGTTTCAGGCCCCTCGGACGACCAGGTGAAGAAGCTGTTCGAGCCGGGCTCCTACGAGGAGGTGCCGCATGACAGCATGCGCAAGGTCATCGCCCGTCGGCTGACGGAAGCAAAATCGACCATCCCGCATTTCTACCTGACCATCGACTGCGAGCTCGATGCTCTGCTGGCCCTGCGCGAGCAGATCAACAGGGCGGCTCCCGTCAAGAATGGAAAGCCGGCTTACAAGCTCTCGGTCAACGACATGATCATCAAGGCACTGGCCATGGCCCTGCGTGCCGTGCCGGATGCCAACGTGACCTGGACCGACGGCGCCATGCTGAAGCATCGGCATGCCGATGTGGGCGTGGCCGTCTCCATCCCCGGTGGCCTGATCACCCCTGTCATCCGCGATGCCTGCCACAAGACCCTGTCGACCATCTCCAACGAGATGAAGGATCTGGCCGCGCGCGCACGCACGCGGAAGCTGAAGCCGGAGGAATACCAGGGTGGCACCTCGGCCGTTTCCAATCTCGGCATGTTCGGCGTCAAGGATTTTGCCGCGGTCATCAATCCGCCGCATGCGACCATCCTGGCCGTTGGTGCCGGCGAGCAGCGGGTGGTGGTGAAGAACGGGGCGCCGGCGGTGGCGACGGTGATGAGCGTGACGCTCTCCACCGATCACCGCGCGGTTGATGGCGCGCTGGCGGCCGAACTGCTGGCCGCCTTCAAGGGCTATATCGAGAATCCGATGGGCATGCTGGTCTGACGGCCGGTCCGGCGCCGGCCATCCGCCGACGGGGGGGAGGGAAGCGCGGGCATGAAAAGCGTCGCCATCTTCGCTGCCGCGCTGGTTCTGTCGTTCCTTGCCGGCGGCGGGGTGCTCCAGCTGGTGGCGGAGAGCGTGCGACCCGACGAAACCTTCGTTGTGGCCTACCTGGTGCTGCCGCTGCTGGTCATGGCCAACCTGTCGATCCTGGCCCTGACCCTCAGATTGATGGGCACCCGTCGCGGCGTCGACCAGGCCGCCTTCGGCCTTGCCCTCTTCTTCCTGGCAGCCGGGATCGGACTTTCCGTGCTCGAATGGCTCAGTGCCCCAACGATGCAGATCGGCAACCGCGGTGTCGTGCTGATCGCGACCATGGCGGCGAGTTGCCTGGCGGCGCTTGCCGTCCAGTGGCTGATGATCCGGCGGCTCGGCTTGCGCCCCGCTGCCGGGCAGGGGTGAACGATGAGCGAGCGCCGCAACCTGCTGCCGATCGTGTCGCTCTGTGTCGCCGGGCTGTCGCTGATGGCCGCCGCCTATCAGAGCTATTCGCACGGCCGCAATCTCGATGTCGTGCAGCGCAACGTCATTCGGGCCGAATATCTGCGCACCTGCCGGGAGATCATCGAGTCCTATTTCCAGATCCGTCTGCGCGCCGAGGCCATGAACGAGGCGGCCCGGGGCGCTCCCATCGATGCCCTTGGCCGGCGCGAGGCCGAGGCCATGGTCTTCCGCTTCGGCGCCCAGGGCACGTTCCTCGCCAATTTCCGCGACGAAACGGTGCGCCGGCTGTACACGGAACTGTCCTGGCGGCTGCTGGCCATCATTCGCGAAGCGGTCGACAAGCCGCGCTCGGACTTCGACGCCGCCTATGTCGAGGCGGATCGCCTGTTCAACGACATGAACGAGGACTGCGCGCGAACCGCGCGGCTGGCCATCCTGTGACCGCGAACCGCATCAGCAAGGTGATCGTCCGCTCATTCCGGCCGGTCCGGGGGCAGGGTGCAGGCCGGCGGATTGCGGTTCCAGTAGGACCAGGCGATCGGCGAGCCGATGGCAAGGTTGATCGCGGTCAGGTCCAGCCAGCTGTCTGGCACGATGCGGTCGCGCATGAGCGTCTTGACCGCCTCCATGCAGGTCAGCCGCACCTCGTCGAAGCTCTTCGGCGTGCGGCCGCAATGGTGCGCCTCGAATTCCCAGTCATGGATGAGGTAGGCCGGCGCATAGCCCCAGGCCGACAGGCTGGCACGCAGCTGCGCAAGCCTGGGCACCGAGCCGCCATCGGTCACCATGTTGCGCGGCTCGATCCGCTCGCCGGTGTGGCGGATGAAGGCGAAGGGCCTCACCTTGCGCGGAATGAAGTGAAACAGGTCGGGGCCGACCCAGGCCAGACGGATTCCTCGCAGGTTCTCGAAGCGGCCGGGTATGAAATCCGTGCCGAAGGACAGCGACTGGGCCGCGGCATGCTCCGCTTCCGTCATCGCCACCGGACCGACCGGCGCGGCCCTGCGAAGCTCGGCCAGCACTCGACGCTTGGCGGTCACTGCCGACCGAAGGGGCAATCCCTCATCCGACATGCATGCCTCCCGCTGCTCGTGACGGTCACGCATCGGCCGCCCGGTGCGGCGGAGCCGTCATTCCACCCGCGCGTCGCCCGACGCGCAAGTTGAGAGAAGAACCGATGTCAACCTACGATATCATCGTCATCGGCGGCGGCCCCGGCGGCTATGTCGCGGCGATCCGGGCGGCGCAGCTCGGCTTCAGGACCGCCGTGGTGGAGCGCGAGCATCTGGGCGGGATCTGCCTCAACTGGGGCTGCATCCCGACCAAGGCGCTGCTGCGCTCGGCCGAGATCTATCACTACGCAACCCACGCGAAGGACTACGGCCTGATTCTGAACGGCACCATGACATTCGACGCGGCGGCCGTGGTGAAGCGCTCGCGCGGTGTGTCGGCGCAGCTCAACGGCGGCGTCGCCTTCCTCATGAAGAAGAACAAGATCGACGTCATCTGGGGCGAGGCGAGGATCACGAAGGTGGGCGAGGTCGTGGTCTCGGCGCCCGCAAGACCTGCCGTCCAGCCGCAGCATCCCCCGCCGAAGGGCACGCTGGGGGCGGGGACCTATGCGGCGAGGAACATCATCGTCGCCACGGGCGCGCGCCCCCGCGTGATTCCCGGCATCGAGCCCGACGGCAGGCTGATCTGGACCTATTTCGAGGCGATGAAGCCAGAGGCGTTTCCGAAGAGCCTGATTGTCATGGGCTCGGGGGCGATCGGCATCGAGTTCGCCTCCTTCTACCGCACCATGGGCGCCGAGGTGACGGTCGTGGAACTGCTGCCGCAGATCATGCCGGCGGAGGATGCCGAGATTGCCGCCCATGCCCGCAAGCGCTTCGAGAAGCAGGGCATGACCATCCTCACATCCACCAGGGTCACGAAGGTGGAGAAGGCCGCGAACAGCGTCACGGCCACGCTGGAGGACGAGAAGGGCAACAAGCGGACGCTGACCGCCGAGCGGATCATCTCGGCTGTCGGCGTGGTCGGCAATGTCGAGGGGCTCGGGCTGGAGGCGCTCGGCGTGAAGCTCGATCGCGGCACCATTGTCACCGACGGCCTCGGCCGCACCAATGTGCCCGGCATCTTTGCCATCGGCGATGTCGCCGGTCCGCCCATGCTGGCCCACAAGGCCGAGCACGAGGGAGTCATCTGCGTGGAGACGATCAAGGGCCTTCACACCCATGCCATGGACAAGGCCATGATCCCGGGCTGCACCTACTGCCATCCCCAGGTCGCCTCCGTCGGCCTGACGGAGGCGAAGGCCAGGGAGGCCGGCCATCAGGTCAAGGTCGGCCGCTTCCCCTTTGCCGGCAATGGCAAGGCCATCGCGCTGGGAGAGCCCGAAGGGCTGGTCAAGACCATCTTCGATGCACAGACAGGCAAGCTGATCGGCGCGCACATGGTCGGCGCCGAGGTCACGGAATTGATTCAGGGATTCGTGGTGGCCATGAACTGCGAGACGACGGAGGAGGAACTTATTCATTCGGTCTTCCCACACCCGACGCTGTCAGAGATGATGCACGAGAGCGTTCTTGACGCCTATGGGCGGGTCATCCACACCTGATCGGATTGCATTCCTCAAGGATTTCGGTCCTGACTGGGCCGCGTGCCTGGTGTCGCGAGCCTCCCGCGGGCGCTCATCCGGGAGGTAGCCGCCCCGACGGCGGGCCCAGGACGCCGCGTGGCCCGGCTTCCGGCAAGCGGGCCGGGAACGGAGGGGGGCTCGTGCGTCACGTCTGAATGGGAGGCGGTGTGGTGGCGATGCGGAACGTTGGCGGATTTCGTCGGCACGCAAACCGAACCTTAACCTGAACAGGTGTTGAATCCGGGGCATCGTGTTTGCGTACCGCGTGAGTGTGCCCCATGCGTAGCCGTGCGTTCGCCGGTCTGTCGAAAGTCGCCATGATCGCCGCCGTCGCCGGGCTTGGCGCCGGCTGCAGCGCCGACGTGGCCCGCTTCGACGAGAATCCCTTCCGCTCGCGCCAGGTTGCCGGCGCGCCCGCGCCGGTCCAGGCCGCCCCGGTGGCGCAGGTGGAGGCCCGGCCGCTGCCGCCGGCCACCGGTGTTGCCTCGGGGCAGGGTTCCACCTTCGGTCCGCAATCGGATTCGGGTCTGACGACAGGTTCGGCAAGCCCGCGCCCAACCGCTGCGCAGCAGACACCTGCCGTTGCGCGGATGGCCGAAGCGCATGCGCCCGCGGCGCGGGGCGGCTGGTCGGCCGCCGGCGGGACGTCCATCCGGGCCACCGGAGTCGAGACGGTGGACAGCCTCTCGCACCGCTATGGCGTGCCCGCGCGCGCCATCGCGGAGGCCAACGGGGTTGCGCAGAACCATCGCTTCGCGGCCGGACAGAATGTGGTCATTCCGACCTATTCCATGGCCGGTGCTCCGACAGCTCGTGTGCAGACAGGCGTTCCGCGCGGTTCGAGCGATCTCGTCCGTCAGCCGCCGGCAGAGGCCGATCGTCCGCGCATGGTCCAGACCCAGCCGATCGCCGTGACGCCGCGGCGCGAGCCCGGTGGCGCCGGTGCGCCCGCCGCCTCCCAGCCCCGCATGGCCTGGCAACAGGGCAGCAACCCGGCTGCGGGAGCGACGGCCACACCGCCAGGGCGCAGCCAGGCCTCGGCGCGCGCCACCACCCATCAGGTGGCCTCCGGCGAGACCCTGGCCACGATCGCGCGCCGCCATGGAGTCACCCGTGCGGCCCTGGCCTCGGCCAACGGCCTGCCTGTCGACGCCAGCCTGCGCATCGGCCAGACGCTGAGATTGCCCGGTGCCGTGGCCGAGGCGCGGCCCTCGGCTCCCGTGTCGACGCCGGCGGCTCGGCGCGACCAGGCCAGGCGCACCGTCGCCGAGGTCCAGGCAACGCCGGCCGGGCGACAGGCCGATCCGAGTCCGACGGCCGCCATCGCGCCGACCGAGTCTGCCGTCGCCGGTCGGCCCGCGGCCGCGGCCACGCCGCAGCCCGAGGTTGCCCATGCGCCGGCTCCGCAGGTGGAAGCCGAGGCCGCTCCGGCGCCAGCCACGGCCGCTCCCGCTTCGGATCGGGCCCCGCAGTTCCGCTGGCCGGTGCGCGGCAGGGTCGTGGCCGCCTTCCGCGCCGGCTCCAATGACGGGATCAAGGTGGCTGTGCCGGAAGGCACTCCGGTGAAGGCGGCCGAGGACGGCGTCGTTGCCTATGCCGGCAACGAGCTGCGCGGCTATGGCAATCTCGTGCTCGTGCGCCACGCCAACGGCTTTGTGACCGCCTATGCTCACAACAGCCGGATCAATGTCCGCCGCGGCGATCAGGTCCGGCGCGGCCAGACCATCGCCCAGGCGGGACAGACCGGCAACGTGTCGTCGCCCCAGGTGCATTTCGAGATCCGTCGCGGCGCGACTCCGGTCGACCCGATGACCCTGCTTGCCGGCAACTGACCCGGCAACGACTAGTCGATCGGTCCTCTCCTGCGACCTCCAAGGGGCCGGTCATTTCGCGGGGGCGGCGCGGCAGCGTCGCCCCCGAGCCTTTTCCGTCGAGCACGGCCGAAGGTGCGGGGCGCTCAGGCTTGAAGGCGCACGCCCAGCCGTCCTGCCAGATCCTGGACGAACTGCCAGGCGACGCGGCCGGAGCGCGAACCGCGGGTCGTCGCCCATTCCAGCGCCTCGGCGCGCAGGGTGTCGGCTTCGACGGTCAGACCGAAATGCTCCGCATAACCGGAGACCATGGCGAGATATTCGTCCTGGCTGCACTTGTGGAAGCCGAGCCACAGGCCGAACCGGTCGGACAGCGAGACCTTCTCCTCCACGGCCTCGCCCGGATTGATGGCGGTGGACCGTTCGTTCTCCATCATGTCGCGCGGCAGGAGATGACGCCGGTTGGACGTGGCATAGAAGAGGACATTGTCGGGCCGACCCTCGATGCCGCCTTCGAGCACGGCCTTGAGCGACTTGTAGGAGGTGTCGCTGGCGTCGAAGGACAGGTCATCGCAGAAGACGATGAAACGCAGGCCGGTGCCACGCACCAGGGCCATGAGCTGGGGCAGGCTCTCGATGTCCTCGCGATGGATCTCGACGAGCTTCAGCCGGCCGGGATCGTTCGCCGGCAGCGACTGGTTGACGGTGGCATGGGCCGCCTTGACCAGCGATGACTTGCCCATGCCGCGCGCGCCCCACAGCAGCGCGTTGTTGGCCGGCAGGCCGGCGGCAAAGCGGCGCGTGTTCTCCATGAGGGTATCGCGCATGCGGTCGATGCCCTTCAGAAGCACCATCTCGACGCGATTGACCCGCGGCACCGGGTCCAGCCTCGGCCCGGCCGGATTCCAGACGAAGGCATCGGCGGATATGAGGTCAGGGGCGCGCGGCGCGGGAGGAGCCAGTCGCTCCAGGGCCGCGGCGATGCGGCCGAGCGCCTCCGCGATCGGCTCTCTTGCACAGGTCAGGTCATCGGGCACGGGCCTTCCTCCGGTTCTTCCCAGCCGGCTGCTTGCACCAGCGACCGCCTGCGATCAATCGCGCCACTGGAAAGATGGCTGCGTGTGGCTTACATGGCTCGGCGGCAGGCTGTCGGTGAGATTGCATTCGACGGGCCGGCCTCTATAGTCCGCGCCAAAATCCCGCTACCCGGGCGGGTCCGGGTCTCCCCAAGAGGATTCTTCATGTTCATCACTCCGGCCTATGCGCAGACCGGTGCGGGCGGCACCAACGACATCCTGTTCTCGCTGCTGCCCTTCGTCCTGATCTTCATCATCATGTATTTCCTGATCCTGCGCCCGCAGCAGAAGCGGGTGAAGGCACATCAGGAAATGATCGGCAATCTGAGGCGCGGGGATCAGGTGACCCTCTCGGGTGGCGTGATCGGGCGGATCACCAAGGTGGTCGACGACAACACCATCGAGCTGGAAATCGCCGAGAACGTGCGGATCCGCGCCGCCAAGCAGTTTGTCTCCGACCTGCGCTCGAAGGGCGAACCGGCAGACGAGAAGTGACGCTGTGAGCGGGCGGCTTGCCGAGCCGGCCCGGACTTCGAGGACGACTGCCCATGCTCAGCTTCACGCGCTGGAAGGCAACCCTGATCCTGCTGACGGTGCTGGCGACCATGTCACTGGCCCTGCCCAACGTGCTGCCGCAGAGCTGGGTGGACATGCTGCCGCGAGCCCTGCGCACCCATATCACGCTCGGGCTCGATCTGCAGGGCGGCGTGCATCTGATGCTGCAGGTCGATGCCGACGAGGTTCGCCGGACGAAGCTGGAGAACCTGCGCGACGACGTGCGGCGCGTGCTGCGCGACTCCCGCATCCAGGTCCAGTCCGTCACCTTCCAGGGCAATGGCGTGCTCGTGCGCCTGCGCGAGGGGCAGAACACCGATCTGGCCAATACCGAGCTGAGGAAGATCCCCCAGCCATTGGGCGGCGTCTTCTCCAATTCCGGCCAGTACGATTTCGAGGTGACGCGTCCCTCCGACTCGACCTTCCTCATCACGGCAACGGAACAGGGCACGCGGGACCGAATCGCGCGCGCGGTGACCCAGTCGATCGAGGTGGTGCGCCGCCGCATCGACCAGCTCGGCACGACCGAGCCGGTGATCCAGCGCCAGGGCATCGACCGCATCATCCTGCAGGTGCCGGGCGAGCGTGATCCCCAGCGGGTCAAGGACATCGTCGGCACCACGGCCAAGCTGGAGTTCCGCCTCGTCGATCAGTCCATGCCGGTGGAGGAGGCCCTTGCCGGCCGGGCCCCGGCCGACAGCGAGATCCTGTACGAGGACATCAAGGACTCCAGCGGTCGCGTCATCCAGCAGCAGCCCTGGCTGGTGCAGCGGCGCGTCATCGTCTCCGGCGATGACCTGGTGGATGCGCAGGCCGCCTTCAGCGCCCAGCAGGCCGAATGGATCGTCAACTTCCGCTTCAATGCGGTCGGCGGCCGGCGCTTCGCCCAGGTGACCACCGAGAACGTCAACCGGCCCTTTGCCATCGTCCTCGACAACAAGGTGGTGTCCGCGCCGGTCATCCGGGAGCCGATCCTCGGCGGCCAGGGCCAGATCTCGGGCCGGTTCACGGCCGAGAGCTCGGCAAACCTGGCCCTGCTGCTGCGCGCCGGCGCCCTGCCGGCCAAGCTGACCGTGGTGGAGGAGCGTACGGTCGGTGCTTCGCTCGGTCAGGATTCGATCACGTCGGGCACGCGCGCGGCCATCATCGGCTCGATCTTCGTGCTGATCTACATGTTCGCGACCTATGGCCTGTTCGGGCTGTTCGCCAATATCGCCGTCATAGCCAATGTTGGGATGATCTTCGGCCTGCTCAGCATGATCAACGCGACGCTGACGCTTCCGGGCATTGCCGGCATCGTGCTGACCGTGGGCATGGCGGTGGATTCCAACGTGCTGATCTTCGAGCGCATCCGCGAGGAGGTGAGGATGGGCCGGTCCGTCATCGCCTCCATCGATGCCGGCTTCACCAAGGCCATCGGCACCATCGTCGATGCCAACCTGACCGGTCTCATCACCGCGGTGATCTTGTTCTATCTCGGCACCGGGCCGGTCAAGGGCTTCGCCCTGACGCTCGGGCTGGGCATCATCACCACCATGTTCACCGCCGTGACCTTCACCCGCTACATCGTCGCCCTCTGGCTGCGCTGGTTCCGGCCGGCGCGGATTCCGATGTGAGCGACCAGGGGAGCGAAAGACCTTGCGCCTGCTGCGGATTGTTCCCGACGACACGAAGATCGGCTTCATGAAGCTGAGACCGTGGGCGTTCCTCCTGTCCACGGTGATCTCGCTCATCACGGCCATCGGCTTCATTCTCTATGGCCTGAATGTCGGCATCGACTTCCGCGGCGGCACGCTGGTGGAGCTGCAGACCCGGCAAGGCAATGCCGATCTCGGCGACCTGCGCCGGCGTCTGGCCGGGCTGAACATCGGCGATGTCCAGCTGCAGGAGTTCGGAGGCCCCAATCTGGTACTGCTGCGCTATGGCGAGCAGCCGGGCGGCGAGGCGGGCCAGCAGGCAGCGCTGCGGCGGGTGCGCGCTGCCGTCGAGGCGGACTACGAGGTGCGCCGCACCGAGGTCGTCGGGCCGACCGTGTCGGCCGAGCTCGTGCAGATGTCGGTGGTTGGCGTGATCCTGTCGATCCTGGCCGTGCTGCTCTATCTGTGGTTCCGGTTCGAATGGCAGTTCGCGCTCGGGGCGATGATCGCCACCCTGCACGACATCACCGCCATGATCGGTTTCTTCGTGCTGACGCGGGCTGATTTCGACATCACGTCGATTGCCGCGATCCTGACCATCGTCGGTTATTCGCTGAACGATACGGTCGTCGTCTATGACCGCATCCGCGAGATGCTGCGCAAGCACAAGCGCCTCCCGGTCGCGGAGCTGCTGGACATCGCCATCAACTCCACCCTGACCCGCACGGTGATCACCGCCTCGACCACCTTCCTGGCGCTGCTCGGCCTGTTCTTCTTTGGCGGCGAGGTGATCCAGGGCTTCACGGCCTCGATGCTGGTCGGCGTCATCATCGGCACCTATTCATCCATCTTCATCGCAGCGCCGATCCTCATCTATCTCGGGCTGAAACCTGGCGGCTTCGGCTCGGCGTCCGGCAAGGAATCGGATGACGACGAGGCGCCGGCCCGCGCCCGGGCCTGACGTGCCGAGGGGCGAGCCGGTCCGGCGACTGCATGACGGCTTCCTGCCGGGCCGGCATCCGATCGACGCCTATGGCAATGGCGGGTTTCGCTTCGCCGAGATGAGCCATCGCGGATCGATCCTGGCCCTGCCGTCGGGAATCCGGGCCTGGGATGTCACGGGTGCGGACGGCTTCACGCCCGAGGCCTTCGCTGCCGTGCTGGACGAGCGACGGGCCATCGACGTGCTGCTCATCGGCGCCGGTCGAGAGGTCGGGATCCTGCCGGATCCGCTCGTCTGGCTGTTCAGGGAGGCGCGGA
The DNA here is from genome assembly GCA_046295035.1 of Phreatobacter sp. Classification (GTDB taxonomy): domain Bacteria; phylum Pseudomonadota; class Alphaproteobacteria; order Rhizobiales; family Phreatobacteraceae; genus Phreatobacter. The sequence continues at coordinate 49,553 of JBKBOA010000006.1, forward strand.
TCAGTGTCGATGTGATGGCGACCGGGGCTGCCGCGCGGACCTACAACATCATGCTGGGCGAGGGCCGGCAGGTTGCCGCGGCCCTGGTGGCGGTCGATTGACGAGGGCCGCCGTGACCGATGGCACGCCTGCCGACGCTCTTGCCGAGGCCTTCGATCACTGCACGACCCTGGTGCGGTCCGGCCATCGCGATGCCTATCTTGCCGCCCTGTTCGTGCCCGAGCCGTTTCGACGGGATCTCATGGCTCTCCATGCCTATGCGCTGGAACTTGCGGGGGTGCGCGCGCGGGTGAGGGAACCGCTGCCGGGGGAGGTTCGCCTGCAATGGTGGCGCGACGTGCTGGCCGATCAGGGCGAGGCGGGCGGACGCGGACATCCGGTGGCGCGCGCCCTGCTGGATGTCATTGCGCGCCGAAGCCTGCCGGTCGCGCCGCTGGTTGCGATGGCGGAAGCGCGGATCACCGACCTCTACGACGACCTTTTCCCGACGATCGGCGACTATGAGGGCTATTGCGGGGAAACGGCTTCAGCCCTTCTGCAGCTTGCCGCCATGGTCCTGGCCGACGGGCGCGACCCGGGTCTGGCGACGGCGGCGGGCCATGCCGGTGTGGCACTGACCATCCGGGACCACCTGGTGGCCTTTGCATCCGATGCAGCCCGCGGCCAGGTGCGCTGGCCCGCTGACCTGATGGCGCACCATGCCGTCACACGCGAGGCCATTGTCGCCCGTCGCGCGGAGCGGGGTCTCACGGGCCTGCTGGAGTCCATGCTGTCACAGGCGCACAGGCATCTGGTTGCGGCTGACCATGCCGTGCCGCCAGGGGCGGGTCTGGCTGCCGCCGCCCTGCTGCCGGTGGCGACCGTGGCGCTCGATCTCGGTCGGCTGTCGGGGATGGTGATGCGGCCCTTCGGGGCCGTTGCGCCGGCGCCGGGCTGGCGCCGGCAGATCAGACTGTGGCGAGCGGCCCGAAGCCTTGCAGGCTCGGGACGGCTTGCGCTGGCCCGCTAGACCTTCAGGCGCGCTCGCTCCTGCGGGCGTTCCACGCCTGGCGGGGAGCTGCACCCATCCGGCCGGCATGCCTGCCAGGGGCGGCATGGCCAAGGGCCTGGGCCCAACGATGCGTCCCACCCGTCAGGCGCTGCGGGCGGCCTTGCGGGCCAGAAACTCGATCTCGCCGCGCTGGAAGCCCATGTCGGCCAGCGAGCGGTCGTCCAGCTGGGCGAGCTCGGCACGGGTCTGGCGGTAGATGGCGTAGGCACGGATGCGGCTGATGATGGCGTTCAGGAAGTACAGCATGGCAGTCGTCCTCGGCGGCGCGATCGCCGCCTCTCACCGCCATGAGATAATCATCCTCTCGCACCTGCGAAGAACCAATTGTGCAGTGCAGTTATGAGCGCGCGTCATGACCCGGCGGTGATCAGGGCGACGGCCATGAACGCGGTAACGCCGGCACCGAGGGCCGCAGCACTGCCCCCGGCGAACAGGGCCGAGAAGCGCCAGGTGCCGAGGCCCGCGGCCAGGACCACCTTCGTGATCGTGTTGGCAAGCACCGCCGCAAGGATGGCCAGATTGGCGGTTGCCGGAAGGAGCCCGCTGCCTGCAAGTCCCGTCACCGTGATGACCGGCGCATCGACGTCGGCCAGTCCGATCATGGCCGATGCCGCGATGACGCCGGCATCGCCGAACCAGTGCGCTATGGCACGGGCCGCGAAGCCGAAACCGGCAAGCAGCAGCGCGATCTGGATGACATTCCACAGATCGAACGGATTGCGCGAGGCCGGCTCGTCCTGGTCCCGTCCGGCGGGGGCAGACCCGGTCTCGCCCGTATCGGTGCGCGAGACAAACCCCGCCACCCCCGCCATGGCGGCAGCGGCCGCAAGCAGCGGCGGCAGGGTGAGAAGCGCGAGCTGGGGTGCAAGGACCATGACCAGGCCCGCCGTTCGCAGATAGGAAACGACGCCGGCGGCGAGCGCGCCTGTCACGAGCAGGCTGGAACGGCCGCCGGACGCCGACCGTCTGGCCTGGGTGAGCGTCGCCGCCGTCGAGGACAGCAGCCCGGCCACCGCGCCCGAGATCAGCTCGCCGTGGCGATCGCCGACCACCCGGACCGCGACGTATCCGACGAAGGAGATCGCGGCCACCAGGATGGCGAGCGTCCAGACCCGCGCGGGCGATATGCCGCCGAAGGGGCCGATGGGGGTATCGCGCACCAGCGGCAGGATAACGAATGTCATGGCGAGCAGGACGATGGCGGCGCGAAGCTCCGCGAAGGTCACGCGCTCGATCAGGGCATGGAGCGCCTCGCGGGCAGCGAGGACCGCGACCAGCACCACGCCCGCGGCACCGGCCAGACGCATGTCCCCGACAACCGCCAGCGTTCCCAGCAGAAAGGTCAGCATGGCCGCCACCACGGAGGTGACGCTGTAGCTGCGCTCGTCCCGCTGCTCGCGGTAGCGGAAGGTGGCGAAGATCGCCGAGAAGATGATGAAGATCCCGGTTGCCGCCAGGCCGGGAACACCCGCCTGTGCGGTGCTCCGCAGGGCGATTTCCACAACCCCCGCAAGGCCGCCCAGCATGCCGATCAGCGTGTAGGTGCGCAAACCCGCGGTGCGCTGGCCGTCATCCTCGTCGCGCTCGCGCCAGTGGCGCTCGGCACCGACAAGGGCGCCGATGGCGATGGCGACACCGAGGCGCTGGAACAGGTCGACTTCGATCATGGCGGCTTCGACCGGAATGGCCCCCTCAGCCCAGGTGAAGCGAGCGCGCGATGAGCCGGACGGGCGGCCGGAAGCAGCGGCGCTCGCTTCCGTCTTACTCCGCAGCCTCGGTCCGTGGCTTCAGCGGCCGGCGTTCGAGAACCTCCTTCAGGAACCGTCCGGTATGACTGCGCGGCTCCCGGATGATCTCCTCGGGCGGGCCGACGGCCACCACCTCGCCGCCGCCATCGCCGCCCTCGGGCCCCATGTCGATGACCCAGTCCGCCGTCTTGATGACCTCGAGATTGTGTTCGATGACCACCACCGAATTGCCCTGGTTGACCAGCTCGTGCAGCACGTCGAGCAGCTTGGCGACATCGTGGAAGTGCAGGCCGGTGGTGGGCTCGTCGAGGATGTAGAGCGTCCGTCCGGTCGAGCGGCGCGACAGCTCCTTCGACAGCTTGACGCGCTGGGCCTCGCCGCCGGAGAGCGTCGTGGCCTGCTGACCGACATGGATGTAGCCGAGGCCGACCTCCGACAGGGTCTTCAGGATGTCGCGGACCCGCGGCACGGCCTTGAAGAACTCCACCGCCTCGTCAACCGTCATGTCCAGCACGTCGGCAATGGACTTGCCCTTGAACACCACCTCCAGCGTCTCGCGGTTGTAGCGCTTGCCCTTGCAGACATCGCAGGTGACATAGACATCGGGCAGGAAGTGCATCTCGATCTTGATGACGCCGTCACCCTGGCAGGCCTCGCAGCGGCCGCCCTTGACGTTGAACGAGAAGCGGCCGGGCTCGTAGCCGCGCGCCTTGGCCTCGGGCAGGCCGGCAAACCATTCCCGGATCGGCGTGAAGGCACCGGTATAGGTGGCCGGATTGGAGCGCGGCGTGCGCCCGATCGGCGACTGGTCGATGTCGATGACCTTGTCGAGATGCTCGATGCCCTCGATGCGGTCATGCGGGGCAGGGGCCTCGCTCGCCCCGTTCAGCTTGCGCGCCACCGCCTGGTAGAGCGTGTCGATGAGCAGCGTCGACTTGCCGCCACCCGAGACGCCGGTGATGCAGGTGAACAGACCGAGCGGAATGTCCACGGTCACGTTCTTCAGATTGTTGCCGCGGGCGCCGACGATCCGCAACGAGCGGCCCTTCTGCGGCTTGCGGCGCTTCGGCAGCGGCACGCCCATCTCGCCGGTGAGATACTTGCCGGTGAGCGATGTCGGATGGGCCATGATCTCGGCCGGCGTGCCCTCGGCCACGATGCGTCCGCCATGGATGCCGGCGCCGGGGCCGACATCGACCACATGATCGGCCTGCAGGATGGCATCCTCGTCGTGCTCGACGACAATGACCGTGTTGCCGAGGTCGCGCAGCCGCTTCAGCGTGCCGAGCAGGCGCTCGTTGTCGCGCTGGTGGAGGCCGATGGAGGGCTCGTCGAGCACATAGAGCACGCCGGTGAGGCCCGAGCCGATCTGGCTGGCGAGGCGGATGCGCTGGCTCTCGCCGCCCGACAGCGTGCCGGAATTGCGGCCGAGCGTCAGGTAGTCGAGGCCGACATCGACCAGGAAGTGCAGGCGCTCGCGGATCTCCTTCAGGATGCGCACCGCGATCTCGTTCTGCTTGCCGGTGAGCCTTTCGGGCAGGGCGCCGAACCAGTCGCGCGCGGCGCGCACGGACAGCTGCGCGATCTCGCCGATGTGGCAGCCTCCGACCTTGACGGCGAGGGCCTCCGGCTTCAGGCGGAAGCCCGAACAGGCCTTGCAGGGAATGTCCGACACATAACGCGAGATCTCCTCGCGCGCCCATTCGCTCTCGGTTTCCTTCAGCCGCCGTTCGAGGTTGCGGACGACGCCCTCGAAGGTCTTGGTCGTCTCGTAGGAGCGCAGCCCGTCGTCGTAGCGGAAGGTGACCTTCTCCTCGCCGGTGCCGAACAGGATGGCGTTGCGGGCTTGCTCCGGCAGCTTCGACCAGGGCGCGGTGAGCGAGAAGCCATAATGCTTGGACAGGGCGTCGAGCGTCTGTGTGTAGAAGGGCGAGGTGGAGCGCGCCCAGGGGGCGATCGCGCCCTTGCGCAGCGAGAGCTCCTTGTCGGGAATGACCAGGTCCGGGTCGACCGTCTGCTCCACCCCGAGGCCGTCGCAGGCCGGGCAGGCGCCGAAGGGATTGTTGAACGAGAACAGCCGCGGCTCGATCTCGGAAATGGTGAAGCCGGAGACCGGGCAGGCGAACTTCTCGGAGAAGATGACACGGATCGGCTCGCCGGACTGGTCCTTCTGGTCGGCGAACTCGATGACCGCGATGCCGTCTGCGAGCTTCAGCGCCGTCTCGAAGGAATCGGCGAGGCGCGTGGCCATGTCCGGGCGCACGACGATGCGGTCCACCACCACGTCGATGTCGTGCTTGAGCTTCTTGTCGAGGGCCGGGGCATCGGCGATCTCGTAGAAGGCGCCGTCGATCTTGACGCGCTGGAAGCCCTTCTTCTGCCAGTCGGCAAGCTCCTTGCGATACTCGCCCTTGCGGCCGCGCACGGCCGGGGCCAGCAGATAGAGCCGCGAGCCCTCCGGCAGGGCGAGCGTCTTGTCGACCATCTGGCTGACCGTCTGGCTCTCGATGGGCAGGCCGGTGGCCGGCGAATAGGGCACGCCGACGCGGGCCCAAAGAAGCCTCATGTAGTCGTAGATCTCGGTGACCGTGCCGACCGTCGAGCGCGGGTTCTTCGAGGTGGTCTTCTGCTCGATCGAGATGGCCGGCGACAGGCCGTCGATCTGATCGACATCCGGCTTCTGCATCATCTCGAGGAATTGCCGGGCATAGGCCGACAGGCTCTCGACATAGCGGCGCTGGCCCTCGGCATAGATCGTGTCGAAAGCGAGCGAGGACTTGCCGGACCCCGACAGGCCGGTGAACACCACCAGGGCGTCGCGCGGAATGGTCAGATCGACATTCTTCAGATTGTGCTCGCGCGCCCCGCGCACGGCGATGACTCGCTGGTCCGGACGCCGGACCTCATCGGAAAACTTGTCGAACAGATCGCTCATCGGCGGCTCGGCACTCATCGCCGGTGAGCCCCGCATGGCGCACCCCGGCGGAAGGAACAACGATCGGAACAGGCCGCTCGCGCCGCGACCTCGGACGTTCTACGGCGCGGCGCGGCGCCGGATTGGCAGCAGCTGGCGGCCGCTCGGGACGCTCCATCCACCCCAAGGTAGAAAGGCCAGGCCGCCACCGCCAGAGGCGGCTGCCGGCCGGATGGCAGCCGTGCAAGGGGCAGGGGCGATTCCGCGCCAAGCCTAGCGGGATGGGGCACCGGGGCGCAAGAACGAAAGCCGAACGCTGGCAGGGGTGTCGCCCGAGGCCGATCGGTCCGGGCGCCGGCCGCAAAAGAGAACAAAATAAGAACACAATCGCGGGTCACTGTGGCGCTGCTGCGGAAATCGGGGGATAGCTGGCGAAAGGGCGGCTGACCTCGGTGACGCGGCGGCGGGAACATGGGAAGGCTCCGCAGGCTCAGCGCAAGGCGCCCCGGGCGGCAGCGTCGCGGGGAAGGAGGGGTTGGAGATGGCAGGCAGCGTCAACAAGGTCATTCTGGTGGGCAATCTGGGGCGGGATCCGGAGGTGCGTCGCCTGAACAATGGCGAGCAGGTGTGCAACCTGCGCCTCGCCACCACCGAGACGTGGCGCGACAAGGCCTCCGGTGAGCGCAAGGAGCGCACCGAATGGCATCAGGTCGTGATCTTCAATGAGAACCTGGTGCGCGTCGCCGAGCAGTATCTGAAGAAGGGATCAAAGGTTTACGTCGAGGGCCAGCTCCAGACCCGCAAATGGACGGATCAGGCGGGGGTCGAGAAATACACCACCGAGGTCGTGCTGCAGCGCTTTCGCGGCGAGATGGTCCTGCTCGACAGCCGCGGCGGTGGCGGTTCCGACTATGCCGATGACGGCTTCGGCTCGTCTGGCGGTTTCGGGGGCGGCGCCATCGAGGGGCGCGCCTCCGCGGGGCGCTCCGAGGCGCCGCGACGGCCCGCTGCGCCTGCAGGCGGCCGCCCCATGGACGACGACGAGATCCCGTTCTGAGACGGATCACGGCGTCGGCGGCCGGTCCTGGCGCTGGTTTGGAGGCCAAGGCGGGGCCCTGACCGGCCTCTGGCCGGACCCCGCCGCTGCCATCAGGCGGCGACCTGCACCTTTGCCGTCGTGGCCGTGCGCAGGGCGCGGCCGCCCAGTGTGCCGGAGGCAAGGCCTGTCAGGATGGCGAAGCCGGCGATGAACGGCGTCGAGGCGTAGATCTGGGGTGCCATGACCGCCATGCTGCCATTGGCAAAGTTGGCCCCGAACAGGACCAGGATCACGGTCATGGTGGCCCATTCGCCCGTGAGGCGCACGCTGGTAGTCTGCTTGGCGATGATCCAGCGGCCCTGGAGCGGGTAGCCGATCGAGGCGGCCGCCGCGTAGCTGGCGGCATAGATGGTGAGGCCGGCCAGCGGATTGGCCATGCCGGTCAGCGTGTTGACCGAGAGCAGGCCGAGCAGCGGCAGCAGATAGATGGCCGCGAGCGGCACGTCGCGCTCCTGGGTGGAGCGCCAGCCGACGAACAGCAGGAAGCCGAGCAGCGGCCAGACCCAGAGGGGGGCGCCGGAAACGATCGCGAGGGGGGACATGGATGACTCCTTGAGGTTGCAACGAGGGAGCCTTCTTACGTCGCTGTGTAAATGTAAAGCGCATTGATATTCGGAGTTTCCCCAATCCCGTCGCGCTGTTCGCCCTTTCGGGTCGCAGGTGGGCAGGCCTCGTCCAGTCGCAAGCCGCCGGGAGGGGAGGAGGCTCGTCCACGACTCAGCGCGGCACGGGGCGGTGCCGGCAGCTGTCGGCCAGGCGGATAGGCCGTCGACACAGGTCATGGCCCCTTCCTTCAGCTTTCGACAGCTGGCGTACGACCAGATCAGAGTCCAGGCGATGAACGCCCCGGGGAACCATGGTCGCGCGAGCGAGGAAAAAGGATGCCCCTTCCGCCCCGTATGGTCGGCGGGGACTGTCGGAAGCCGCCACGCATACGCGGTCGTCCACGGGCTCAGAGCAAGGGTTCAAGGCGACGTTCAACACGCTCGACCAGCCGATTGCCGGCGCGATCGGGACCATTCCACCGATGATTCCGGCAGAACGACCATGTCTGTTGACACAAGCATAAAGTAAATGTAAATAACTTCGCCATCATGCCGGAGAACCCCATGACCCTCGCGCCCCTGATCAATGCCCCGCTGGCCATCCAGATTCATGCCGCAGCGGCCCTGTCGCTGATTCCGCTGACCGCTCTCCAGTTCTGGCGGCCCAAGCGCGGCCCCAGCCACCGCACCATCGGCTGGGTCTGGGTCGTGCTGATGACCGTGACAGCGACCTCCTCGTTCTGGATCCATGGCATCCGGCTGGTCGGGCCGTTCAGCCCGATCCATGTCCTGTCGGTCACCACCCTGGTCGTTCTGGTGCTCGGCATCTGGGCGCGGCGCGCCGGGCGCGTTCAGTCCCATCAGCGCTTCATGACCGGCGTCGCCATCGGCTGGGCCGGCGCCGGCCTGTTCACGCTGCTGCCGGGACGGATCATGTTCCAGACGGTGTTCGGCAGCTAGGTGGCGCGCATCGCCGCCCGGACGCCGTCCAGCACGAACTGGACGGCAAGCGCCGCCAGGATGATGCCGAGCAGCCGCGAGACGACGGCATTGCCGAGCGTGCCGAGCAGGCGATCCACCGTCTCGGCCAGCGAGAGACAGACCCATGAGACGAGAATGACCACGGCCAGCACGCCGATCAGGGCCGCCATCATCACCGGCTGCGCCGAGGCCTGACCGGCAAGCAGCAGGGTCGCTGTGATCGCGCCGGGGCCTGCCAGCAGCGGGATCGCCATCGGAAAGGCGGCAACATTGACGATGTGCTCCTTGCCGATGGCCTCGCGGGCTGTTTCGCTCTTCCGGTTGGCGCGCAGGCCGAAGACCATTTCGAAGGCGATCCAGAACACGAGCAGGCCGCCAGCGATGCGGAAGGCCGGCAGCGAGATCCCGAGCTTGCGCAGGAGCCAGTCTCCGACGAAGGCGCAGGCGGCCAGGATCAGGAAGGCGATGAGGCAGGCCCGCCAGGCGACCTGCCGGCGCTGGTCGGCCGAAAAGCCCTGGGTGACGGCCAGGAAGATGGGAACGAGGGCCACCGGCTCGACGATCACGAACATCGTCACGAGCGCCCCGGTGATGAATTCGACCGTCATGACCACCCCGTTTCACGCGCCCGGCGCGGCAATTGTGGCCCTTTGCGGCAGGCGCCGTCCACAACCCTGATGTGATGCGCCACAACGCCTTGAAATCAATATGAAAAATCGATCGCCTGGGAAGCCCTCAAAGTTGGCGATCGGCGGCGGAATCGGCTAGAAGGACGCCAGCCAGCGGATGGTCCCCATCCGCCCCACCGGAAGACCTCCCTTGGCCGACGACGACAAGACGCCGGAGGGCGCCACGCCCTCGGACCCGACCGAAATCCGCCCCATCTCGATCACCGACGAGATGCGACGCTCCTATCTCGACTATGCGATGAGCGTGATCGTCTCGCGCGCGCTCCCGGATGCCCGCGACGGCCTGAAGCCCGTTCATCGCCGCATCCTCTATTCGATGCACGAGAACGGCTACGAGTGGAACAAGCCCTACCGCAAGTCGGCGCGCGTTGTCGGCGACGTCATCGGTAAGTACCACCCGCACGGTGACCAGTCGGTCTATGACGCGCTGGTGCGCATGGCGCAGGACTTCTCCATGCGCGTCGAGCTGATCGACGGGCAGGGCAATTTCGGCTCCGTTGACGGCGATCCGCCGGCAGCCATGCGCTACACCGAAGTCCGGCTCGAGAAAATCGCCGGCGAGCTGGTGTCCGATCTCGACAAGGCGACCGTCGACTTCCAGGACAACTACGACAACTCCGAGCGGGAGCCGAAGGTGCTCCCGGCACGGTTCCCGAACCTGCTCGTCAATGGCGCCGGCGGTATCGCGGTCGGCATGGCGACCAACATCCCGCCGCACAATCTGGGCGAGATCATCGATGCCTGCATCGCGACCATCGACAAGCCCGAGATCGAGATCGAGGAGCTGATGGAGATCGTGCCGGGGCCGGACTTTCCGACCGCCGGGCTCATCCTCGGCCGCACCGGCATCCGTCAGGCCTATCAGACCGGCCGTGGCTCCGTGATCATGCGGGCGCGCACCGCGATCGAGACGGTGCGGCGCGAACGCGAGGCGATCATCGTCACCGAGATTCCCTATCAGGTGAACAAGGCGCAGATGCTGGAGCGCCTCGCCGAGCTCGTGCGCGAGAAGCGCATCGAAGGCATTGCCGAGTTCCGCGACGAGAGCGACCGTGAGGGCATGCGCGTCGTCATCGAGCTGAAGCGCGATGCTGTTGCCGACGTGGTGCTGAACCAGCTGTTCCGCTACACGGCCCTGCAGCAGAGCTTCGGCTGCAATTTCGTGGCGCTGAACGGCGGCCGGCCCGAGGTGATGAACCTCAAGGATCTGATCGTCACCTTCATCGCCTTCCGCGAGGAGGTCGTCTCCCGCCGGACCAAGTTCCTGCTCGGCAAGGCGCGCGACCGGGCCCATGTCCTGTGCGGCCTTGCCATCGCGGTGGCCAATATCGACGAGATGATCCGGATCATTCGCGCCTCGCCCGATCCGGCCGCCGCCCGTGAGGCACTGATGGGCCGTGACTGGGATGCGCGCGATATCGCTCCGCTCATCCGCCTGGTCGACGACCCGCGTCACCCGATCGCAGAGGACGGCACCTACCGGCTGTCCGAGACGCAGGCGCGTGCGATCCTCGACCTCCCGCTGAGGCGCCTGACGGCGCTCGGCCGCGACGAGATCGGCGACGAGCTGAAGACGCTGGCCGATGAGATCACGGACTATCTGGACATCCTCAGGTCGCGCGCGCGCATCCAGGGCATCATCAAGGACGAACTGCGGGCCGTGCGTGAGGAGTTCGCCACACCGCGCAAGACCGAGATCGTCGACGGCGTCGGCGAATTCGAGGATGAGGATCTCATCGCCCGCGAGGACATGGTGGTCACCGTCTCGCATGCCGGCTACGTGAAGCGCGTGCCGCTGTCCACCTATCGGGCCCAGCGGCGCGGCGGCAAGGGCCGCTCGGGCATGCAGACGAAGGACGAGGATTTCGTCACCCGGCTCTTCGTCGCCAGCACCCACACGCCGATCCTGTTCTTCTCCTCCAAGGGACAGGTGTACAAGATGAAGGTCTGGCGCCTGCCGCTGGCGGCACCGAACGCGCGCGGCAAGGCCTTCGTCAACATCCTGCCGCTCGAGAACGACGAGCGGATCACCACCATCCTGCCCCTGCCGGAGGACGAGGAGAGCTGGGGCAACCTGGACGCCATGTTCGCGACCACGGGGGGCACGGTGAGGCGCAACAAGCTGTCCGACTTCGTGCAGGTCAATCGCGGCGGCAAGATCGCGATGAAGCTGGACGAGGGCGAGCAGATCGTCGATGTCGCCGTATGCACCGAGGCCGACGACGTGCTGCTGACCACGGCGCTCGGCCAGTGCATCCGCTTCCCGGTTCCGGAAGTGCGGGTGTTCAAGGGCCGCGATTCCATGGGTGTGCGCGGCATTGCGCTCGCCGAGGGCGACCGCGTGATCTCCATGGCGATCCTCCGCCATTTCGAGGCCACATCGGAGGAGCGTTCCGCCTATCTGAAGATGCGCCGGGCCATCGCGGGCGAGGCCGCGAGCGGCGAGGACATGGCGGACGAGGACGAGGCCAACGGTTCGGGCGAGCTCTCGCAGGAGCGCTACGGCCAGATGTCGGCGGCCGAGCAGGTGGTGCTGACCATTTCCGAGAACGGCTATGGCAAGCGCACCTCGTCCTTCGAGTACCGGATCACGGGCCGCGGCGGCAAAGGCATTGTCGCCATGGCCGTGAACGAGCGCAACGGCCCTCTGGTTGCCTCCTTCCCCGTGGAGGACCGGGACCAGATCATGCTGGTGACCGATGGCGGACAGCTGATCCGCTGTCCGGTGGATGGCATCCGCATTGCCGGCCGCGGCGCCCAGGGGGTCATCGTGTTCGACACGCACGAGACCGAGAAGGTGGTCTCCGTCGAGCACATCACCGACGAGGGCGCCGACGATGCCGGCGAAGGCCAGGGCGAGGCCGGAGAGGCGGGGGCGGACGGTCAGGCCTGACCGCCGCGCCCGCGGCGCAGGCGGCCGTCACTCGGCCTGCGTCCGGAGGATCGCCAGAGCCAGCGCCTGGGCGCGCGGAACGATGCTGTCGATCTCCAGATATTCCTCGGGCGTGTGGGCATTGCCGCCGACTGGCCCCACGCCGCAGAGGGTCGGCGTTCCGACGCTGGCGGTGAACCCGGAATCGGCGCAGCCGCCAGAAAATTCGCCGTCAAGATCGGGCAGGCCGGCATCGGCCGCCGAGGCCTTGTAGGCATCGAACAGCGCCTTCGCCTCAGGCGTCTGGACCACGGGCAGGAACTCGCCCTTGATCTCGAGCCTGGCGGTGGTGCCGGGCACGGTGGCGGTTGCCATGATGGTGCGGATGGCCTTAAGGGTCGCCTCGCGGTCCGCCGGCTCGACATAGCGCATGTCGATCTGACCCTCGGCATGGGGGGCGGTGGTGTTGACCGACTGGCCGCCGGAGACGAGGCCGACATTCAGCGTGATGCCCCTGGACAGGTCGGTGAGGGCATGAATCTGAACAATCTTGTGAGCAAGTTCGCCGATCGCGCTGATACCACTTGAGAAATTGCCGCCGGAGTGCGCCGCCTTGCCATACACGTCGAAGCGCATGAAGACGCCGCCCTTGCGCCCGGTCGTGATGTTTCCGCTGGGCCGGCCGGGCTCGGAATTGTACACGGCGCGCGCGGCCCGGCCCTCGCGCTCGATGATCGGCCGGGACGAGGGGGAGGCGATCTCCTCGTCCGAGGTGATCAGCACCCGGATCGGGCAGGGCGCGCCGCCAAGCGCCCGGAAGGCGGCGGCGACAAACACGTTCATGACGAGGCCTGCCTTCATGTCGGCGACACCCGGGCCATAGGCCCGCTTGCCCTCGATGGTGAAGGGCCGTCGCGCCACCTCGCCCCTGGGAAAGACCGTGTCGCGATGGCCCATCAGCAGGACCGGCTTGCGATTGTCGCCCGGTTCGGTGACGAGCGCGTGGATGGCATCGCCATAGACCTCGTGGCGCTCGCGCCAGGCGGCAATGCCATGCTCCTCGAAGAACTGCTCGAACCGGGCGCCGACCGCGTCCACCCCGGCCTTGTCGTAGGAGCCGGAGTCCATGTCCACCACCTCACGCAGAAGATCGAGCATCGCGCCCTGGCGGTCGGCGAGCCACTCGCAGATCTGGCGTTCGGCAGGCGTGTTCATGGTGATCTCTCCGTGCGGGCGCCTGTTGTCGCGTGACAGCAGCCGGGGTGCAACCGGCCCAGGGCATGGTTCCCTTGCGCCACGGCGCCGCCTTCGCTAAGCGGAGTGACCTCACGGGCGGAGCCTCATGACGAAACGCATCGCGCTCTATACGGGCTCTTTCGACCCGGTCACCAACGGCCATCTGGATGTCATCCGCCACGCCAGCCGGCTGGCGGACGAGCTGGTTGTCGGCATCGGCGTGCATCCCGGCAAGTCTCCGATGTTCACCGCCGAGGAGCGTCAGGCGCTGCTGACCGAGGTCTGCGAGCCGATCGCCCGGTCCGAGAACTGCGAGTTCCGCACCATCACCTTCGATGATCTCGCGGTCTGGGCAGCGCGGCGGGTGGGGGCAAGCCTGTTCATCCGTGGCCTGCGCGATGGCACCGACCTCGACTACGAGATGCAGATGGCGGGGATGAATGCGGGCATGGCGCCGGAGGTGCAGACGGTCTTCCTGCCGGCCTCGCCCACGGTCCGCCCCATCACCGCCACGCTCGTGCGGCAGATCGCCCTCATGGGCGGTGACGTCACCTCCTTCGTCCCACCGGCCGTTGCCCGTGCGCTCGCCGGCAAGGTGCCGAAGCGGGGTTGACACCCGTCCCCCATCCTGGAGAGACCCTTGAAGCGCCGCACCCTTCTTGCCGCCACCCTGGCCACTGCCGCCTCCGCCCCGGCCCTGGCCCAGGCCATCGCCATTCCTCCCGGCCTCGACCGCGAGAACGTGCTCGTGATCGAGCTGAAGGACGGGCCGGTTGTCATCCGGCTGCGTCCCGATCTTGCCCCGCGCCATGTCGAGCGGATCAAGGTGCTTGCCCGCCGCGGCTTCTACGACGGCATCGTGTTCCATCGGGTCATCGAGGGCTTCATGGCCCAGACCGGCGATCCCCAGGGCACCGGCATGGGCGGGTCGGACCTGCCGAACCTGCCGGCCGAGTTCTCGCGCGAGCCCTTCGTGCGCGGCACCCTCGGCATGGCCCGCGCGCAGAATCCAAACTCGGCCAATTCGCAGTTCTTCATCATGTTCGCGGACGGCTCGTTCCTGAACAACCAGTACACCGTGTTCGGTCACGTCGTCTCGGGCATGGAAGCCGTGGACCGGATCAAGCGCGGCGATCCCGCCCGCAACGGCACCGTGACCGGGCCCGACCGCATGATCCGTGTCCGCGTCGCCGCCGACATCCGCTGACCATCCCCTGACAGTCCAACGACAAGGAGGCCGCGATGGCCCTCGACGCCGAAAACACCCTGATCCTGGAGACGACCAAGGGCCGCGTGGTCATTGCCATGCGCCCTGACCTCGCGCCCGGCCATGTCGCCCACATCAAGAAGCTGGTGCGCGAGGGCTTCTATGACGGCATCGTGTTCCACCGGGTCATCGACGGCTTCATGGCGCAGACCGGCTGCCCCCATGGCACCGGCACCGGAGGCTCGAAGTATCCGAACCTGAAGGCCGAGTTCAACGCCGAGCCGCATGTGCGCGGCACCGCCTCCATGGCGCGCGCGCAGAACCCGGATTCGGCCAATTCTCAGTTCTTCATCTGTTTCGACGATGCCCGCTTCCTCGACCGCCAGTACACGGTCTGGGGCAAGGTGGTGGACGGCATGGACAATGTCGACAGCATCAAGCGCGGCGAGCCGGTGCGCGATCCCGACCGGATCGTGGTGGCGAAGATGGCGGCTGACGACATGACGACCTATGGTGACACGGTCGCGAAGCTCTGAGCCCTCGTGCTAGGGGAGGCGGCGCCCGGACCTATCCGGGCGCCGTTTCCTTTGGATCCTCGCCCTCGCCATGCGCGTCGACCTGTTCGATTTCCATCTGCCCCCGGAACGGATCGCGCTGCGGCCGGCCAGCCCGCGCGACTCGGCCCGGATGCTCATCGTCCAGCCCGGCAGCCCGCTTTCCGACAGGCGCGTGAGCGATCTGCCCGACCTGCTGAGCCCGGGCGACGCGCTGGTGTTCAACGATACCCGGGTCATCCCGGCGCAGCTGGAGGGCATCCGCGAGCGCGACGGGCAGGTGGCATCCCTGTCGGCAACCCTGCACCGGCGCCTTGCCGACAACCGCTGGCTGGCCTTCGTGAAGGGCGCGAAGAAACTGAGGGCTGGCGACCGCATCCGTTTCGGCGAGACGCCGGAGGCGTGCCTTCTGGGGGCTCTGCATGCAGAGGTGGTGTCGAAGGACGATGACGGTGTGGTGCTCGATTTCGAGTTCTCCGGCAGCTATCTGGACGAGGCCATCGCGCGCATCGGCCATCTGCCCCTGCCGCCCTATATCGCGGCGAAACGCCCGGAGGATGCGCGCGACCGCACCGACTACCAGACCGTCTATGCCCGCGACAGCGGCTCGGTCGCGGCGCCGACCGCCGGGCTTCACTTCACGCCGGAGCTGATGGCGCGGCTGGAGGCGAGGGGCGTCGGCCTGCATTTCCTCACCCTGCATGTGGGGGCCGGCACCTTCCTGCCGGTCAAGAGCGAGGACACCGCCGATCATCGGATGCACCCGGAATGGGGGCAGGTGCGGGAGGACACCGCGGAGGCGCTGAACGCTGTCAGGGCGCGGGGAGGGCGCATCGTCGCCGTCGGAACCACCTCCATGCGGCTCCTGGAGAGTGCCGCTGACGAGGACGGAACCATCCGCCCCTTTGCCGCCGAGACCTCCATCTTCATCACGCCCGGCTACCGGTTCCGGGCCGTGGACGTGCTGATGACCAATTTCCACCTGCCGCGCTCGACCCTGTTCATGCTGGTTTCGGCCTTCTGCGGGCTCGACACCATGCAGGCGGCCTATGCCCACGCCATCGCCGCCGGCTACCGGTTCTATTCCTACGGTGATGCCAGCCTCCTGTTCCGCAAGGCGCGGCCATGACCGGCTTTTCCTTCGCCATCACCGCCCGGGATGGTGCCGCGCGCACCGGCCTCATCACGACCCCGCGCGGGGTCATCCGCACGCCGGCCTTCATGCCGGTCGGCACGCAGGGCACCGTGAAGGGCATGTATATGGATCAGGTGAGAGCCCTCGGCGCCGATGTGATCCTCGGCAACACCTATCACCTCATGCTCAGGCCCGGCGCCGAGCGCATTGCCGCCCTCGGTGGCCTGCACCGCTTCGGCGGCTGGTCCGGACCGATTCTCACCGATTCCGGCGGCTTCCAGGTCATGTCGCTGGCCAAGCTCAGGAAGCTCAGCGAGCAGGGCGTGACCTTCGCCAGCCATGTCGACGGCTCGCGCTTCGAGCTGACGCCGGAACGGTCCCTCGAGATCCAGGGCCTGCTGGGCTCGGACATCCAGATGCAGCTCGACGAATGCGTGGCGCTGCCCAACGAGCGCGCGACCATCGAGAAGGCGATGCGCCTGTCGCTGCGCTGGGCCGAACGCTCGAAGCGCGCCTTCGAGTCGCAGCCGCCGGGCCGCGCCCTGTTCGGTATCGTGCAGGGCGGCGACCAGCCGGACCTGCGCATCGAAAGCGCGAGGGCGCTCGCGGACATGGACTTTCCCGGCTATTCCATCGGCGGCCTCGCGGTCGGCGAGCCGCAAGAGGTGATGCTGGCCATGATCGAGACGGTCATGCCGCATCTGCCGGACGCAAAGCCGCATTACCTGATGGGCGTCGGCACGCCGGACGACCTGCTGGCGGCCATTGCCCGCGGCATCGACATGTTCGACTGCGTCATGCCGACCCGCAACGGCCGCCACGGGCAGGCCTTCACCCGCTTCGGCCGGATCAATCTGCGCAATGCCCGCCACGCCGACGATCCCCGTCCGCTGGACGAGGCCTCGCCCTGTCCGGCGGCGCGCGATTATTCACGGGCCTATCTGCACCATCTCGTCAGGGCCGAGGAAATGCTCGGCGCCATGCTGATCACCTGGATCAACCTGTCCTACTATCAGGAGCTCATGGCCGGCGCGCGCAAGGCCATCGCGGCAGGCAATTTTGCCGGCTATGCCTCTGCGGTGAGGGACGGCTGGTCGCGCGGTGACATTCCGGCCTGGCAAGGCTGACATTGCGGCCTTGCCGCGGCCGGGCCGGCAAGGGCCAGCCCGTCGCCGCCCTCCGGTCAGCGCATCATCAGCGCAGCGAAGGTGGCGCGCTGCTCGTCGTTCCAAGGCGTGGAGCGCCGCAGCTTCAGATCGATCTGCGCCGTAGTCGACGATCCCGAGACGAATCGCTCCCCGCCGACGAACACCGCCTGGTCGAAGGTGATGGAGGACGAGCCGATCCTCCTCAGGCCCACGGCGATCTGCACGAAGCCGGGATAGAGGATCTCGCGGTGATACTCGATCTCGACATGAACCAGCGAGATTCCACGCCCCTGGCCCGTGAGCCTGACGCCCTCCTTGTCGAAGAACTCGGTGCGCCCGATCTCCAGATAGGTGGCGATGGCGGCGTTGTTGACGTGGTTGTTGGGATCGAGATCGCCGTAGCGGATGGGATGCACGGTGACAAAGGGATAGGCCTCGAGCGGCGGGCGCTCGCTTGGGGGAATGCGCAAGGGTCAGTCCTTCACTTTCACATAAGAGCCGGGCGCATCCTCGATCGGCGGATAGCGTGACGAGCCGACCGGGCGGGCCGCCACCTCCTTGCCGTCGTGCTGGCGCACCCATTCGCGCCAGTGGGGCCACCAGGACCCGGGATGCTCGGTGGCCGCAGCCACCCAGTCCTCGAAACGGCCCACCGGCGGCCCTCCGGTCCAGTACTGATACTTCTTCTTGTCGGGCGGATTGACCACGCCGGCAATATGGCCCGAGCCGGCCATGACATAGTCGACGGGGCCGCCGAAGCAGGACGATCCGACGAAAACGGAGCGTGCCGGAGCGATGTGGTCCTCGCGCGAGGCAAGATTGTAGATCGGCACCTTGACCTTCTTCAGGTCCAGCCTCTCGCCCGCCACCTCCATCCGGCCCTGACTGAGGTCGTTCTGCAGATAGCAGTGGCGCAGATAGAAGGAATGGTTCGCCGCCGGCATGCGCGGCGAATCCGCGTTCCAGTAGAGCAGGTCGAAGGGCATCGGTTGCTTGCCCTTCATGTAGTTGTTGACGAAATAGTTCCAGATCAGATCATTCGACCGCAGCATGTTGAAGGCCGTGGCCATCTGCTTGCCTTCCAGATAGCCCGTCTGCGCCATGCGCTTCTCGAGGATCTGGATCTGCTCTTCGTCCACGAAGACCTTGAGATCACCGGCATGGGTGAAGTCGACCTGGGTGGTGAAGAAGGTTGCGGTCTTGACCACATCCATGCCCTTGGCGGCCATGTAGGCCAGGGTCACGGCCAGCAGCGTGCCACCCACGCAGTAGCCGATGGCATGGACCTTGTCCTCGCCCGTGATCTCGCGGGCGACCTCAATGGCCGCCAGCGGTCCCTCCTGCATGTAGTCGCTGAAGCCCTTGTGGGCGTGACGCTGGTCGGGATTGACCCAGGACACCACGAAGACGGTCAGCCCCTGGTCGACCGCCCATTTGATGAAGCTTTTCTCGCGGGTCAGGTCAAGGATGTAGAACTTGTTGATCCAGGGCGGGATGATGACCAGCGGCACCTTGCCGACGGAGGCGGTGCTCGGCTCGTACTGGATGAGCTGCATCAGGTCGTTCTGGAACACGACCTTTCCGGGGGTCATGGCGAGGTTCTTGCCGAGCGCGAACTGGGTCTCGTCCGACTGGCGGATGCGCAGCTCACCGCCGCCCCGCTCGATGTCCTCGGCCATCATGCTCATGCCGCGCACGAGGTTTTCCCCGCTGGAGGCGATGGTCTCGCGCAGCAGTTCGGGATTGGTCGGAACGAAGTTGGATGGCGACAGCGCATTGGCGATCTGCCGCGTGTAGAAGCTGGCCTTGTGCTTGAGGTGGTCGTCGAGTTCGGCCTCGGTGACGAAGCGCTCGGCGAGGTCGGTGGTGACGAGATAGAACTGCTTCAGGAAGTCGAAGAACGGATTCTTCTCCCACTGCGGATCCTTGAACCGGCCATCTCGGGGGTCGGGCCGCGCGACCGGCTCGGCGGGTTCGCCGGCCATGGCCTTCAGCGACTGGGTCCACAGATCCATGAAGCGCTGGGCGATCTGGGTCTGAGCCGCAGCCGAGCGGGCCGGATCCTTGAGCCAGTATTCGGCGACATGACCGAGCGTCTTGACAACATCGGCGATGCCTTCGGGGGAATCGGTATGCTGCCCGGTCTCGCGCGGCTTCATGTAGGCCGCAATGGCCTTGCCGCCCAGTTCGACCATGCGGGCGAGATTGGTGGACAGTCGCTCCACGTCCATTGACTGGAAATGGAAGGGATCCTCGCTGCCTGTCTCCGGCCCGGTGGCGGCTGCGGGCGGGGCGGATCTTGCCGCGGCGGCGCCGCCCTCGATGGCGACCAGCCGTGGCCTTTCCGAGCGCGGCGCCGTGTCGACCGGCGCGGGCCTCTCGACCAGTGGCGCGGCAGCCGCCTCGGCAGCGCCGGATGGCGGGGCCGTGCGCGCCTTCCTCGACGCACTGGCCTTCTTGGTCGAAGGCGGTGTCTCCGTCGCAGGCGCCGCCCTGGATCGTGTCCCGATGGCGCCGGCCGGGGCCTTCTCGGGTTTGGACGCGGTGCGCCGGCCCGAGGGCTTGCCGGATGCTGCCGGCCCTTCGCTGCCTGCCTTGGTCGCGCGCCCCCTCGGCGGGGGCGGCTTGTCCGCCGGCACGGATGGCCTCGCCCCAGATGGGCTGGCGCCCGCGGGCTGGGCAGGAGCGACGGCGAGAGCCGGCGTGGTGGACCGCTTGCGGGGGCGCGGCGGCTCGACAGCCTTCGTGCCATCCGAAGGATCGGTTGGTCCTGGCCTGCGCGGGGCCCGCCTTGCCATTCGTTCCTCCGAAAAACGCCGCTTTCGCCCGATACGAAATCGATCCACTTTCTTGTGCGATCATATTAGGAAGACCCGCCGGCGACTGCCAGCGGAGAATGAACCGGACCCCGGAGACGGATATGAGTCGAATGACCGAGCGACAGGCGGGCCAGCGCGCCCTGACGGTTCTGGTGCGTCCGGTCGCCCTCGCCGGGTTGCTCGCCCTCGCCGGTTGTCAGCATGCCGGTGACGGATATCCCTCGCCCTATGGCCCCTCGCGTCCGACGCCCCTGCCGGCCGTTGCCGGCGGCGGGTTGTGGAACCCGACGCCCATCCGGACGTCCGGCTATGGTTCGGCGACCCTCATCAACCGTCTGCCGCAGCCGGAGCCGGTGGCGCCGCCGCCGCGATCGGCGGAGACGCCCGAACTCATGACGCCCGCCCAGCAGCAGGCGCAGCGGCAGGCGCTGGAGGCCGAGGGACGCAACCATGTGGCGGCGATGAACCGGCGTCTGCAGACCCGAGGCCGTGTGCGCGGCGCCGATGCGGCCCCACGGCCGGCCACGGGGGCAGGGCAGGGCGAGGATTGAGACCAAAGACGGGGGGCGTCAGCCACCCGGAGCGTTTTCCGCAAGGCCGCGCTGTGCTAGGCGCGGGGCAGGCGCGGCAACAGGCCGCAAGGGCAGATCGATGACCGACAGCCAGTTCCACCGCATTCGCAGGCTTCCGCCCTACGTGTTCGAACAGGTGAACAAGGTGAAGGCCGCGGCCCGCGCCAAGGGCATCGACATCATCGACCTCGGCATGGGCAATCCCGACCTGCCGGCGCCGGATCATGTCATCAAGAAGCTCAAGGAGACGATCGGCAAGCCGCGCACCGACCGCTATTCGGCGTCCAAGGGCATTCCGGGGCTGAGGCGCGCCCAGGCCGGCTACTATGGCCGCCGCTTCGGCGTGAAGCTCGACCCCGAGACGCAGGTGATCGCCACGCTGGGCTCCAAGGAGGGCTTCGCCAACATGGCCCAGGCGATCACCGCCCCCGGTGACGTGATCCTGTGCCCCAATCCGTCCTATCCGATCCATGCCTTCGGCTTCCTGATGGCCGGCGGCGTCATCCGCTCGGTGCCGGCGACCGCCGACGACGATTATTTCCGGGCCATGGAGCGCGCCATGCAGCACTCCATTCCCAAGCCGATCGCGGTGGTGACCTGCTATCCCTCGAACCCGACCGCGCAGGTGGCCGATCTCGACTTCTATGCAGAGCTCGTGCGCTTCGCGAAGAAGCACGAACTCATCGTGCTGTCGGATCTTGCCTATGCCGAGGTCTATTTCGACGAGTCCAACCCGCCGCCCTCGATCCTTCAGGTGCCCGGCGCCTTCGACGTGGCAGTGGAGTTCACCTCCATGTCCAAGACCTTCTCGATGGCCGGCTGGCGCATCGGCTTCGCCGTCGGCAACGAGCGGCTGTGCGCGGCGCTCGCCCGGGTGAAGAGCTATCTCGACTATGGCGCCTACACGCCGATCCAGGTGGCGGCCACCGCCGCCCTGAATGGTCCCGACGACTGCATCCGCGAGATGCGGATGACCTATCGGCGCCGGCGCGACGCCCTGGTGGAAAGCTTTGCGAAGGCGGGGTGGGACATTCCCGTGCCGCAGGCCTCCATGTTCGCCTGGGTTCCCGTGCCCGAGCGCTTTCGCGCCATCGGCTCGCTGGAATTCGCCAAGCTGCTGGTGGAGAAGGCGGAGGTCGCCGTGGCGCCCGGCATCGGTTTCGGCGAACACGGCGATGACTATGTCCGCATCGCCGTGGTCGAGAACGAGCAGCGCATCCGTCAGGCGGCGCGCAATGTGAAGCGCTTCTTCGACACGGCCTCGCATACCCTGCACAATGTCGTGCCGCTGTCGGCGGCCGGGCGCTGACCGAATCGGGAGCCTGGCATGATCCGTGTCGTTGTGGCCGGGGCCTCCGGCTGGGTGGGGCGCGCCCTTGTCGGCGCGATCGTCGCGGCTCCCGATCTGACGCTGGCCGCAGCGGTCGCCCGCTCGGCGGCCGGCCGGGATGCCGGTGAGGTGGCCGGTGGTCCGGCCGCGGGGATCGCGGTCGTTGCGAGCCTCGCCGAGGCGCTGGCCGTGCCGAGCGACGTGGTCATCGACTACACCAAGCCGCATGTCGTGAAGGGCCATGTGCTGGAGGCGCTGGCCGCCGGCCGCCATGTGGTGGTCGGCACGTCGGGCCTGTCGGCCGATGATTATGCCGGGATCGATGCGGCAGCGCGCGCCGCGGGGCGGGGGGTCATCGCAGCCGGAAACTTCTCCATCACCGCGACATTGCTCAAGCGTTTCGCCATCATCGCGGCCCGCCACGTGCCGGATGTCGAGATCATCGACTATGCCTCCGCCAGGAAGCCCGATACGCCGTCCGGGACGGGCAGGGAGCTTGCGGAGATTCTCTCCACGGTCCGCGGCGTTCCCACGTCCAGGCCGGTGGAGGAGCTTGGCGGCGTGCGCGAGACGCGCGGCGGCGCCCTCAATGCCGGCGGCATCCCCGTCCAGGTCCACTCGGTCCGGATGCCGTCCTTCGTGCTGTCTGCGGAGGTGATCTTCGGCCTGCCGGATGAGCGGCTGACCATCCGTCACGATGCCGGCTCGTCCGCCGCCCCCTATGTCGGTGGCACGCTGCTGGCGGCCCGACGGGTCGCCAGCACGATCGGGCTCGCGCGGGGCATCGACCATCTGATCGACTGAAGCAGCACCGGTCTAGGCCCGGGCCGCGGGCGCGGCATCGCGCCCCTCTTCCTTGCGCCTGACGGTCAAATGGGGCAAAAGCCCGGCGCGGCGTCGCGCCCTCACATTCCCTGGATTCCCGGTTCCATGCAGGACGTCCTGAAGATTGGCATTGCCGGCCTCGGCACCGTCGGGGCGTCGGTGGTGCGCCTCATCGCCAAGCGCGACAACCGTCTGGCGGAAGCGGCTGGGCGCCCGATCCGGGTTGCCGCCGTCACGGCCCGCTCGCGGCGCAAGGATCGCGGCATTGACCTCGGCGCCGCGCGCTGGGTGAGCGACCCGGTAAAGCTTGCCACCGATCCGGAGATCGACGTCTTCGTCGAGCTGATGGGCGGCGCGGACGGGGCCGCCAGGGACGCGGTTGAGGCCGCTCTCTCGGCCGGCAAGGCGGTTGTGACGGCCAACAAGGCGCTGCTCGCAGCCCATGGCACGGCGTTGGCGCGCAAGGCAGAGGCCAGGGGCGTGCCGCTCAATTTCGAGGCCGCGGTGGCCGGAGGCATTCCGGTCATCAAGACGCTGCGGGAGAGCCTGCTCGGCAATGCGATCGAGCGCGTCTATGGCATCCTGAACGGCACCTGCAACTATATCCTCACCCGCATGGCGGAGGAGGGCCTCGCCTTCGACGACTGCCTGAAGGACGCCCAGAGGCTCGGCTATGCCGAGGCCGACCCGACCTTCGACGTGGACGGCTACGACACCGCCCACAAGCTCTCCCTGCTGACCAGCCTCGCCTTCGGCACGCAGGTCGACACCAAGGGCATATCGGTGGAAGGCATCCGCTCCATCAAGCCGGTCGACCTCAGGATGGCGGACGAACTCGGCTACCGGGTCAAGCTGCTCGGGGTCGCGGCCCGCACGGCCGATGGCGTGGAGCAGCGGGTTCATCCGACCTTCGTGCCGAAGGAGGCCGCCATCGCCCAGGTCAACGGCGTCCTGAACGCGGTCGCCATTGACGCCGATGCGGTCAACCTGACCCTCGTCGGTCCCGGCGCCGGCGGCGATGCCACCGCCTCGGCCGTGATCGCCGACATCGCCGACATTGCCCGCGGCCATCGCACGGCGCCGTTCATCCGGCCCGTCGCAACGCTCGCGAAGGCCGGCCGGGCCCCTCTCGCTCATCACGAGGGCGGCTATTACATCCGGCTGCAGGTGGTCGATCGTCCGGGCACCGCCGCCCGGATTGCCTCGCGCATGGCCCAGAACAACATCTCGCTGGAATCCATCGTTCAGCGTCGTTCGGGCCCGGTGCGTGGGGGCACGGATCCGGCAGCTGCGGCGGCGCCGGCACCCGTGGTGCTCATTACCTATGCCACCACGGAGGCCGCCGTGCGGCGCGCTCTCAAGGCCATGGAGACGGATGGCGTTCTCATCGACCGTCCGCAGGTCATTCGAATCGAACGCAGCTGAGGCTGGACGCAGGTCCGCAAGAACACCCGAGGGAGAACAGGGATCATGGCCGACGAATCGCTTTCCGTTCCGAGGAGCCTCGTCATCGAGCGCGTGTTGTCGATGGAGCTGGTCCGCGTGACGGAGCGGGCCGCCGTTGCCTCCGCGCGCCTGCGCGGGCGCGGGAACGAGAAGGCCGCCGACCAGGCCGCGGTGGATGCCATGCGGCGCGAGCTCAACAAGCTGCCGATCGACGGAACCGTGGTGATCGGCGAGGGCGAGCGCGACGAGGCGCCCATGCTCTATATCGGCGAGCAGGTTGGCACCAAGCGCGGACCGAAAGTGGACATCGCGCTGGATCCGCTGGAGGGCACCACGCTCTGCGCCAAGGACATGCCGGGTTCGATCGCGGTGATCGCCATGGCCGAGCATGGCTCGCTGCTCAATGCGCCGGACGTCTACATGGACAAGATCGCCATCGGTCCGGGCTATGCCAAGGGCATCGTCGATCTCGATGCCTCGCCGGTGGACAACATCCACGCTCTGGCCAAGGCCAAGGGCGTGAAGCCGCACGAGATCACGGCCCTGATCATGGATCGCCCCCGCCATGCCGGGCTCATTCAGGCGGTGCGCAGCACCGGTGCAGCCATCCGGCTGATCACCGACGGCGATGTGGCCGGCGTGATCCACACGGCGGATGTCTCCGAGACCGGCATCGACATCTATCTCGGCATTGGTGGGGCTCCCGAGGGCGTGCTGGCCGCGGCCGCGCTTCGCTGCGTCGGCGGCCAGATGCAGGGCCGGCTCATCCTCGATACCGAGGAGAAGGTGGAGCGCGCCCGCAAGATGGGTGTAAAGGATCCGAAGAAGAAGTATGACATGGAGGAGATGGCTTCCGGCGACGTGATCGTTGCGGCCACGGGCGTCACGGACGGCGCGCTTCTCAAGGGCGTGGTGTTCGGGCCTGAGCTGATCACGACCGAGACCATCGTCTATCGCTCGACCACCGGAACCGTGCGCCGCATTCTCGGCGAGCACCGTCAGTTCGAGAAGTTCCATCTCGACTGATGGGATCGAGGCCGTGCCCGCGACCCGGCGACTGTTCCTGAATGTCGAACGGTCGGCGCTTGGTCGCGCCTGGCGCGACCGGCTCGATGATCCGGGGCGGGCAGCGGCTCTGGCAATCAGCCAGCAGCACGGTCTTGCCGACCTGATGGCGCGCGTGCTGGCGGGCCGGGGCGTCGGTCCCGATCATGTCGCCGACCATCTGGAGCCCACGCTGAAGACATCCATGCCGGACCCGTCTGTCCTGGTCGACATGGACCGAGCCGTGGAGCGTCTGGCCAAGGCAGTGCGCGATCGCGAACGGGTCGCCATCTTCGGCGACTACGATGTGGATGGCGCGAGCTCCGCGGCCCTGCTGGCGCTGTTCCTGCGGCGCGCCGGGCTCGACCCGCTCATCCGCATCCCCGATCGCATCTTCGAGGGCTATGGCCCCAATGCGGAGGCGCTGGCCGACCTTGCCGGTCGCGGTGCCAGTCTGCTGGTGACGGTCGACTGCGGCACGACCAGCCACGATGTTCTCGGCGCGGCCGGCGCGCTCGGCCTCGATGTCATTGTCTGCGACCATCACCAGGCGGACGAGCGGCTGCCGGCGGTGGAGGCCCTGGTCAACCCGAACCGGCTCGACGACCTGTCGGGCCTCGGACACCTGGCCGCGGCCGGCGTCACCTTCATGATGGTCGTGGCGCTCAACCGTCACCTGCGCCGGTCCGGGCACTGGACCACCGCCCGGCCAGAGCCGGATCTGATGGCGCTGCTCGACCTGGTGGCGCTCGGCACGGTGGCCGATGTGGTGCCTCTGAGGGGGCTCAACCGCGCCTTCGTTGCCCGCGGCCTTGGCGTGCTGCGCCGGCGCGAGAACGTCGGGCTGCGGGCGCTGATGGATGCCGCGCGGCTCGACGGACCGCCGACGCCCTATCATCTGGGCTTTCTCCTCGGGCCGCGCATCAATGCCGGCGGCCGGATCGGCGATGCCGCGCTGGGTGCCCGTCTCCTGATGACCGATGATGCCGGGGAGGCGGCGCGCATCGCCGGTGAGCTCGATCGCCTCAACCGCGAGCGCCAGGTCATCGAGCAGGCGGCCGTGGCCGAGGCCGAGGCGGAGATGGCCCTGGCGGTGGGTCCGGACGGCGCGGGCGATGCCGTGCTGGTGGCTGCCCGCGATGGCTGGCATCCTGGCGTGGTGGGGCTCGTTGCGGCGCGCCTGAAGGAACGCTTCCGCAGGCCTGCCTTCGCCATTGCCTTTGTCGGGGAAACCGGCACGGGATCCGGGCGCTCGATTGCTGGTGCCGATCTCGGCGCCGCGATCCGTCAGGCGGTGGCGGAAGGCCTGGTTGCCAAGGGTGGCGGCCACGCCATGGCTGCCGGCGTTACGCTGGAGCGCCGGCAACTCGGCCCCTTCCGCGCCTTCCTGGATGCCCGGCTGGGCGAAGCCGTTGCCGAGGCCCGCCGCAACGATGCCTTGCTGGTCGATGCGGCGACCACGGCCCGGGCCCTGTCGGCCGAACTGGTCGATGAGCTGGAGCGGGCCGGCCCCTATGGTTCGGGCAATCCGGAACCCGTGTTGGTCCTGCCGTCGCATGGCGTGGTCTATGCCGATCCGGTCGGCAACGGCCATGTCCGTGCGCGGCTGAGGAGCGGCGATGGCCAGACGGTGGACGCCATCGCCTTCCGCGCCGGCGATGGACCGCTCGGCCGGATGCTCATGGAGGCCCGGGGCCGGGCGCTGCATGTTGCAGGATCGGTGTCGCTCGACCGCTGGCAGGGGCGGGATCTCGTGCGGTTTCGCATCATCGATGCGGCAGAGCCCGCAGCGGACTGAAGAGACGAGCTGCGCTGTCAGGGGCGAAGGCCACCCATGAGCTGGACCGGGGCACCGGGCCGAGGCGCAGCGGTGGTCGCCGCGACGGGTGCCTCGCCGAGCGGCGGATGGCCCGCTGCGATCAGCCGACGGGCCTCGTGCGCGAGGATCTGGGCCCGTGCGCCGAGTGCGGGCTCGGCCCGGACCGTGGCCGCAAGGGCTGCCAGCAGCGTCGCCGGCCGCGCGGTCGGATCGATGCAGGTGCGGACATCGTCGAGCAGGTCCGGGAAGGAAGGCGTCCAGGCCGGATCGGCCAGACGCCAGCGTAGCAGCGCCTGAAGCCCGTCTTCCGGGTCGTATCGGTCCTCTGCGGGAGACCCCGCCAATGCCCACCCTGTCATGGCGAACCCGAGACACGCGACCGTCCCCGATGGCCGGGAATGGCCGAGGCTGATATCTCGCCTTGCACCTGACCCAGCGACAAGCGGTTTCTATACCCTGTTACCCCTTGTCCACAGGCAGCGCGGGGTCATCGTCCCATCATTCCGTTGGGGAATCCTCGCGGTGGCTGGCCTTTCGTTTGACTGATGGCTAGTCTCATCGGAACGGCGGATCAGCCGCGGCGTCAGGAGGACAGGATGGGTTTCTTCGATTTCGTCAGGAATGTCGGCAAGAAGCTGGTGGGCTCCAGCGAGGCGCAGGCGGCGCCGGCGCCCGAGCTGGCCAAGGAGGTCGCGAGCCACGGGTTCGACACCTCCAACCTGCAGATCCAGTCGTCGGGGAACACCGTGACGCTGGCCGGCAATGTGAAGTCGCAGGAAGAGGCCGAACGCATCATCCTGGCGCTGGGCAACACGGTGGGCGTCAGCCAGGTGGACACCAGCCAGCTCATCGTCACGACCGAGGCCGCGCAGGCCCGCATGTACACGGTCAAGAAGGGCGACACGCTCTGGAAGATTGCCGAGATCCACTATGGCAAGGGGTCCGAGTATCCCAAGATCGTTGCGGCCAACAATCCCCCCATCGTCAATCCGGATCTGATCCAGCCCGGCTGGGTGCTTCGCATTCCCTGACGACAGCCTATACTCGGTTGCAACCGGCGGCCTCGACGTCGCCGGTCGCCAAACACCGGGGGAGGTCATCATGGTTCACATCACACGCCGCGGTCTGGCCGCGGCGGCCCTGCTTCTGCCCGCGGCTCCGGCTGTTGTGAGGGCGCAGGGCTGGCCCTCCGGAACCATCCGCATCGTGGCGCCCTTCCCACCGGGCGGGTCGGTCGATGCCCTGGCGCGCCTGGCGCAGCCGGGCCTGGAGCAACGTCTGGGCACCACCGTCATCGTGGAGAACCGGCCCGGGGCAAGCGGCAGCGTGGGCGCCAACGCGGTGGCCAAGGCCCCGGCGGATGGCAATTCGTGGCTGTTCGTCTTCGACACCCACGCGGTCAACCCCTCGCTGATCCCCAACCTGCCGTTCGATCCTGTTAAGGACCTGGCGCCCGTCACGCTGATTGGCACGGCTCCGATGGTGCTGACCGCCCATCCGAGCCAGCCCTATCGCACCCTGGCCGATGTGATTGCGGCGTCGAAGGGTGGGGCCGGTCCGGTCGCCTATGGTTCGATCGGCAATGGCAGCCTCGGCCACCTGGCCATGACGCAGCTCGGCAAGCGCGCCGACGCGCGCTTCAACCACATTCCCTATCGGGGCGGCGGGCCGCTCATCAACGATGCCATCGGCGGCCATGTGCCGCTGGCCATCGCCTCTGTCGCCGTCCTTGCTCCGCAGCTCACCGCCGGGACGGTGCGCCCCCTGGTGCAGACGGGGGCAAGCCGCGTGGCAACGCTGCCCGATGTGCCCACGGTGGCCGAAAGCGGGTTCCCCGGCTTCGAGGCCAATGCCTGGTGGGCCGTCTTCGCGCCGGCAGCGACACCCGAACCGGTAATCGACCGTTTCCGACGCGAGCTGGTCGCGGTGTTCTCCGAGGAACGCGTCCGCCGGCAGCTGGCCGAGACCCAGCAGATCACGCTGGCCCTCGGCAGTCCGGCCGAGCTGCGCGCGTTCTTCCAGAACCAGATGCAGACCTGGGGGGCCGTCGTCCGTGAGAACGCTATCCGGGCGGACTGAGGGCAGGGTGGCGACGAGCGCGCGAATTGTGCGGCGCGGTGCTTGATGCCGGGCCGCAACGCCCCTATAACCCGCGCGCCGGCCTGCTCCTGTCGTCTAGAGGCCTAGGACACCAGCCTTTCACGTTGGATACACGGGTTCGAATCCCGTCGGGAGCGCCACGGCCGCCGGCCTCAAGGCCCCGGCCCCGATCGGGATGCCGGCCTCCGCGATCCTGATCGCTTGTCCCCGTCCTTTCCTGAAGGTGCGCGGCCTTGACGGACCCGCAGGCCCAGGTCGCAGGCTCTTCGCCCCCGGACCGGGATGATCACCGCGAGGCTTCGCGCCATGCGGGCTCCGCCATGGCGGAGAGGGTGAGATTCGAACTCACGGTGGGCGTGAACCCACGGCGGTTTTCAAGACCGCTGCCTTAAACCACTCGGCCACCTCTCCGCAGTCCTTGCCGGACCGGGCCTGTCTAGGCTGCGGCGGCGTCGGGCGTCAACGCGCAGCGTGGAGCGCGCCCGCAATGGGCGGGCCGGCAGGCTGGCGCAGCCATTGGTCAACCATTCCGGTCGCGCGCCGCGCCCTGCCACGATTCGGCCCGGTTTGCCCGGAGGATGGAATTGTTCAGGAACGTCGGCTAAGAGAACCGACGCGAAGCGTTCCCGGAAAGGGAGCGCGGGTCATCTGTGGGCACGGAGCGATCGGCTTGGCATCTTCGGCAGCGTTTGGCGGGCTGCGCCCGCGGGCGGACATTGCGGCCTTCCCGGTCCGTCGGCTCGGACTTGTGAGCCTCTGTCTTGCGGGACTGGCGCTCGGTGGCTGCGCCCACCAGGATCGGGCAGCCGATGGCGCGCCGAGCGTCGACCGTTTCAACGAGCGGCTCGGGGTGTCATCCTCGCCGCGCGTGGTCGAGGGTTCGCAGCCCATCCCGCGCGGGGGCGGCACCTATCGGGTCGGCCGTCCCTATACCATCGCCGGCCGTCGCTATGTGCCCTACGAAAAACGGGTCGGCCACAGCGAGGTTGGCGTTGCATCGTGGTACGGCCGCCAGTTCCACGGCCGGCTCACCGCCAATGGCGAAGTCTATGACATGAATGCCCTCTCGGCGGCCCACCGCACCATGCCGATGCCGAGCTATGCGCGCGTGACCAATCTGCGGAACGGCCACTCGGTCGTGGTGCGCGTGAACGATCGCGGGCCGTTCCACGGCAACCGCGTCATCGATCTGTCCCATCGGACAGCAAACCTGCTCGCGTTCCGCGGCCATGGCGTCGCGCGCGTGCGGGTCGAGTATCTCGGCCGGGCCAGCATCGACGGCAGCGATGATCGGCGCCTGCTCGCCACGCTGCGGACCGATGGATCGCCCGCGCCGGCGCCCGATGCGGTGACGCCGACCATGCTGGCTGCGGCACCCGGTCCGGCCGAGCCGGCCCGGCCGTCGCAGCCCGCCGTCCAGGTTGCCACCGCTCCGGCTCCTGTTCAGCTTGCCGCCGCCCCGTCGGGCGGGCAGCCCCGCTTCGAGCTCGCCTCGACGTCGGCAGTGCCGGCGCCTGCCATCGCGCCTCCGGCTGCGCCGGTTGTGACCATCACCATGGCAAGCGCTCCCCTGCCGCCGGAGAGGCCGCAGGCGGCCGGGATGACGGACCTGACGACCGTGGCGCGGGTCAGTCAGCCGCCGCAGGTCTCTCAGCCGCCGGTGCAGCGCTCGGGAACGGTCACCACAACCGTGGTGGCCGCGCCGGCCAGCGTGCCGTCGCCATCGGTGGCGAGCGTCTCGGCCTTCTCGGCGCCGACGCAGGGGGCCTCCGTTGCCGCCTCCGCGGCACCGGCCCTTTCGGCCATGCCGCCGGCGTCGAGCCGGATGGCCTTCGGCATGGGCGGTCTCTACTGAGGTCGCGCTCCGCCCGCCCGCAACCGGGCGTCGGGCGAAGCGCTTGATTTCGCGTCGGCGCCGGCCCATCCATGGATCATGATGCGCGCGGTGTCACGGCTCCTTGACGGCAGGGCGAAGCGGGGCAGGGGGCTGCTGCCGGCGCTGCTCGCCGCCGCGATCGTTCTCGGAGCAGGCGAGGGCCGGGCCCAGGACGCGTTCCAGACAACGGTCCGCAACGCCATCCTCTTCGATGCCGGCACCGAATCGGTGCTGTTCGAGAAGGCCGCCGACGAACCGCAGCCGCCTGCCAGCCTCGCCAAGCTCATGACGCTGGCGGTGATCTTCGAGGAAATGCGGCAGGGACGACTCCAGCTCGACCAGGAAATCGTCATCAGCCAGGATGCCTGGCGCCGGGGGGGCGCGCCATCGCGCACCTCCTCCATGTATGCGGCTGTGAACTCGCGCGTGAAATTGCAGGATCTCCTGCGCGGCGCCATCGTCCAGTCCGGCAACGACGCCGCCATCGCCCTGGCCGAGGCGGTGTCGGGCACGGAAGCCAATTTCGTCGACGTCATGAACCGGCGGGCGCAGGCTCTCGGCCTGCGTCACTCCGTGTTCCGCAACGCCACGGGGTTGCCGGACCCCGAGCAGCGAATGACGGCGCGGGATGTCGCCCGTCTCGCGGACCACATCATCCGCAGCTATCCCGAACACTATCCGATCTATGCCGAGCGTGAGTTCACTTGGGGCGGCATCCGCCAGCAGAACCGCAATCCGCTGCTTGGCACCTATCCCGGCGCCGACGGGCTCAAGACGGGCTATATCGAGGAGGCCGGCTTCAATCTTGCCGGCTCGGCCGTCCAGAACGGCCAGCGGCTGATCGTCGTGGTGATGGGCGCCCGCTCGCTTCAGGAACGCTCCAACGAGGCGCGCAAGCTGCTCGACTGGGGCTTCCGCTCGTTCGAGCTGCGCGATCTGTTCCGCGAGGACGAAGTGCTCGGCGAAGTCCAGGTCTATGGCGGCGCCTCGGGATCGGTACCCGTCACCGCGCGGCGCCTTGTCCGCCTGCTCCTGCCCCGCGGCCAGTCGGACCGGGTCTCCGCCCAGATCCTCTACCGGGGGCCCATCCGGGCACCGGTGGCGGCAGGCACGGAGGTTGGCCGGCTGCGTGTCCTGCGCGGTTCGCAACTGGCCCTTGAAGTGCCCGTCTATACAACGGTCGATGTCGGAACCGGCACGTTGAGCCAGCGCGCCCTGCAGGGTGCCTGGGAGCTGGTGGCCGGCTGGGTCCGCTCCGGGATCGCGCGGCCGTGAGTACCGGACCGGCGGACCGTGGTCGTTTCATCACGCTGGAGGGCGGGGAGGGAGCGGGCAAATCCACCCAGGCGCGCCGTCTCGCCCGCTACCTGGAGAGCCGGGGCCTGTCGGTGCTGCTGACCCGCGAACCAGGCGGCTCGCCGGGAGCCGAGATCATCCGCCATGTCATCCTGTCCGGCGCGGCCGAGCCTTTCGGCGCCGATGCCGAGGCCATGCTGTTCGCCGCGGCCCGTCGGGACCATCTGCGCGTCACCATCCTGCCGGCGCTGGAGCGGGGCGACTGGGTGATCTGCGACCGGTTCGCCGATTCCACACGCGTCTATCAGGGCTTCGCCGGCAAGGTCGACCCGGAGTTCATCCTGGCGCTCGAGCGCATCACGGTCGGCCGCAACCGGCCGGACCTGACGCTGATCCTCGACCTGCCGGCCAAGGTCGGCCTTGCCCGCGCGGCGGCACGCGGTGAAGGTCCGGATCGCTTCGAGAAGGAGACGCTCGCCTATCACAACAAGCTGCGGCAGGGCTTTCGGGCCCTGGCCAGGGCCGAACCGGAGCGTTGCCGTCTGATCGACGCCTCGCTCGACGAGGACGCGGTTGCCGGCCAGATCCGCGCGGTCGTCGATGAACGGTTCGGGATTGGGGCGCGGCTGGTGGCGTCATGATCGAGGAGGTCGCTGCCGACAGGCTCGAGGGAGCCCCGCATCCGCGCGAGCGTCAGATCCTCGTCGGCCACCGGGATGCGGAGCGGACGCTGCTCGAGGCCTATCGCGGACCGCGGATGCATCACGCCTGGCTGATCGGCGGTCCGGAGGGCATCGGCAAGGCCACGCTGGCCTACCGCTTCGCCCGCTTCGTGCTCGCCCATCCCGATCCGCGACTCATCCCGCCGGGGACCGATGATCTTGCGGTTGCGCAGGATCATCCGGTGGCCCGGCAGATCACGGCCGGTGCCCATCCCGACCTGCTGGCGCTGCGGCGCATCGCCGAGGCCGGCAAGGACAAGATCCCGCAGGACATCGCGGTTGCGGCGGTGCGCGAGATCGTGCGTTTCTTCGGCTCCACGGCGGGCGCGGGCGGCTGGCGCATCTGCATCGTCGACAGCGCCGACGAGCTCAACCGCTTTGGCGCCAATGCGCTCCTGAAGCTGCTGGAGGAGCCGCCGCCCCGCTCGCTCTTCCTGATCGTCTCGCATCTGCCGGGAGCCCTGCTGCCAACGATCCGGTCCCGCTGCCGGACCCTCATGCTCGCCCCGCTGACGCCCGAGCAGGTGGCGGCCGGCCTTGCCGGCTTCGATGCCCTCGCGGTCGATCCCGATGAGGCAGCGCGCATCGCGGCCCTGTCGGACGGCAGTCTCAGACGGGCGCTTCAGCTTGCCGACGGTGGCCAGGCGGGCTTCGCAGCCGATCTCCAGGCAGCCCTTGCCAGCCTGCCGCGCATCGACCCGCTTGTCATGCACGCGATCGGCGACAGGCTCGCGCGCAAGGACGACCAGACCTTCGACCTGTTCCTCAGACTGGTTTTCGATCACCTCAGCGCGGCCGTGCGCGACCAGGCCCGCGCCGGCGAGCGTCGCCTTGCACCCCATGCCGAGGTATGGGAGAAGATCGAGACTGCCGCGGCCGAAGTGCGGACGTTCAATCTCGAGCGCAAGCCCTTCGCTTTCCAGGTTTTCGGCTGGCTCGCCGAGGCCGGCCGGCAGCGGCCCTGATCCAAGACCCGACAGCCAGCGAATCCGCGCCATGGCGAAGCCCCGCTTCTACGTCACGACCGCCATTTCCTATCCCAACGGCGCACCGCATATCGGCCACGCCTATGAGGTGATCGCGACCGATGCCATTGCCCGGTTCATGCGCAAGGACGGCCATGACGTCTTCTTCCTGACGGGCACAGACGAGCACGGATTGAAGATGGTGCAGACCGCCGAACGAGAGGGTCTGACCGCCCGCGCCCTTGCCGACCGGAACTCCGACCGCTTCCGCGCCATGGCTGCGGCGCTGGCGATTTCCAACGACGATTTCATCCGCACCACGGAGCCGCGCCACTACCGGGCGAGCCAGGCCATCTGGGAGCGGATGGTGGCCGCCGGCGACATCTATCTCGGCGGCTACGAGGGCTGGTATTCGGTACGTGACGAGGCGTTCTACAACGAGGACGAGACGAGGATTGGGCCGGACGGGGTGCGGGTCGGCGGGCAGGGGACGCCGGTGGAGTGGACCAAGGAAGAGACCTTCTTCTTCCGCCTGTCGAAGTACCAGGACCGGCTTCTGGCGCACTATGAGGCCAACCCGGATTTCGTCGGTCCGGAGACGCGCTTCAACGAGGTCATCAGTTTCGTGAAGGGCGGACTGTCCGACCTCTCGGTGTCGCGAACCACCTTCGACTGGGGCGTGCCGGTGCCGGGGGCGGACGGCCATGTGATGTACGTGTGGGTCGATGCGCTGACCAATTACATCACGGGGGTCGGCTATCCCGATACGGAGGATCCGAAATGGGGCTTCTGGCCGGCTGACCTGCATGTCATCGGCAAGGACATCGTCCGCTTCCATGCGGTGTACTGGCCGGCCTTCCTGATGTCGGCTGGCATCCCGCTGCCCAAGCGTGTCTATGGCCACGGCTTCCTGTTCAACAGGGGCGAGAAGATGTCGAAGTCGCTCGGCAACGTGGTCGATCCCTTCGCCATGGCCGAGACCTATGGCGTTGATGCCATGCGCTACTTCCTGCTGCGCGAGGTCGCCTTCGGCAATGACGGCTCCTATTCGCATGAGGCCATCGTCGCGCGCACCAATGCCGACCTTGCCAACGATCTCGGCAATCTTGCCCAGCGTTCGCTGTCGATGATCGCCAAGAACTGCGAGGGGGTGCTTCCGACACCCGGCGCCTTCACGCCCGAGGACCAGGCCATGCTGGCCCAGGCCGATGGCATGCTGGCTGCCGCGCGCGATGCCATGGCCAGCCAGCAGATTCATCGCTGGCTGGAGACGGTCTGGACGGTGGTTGGCGAGGCCAATCGCTACTTCGCCGCCCAGGCGCCCTGGGTGTTGCGCAAAACCGATCCCGCGCGCATGGGCACGGTTCTCTACGTGACGGCCGAGGTGATCCGGCAGGCGGCGATTCTCGCCGAGCCAGCCATTCCCGTTGGCGCCCCCAAGCTGCTCGATCTGCTGGCCGTTCCGGAGGAGGCCCGCGACTTTGCGGCCCTCGGCAGACGGCTGACCCCCGGCACGGTCTTGCCCGCGCCGGTCGGGGTCTTTCCGCGCTATGTTGAACCCGAGGCGGCCGCCTGATGTGGGTCGACAGCCACTGCCATCTCGATTTTCCGGAGCTTGCCGCCGACCGCGACGGGCTGATCGCCCGCGCGGTGGCGGCCGGTGTGGGCTGCATGGTGACGATCTCGACTCGCGTGCGCCGTTTCGAGGAGATCCGGCGAATCGCCGAGGCCCATGACGGCATCTGGTGCTCGGTCGGCACCCATCCGCACAATGCCCATGAGGAGCTAGACATCACCCCCGAGGATCTGGCGCAGCTCGCCACCCATCCAAGGGTGATTGCCATCGGTGAGGCCGGTCTTGACTACCACTATGACCATTCGCCGCGCGCGGCCCAGGAAGAGGGGTTCCGAACGCATATTGCGGCCGCGCGCATGAGCGGCCTGCCGCTCGTCATCCACGCGCGCGAGGCGGACGAGCGTGTTGCCGACATCCTGACCGAGGAAATGGGGAAGGGGGCCTTCAAGG
Source organism: Phreatobacter sp. (assembly GCA_046295035.1). Classification (GTDB taxonomy): domain Bacteria; phylum Pseudomonadota; class Alphaproteobacteria; order Rhizobiales; family Phreatobacteraceae; genus Phreatobacter. The sequence goes on from JBKBOA010000006.1 coordinate 85,572, forward strand.
CCGTCCTCCACTGTTTCACCGGCTCGGAGTGGCTGGCCATGCGCGGAATCGACCTCGGGCTCTATGTGTCGTTTTCAGGCATCGTGACCTATCGCAGCGCGCAGAACCTGCGCGACATTGCCGCGAAGCTGCCGGCCGACCGCATCCTGGTGGAGACGGATGCGCCCTATCTGGCACCGGGCAAGTACCGCGGCCGCACCAACGAGCCGTCCTTCGTGGTCGAAACCGGCAAGGTCGTCGCCGAAGCCTGTGGGCTGACGGCGGAGGCCATGGCGCGCCAGACCACCGCGAACTTCTACCGCCTGTTCGCCAAGGCCCAGCCGGACATGCGGCTCGCGCCACAACGCCTGACAGCCTGAACCCCGGCATGTCGCTGACCTTCACCATCCTCGGCTGCGGGTCCTCGGGCGGCGTGCCGCGGGTCGGCCAGGGCTGGGGTGCCTGCGATCCGAACGATGTGCGCAATCGCCGGCGGCGCTGCGCGCTGCTGGTCGAGCGGACCGGGCCCGGGGGCACGACAACCGTGCTGGTCGATACGGGACCGGACCTGCGTCAGCAGCTCCTCGATTCCGGGGTCACGCGGCTCGACGCGGTTCTCTACACCCACGACCATGCCGATCATACGCATGGCATTGACGATCTGCGGCCGCTCGCCATCGCCATGCGCCGCCGGGTCGAAGCCTATGCCGACGGGGCCACGACGGCCACGCTGATGCAGCGTTTCGGCTATTGCTTCGTCTCGCCGCCCGGCAGCGACTATCCTCCGATCATCACGCTAAGACCCATGGAGGCGCACCATCCGGTGACCGTGTCGGGGCCCGGCGGGGATGTCATCGCCCTGCCGTTCCCGGTCCTGCATGGCGCGCCGTACCGGGCGCTCGGCTTTCGCTTCAACGATTGCGTCTATTGTCCTGATATCAATGTGCTATTGCCAGAATCCGAACGCTATTTCATCGGCTGCCGGCTGCTCATTCTCGATGCGCTGCGCTATACGCGGCACCCGACACATCTGAACGTCGAGGAGGCGCTGACCATCATCGACCGGTTCCGTCCCCAGCAGGCCGTGCTGACCAATCTGCATTGCGACCTCGATTATCGGGAACTGGCATCAAGGCTTCCGGAGGGCGTGGTTCCTGCCCATGACGGGATGGTGCTGACGATCCCTTGACGGCGACGGACGGGCCAGAAGTCACTCCTTCGGACGGCCCTTTGCATTCCATAATATGTCTTATGCGATTCGCGCCGGAGCCTTCTTGCAAGGTCGTCCCTGTGGACGCGCGCCCGCACTGCTTGCCTCCGAGGCAATCCCTCAGGCCTATAGACGGATGACCTCGTTCGCACCGTCCGATGACATCGCCGCCCTGTTGGCCATCATGGCCAAGCTGCGCACGCCCGGCGAAGGCTGCCCCTGGGATCTGGAGCAGGACTTTGCTTCCATCGCGCCCTACACGATCGAGGAAGCCTATGAGGTGGCTGATGCCATTGCCCGCGGCGACCTGGCTGATCTGAAGGATGAGCTCGGCGACCTGCTGCTGCAGGTCGTCTTCCATGCACGGATGGCCGAGGAACAGGGCGCCTTCGCCTTTCCGGATGTCGTGCGGGCGATCACCGCAAAGCTGATCCGCCGCCATCCCCATGTGTTCGGCAAGAGCGGCAACCTGACGCCGGATGAGGTCAAGGGACTCTGGGACCGGATCAAGGCGGAGGAAAAGCGGATGAAGGCGCAGGAGCGCTCCCGTCTCGGCCTGCCGCAGCCGCAGCCGCCCGGCGCCCTGTCCGGAGTACCGCCTGCCCTGCCCGCCCTGACGCGCGCCCTGAAGCTTCAGGAAAAGGCGGCCAAGGTCGGCTTCGACTGGAACGATGTCGGTTCGGTGATCGCCAAGATCGCCGAGGAGGCCGGCGAGATTGCCGAGGCGCGGCGGTCGGGGGCCGGAGATGAGGCAATTGCCGGGGAGATCGGCGACCTCCTGTTCGCGCTCGTCAATCTGGCCCGCCATCTGCGGGTCGATCCGGAAGCGGCCTTGCGCAGCACCAATGCCAAGTTCGAGCGTCGGTTCGCCTCGATCGAGGCGGCGCTGGCAGAACGCGGGATGACCCCGGCCGAGGCGAGCCTCGAGGAGATGGACGCCCTCTGGAACCAGGCCAAGGCCGCAGAACGGCGACAGCGGGGTGCCTGAGCGAATTCAGCCGGCAGCGAGCCGCCGTTCGAGCTGCGGCCGCTTGGCTGATGCGATGCGCAGCGTCACCTCGGTGTCGCCATCGGCCAGCGACCGACGCTCCTCCACCTCGGCGTTCTCGTGGATCCAGTTCAGCGTGCCACCATCGCGGGCCGGGACCGTGACCACCATCCGCTCCTTGGAGGCTCCGAGCCGATCCTCGATGGCGGCAAGGAGGCCGTCGAGCCCCTCGCCCGAGACGGCCGAGACGAAATGTGGCTGGCGGTGTGCATCGGCCCGCAGCGCGCGGTTGCGGGCCTCCTCGCGCGCCGTTGCGTCGAGCAGGTCGACCTTGTTCCAGACCTCGATGATCCGCTCACTGTCGGGATCGATGCCGAGATCGGTCAGGATGTGCGCCACGTCGGCGGCCTGCGCCTCCGTATCCCCGTGGCTGACGTCGCGCACATGCAGGATCACATCGGCCTCGATGACCTCCTCGAGCGTCGCCCGGAAGGCTGCCACGAGCATGGTCGGCAGGTCCGAGATGAAGCCCACCGTGTCCGACAGGATTGCCTTGGTGCCGCGCGGCAGGCGAAGCTGGCGCAGGGTCGGATCGAGCGTGGCGAAGAGCATGTCCTGCGCCAGGACGCCGCCGGCTGTCAGGGCGTTGAACAGGGTCGACTTGCCGGCATTGGTATAGCCGACCAGCGCCACCACGGGATAGGGCACGCGCCGGCGCCCCTCCCGGTGCAGACGGCGGGTGCGGATGACCTGGTCCAGCTCGCGCTCGATGCGGGTGATCCGCTCCTGGATCAGCCGCCGGTCCGCCTCGATCTGGGTCTCGCCAGGGCCGCCAAGGAAGCCGAAGCCGCCGCGCTGACGCTCCAGATGGGTCCAGGAGCGTACGAGCCGGCCCTTCTGATAGCTCAGATGGGCAAGCTCCACCTGCAGGGCGCCCTCCTTGGTCCGTGCGCGACGGCCGAAGATCTCCAGGATCAGTCCGGTGCGATCCACGACCTTGGCGTTCCAGGCCTTTTCAAGATTGCGCTGCTGGACTGGCGACAGGGGCGCATCGACGAAGACAAGGCCCGCATTCTCCGCAAGCACCAGACCCGCCACCTCCTCCACCTTGCCCTTGCCGATCAGCGTGGCAGGACGCGGCGTATTGACCATGACGACCAGGGCCGCTGCTACTTCAAGGTCGATCGCGGTGGCAAGGCCCATGGCCTCGTCGCGGCGGGCAGCGGGGCTGCGCATGGCCAGACGAGCCCCCTGCCCGGCTCGGCCCGTCAGTTCCGGGACAACGACAACGGCCCGCGTCGGCTTGCCGCGCGGGCTGTCCGTACCGGAGGGAACGGTGTCGAGAATATCGGGTCGTCTGATGTCCAACAGGGCCTCGAAAAGGTTCAGCCCCTGTCGCCGTCTCCGTCCTGGGGCTCGAACAGCTGGATCGGGGCGCCGGGCATGACCGTTGATATGGCGTGCTTGTAGACCAATTGCGAGTGGCCGTCGCGACGCAGGAGCACACAGAAATTGTCGAACCAGGTCACGACGCCCTGGAGCTTGACGCCGTTGACCAGGAAGATCGTCAGCGGGATCTTGTTCTTCCGGACGTGGTTGAGGAAGGTGTCCTGGAGGTTCTGTGCCCGTTCCGCCATTGTCGTTATCCTTTTGTTGCCGCAGCCACACACGCGCTGCGAAGGTTTATGGGCCGGCCGAAGCCGCTTTGGGGATTTGCTGCATTAGATGCCCATGATGCCGCACTGCACAAGGGGCAAGGCGTCACAGGCCTGTGTTCACTCACCGGATCTCGGCCACCTCGTGGAATCGGGCGCGCAGCTCGGTGGCAATCTCACCGGGAACGCCATTGCCGACCGGGCGGCCATCGATCTCGACGATCGGCATGACGATGGTGGTCGCGGACGACAGGAAGGCTTCCTTGGCCTCCTGCGCTTCCTGGATGGTGAAGCGGCGCTCCTCGATGCGGATGTTCTCCCGCTCGCACAGGTCGAACAAGGTCGTTCGCGTAATGCCCTTGAGGATACCGTTGTCGGCAAAGCGGGTGACCAGGACACCGTCCTTGGTGATGATCCAGGCATTGGTGGACGAACCCTCGGTCACATAGCCCTCGTCGTCGACCAGCCAGGCCTCGTAGGCGCCGGCCTCCCTGGCCGCCTGCTTGGCCAGGCAGTTCGGCAGCAGCCCGACCGACTTGATGTCCACCCGCTCCCAGCG
>JBKBOA010000007.1:0-77458 GCA_046295035.1 Phreatobacter sp.
GCGCCTGCTCCTTGACCTCGATCGACAGGTCCTTCTCGGTGAAGCCGGCCACCGCCACGGAAATCCGGTAGGCGTTCTCGCCGGTCTTCTCGATGTTGTAGGGCGGATACGAGGCCGACGGACCGTCAAGGCCGGCCGCCTGGTCCAGCAGCGAGAACAGACGGTCGAAACCGACGGTCGAACGATAGAGCGGAGCAAGGTCGAACGTACGCATGGATGTCCTCCTTCAAGCGACACCTGAAAGACCCGCCGGAAAGGCCGGGCCGGTTGGCGTGCAGCCGTCACTGGCCTGCACGCCGATGAGGTAGGAAGCCGTGCGAAGCTGCGCAAGACCCCCGGGAGCGAGGCCGGAGCACGGTGCCGGCCGGACCGATGAAGCCCCGGTGAACGCCGGCTTCCGCACCCGTTCAGCGCCGCCGGACGAGGATGCCGGCCAGTATCGGGGCGACTGCGCCCGTCGCAGTCCCCGGAAAGGCCTGCCATGACCCGTCCGTTCCTGACCCGTGCGTGCCTGCCCACGAGCGCCGCGCCTGCAATGGCGGCGCGCCCTTTCGCCCGTGCGTCCCGGTCCGTGTCCACGCCGGCCCTCGCCGCCGTGGCCATCGGCGCGACCGTGGCGCTCGCCCTGTCGATCCTCACCTGCGCGGGCACGCTGGCGCGCGCGGAGAGCGCCCGTTCCGGCCGCCCTCCCAACGAGCGCGTCGTGCCGCAATCGGAAATTCCCGGCCGGCTCGCCAGCCGTGGCTACAGCGTCACCGAACCGGTGGTCCGCCGCGGCCAGGCCTATCTGACCCACGGCCGCGACCGCTTCGGCCAGCGCACGCGGCTGGTGGTCGATGCCCACAACGCCGAGATCATCGGCCTGCGGGTGATCGAGCCCGCGGAAGGCGCGCCCGGGTCACCGCCGCGGCCGCCGCGCCCCTGATCGTCGGCCGGTGCGCTCCGGAACGGACGCGATGACCTCACGACCGCGCCATGTTACCTGAGGAAGGGGTCGCACGGCCCCTTTCCCACCGATTCGCGAGCCGGCCCCCCGATGGATCTCGTTGCCCTGCCCGATCGGCCCATTCCGGAGGGTGTCCGGGCCGGCACGCTCCAGACAGGCGACGGGGTCGCCATCCGCTACGCGCGCTGGGATGCAATCGGCGCGCCGCGACGCGGCACGGTGGTCATCTGCCAGGGCCGCTCGGAGTTCATCGAGAAATATGTCGAGGTGATCGGCGAACTGCGCCAGCGCGGCTTTGGCGTCCTCGCCTTCGACTGGCGTGGCCAGGGCGGTTCGGCGCGTCTCCTGCCCGACATCCGCAGGGGCCATGTCCGGCGGTTCTCCGACTACCAGCGCGATCTGGCAGCGGTGATGGAGACCGTGGCCCTGCCGGAGTGCCGGCCGCCCTTCTTCGCACTCGGGCACAGCATGGGCGGCGCGATCCTGATCGAGGCCGCGCGCCTGCGGCGCACCTGGTTCGACCGCATGGTGCTGTCGGCACCGATGATCGCGCTGAGGCCGGTCCGTCATCCCGGCTTCACGCTCGCCGGCCTCACCCTCGCCACCCTGACGGGACTTGGCACACGGCTGGTGCCGGGGGGCTCGACCGAGCCGACCTCGAAGAAGCCCTTCGAGGGCAATCCGGTCAGCTCCGATCCGGTCCGCTACGCCATTGCCGGCAGCTATGCCGACATTGACCGCCGGCTCGGCCTCGGAGCGCCAACGATCGGCTGGCTGCGTGAGGCGATCAGGGTCACGCGCCGGTTTGCCCATCCGCTCTACGCGCGAGACATCCGCCAGCCCATGCTGCTGATCGCCGCCGGACGCGACCCTCTGGTTAATTCCAACGCCGTGGAGGCCTTTGCCCGCCGCCTCAAGAACGGCCATGCCGTCGTGCTGCCCGGCTCGCTGCATGAGCCGATGATGGAAGCCGATGCCATCCGCGCGGCCTTCTGGGCCGCGTTCGACGCCTTCGTGCCGGGCGAGCAGGCCTTTCTGTAGGCCGTCCGCCCGCCGGCCACCGCTCAGGGGTTGAGGATCGCCATGGCCTGATCGTGCACGCGCCGGTCGCCAGCCGCCACAATCCGACCACCTCCGCCGGCCGGGCCGCCGTCCCAGGTGGTCACGATGCCGCCGGCTCCCTCGATGATCGGCACCAGCGCCAGAATGTCGTAGGGCTTGAGGCCGGCCTCGACCACCAGATCGATATGGCCGGCCGCAAGCATGCAATAGGCATAGCAATCGGCGCCATAGCGATAGGTCCGGCACTGCTCCTCCACCGTCCGGTAGCGCGACAGGCCTTCCGAATCGAACAGCCTCGGCGAGGTGGTCATGACGGTCGCCGCCTCCAGTCCCGGGCAGGGCCTGACCAGGAGCGTTCGACTGCCGGCCGGTCCCTCATAGCGCGCGCGCGCGCCATCGCCCCAGAACATCTCGCGCGTGAACGGCTGATGCATCATGCCGAATGTCGGGCTGCCGTGCCGGGCAAGGCCGATCAGCGTCCCCCAGACGGGGATGCCGGCGATGAACGCCCGCGTGCCGTCGATCGGGTCGAGCACCCAGACATATTCGGCATCCTCATTCTCCGCCCCGTATTCCTCGCCGACAATGCCATGACTGGGAAAGGTCGCGCGGATCAGGCGCCGCATGGCCGCCTCGCCGGCCCTGTCGCCCTCCGTGACGGGATCGAAACCACCCTTGCCGGCCTTGTTGTCGACGCCGAGCGCGGTGCGGAAGAACGGCAGGATGGCCTCGCCCGAAACGCGCGCCAGCTCGCGCACGAAGGCTTCGAAATCGACGGCCGCCACGATCCGCTCCCAAACAGTTACGATGCCGAGCTATAGGCAGGCAGGCTGATCCGGGCAACGCCTCATGCGCACACGTGACGGCTGGACTGCCCGCCCGGCCCTTGCCCCCCGGCTTCCGGCACGGCACCGTCGCCGCCCCTCAACCGGAGGCTGCCGCGACCCGTGGACCCGACGAGATCCGAGGCGCCCGACCAGCCGGCCCTGTCGAGCGGCTTCATCGTCGCGCTTGTAGCGACCCTCGCAAGCGCGACGGCGATCAGCCAGTTCTACCGCAATTCGGTCGGCGTGATCGCCACCACCCTGGCCACCGAGCTCAGCCTGACGGCCGACCAGCTCGGCGCCATTGCCTCCTCCTTCTTCCTCATCTTCGCGCTCTGCCAGATCCCGGTCGGCATTGCCATCGACCGCTATGGGCCGCGCCGGACCATGCTCGGCTCGTTCGTCTTCGTGGTGGCCGGATCGCTGCTCTTCGCGCTGGCGGCCGGACCGGCTGGCCTGATCGGCGGCCGGCTGCTGCTCGGCATCGGCTGCTCCACCTTCCTGATGGCCCCGCTGGCCATCTATGCGCGCGCCTTCCGGCCGGAGGCCTTTGCCACCCTGGCCGGCGTGCAGGTGGCCATTTCGAACCTCGGCACGCTGGGGGCCACCGCGCCGCTGGCCTGGGCCACCGCCGCCTATGGCTGGCGCCCCGCCTTCGTGGCCGCTGGCCTGTTCGCCGCGGCCCTCGCGTTCGCCCTGGCGCTGGTGCTCAGGCCGGCCTTTGCCGGACCTGCCCCCGGTCGTGCCCGGGAAAGCCTGCCGCAGGCCCTGCGCGGCGTCCGCGAGGTGATGCGCCTGAAGGGCATCTGGCCGCTGTTCCTGATGTCCTTCTCGGCCTATTCCACCTTCGGGCTGATCATCGGCCTGTGGGGAGGGCCCTATCTCGCCCATGTTCACGGCGCTGATCTCGGGCTTCAGGGGCGGGCCCTGTTCCTCATGGCACTCGCCCAGATCGGTGGCTCGCTGGTCTGGGGCCTGTCCGACCGGCTGCTGCGCGCCTATCGCCCGATGGTGGTCATCGCCGTCACGCTGAGCCTGATGCTGATGAGCGTGCTCATCCTGTTCGGGCACCGGTTGCCCGCCTCGACGACGGTCGGCCTCATCGCGGCGCTCGGCTTCACGCTTGCCTTCACGCCTGTGGTGCTGGCGCACGGCCGGGCGCTGCTGCCGGCCCATGTCACCGGCCGGGGCCTTGCCCTTCTCAATCTGGGGACGATGAGCGGCGCCTTCCTCACCCAGTGGGCCACCGGGCTGGTCGTCAAGGCCGTGGCCGGCCCTGCTTTGGTCTATCCGGTCGCCGCCTTCCAGGCGGCCTTTGCCCTGCAGGCTGCCCTTCTGGGGGTCGCCACCCTCGTATATGTGACGGCGCCCGACCCGCGCCGGCAGGGCGCGCGCGGCGGCTGACAGGCCCGCCCAAAAAAATCGGTCAGCCTTCTTGCCTTTTCCGGGACAGGAGAGCATATTGCTGCAGCGCGGTATCGCCTCGCGATGCCCCGCAGCCCTCCTTGGGCGTTTCCTCCCTAGACTTGGGCCGCTCACGAAAGTGAGCGGCCTCTTTCTTTCTGGCGCCAGGTTTAATCGTTTTGAATCAAGCGCTTGCCGGCCAGGCCGAATGCGGCTGACATCGTGTAAAGTCGAAAGGCGCCCGCTCTGGCATTGTGCATCGCACCCTGTCAGCCGGTCCGCACGGCGCGACAGGCCCCAGGCGGCAAGTCGGCTCCGGGGCCGCTTGCGAACTGCAAGCCATGCGAATTTGTGAGGGCGCCCCCGCTATTCCGCGGCCACGCGGAAGTCGCCGCTGCGCTCGAGCGGCAGGCGCGCCAGCGCCTCGGCCAACCCCATCAGGTCGGTCCTCAGACGCTCGAACCCCGCCGTGCGCTCGTAGGTCCGTTCGTTCATGTAGATGGCGCGGTTGATCTCGATCTGCACGGCGTGGATGCCGCTTTGCGGCTGGCCGTAATGCTCGGTGATAAAGCCCCCGGCATAGGGCTTGTTGCGCGTGACTTGGTAGCCCCGACGCCTCAGCACATCCTCGATCAGATCCGAGACGGCGGGCGCGCAGCTGGTTCCGTAGCGGTCGCCGATGACGATGTCGGCGCGGGGCCGGTCCTCGCGCAGGGGCGCGCTCGACGGCATGGAATGGCAATCGACCAGCAAGGCCTCGCCGAAGGAGCGGTGGCAGGTGGCGACCAGGCGCCGCAGGGCCCGGTGATAGGGCTTGTAATAGCCCTCGATCCGCGCCAGCGCCTCGTCCACCGGCAGGCGTCGGCCATAGATCTCCTGAGCCTCGCCGACCACCCTCGGCACGGTGCCAAGGCCGCCGGCCACCCGCATGGAGCGGGTGTTGGCGAAGGTCGGCAGCCGGCCCTCGAACATGCGCGGATCGAGCTCGTAGGGCTCACGGTTCACATCGACCATGGACCGCGGAAAATGCGCGCAGAGCAGCGGCATGCCGCGCTCGACGACGCCCGAGAACAGGACGTCGACATCGGTATCCTCCGAACGGCGCAGGGTTGCCAGATCGAGCCGCACCTGGCGAAGGAACCCGGCCGGATAGGCCCGCCCCGAATGGGGCGAGTTGAACACCACGGGCGCGGTCGCGACCTCAGGCTCCAGCACCTCGAAGGCCGGGTCGCAATCGCGAATCAGTGCCTCGCTCATCGCCGCTCCATCCTGGTGCCTGGCTGACAGTCTAGCGCGCCGGGCCGCCCTGTGAAGCCGCGCCGCGCTGACCAGCGTCGCGGGCCGCGCCAGGCCTTGCAACCCCTGCCGCTTTCACCGGTTGTTTACCATATTGGCGCTTGATGGCTCACGGCTCCGACCGGCTTTCTGTACATCCCCGGTCCGACCCGCCGCGACCGAAGGACCGAGCTGACAGCATGGGCAAGATTCTGCTGGCCGAAGACGACAACGACATGCGCCGGTTCCTGGTCAAGGCGCTGAACACGGCAGGCTATGACGTCGTCGCCTTCGACAACGGCCTCTCCGCCTATCACCGTCTGCGCGAGGAGCCGTTCGAGCTCCTCCTGACCGACATCGTCATGCCGGAAATGGACGGCATCGAGCTGGCCCGCCGGGCCACCGAGCTCGATCCCGACATCAAGGTCATGTTCATCACCGGCTTCGCCGCCGTCGCCCTGCAGCCGGATTCGCAGGCGCCGAAGGAGGCCAAGATCCTCTCCAAGCCCTTCCACCTGCGTGACCTCGTCAACGAGGTGGAGAAGATGCTGAAGCAGGCGGCCTGAGCGCGCCGGCACGCCGCGAGGCCACCGGCAGTCGCCTGCGGAACACCGGCTTGCACCGCCTCCAAATCCCCACTATACGGTGCGCCTCGCTTTCGCGGCCTGACAGCCGCAGGGGCGCGTAGCTCAGCGGGAGAGCACTACGTTGACATCGTAGGGGTCGCTGGTTCGATCCCAGCCGCGCCCACCATTAACAACCCCGGCGAAGCGGTGCTTCGCCGGGGTTGCTGCTTCTGGCCTGGCGCCTGCGCCGGTGCGACGGTCCCGCGCCTAGCGGATCACCAGAACCGGCAGCGTCGTGTGGACCAGCACTTCGGACGTCTGGCTGCCGAGCATCAGCTTCTTCAGGCCGCGCCGGCCGTGGGAGGCCATCACGATCAGGTCACAGCCACGCAGCTTGGCGACCCGCACGATGGCCTCGGCCGGCGAGGCATCGGTCTCCCGCACGATCTCGATCGGCACGCCGAGCTCGGAGGCGCGACGCCGGTCAGGCTCCATCATGGCCTGCACCCTGAGGTCCATCTGCGTCTCGTAACGGCCGACCGGGTCGCCGATCCCACCGCTGATCGCTGCCTGGACGGCCGCCTCCGACAGGGGTTCGGTGACGACGATCACCGTGACCCGCGCTCCCGCCTTCTGGGCAAATGCCAGGCCCTGCTCGACGCCCCTGGCCGCGAAATCCGACCCGTCGGTCGGGATCAGTATGTGCTGGTACATCGCGATCTCTCCTTCGGGGGTGACGGATTGGGGCACGAGCACAGCCATCATGCAATGATGACCTTCGGTCGGCCTTGGCCGAGCTGATGGGCCGCGGGGGCGACGGGGGCTCTGCCGTTTCGCGTATTGCGAAAAGCCATTTCATTGTGAGAAACAACGGCAGATGCCGGCCGGGCCGGGCCACGATCGGGGATGGGAACAGCATGACCGCTGGGAGAGAGGCGGCCGGACGGCCGAACGGCGGAGGGACAGGCCGTGCCCGCGCAGGACTGACGCCATGCAGCTGACGCTCGCCCTGCATCGTGCCCGCAGGCTGCATGGCGACAAGCGGGCCGTGGTCTATGCCGACCGCCAGTGGACCTGGGCCGAGTTCACCGATCGTGTGGCGCGCCTCGCCGGTGTCCTGAAGGGCCTTGGCATTGGCGATGGCGACCGCGTCGCCATGCTGTCCCATTCCTCCGACCGCTACCTCGAGTTCTTCTTCGCCACGCTCTGGGCCGGCGGCATAGCAGTGCCGGTCTCCACGCGGTATGCGCAGCCGGAAACGGCCTTCCTGCTGCAGGATTCGGGGGCCAAGGTGCTGTTCGTCGGCGACGAGTTCACCGACATGGCCTCGGCCATCCGCGCCGAGACGCCGGACCTGGCGCACTGCCTCTATACCGGCGAGGGCGCGACGCCGGCCGGCATGATCTCCTATGTCGAGGAGATGGCAAGGGCCGAGCCGATCGGAGATGCCCGCCGCTGCGGCGACGACGTGGCCATCCTGTTCTACACGGGCGGCACCACGGGCCGCTCCAAGGGCGTGATGCTGACCCACACCAACGTCATGGCCAACTCGTTCGGCGGGATCATCCATACCGGCCTCGGGCCGGACCTGGTGGGGCTTCATGCCGGCCCGCTCTATCACGCGGCCGCCGGCTCGCGGGTCTTCACCAACACGATCCTGGCAGCCACCCACGTCGTCATCCCGCGCTTCACTGTGAAGGGCGTTCTGGAGGCGATCCAGCAGCATCGTGTGACCTTCGTCTCCATGGTGCCGACCATGATGACGATGATCCTGAACGAACCCGACCTCGATGCCTATGACCTCTCCTCGCTCCAGATGATCGGTTATGGCGGCGCCCCCATGCCGGTGGCGACCCTCGAGGCCCTGATGAAGCGCCTGCCGAAGGTGCGCTTCGCCCAGGCCTACGGCATGACCGAGCTCTCGCCGGCCTGCACCTATCTGGAGCCGGCCGACCACACGCTGGACCCTGCGAAGGTGCATCGTCTCGCTTCCGGCGGGCGCGCCATCGTCGGCTGCGACCTGCGCATCGTCGATCCGGACGATCGCGATGTGCCGGTCGGCACCATCGGCGAGATCGTCGTCGCCGGCCCGACCGTCATGAAGGGCTACTGGAACCAGCCGGAGCTGACCGCCGCGGCGCTGCGCGGCGGCTACATGCACACGGGCGATGCCGGCTATCTCGACGCGGACGGCTATGTCTATGTCTGCGACCGCATCAAGGACATGATCGTCACCGGCGGCGAGAATGTCTATTCGATCGAGGTGGAGAACGCGGTCCTCACCCATCCTGCCATCCGCGAATGCGCGGTGATCGGCGTACCCCACCCGCTCTGGGGCGAGGCGGTCCATGCCGTGGTGACCTTCAAGGCCGGCCGGAGCGCCACGGCGGACGAGATCATCGCCCACTGCAAGACGCGCATTGCTGGCTTCAAGTGCCCTCAGACCATCGAGGTGCGCGAGACCATGCCGCTGTCGCAGGCCAACAAGATCCTCAAGACCGAGCTGCGCCGGCCCCACTGGGTCGGCCGGACCCGGCAGGTGAACTGAACGGCCGGGAGAACGCCCGTGAGCACCCTCGTCAGCGGCATCGTGTCGGGCGCGCGCCAACGCGGTTTTGCCGAGATCGATGAGCGCCTGCGCCGCATCGCCTCGGGCCTCGAGGCGCTCGGCGTCGGCGCCGGCGATTGCGTCGCCATCCTGATGCGCAACGACATCGCCGCGCTGGAGACGACCTGGGCCGCGCAGTGGCTCGGCGCCTATGCCGTGCCGGTCAACTGGCACTTCAAGCCGGACGAGATCGCCTATGTTCTCGCCGACTGCGAGGCGAAGGTCGTGGTCGGGCATGCCGATCTGATCAATGCCTGTGCGGGGGCCCTGCCGGCAAGCCTGCCGGTCGTCTCGCTGCCACCGCCGGACGAGGTTCAGGCCGCCTATCCGGCCGCGCCCGCCCTGCTCGCCCAGCCGGCCGGCAGCCTCGACTACGAGGACTGGATCGCTTCCCTTGCCGCCCATCCGGGTCCGGAGAGGCCGGCCCCGTCCAGCATGATCTATACCTCCGGCACCACCGGCCGCCCGAAGGGGGTGCGCCGCTTCGCGCCGACGCCGGAGGAAGCGGTCGCCACCGCCGAGATCCGCAAGCTGGTCTATGGCCTGAAGCCTGGCGTGCGCACGCTGCTGCCAGGCCCGTTCTACCATTCGGCCCCCAATGCCTTCGCGATCAGGGCCGGTCGCATGGGCGGCATTCTGGTGCTCATGCCGAAGTTCGACGCCGAGCAGTTCCTCGCCATCGTGCAGGAGCACCGCATCGACACCCTGTTCATGGTGCCGACCATGTTCATCCGCCTGCTGAAACTGCCGGAGGCGGTGCGCAGGCGCTACGACTGCTCCTCGCTGCGCTTCGTCATCCATGCCGCGGCGCCCTGCCCGGCCGACGTCAAGCAGGCCATGATCGACTGGTGGGGACCGGTCATCCACGAGTTCTATGGCGGGACAGAAACCGGACCGCTGACCTTCGCCACGCCGCAGGATGCCCTGCTGAAGCCCGGCTCGGTTGGCAAGGCCTCGCCGGGGGCGATCATCCGCATCGTCGATGCCGACGGCCGCGACGTGCCCCAGGGCGCCGTCGGGGAGGTCTATGGCCGCATCGAGGGCTATCCCGATTTCACCTACCACGGGGATCCGGCCAAGCGCCGGGAGGTCGATCTCGACGGCCTGATCACCTGCGGCGACATCGGCTATCTCGACGCGGACGGCTACCTGTTCCTGTGCGACCGCAAGCGCGACATGGTCATTTCCGGCGGCGTCAACATCTATCCCGCCGAGATCGAGGCGGTATTGCATTCCCTTCCGGGCGTTGCCGACTGCGCGGTGTTCGGCATTCCCGACGCGGAGTTCGGCGAGAGCCTCATGGCGGTCGTCGAGCCCCTGCCGGGCGCAAGCCTCGACATCGAGGCGATCCGTACAGCGTTGAAGGCGAAGCTGGCCGACTACAAGGTGCCACGCCGCATCGAGCTTCGCACCGGCCTGCCGCGGGAGGATTCGGGCAAGATCTTCAAGCGGCGGCTGCGTGACCCCTACTGGGAGGGGGTTGGGCGGCAGATCTGAGACAATCTGCGTCCGGGCCTTCTTGTCACCCGCAGCTGCACCCGACCATGGCCCATGCCGGAAGATGCGGCCTTGTGCCCGCGATGCTCGCAAGCCGCGCCCCAAGTCCTGCCGCCGGTCGGGCCACCGATGCGATCCGGCCCCAAAGCGCTGAAGGTGCCGGACCTCGCGCTGACCCTGTCCCTGCCTGATCCATCCCCGCAGGCGCAAACGAGGCCAGACTCGGGCAAGACAGCGACCGCCCGAACCAAGCAGGGTGATCGGACAAGGCCCCTCTGCGGAACGGCCGCCACCGCCGAAAAAAGAACCCCCGGCCCGGAGGCGCGAGGGTTCTATCAAGGCACGGGAGGAGCCCCGTAGTGCGGTCAGCCCTCGTAGCGGCCGACGATCGAGATCGAGCAGACGTTCTGGTGAGGGAAGCCGCCGAGATTGTGGGTGAGCCCCAGCCGCGGCAGATCCTTGCGCTGGCGCTCGCCGGCCCGGCCCTGCATCTGCAGGTACATCTCGTAGATCATCCTCAGCCCAGAGGCGCCGATCGGATGGCCGAAGCATTTCAGGCCGCCGTCGATCTGGCAGGGAATGGTGCCGTCGGCATCATAGAAGCCATCGAGGATGTCGTGGATCGCCCGCCCCTCGGCCGAGATGAACAGATCCTCCATGGTGACCAGCTCGGTGACGGAGAAGCAGTCATGCACCTCGATCAGGCTGATATCCTCGCGCGGCTTCTCCACGCCAGCCTCCTGATAGGCACGCTTGGCGGCAATGCGCGTGGTGGCGAAATAGCTGCCGTCCCAGGAATTGTGCTGGGCCTCGGTGCCGTTCGACACGGAGACCTGCAGGGCCTTGACCGTGATCAGATCCCGCTTGCCCAGGCTGCGCGCGATCTCCGGCGTGGTGACGATGGCGCAGGCGGCCCCGTCCGACACGCCGCAGCAGTCATAGAGGCCGAGCGGCTCGGCGATCATCGGCGCCTGCAGGACATTGTCGATGGTGATCCTGTTACGCAGGTGGGCCTTCGGATTGCGCCCGCCATTGTCGTGGCTCTTGACCGAGACATGGGCCATGGCGCGCTTCAGATCCTCCGGCGCCGACCCGTATTTGGCGCGGTAGGCGGCGGCGAGCTGGGCGAAATAGCCGGGCGCGGAGGCATTGGGCCAGGTCATGTTCGGCACGGTCCCGCGGCCGCGCTGGGGCAGGCCGCCATAACCGGTGTCCTTGAGCTTCTCCACGCCGAGCGCCAGGGCGATGTCGGCCGCGCCCGAGGCAACCGCATAGACCGCGCCGCGGAAGGCCTCGGTGCCGGTGGCGCAATAGTTCTCCACCCGCGTCACCGGGATGTAGGGCAGGCGCAGCGCCACCGCGAGCGGCACGGCGGACTTGCCGACATGCTGCTCCTCGATGGCGGTCCCGAGCCAGGCGGCCTCGATCTGCTTCGTCTCGATGCCGGCATCGCCGAGCGCCTCGGTATAGGCCTCGACCATCAGATCCTCGGCATTCATGTCCCAGCGCTCGCCGAACTTCGAGCAGCCCATGCCGAGAATGGCGACCTTGTCGCGAATGCCCTTGGCCATGGTTCAGGCCCTCCCGGAGGTTTGAGCGGAGCCGGCGGCAGGGGCCGCCTTCCAGAAATAGCGGCGGAAGCCGCGCTGGGTGTCGATGTCCTTGACGCGGAACATCATGCGCATGGGACTGCCGACGGAAAGATCCTTCTCGTCGACATCGGTGAAGTCCATCATCCAGCGGCCGCCCTCCTCGAACTGGATCATGCCGTAGCAGGCGGGCGGATCGGGCGAATAGGTCAGGCGGTCGGCGGTGTAGGAGTTGATCTTCCCCGTCTTGCCCGAGAACGGCTCGTCCACCTGGCTGTCGATGGCATTGCAGTTGGGATTCACGCAGACCCGCGTCTTCGGGAACTGCAGCGTGCCGCAGCGGGTGCACTTGCCGCCGATGAAGCCGGTAGCGGTGTGCCGATTGCGCCAGAGCGCGGAGAGCGGCGTCTGCTTGTCGGCCTCGGCGCGCATGCCGCGCTCCAGCGCGATGGTATCGTTGAAGGCGAGGAACTTGGCATAGTTGGTCTCTTCGCGGCGACGGGCGAGATGGCCCTTCACCCCGAGCCGTGCCGGCAGCCTCGCGATGGCGTCCGTGACCTCGAACAGCAGGACATCGGCGCCCTGGCCGAAGCCGACCACCATGATCTTCTCGCCGGCCCGGGCCTCCTCCAGGGCCGCCACCAGCATGACGAGGGGATGGGCCGCTCCGGTCTCACCGCAGACCGCGTGCAGGTTGTCGGCAACCGCCGCGTCCGGAATGCCGGCCGCCCTGGCAACGGCGTTCGACACCTTGGCCAGCACCGCCGGCATGCAGAAGCGCGTCACCTCGGCACCCGCCACGCCGGCCTTCTCGAGGCAAGCCCGGATGACCGGCGGCACCAGCGGCATGTAGCCGGCATCGCGGATCCAGCGCTCCTCCCACTGGTAGTCGAACTCCGACTCGATGGTGCGGTAGTGGTCGACGAAATCGGCGGTGCGGGTGGCCGAGCCGATCAGCCTCGCCACCGGTTCGCCCTCGCCGACCAGCACGGCGGCTGCGCCGTCGCCGGCGGTCATCTCGATGGGACTTGCCGCCTTCACGGGACGTTTCTCGGCCGCCATCAGGAGCGTCGCCTGGCCACCGCGCAGGGCGGCGAGCAAGGCCGAGGTCGCCGCACGCTGGGTCTGGCCGACATCGCTGGCGGCGACATCCTGGGCGAGATTCAGCGCCTCGGCTGCCACGCCGGAATTGAGCCGGTCAAGGAAGGGGAAGGTTGTCGAGGCCAGCTGCACCGCCTCGATCCGGCCGGCGTCCTGGCCAATCAGGCAGTCACGGCCCGCCTCCACCGCCATGGTGATGACGTCCTCGTCCCAGTTGGCGATGGCGCGCTCGCCCTTGCCCTGGCCCTTCAGCGCGGCATTGAACCAGCCATGGGCATCGGCGATCGCCTTCCGCTGCAGGCGCAGGCGCGGGATATAGGCGCCGAAGGAGAGGATTCCGAAGGTCATGACATCAGATACCGTTGCTTGCGGGCTGGAAGCAGGACGCGAACGATGGGCATCCCACCTCTCCCCGGCGGGGAGCGGTCGGCCAAAGGCCGGGTGAGGGGGCCGGGGCCCACCGGCATGGCGCTCTCGCCCTCACCCGTCTCGCTCCGCTCGACGACCTGTCCGCACCCGGGGAGATGTGGGCGGCAGTACCGGGATGCAGTTGGGACGTCACCCATCACACCGGATCCCACGAGAAGATGTCGGCCGAGCGGTCGAGCGGGTAGAAGGACGATTTCAGCGCCGGCATGCCGTGGCTGGCGAGGCTCTCGCAGGTCCAGCCCCCGTCGCGGTGCACGGAGCGGATCGGACGCGACTGGCCCATCAGGAAGATCTCGTTCATGCGCGCGGCGAAGATCTGGCCGGTGACGTCCTTCGCCGCATCCGAGACGAGGAAGGCCGAAAGCGGCGCGATCTTCTCCGGGCCCATGGCCTGGATGCGCGCGACACGGGCCTTCTCGGCCTCGGTCTCGGTCGGGATGGTGCCGATCAGCCGGCTCCAGGCGAAGGGCGAGACACAGTTGGAGCGCACGTTGAAGCGCGCCATGTCGAGGGCGATCGACTTCGACAGGCCGACAATGCCGAGCTTGGCAGCGGCATAGTTGGCCTGGCCGTAATTGCCGATCAGGCCCGAGGTCGAGGTGAAGTGGACGAAGGCGCCGCTTTCCTGCTCGCGGAAGATCCGGGCGGCGGCATGAGAGACATAGAAGGTGCCCATGAGGTGCACCTTGATGACGAGCTCGAAGTCGGCGACGCTCATCTTGTGGAAGATGGCATCGCGCAGGATGCCGGCATTGTTGATGACGCCGTCGAGGCGCCCGAAGCTGTCGATGGCGGTCCTGACGATGGCATTGGCCGAAGCCGGCTCGGCCACGCTGTCGAAATTGGCCACCGCCGTGCCGCCCCGCTTGCGGATCTCATCCACCACCTCCTCGGCAGGAGCAGAGCTGGCCCCCGAGCCGTCGGCGGCGCCGCCGAGGTCGTTGACGACCACCTTCGCGCCCTCCGCCGCAGCGGTCAGCGCGATCTCGCGACCGATGCCGCGCCCGGCCCCCGTGACGATGACGACCTTGCCGTCGAGTGCTCCGCCCTGTGTCATTCCCGTTGTCCTCAAGAGCCTGTTGCAAGGTCCGCCGCCCCGCCCTGGCAAGGCGCGGACGGGCGGACACGCCCGATCGAGGCCTGCCGGCCCGTCCTTGGCGACGCTGGCAGCACCATAGCGGTTTCGTCAATTGAACGAAATCCCGTTTCATTCATCGAAACGCCTGTCTTAGGATAGAGGCCAGCCCTGCGAGCCCGACCGCAGGATCGGAGGAGACACGCCATGACCGCGACGGCCAGCTACTACAAGGAAGAGCATCACCTGTTTCGGGAGGCCTGCCGGCGCTTCGTGGCGGAGGAGATCGCCCCCCATCACGCCCGGTGGGAAAAGGAGGGCAAGGTCGATCGGGAGGCCTGGCTGAAGGCCGGCAGGGCGGGCATGCTGCTCACCAACATTCCGGTGGAATATGGCGGCGGCGGCGCCGACTTCCTGACGAGCGCCATCTTCATCGAGGAGATGATGGGCCATGTCTTCACCGGCCCCGGTTTCCGCCTGCACTCGGACATCGTCGCCCCCTACATCCTGAACAATGCCTCCGAAGACCTGAAGCGCCATTGGCTGCCGAAGATGGCCACCGGCGAGGCCATCGGCGCACTGGCCATGACCGAGCCCGGTGCCGGCTCCGACGTGCAGGGCATCCGCACCACCGCCATCCGCGATGGCAACCATTACGTGATCAACGGCCAGAAGACCTTCATCACCAACGGCCAGCTCGCCGACATCATCATCGTCGCCTGCAAGACCGATCCGAAGGCTGGCGCCAAGGGGGTCAGCCTGATCCTGGTGGAGGCCGACCGCGAGGGCTTCAAGCGCGGCCGCAACCTCGAAAAGATCGGCCTGAAGGCGCAGGACACCTCCGAACTGTTCTTCGACAATGTCCGCGTGCCGGCGACCAACCTCATCGGCGAGGAGGGCCGCGGCTTTGCCTACATGATGAACGAGCTGCCGCGCGAGCGCCTGCTGGTGGCCATCTCGGCCGTGGCCGTGATGGAGGCGGCGCTCAAGTGGACGATCGACTATACGCGCGAGCGCAAGGCCTTCGGAAAATCGCTGGCCGAGTTCCAGAACACCCGCTTCAAGCTGGCCGAGGTCAAGACCGAGGTGACCGTGGCGCGGGTGTTCCTCGATGATTGCGTGACCAAGTTCATGCGCGGCGAGCTGGATGTCGCCACCGCCGCCATGGCCAAGTGGTGGCTGAGCGAACTGCAGGGCCGCGTGGTCGATACCTGCCTCCAGCTGCACGGCGGCTACGGCTACATGTGGGAATATCCCATTGCCCGCGCCTATGCCGACAGCCGCATCCAGCGCATCTATGCCGGCACCACCGAGATCATGAAGGAGATTGTCGCGCGGTCGCTGTGAGGCGGTAGCCACGGCCTCTCCGCCCCCGCCACCCGTCAGGACGGAACGCCGAGCCAAGGGGGCCAGGGATCGCCGCGCGACGCCGGACAGAGGCAAGACCCTGCCCCCGCTTCGCCCGGACGGGGATGACGGCCAGCGCCCGCATCCCGGCTGGCCGACCACCGACTGTGTCATTTCGAGGAAACGCCATGCCCATCGACTACAACAAGCTGAAGTCCTGGCCCTTCCCCGACCTCGAGCACCGCTACGAGGCGAAGGACACCATCCTCTACGCCCTCGGGGTGGGCTGCGGCGGCGATCCCCTGGACCGCTCCGAACTGCCCTTCGTCTACGAGGAGGGACTGAAGGCCCTGCCGACCATGGCGGTGGTGCTCGGCTATCCCGGCTTCTGGCTGAAGGATCCGAACACCGGCGTCGACTGGCGCAAGGTGCTCCATGGCGAGCAGGGGCTGGTCATCCACAAGCCGCTGCCTGCCACCGGAACGGTGATCGGGCGCACGCGCATCACCGAGATCGTCGACAAGGGACCGGGCAAGGGGGCGCTGATCTATTCCGACCGTGACGTGATCGACAAGGCGTCGGGGGATCTTCTGGCGACACTGACCTCGACCACCTTCGTGCGCGGCGAGGGCGGTTTCGGCGGCCCATCGGGGCCGGCGCCGGAGCCGCATCCCCTGCCCGAGCGCGCGCCCGACGAGTCCGTGGATCTGAAGACCCTGCCGCAGGCCGCCCTGATCTACCGGCTCTCCGGCGACTGGAACCCGCTGCATGCCGATCCCGATGTCGCGGCGGGCGCCGGCTTCCCGCAGCCGATCCTGCACGGCCTCTGCACCTATGCGGTAGCCGGCCGGGCCATCCTGAAGGCCTGCTGCGGCAATGATCCGACCCGCCTGCGCCGGCTCGACGTGCGCTTTTCCGCGCCCGTCATGCCGGGCGAGACCATCCGCACCGAGATCTGGAAGGATGCGGGCACCGTCTCGTTCCGCGCGCGCGTGGTGGAGCGCGACGTGGTGGTGCTCAACAATGGCCGGGCGCAGGTGGCTTAAGCCGCCACCTGCACACCGGCCGGCTGGCTCAGCTCGGCGTCAGACCGAGCATGCGGGTCGCCTCGATCCAGTCGGGGCCTTCCTCGTCGTAGAGCTTCTGCGATTCGGCGCGGCTCAGCGCTCCCTCGTCGATGCCGAACGTGTCCAGGATCTTCTGGATCCGCTCGCTCTTGCCGCCCGCCACCATGAGGTCGGACACGCGGTCGGCAATGGCATCCGGCAGGGCCGCCGGACCGAACAGGCCGACCCAGCCCTTGAGTTGCAGCACGCGGATGTCGATGCCCTGTTCCGCGAAGGTCGGCACGTCCGGCAGCTTGCGCATCCGGCGGTTGGTCGGCACGGCAATGACCCGTCCGGCATTGGAGTCGCGCGCCGGCGCCGAGCCCTGATAGCTGCCGATGCCCGCCTGGATGGCGCCGCCGACGAAGTCGTTCCACATGGGCGCCTCGCCGCGATAATGCACGGGCACGATGTTGAGGCCGAACCGCCGGTTCAGCTCGAAGGTCACCGTATGCGGGAAGCTGCCCGGGCCGTAGGTGCCCAGGCTGACATTGTTGCGCCGGGCATAGTCGATGAACTCCTTGACGTTGGTCGCGCCGGTCGACTTGTGGGCGAGCAGCGGCAGGTGGCCCGCCGGCATGGCCGAGATGAACTTGAAGTCCTTGTCGGGATCGTACTGCAGGTTGCGGATGAGGATCCGGTTGGCGAAGAAGGTCGTGGAAATGGTGAGGATGAAGGTCAGGCCGTCGGGAGCGGCCTGCTTCACGGCCTGGGCCGCGATGGCGCCGCTGGCGCCCGGCCGGTTCTCCACGATGACCGGCACGCCGACCTGCTGCGAGATGTATTCGCCATAGGCGCGCGAGAAGATGTCGGTCAGGCCACCCGGCGCGGTTCCGCAGATGATCTTGATCGGCCCCGAGGGCCAGGTCTGCGCCCGGACGATGCCGGGCGCGGCGATCAGGAGGCCGGCAGTGCCGGCGAGCGCCGTGCGGCGCGTGATCTTGCCATTCATGGTCGTTCTCCCGTGCGGGGTCTGCGCCCCTTCTGTGCTTTGGCTCGTCAAGGTCAGCTCGGGGTCAGCCCGAGATTGCGAACCGCATCGAGCCAGACCGGCCCCTGCGTGTCGTAGATGTGCCTGAAGGTGGCATGGTCCTGCGCCGCATCGTCGACCCCGAAGGTGTCGATCAGCTTCTGGATGCGCTCGGACCGGCCGGCCTCAACCATCAGGTCGGAGATGCGCTGGACGATCTCCTGCGGCATGGCTGCCTGGCCGAGGAGGCCCGCCCAGCTGAGCAGCTTCAGGGCCGGCAGGTCGAGGCCCTGCTCCACATAGGTGGCAACCTGCGGCAGCTTCTTCATGCGCCGCGTGGTCTGCACCGCGATCGGCACGCCCGCACCGCTGTCGAGCGCGCCGCGTGCGGCCTGGTAGCTGCCGATGGCACACTGGCTGGACCCCGAAAGCAGGTCGTTCCACATCGGCGCCTCACCGCGATAGTTCACCAGCGTCATGTCCAGATTGTAGGCCCGGTTGAGCTCGTGGCAGACGATGTGGGCGAAGGAGCCGGCCGCATAGGAGCCGAAGCTGACACGGTTCCGGCGGGCGAAATCGACAAACTGCGCGAGATTGCCGGCTCCCGTCGACTTGTGGACGACGAGGGGCAGATGGCCGGTCGACATCAGCGAGATCAGGGCAAAATCCCGGTCCGGATCATAGGGCAGGTCGCGCATGACAATCCGGTTGCCGAGCAGCGTGGAGGAAATGACCGTCAGCAGCGTGTGGTGGTCGGGAGCCGCGGCCTTCAGCGCCTGGCAGGCCACCGAGCCGCCCGCTCCCGGCCGGTTCTCGACGATCACCGTCTGCCCGGTCTTCTGCGCGATGTACTCCCCATAGGCACGCGAATAGAGATCGGTGATGCCGCCCGGCGGGAAGGCGCAGATGATCTTGACCGGCTTGCTGGGCCACACCTGGGCCCGCAGCGTGACCGGCGCGAAGACCGCGGAAGCAAGGCCTGCGGCCATCAGCCGCCGGCGCGTGAGGGGAAGCGTCACGATGGGTTCCTCCGGCGTTGTCGTTCGTTGGGCTGGGGGAACGGACACCGGGACCATGCGCATGACCGAGCCGACCCACCCGCCCGGCCTCTGCGTGCCGTGCTCTCCGAGCCAGGCCGATGCTCTCACGGGCAGCCAGAGGGGTCAATGAAAGACCGTTTCAACTCGTGAAACGAGGACGCCCGAAAGCCTCCCCCATTCGGTCGAAGCGACACCCTGCCGCAGCAGGACCGGCGGATCGGCTGGCCCCTCGCGGCGGAGCCGGCAACCGTGGCTAGTCGCCGCGCGCACCACCCGGCGCCCACAGAGTGGCACGAAAGTTGTCGCCAAGCGCCGAGGCAATCCGCCGCGCGGTGTCCTGAAGCGGGCCGAGGAAATCCCGCACCGCCGCCTCGAGCGTCACCACCCCGTTCAGCATCATGATGTTGATGCTGGCATAGACCTTTTCCTCGTCGCGCACCGGCACGCCCATCGCCCAGACGCGCCCGTCGAAGACATGCTGGCTATACTGTTCGTCCATCAGCGCATAGCCGCGCTGGCGCACCTCGGCGAGCAGGGCCGCCAGCTTCTTCGGCTGGCGGGCGAGATCGGTCGACTTGCCGGGGATGGCGGCGAGGAGCGAGATGATCCGCTCCTGCTGCTCCGGCGGACAATAGGCGAGGTAGGCCCGGCCCATGGACGTGGCGAGCAGCGGAAAGCGGAAACCTGGCCGCCGGGAGAACAGCATGGAGCCCGGCCCCGGGGTGGTCTGGGCCACGATCATCGAATCGCGGTCGAAGATGGCGATGTCCGAGGGCCAGCCGATCTGCTTGCGGAACTCGTGCATGATCGGCTCGGCCACCCCGCCGATCCACAGATGCTGGTCGTAGCCGTGGGACAAGAGCAGGCAGCGGCCGGTGGGCGCATAGACGGCGCGGTCCGCATCGCGCAGCACATAGCCCTCGTGCTCGAGCGTCTCCAGCATGCGCACGATGGTCGCCTTGTTGAGACCCGTGGCCTTGTGCAGCGAGCCGACGGTGGACTGCCGCTCGGCATTGATGATGCGCAGGATCTCCAGGCCTCGCGACAGCGCAATGACGGGTTCGAACGACGGCATGACGGCAACGGATCCTGATGGTCGGATAGGGCTACCATCGCGGCGGATGGCACGAAATGGGTCCAATGTATCGGTTGGTTGCGCCCGGAGAGCAGCAGGCCTGCCCGGGTGACCGTCGCTGCCTCCTTCCGTGCGGCCCCCTGCGAATGGCCGATATCCGGCTTTCTTGACGCGTCGGAACGGCCCGAGAATACTCGACGTGAAATTGCATTTCAACAAGTGAAATCTGTCCGGCGCCTGCCGGATCGGGAAGAAAACGGACGCGAAATCATGGACTTCTCGCTCACCGACGAACAGCGCGAACTGCAGCGCATCGCTGCGGACTTCGCCGGGAAGGAACTGGCGGAGGTCGCCCGCCAGGTCGAGGCCACCAACACGCCCCTGCCGCGCCGCTTCGTCAAGCGCCTTGCCGAGATGGGCTATCTCGGCATCAACCTGGACTCCCGCTATGGCGGTCATGGCCTCGGCCACCTGGAGGCGGTCCTCGTGCTCGAGGCGGTGGCGCGGATCTCTCCCGGCGTTGCCTTTCCGATCTTCGAATCCTGCTTTGGGCCGGTGCTGGCGATCCAGCACTTCGCCGGCGAAAGCCTCAAGAAGCGCATCATTCCGCAGGTGGTCGCCGGTGACATGATCGTGGCCGTCTCCATGTCCGAGCCCGATGCCGGCAGCGCACTGACTGACCTGACCACGCGCGGGCGGATCGAGGGCGACAGGATCGTTCTCAACGGCCAGAAGCGCTGGTGCTCGGGCTCCGGTCACTCCGACGCCTATGTGGTCTATTGCAGGCTGTCGGATGCGCCCGGCGCGAAAGGCATCGGCGCCGTGCTGGTGGAGAAGGACACGCCCGGCCTCTCCTTCGGTCCGCAGGAGGAGCTGATGGGCTTCCGCGGCGTGCCGAGCGCCGACATGTTCTTCGACAATGTGACAGTGCCCGCAGACAATCTCATCGTGCCGGCTGGCGGCTTCGGGAAACTGATGGAAGCCTTCGACCTGGAGCGCTGCGGCAATGCCACCATGAGCCTGGCGCTGGCCTCCGCCGCTCTCGACGACGCGCTGGCCTATGTCCAGGAGCGGCGGCAGTTCGGCAAACCGCTGATCGACTTCCAGGCCGTCCAGATGAAGATCGCCGAAATGGCCATGAAGGTGGAGGCTGCACGCCTGCTCATCTACCGGGCCGTCACCAATGCCTCCGCCGGCCTGCCCTCGATCGCCGATTCCTCGATCGCCAAGTGCTTCGCCAACGAGATGACCCGCGAGGTCTGCGGCGCAGCCATCCAGATCATGGGCGGCTATGGCTATTCGAAGGCCTTCCCGGCGGAACGGCGCTTCCGCGACTCGTGGGGCTGGGGCATTGCCGGCGGCTCCATCGACATCCAGAAGATCAATATTGCCGCGGCCCTGGTCGGGCGGCGCTTCGACCAGCGGCGCTGACGCCGTGTCCGGGGTGCCCAGCATCGACCTGAAGGCCTTCATCCGCCCCGGCGATCGCATCGTCATCGGCCAGGGAACGGCCGAGGCGCTGACCCTGACCGAGGCCCTCGTGGCCCAGCGCGCCACCCTCGGCCCGGTCGAGATCTTCCTCGGCGCGCTGTTCTCGCAGACCTTCCGGCCGGATGGCGTCGATGGCCTGCGCTTCACGGGCTACGGTGCCATCGGCGGCACCGCGAAACTGGCAAGGGCCGGGCTGTTCGATCCGCTGCCCGTAGCCTACAGCCGGCTGGAGGCCTTCTTCGACGATGGCACGCTGGAGGCCGACGTCGTGTTCCTGCAGCTTGCACCCGGCCCGAACGGCGGCCCGCCGAGCCTCGGCAACTGTCATGATTACACAGCCGCCGCGGCGCGCCGGGCCCGGGTGGTGATTGCCGAGATGAACGCGGCCGCACCCTGGACCTTCGGCGGCGAGCTCGGCCCGGACATCCGCATCGACCACGTGATCCACACCGACCGGCGGCTCGCCCCGGCCCCCGCAAGCCGGCCGGGCCCGGTCGAGGAGGCGATGGCCCGGCACATCGCAGGGCTGGTGCCGGACGGCGCGACGCTGCAGATGGGCATCGGCTCGATCCCCGAGGCGGTTCTGCCGGCGCTGGCCGGCCACCGCGACCTCGGCATCCATTCCGGCCTGATCGGGGATGCGGCGGTGGACCTGATCGAGCAGGGCGCGATCACCAACGCGATGAAGAACGAGGATCGGGGCGTCTCGGTCGCCGGCTGCCTGTTCGGCAGCGACAGGCTGACCCGCTTCGCCCACTGCAATCCCGCCATCAGGCTGGCCCCGCCTTCCGTCACCCATGGCGCGGCGATCCTGGCGCGCCTGCCGCGCTTCACGGCGATCAACTCGGCGGTGGAGGTGGACCTGTTCGGGGCGGTCAATGCCGAGGTCGCCGGCGGCGCCTATCTCGGCGCGGTTGGCGGCCAGCCCGACTTCGTGCGCGGCGCGCTGAACAGCGACGGGGGGCGCTCGATCATCGCCCTGCCGGCCACTGCCCGCGACGGCGCGGTGAGCCGCATTGTGCCGGTTCTGTCGGGCCCCGTGACGACGCCGCGCAGCGACGCCGACGTGGTGGTGACCGAATTCGGTGTCGCGGACCTGCGCGGCTGTTCGCTGGCCGAGCGGGCGCGGCGCATGGCCGCCATCGCCGCCCCGGCCTTCCGCGAGGACCTCGAACGGTCGGCGCGAACGGCTTTCTGAGCCGATCCGCTTCAGCCCGGAGCCGTCTGCGGGTCAGCCACCTTCAGGACACCGGTTCCGGAGAGCCGGGCCACGCGCCCGGCATCCATGCCCCAGTCGGCGAGGGCCTGTGCGCCGCCCTCGCCCGCCACCACTGGCGGTCCCTGGATCGCACCCGGCGTT
The DNA here is from genome assembly GCA_046295035.1 of Phreatobacter sp. Taxonomy (GTDB): domain Bacteria; phylum Pseudomonadota; class Alphaproteobacteria; order Rhizobiales; family Phreatobacteraceae; genus Phreatobacter. The sequence goes on from JBKBOA010000007.1 coordinate 22,766, forward strand.
GCCGAAAAGCGGGGAGCGGGAGCCGGCTGCACCACGCCGTCGCGGGTGACGAAAGTCTGTCTTGCGGCATTGTGGGGGTGGCGCGGTGCCTCCTCAAGGGACAGGATCGGCGCGAAACAGGCATCCGACCCCTCGAAGATCGCCGCCCATTCGTCGCGCGTCTTCTCGGCGATGCGGCGCGCGAAGCGCTCGCGCAGCTGCGGCCAGCGCGCCGTCTCCCACTGGCCCGGCAGGTCCGGTTCCCCGGCAAGGCCAAGTCTTTCCAGGAACTCGGCGTAGAACTTCGGCTCGATCGCCCCGACCGCGACATGGCGGCCGTCCGCGCAGGCATAGGTGTCGTACCAGGGCGCGCCGGTATCCAGCAGGTTGACGCCGCGCTCGTCGCGCCAGCGGCCCTGCGCCTTCAGCGCATAGAAGGTCGCCATCAGCGCCGAGGCGCCGTCGGTCATGGCGGCGTCCACCACCTGACCCTCGCCGGAACGCTGGGCGTGGAACAGCGCCGCCAGAACGCCCATGATCAGGAACAGGGAGCCACCGCCATAGTCGCCAACGAGATTGAGCGGCGGCACCGGCCTCTCCCCGGCCCGGCCGATGGCATGCAGCGCGCCGGTCAGCGCGATGTAGTTGATGTCGTGGCCGGCGGTCGGCGCCAGAGGACCGAACTGGCCCCAGCCGGTCATGCGACCATAGACCAGCTTCGGATTGGCCTTGAGCAGCTCGTCCGGTCCGAGCCCGAGGCGCTCCATGACGCCCGGCCGGAAACCCTCGACGAGAATGTCGGCCTTCGCCGCCAGGTCGCGGGCCAGCGCGATGGCGTCCGGATTCTTCAGATCGAGCGCCACCGAGCGGCGGCCACGGCCGATGACATCGGCCTTCGGATCGCGGGCAAGCCCGAGCCCGGACTCGCCCAGCCGGTCGATCCGCACGACGTCGGCGCCGAGGTCCGACAGCAGCATGCAGGCAAAGGGGCCCGGCCCGATGCCGGCAAACTCGATGACCTTCACGCCGGCAAGGGGGCCGCTCATGGTTCCGTTCTCCCGACTGACCTGCCGCCCGCCGCGCTCAGACGCTGCGCGCGGCCTTGTCCCGATCGTTGGCCGCGCGGATCTGCTCGCGCATGGCCGCCCACTGCTCGTCCGAGAGCTCGGACAGGCGATAGAAATTGCCCCCGGTGGCATTGTAGCGGGCGCCGTCGATGGCGATGGTCTGGCCGGTCAGGTACTCGCAGCCATCGGCCATCAGGAAGGTGGCGAGGTTCTTCAGTTCGTGCATCTCGCCGTTGCGCCCCATCGGGCTGTCACGCCCCTTGTCCTCGTTGGCCGAGGTGCCGGGATTGAGCCGCTCCCACGCCCCCTTGGTCGGAAACGGTCCCGGCGCGATGGCGTTCAGCCGGATGCCGTAGCGGCCCCATTCGGCGGCCAGCGACTGCGTCATCACGTTGATGCCCGCCTTGGACATGGCCGAGGGCACGGTGAACGGCCCGCCGTTCCAGACCCAGGTGGTCAGGATGGAAATGACGGAGGCCTTGTGCCCGCCCGCAATCCAGCGCTTGCCGCAGGCAAGCGTCACGTAGAACGTGCCGTGGAACACGATGCCGGCAATGGCATCGAAGCCGCGCGGCGAGAGATCCTTGGTCGGACTGACGAAATTGCCGGCTGCATTGTTGACGAGGCCGGTCAGCGGCCCGCAGGCCCAGATCTCCTCGATCATCTCCTCCACCGCCTGCGCGACGCGGATATCGACGGAATGGGTGATGACCTGACCGCCGTGGCGGTCCATCAGCTCCTTCGCGGTGTCGTCGAGCACGCCCTTGCGGCGGCCGCAGATATGCACCGTGGCACCGAGGCGCAGATAGTCCTCCGCCATCTCGCGGCCGAGGCCCGTGCCGCCGCCGGTCACCAGAATGCGCTTTCCCTTCAGAAGTCCGTCCCTGAACACATCCCGTCTCCCTGAAACCTGTTCGTTGTCGCATGGAATGCGGTGGGCGCTAGCGGCCCTTGAAGGCGGGCTTGCGCTTGGCCCGGAAGGCCGCAACGCCCTCGGCGAAATCCTCGCTGCCGAAACAGACGACCTGGGCGAGGCCTTCCTCCTCCAGGAAGGCCTCCAGCGACAGATCATAGGCCCGCCGCAGCAGGCGCTTGGTCAGTCCCAGCGAGACGGTGGGGCCGGCCGCCAGCGCCTCGGCAACGGAACGGGCGGTTGCCAGAAGCTCGGCCGGTTCGGCCAGCCGCGAGACCAGCCCCATGGCGAAGGCTTCCTCGGCCGTCACCTCGCGGTTGGTCAGCAGGATGTCGCTCGCCCGCACATGGCCGACCGCGCGGGTCAATGTATAGGCGAGGCCGAGATCGGCCACCGCGCCGAGGCCGGGGAAACCCGCCTTGAACTTCGCGTCGCGCGCCGCAATCACGATGTCGCCGACCATGGCGAGCGACAGGCCGGCGCCGGCCGCCACGCCATTGATCGCCGTCACGACCGGCTTGCTGGCATTGAGCAGCGGCGCCAGCCAGCGATAGCTGCGCTCCATGCGCTCGCGCACCGCGACCGGCGCACGGTCATCCATGGCCCGGATGTCGCCGCCGGCGCAGAAGGCCCGGCCATGGCCGGTGATGAGGATGGCGCGCACCGCCGGATCCTGCAGCAGCGCGGGCAGGTTCGCCTCGAGGCCGGCCTTGATGCCCGGCGAGATGGCGTTCAGGCTTTTCGGCTCGTTGAGGGTGAGGAGCGCAACACCGGCCGAGCGCTCGACGATCACCGACACATCCGGCTGAACCCCGTCCATCTGGATCTCCCTGGTCCTGATCCGCCCCGCCGGAAGGATCCGGCCGCAGCAGGCCGATGCGCGATGGCGAAGTGATGTTTCAATAGACGAAATTGCGCTTCCCGTTCCAGCCCGCCATTCGGGGCATGGTGGCACAGTTGCGCCCGCCCGGACCATCGTCCCATGTGCATGCTTGAACGGGCCGGCAAAGTCCGGTCTACTGGCCCGACGAAACGCCGTTTCGGACTGCGCCGGCAGAGCGCGGCCGCGGCACCAGGGAGGAAGTCATGACCAACCGCATCTGGCGGCCCTCGCGCCGCAGCTTTGTCGTGTCGTCGGCGGGCCTGGTCCTGTCCGGTGTCAGTGCGCCGGCGATTCTTGCGCAGGGACGTTATCCCACCAAGCCGGTCAGCCTGATCGTGCCCTGGCCAGCGGGCGGTTCGACCGACATCCATTTCCGCGCCCTGGCCGAGGCAACGTCGAAATATCTGGGCGAGAAGGTCGTCGTGGAGAACCGGCCCGGCGGCGGCGGCACGCTCGGCCCGGCGCAGATGGCGGCCAACGCGCGGCCCGACGGCTACACCGTCGCGCAGATGCCGATCACCATGTTCCGCCTGCCCCACATGCAGCGGGTGGCCTTCAACCCGCTGACCGATTTCAGCTACATCATCCATGTCGCCGGCTACACCTTCGGCACCACCGTGCGCGCCGACAGTCCGCACAAATCGATGCGCGATCTGATCGAGTTCGCCCGCGCCAATCCCAATGCCATCAACTACGGCACGCCGGGTGCCGGCACGACCCTGCACATCACCATGATGGACATTGCCAGCCGGCAGAACATCCAATGGACCCATGTGCCGTTCCGCGGCAATGCCGAGACCAATGCCGCGATCCTCGGCGGACATATCCAGGTGCAGGCCGATGCCACCGGCTGGGGTCCACTGGTCAATTCCGGGCAGCTCCGGCTGCTCGCCACCTGGGGCAAGCAGCGCACCCGTTCCTGGCCGAACGTGCCGACCCTCCGGGAACAGGGCATCGACATCGTGTCCGCCTCCCCGTTCGGCATTGCCGGCCCGAAGGGCATGGACCCCGGCATCGTCAAGGTGCTGCACGACGCCTTCAAGAAGGGCATCGACGACGAAGGCCACATGCGGGTGATGCACCAGCTGGACCAGGACGTCGACTACATGGATACGGCGACCTACAACGACTATGTCAGGAAGCTGAACGAGGAAATGCGCGAACAGGTTGAGCGGCTCAACCTGCGCCGCGCCTGAACCGGTCCGCATTTCGGCATCGGGGGGCAGGGATGCGCATTCCGGACCTGGCGGCTGCGGTCGTCGTGGCCGCCATGGGTGGCTGGCTCGTGCGTGAAGGGCGCGAACTGGGGCTCGGCGCGCCGACCGAGCCTGGTTCCGGCTTCATGTTCTGGTGGCTGGGGATCGCCTTCATCGTGGCGGCGGCCGCGCTCGCCGTCCTCGCCCTGCTTGCCCGCCGGTCGGACGAGCCGAAGGCGGAACCCGGGCGCTGGCGCATGGTCCTGGTCGCCATCGCGGCCATGGTCGCCTATGGCTTCGCGCTGGAGCCGGTCGGATTCATTCCGGCATCGGCCGTGCTGCTGACCTTCCTGTTCATCGTCGTGGACCGCTATTCCTGGCCGCTCGCGCTGGGTCTTGGCACGGCCGTGTCGATCGGCAGCTGGTTCCTGTTCGCCAAGCTCCTGTCCAGCAACCTGCCGGCCGGGCTCCTCGCCGGCACGGTCCTGGGAAGCTGAGCCATGGAGCTTCTCGGCCAGCTCGGCTCCGGCTTCGCGGTCGCCCTGGCGCCGGAAAACCTGTTCTACTGCTTCGTCGGCGTGTTCGTCGGCACGCTGGTCGGCGTCCTGCCCGGCATCGGGCCGATCGCGGCCATGTCGCTGCTGCTGCCGGCCACCTTCGCCATTCCGCCGACCGGCGCGGTCATCATGCTGGCCGGCATCTATTACGGCTCCATGTATGGTGGCTCGACCACCTCGATCCTCGTGCGCATTCCCGGCGAGGCCGCCTCCGTCGTCACCTGCCTCGACGGCCATGAAATGGCCAAGCAGGGCCGCGCCGGGCCGGCCCTCGTCATCGCCGCCCTCGGGTCGTTCTTTGCCGGCACGGTAGCGCTCATCGGGCTGATCCTGTTCGCGCCGCTGCTGGTGCGCGCCGGTCTTGCCTTCGGGCCGGCGGAATACTGCGCGCTGATGCTGCTCGGTCTCTGCCTGATCGCCTATCTGTCGCAGGCCTCCGTGCTGAAGTCGCTGATCATGGCCGGCGTCGGCCTCATGCTCGGCCTTGTCGGCCTGGACTCCATCAATGCCGTGCCGCGCCTGACCTTCGACCGGCTGGAACTGCTCGATGGTGTCGGCCTTGTTCCGGTGGTCATGGGCCTGTTCGGTGTCGCCGAGATCCTGAAGAACCTCGAGCACGGCACCGGACGCACGGTCATCGCCTCGGGCATCGGCAAGCTCTGGCTCACGGCGAAGGACTGGGCACAGAGCCGCTGGGCAGTTGTGCGCGGCACCGCCATCGGCTTCGTGCTGGGCATCCTGCCGGGCGGCGGGGCGGTGATCTCCTCCTTCGTCTCCTATGCGGTGGAGAAGCGGATCGCGCAGGAGCCCGAGCGCTTCGGCAAGGGGGCCATCGAGGGAGTCGCCGGCCCCGAAGCGGCCAACAATGCCGCCGCCGGCTCGGCCTTCATTCCGCTCATGACGCTCGGCATTCCGCCCAATGCCGTGCTGGCCCTGCTGCTGGGCGCACTCATCATCCACAACGTGCCCATCGGCCCGACCATGATCTCCCAGCGGCCCGACCTGTTCTGGGGCGTGGTGGCGTCGATGTATATCGGCAATGTCATGCTGCTGGTGCTGAACCTGCCGCTGATCGGCCTGTGGGTGCGCTGCCTGAGCATTCCCTACGGCATCCTCTTTCCGCTGATCCTCCTGCTGTGCTGCATCGGCGTCTATTCGACCTCGGGGCAGATCTTCGACATCTTTGTCATGATCGCCTTCGGTGTCATCGGCTGGCTGATTGCCCGCTGGGGCTTCGAGCCGGCCCCGCTCGTGCTCGGCTTCGTGCTCGGCCCGCTCCTGGAGAACAACCTGCGCAAGGCGCTGATCCTCTCGCGCGGCAGCTGGATGACCTTCGTCGAGCGGCCGATCTCTGCCCTGTTCGTCATCGCTTCGGCGCTGATCCTGGCGACCGCGCTGATCCCCTGGATCAATGCCAAGCGGCGGGAGATGGCCGCGGCCGACGAGGGCTGAGCGGCATGGGCTCTGCCGGCACGGTGGTCTGGCCGCCCTTGCCCGGGCCGTGATAGACGGGCAGGCAATCAGACCGGCAGTCGGGGGGCGTTCAGGACATGGCCACCATCACCAGCATCGAGGATCTGCGCGTTCTTGCCCGGCGGCGCGTGCCGCGCATGTTCTACGACTATGCCGATTCCGGCTCGTGGACCGAAAGCACCTACCGGGCCAACGAGGCGGACTTCCAGAAGATCAAGCTGCGCCAGCGCGTGGCCGTGGACATGCGCAACCGCACGCTGGCGACCACCATGATCGGCCAGCCCGTTTCCATGCCCATGGCGCTCGCCCCCACCGGCCTCACCGGCATGCAGCATGCCGATGGCGAAATCCTCGCCGCGCGCGCCGCCAACAAGGCCGGCATTCCCTTCACCCTGTCCACCATGAGCATCTGTTCGCTGGAGGACATTGCCGAGGCCACCGGCAAGCCCTTCTGGTTCCAGCTCTATGTCATGCGTGATCGCGACTTCGTCGGCAGTCTCATCGACCGGGCGAAGAAGGCCGGCTGCTCGGCGCTGGTGCTCACCCTTGATCTGCAGATCCTCGGCCAGCGCCACAAGGATATCAAGAACGGCCTGTCGGCCCCGCCCAAGCCGACCCTGACCAATCTGATCAACCTTGCCACCAAATGGCGCTGGTGCCTGGCCATGGCAGGGACGAAGCGCCGGACCTTCGGCAACATCGTCGGCCACGCCAAGGGTGTCGACGACATGTCCTCGCTGTCCTCCTGGACATCGGAGCAGTTCGATCCGGCGCTCAACTGGGACGACGTGCAGTGGATCAAGGATCGCTGGGGTGGCAAGCTGATCCTGAAGGGCATCCTCGACCCGGAGGACGCCGAGCTCGCGGTGAAATCCGGCGCCGATGCGCTCATTGTCTCCAACCATGGCGGCCGTCAGCTCGACGGCGCGATCTCCTCCATCGAGGCCCTGCCGCAGATCGTCCGGGCGGTCGGCGACCGCATCGAGGTGCATCTCGACGGCGGCATCCGCACGGGGCAGGACATCATCAAGGCGGTCGCGCTCGGGGCCAGGGGCACCTATATCGGCCGCGCCTTCCTCTATGGGCTCGGTGCCCTCGGCGAGGAGGGCGTCACCATGGCCATCGAGATCATCCGCAAGGAGCTCGACATCACCATGGCGCTCTGCGGCCTGCGCGACATCCGCACGGTCGACCGCAACATCCTGGTCGGCGGCGGGCCGGGCTGAGTCGGCGGCTCAGCCACGGGTGCGGTTCGCCCCGCGCTCGGGCACGCCGGTATGCGCGTGGCAGATGCGGGCCAGTTCCGCGACGCCCTCGCGGATGAGCTCGACGCTCGGCAGCGCGAAGCACAGGCGCATGTGGCTCTTCGCGGCCTCCGGCTCGCAGGCCCATTCCGGCCCCGGATTGAAGGCCAGTCCCCGCGCGAGGGCTGCCTCGGCGAAGGTTCGCACGTCCACGTGATCCGGCAGCTTCAGCCAGAGGAAGATGCCGCCTTCCGGCACCGACAGTTCGGCGCTGGTGCCGAACTCCTCGCCAAGCGCCTCGATCAGCACGTCCAGCTTGGCGCGCAGGCCGGCGCGCAGCGCCTCCACGTGATCGTCGAAATGGTTCTCGACATAGTCCGCGACCACCATCTGGGCGAGCGCGCTGGAGCCCGCATCCGACTTGGTGGCGAGGATGCGGGAGAGCACGTCCCAGCCGGCGACGATGTAGCCAAGCCGCAGCGCCGGGGCGAGCGACTTGGAGAACGAGCCGATATGGACCACCTGGTCGGGCGCCAGCGCATAGAGCGCCGGCGGTCGTTCGCCTGACCAGACAAGGTCGGCATAGCACTCGTCCTCGAAGATCGGCACGCCATGCTCCCGCGCCAGCGCGATCAGCCGGTGCCGGCGCTCCAGCGACAGGACCGATCCGGTCGGGTTCTGGACGGTCGGGATCGTGTAGATGAACTTCGGCGTCACGCCCTCCGCCCTCAGGCGGGCCAGAATGGCGGCCAGCGCCTCCATGTCGAGGCCGCCGGCATCGAGGGGAGCCGGCACGATCCGCGCGCCGAGCTTCTGCAGCTTGGTGATCGCCCCGCCATAGGTGAAGGCCTCGACGATCACCGTGTCGCCGCGCGCGACGAACAGGTTGTTGACGAGGTCCATGGCCTGCAGCGAGCCGGAGGTGATCAGCACGTCGTCGGCGGTGCAGGCGATGCCGCTTCGCCTGGCCAGCTTGGTCGCCACGAAGGCGCGCAGCCGGTCATGGCCGAGCGGCGCCTGGCCCAGATTGTACAGGCCGAGCAGGTGGCCGTTCTCGCGCAGCACGCGCGCCGCCGATTCCGCCAGCGCCTCCACCGGCACCTGTTCGGGATCGTTGTGGCCGAAGACGAAGTTGTACTTCGGCAGGCCAGCGAAGCGCGGCGCCGGGTCCGGCAGGCCCGGCCTGAACAGCGAAACGAGCACAAAGGCTCCGGCCTGGGCCTGACCATCCATGATCCGTCTCCCGTCCCTTGCCGCCCTGCGGCCCCTGCCATCTGACGTGGCTGCACCTGCCTGTTTGGGGCGCGCCGCCGCCGAGGGCAAGCCCCGCTGCGCGGCAGCTCGATCCGATGGCATGTCTCATTGCGGCGCCTGCGGCCAGACGACGGCCACGCGGCGCAGCAGGGACCAGCCCGAGCCGTCGAAGCCGAGCGCTTCCACCTCAATGCCGTCGGCGCGCAGGCTCACCCGGTTCCAGCTGTTGACCTCGCCACGCAGGCGGTCGGAACTGGCCGTTCCGGCATGAACGATCAGCACCTCGCCGGCACGGGCGGTCGCGCCAGCTTCCACGGTCCGCTCGCCCGCCGTCGCGCTCCAGAGACTGACATGGCTGCGATGCCGGTGACCGGCCAGCACCAGGCTGCGCGAATGGCGGGAGAGCGCGGCCAGGACCGCCTCGGCCCGGGTTGCGAGGGGATAGGCCTTTGCCCTGTCATGGCCGAAGGCGAGCGGATGGTGGCACGCGATCGTCAACAGCCGGCCATCGACGACGCTCCGTGCCAGGGTCTCGACCTGGTTGGCACTGAACCGGCCGCGGGACCAGTTGAGATAGGGTCCGAAGGGCCGCGCGGTATTGATGCCCTTCACCACCGTGAGGCCGTTCGACCATTCTGGATCGAGGTCGTCGCAGATCATCCATGTCCAGCGCCGGAACGGCCGCAGGACCATTTCGAGCAGCCTGTGCCCGACGATGTCGTGATTGCCGGGAACCGCCAGCCAGGGCGCTGGCAGGCGGTCGAGGAAGGCCCGCGCCGCCCGGAACTGGCGCCAGGTGGCATTCTGCGTCAGGTCGCCGCTGACGACGATCAGATCCGGCGGTTCGGCGGCGAGGATGCGCAGCAGCGCAGCGGCCACGGCCGGCTGCTCCGTGCCGAAATGCAGGTCCGACAGGTGGGCAATGACGGTCATGCGCTGTCGGCGTCGCAGGCCGGTCCGATGACGGTCAGCGCGCGGCGCCTGACCGAGAAGCGCAGCGGCGTGTCCAGCCGGCGCACCTCGCCGTCATTGAGCACGACCAGGCGCCGGCGGCGCGAGCCGACCGTCAGCTCTGCCGCCTCGTGATAGCTGATGGCGTCGTCGCGGCGCGCCCGTCCGGCCACGATCGCCGCGGCCATGCGGAACAGCGGAAAGGGACCGCTCTCGCGCGCCGCAAGGACCGCGAGGAGACCACCGTCGAGGCTGGCGCGCTGCGGCACGCGCGACACGACCTCCGAAAAGGGATTGACCGACACGATCACCCCCCGTGTCTCCTGCTGCCACGACCGAGAGCCGCTCTCCAGGGCCAGGCGCGACGGGCGCAGCGTCAGCGCCTTCAGGCCGGTCCTGACGAAAGATGCCAGCGAGGCCAGGACGCGGCCGCGGGCCTCTTCCCGGTAGCGCTGGAGCAGGGCCAGCGGCCCGATGACGGACGTGCACAGGAAGGCCCGTCCGTTCACCATCCCGACATCGATCGACCGGGGCGTTCCGGTGGCGAGCGCCGCCACGGCCTCGAGCGGATCGAGCGGAATGCCAAGGTCGCGGGCCAGCTGATTGACCGTCCCGGCGGGGACCACGGCAAGGGCAGTCTTGGTGTCGAGAAAGGCCTCGGCGGCCGCCAGCACCGTACCGTCGCCGCCGATCACCACCAGCAGGTCGGGCGGCTCGCGTCGGCAGGCCTCCAGCGCGCTTGCCAGACGGCCGCCGCCAGCCATGAACACACGCGGATAGATGCCATGCTGGGAGAGCCGCCCGACCACCGCATCCACGGCCGGGCTCGGCCCGTCGGTCAGGCCCGAGGCGACATTGATCAGCACCGCTGCACTCGGTCGCTCGCCAAGACCGAAGAGGCCGGCGCCAGCGTCACAGGTCAGTTGCGACATGGGTTCGGCCTTTCGCGAGCAGACACTGGAGCGAGAACCGCAGAGCCGCGGCTTGGTTCCGGCGGGCGTGGCCGATCCGGGATGGCGACCGATCCGCACGCACGGCTCGCACGAAAACGACTCGCGATCAGGGTGCCAGAAGTGCAGATTGTCACAGATTTCCACAGATCATCAAAGCAAGGATGCCAAATGCCGCCTGTGAATTGCCAATACTTCGCCAATCCGCTTGTCATCTGGCCCGTCATTTGGTAGTCTTTTTGGAAAATTAACGGCCGCAAGGCGGTAAGTATCATGCATCTTTGCGATCTTCTTACAATCGGGATGCGCAACAATGAACAAGCAATACGCTGAATGTACGGTCTCATCCGGCGGCGCTCGCCGGACCCTCCTTGCGGGTGCCGCAGCAATGGTCCTGGTAGGTGCCGGCGATCCGGCAAGGGCGCAGCAGGTCCGCATTCCGACCCATGCCCGCCAGAAGTGCGCGACCTGCCAGTTCTGGGGCGGGCGACGCTCGGTATCCTCGGACCGCCGTTCCGTGATCGCCTCCGGAAGTGGCCTGTGCAACAATCCCGGCAGCCCGGTCTATGGTCGGCAGACGCGCCCCGATCAGGGGGCTCCGGTCTGGCAGCGGTGGCAGGCGCTCGGCTGATCCCGCGCCTGAAGCCCGTCCAACCCGATCAAGGCGACGTGTCGCTGCCGGCCGCCTCGTCCGAGGGGAAGAACAGAGCCGCCACTGCGATGATGGTGCAGACCGCCGCCAGCACCTGGAGCGTCAGCGTGAAGCCGCCCGCGCGGTGCAGGGCGGCAACGAGGGCCACGGCCCCCGCGCCCACCGTGAAGGTGATGGTGTAGCGGGCGGCGAAGGCCCGGGCGCGCCACTCGTCGCTGGTATATTTGCCAGTCATCGCATCGTTGATGGTCACCTGCGCATACATGACCACCACCACGCCGGTCGCCGCCACCAGCAGCACCCAGTCGCTGGCGAGGGAAGCCAGGAACAGCAGCGGCGCGATGGCAAAGCCGACCGGCAGCAGGATGGCGCGCAGGGGGTAGCGGTCGATCAGGTTGCCGACCGTGTACTGGGCGACGGCTCCGCACAGATAGACGAGGAAGCCGATGGTGCCGACCACGGCGGGCGCCGACCCGAACATGGCGATCCGCTCCTCGATGAGCTTGGGCAGGGCCACCGTCACGGCATTGAAGGTGATGCCGAGGGCGAAGGCGACCACCAGCAGGATGACGAAGACGCGCAGCATGTCCGCCTTGCCGATGCGCGCCTGGTTGGAAGCCTTCGAGCCGAGCCGCCGCTCGTTGCGCACCATCGCCATGAACGCGATGCCGATGGCGACGCTGGCAAGTCCCGGCACGATGAAGGCGGCACGCCAGCCGAAGGCCTGGGCGAGCGCACCGGTCAGCAGGGCCGAGAGGGCGACGCCCATATTGCCCCAGACGCCGTTGATGCCGATCTCGCGGCCGAGCCGGTCGGCATGGGAGACGAGCATCGCCGTGCCGACCGGGTGATAGATTGCGCCAAAGGCCCCGATGGCGGTGAGCCCGATGGCGATCTCGGTGGGGTTGCGGGCAAGGCCGGTGGCGGCCACCGCCAGCCCGCCGCCGATGAAGAAGATCGCCATCATGTGCCGCCGGCTCCAGGCATCGCCGAGCCAGCCGGCCGGCAGCGACAGGGCGCCGAAGGCGATGAACCCGCCAAGCGCCAGCGGCAGCAGCTCGGCAAAGGGCATGGCAAACTCCACCGCCATGGTCAGCACCGCGGTGGCGAAGATCAGCATGAACAGATGATCGAGCGCGTGCGCGACGTTGATGAAGGTGATGACGGTGGCGGCGCGGTTCACGGTGGCTCGGGTTCCCTCGCAAGGCCTGCGAGAGTGGGCCATCCGGGCCGGAACGCCAAGTCGCTCCGGCGCGAGGCCGGGCACACCGAAACGTTCCAAAGCAAAAGGGCCGCAGAGCGGCCCTTCGGTGTGCGATGCAGGATCCGCAGGTCCGGGCTCAGCGGCGACCGCGGGCGGCGGCGCGCTGGCGCGCGGCGGCATAGGCGGCGATCTCGCGGATGATCTGCTGCGGGCGGGCGGCCTTGCGGGCCTCCTCCTCCTCCAGGCGCTTCAGCTCGGCCTCCTCGGCCGCGATGCGCTCGGCTTCCTTGCGGGCGGCTTCCTCGGCGGCCAGGCGCTCGGCCTCGGCGCGGCGGGCAGCTTCCTTGGCGGCTTCGCGCTCGGCGCGCGCCGCGGCAATCGCCTGCCTCTCCGCCATCCGGCGCTGGAACTCAGGATCGTCCGGACCCGGACGGGACTTGAACTTCTCCAGAAGAGCCCGCTTCGCCTTCATGGAATCCTCGCGGCGAGAGGCGAATGAGTGTTGCTGGAACGGCGACGGCAACGGGATGCGATCCTTCGGTTGGTCTGGTGACAGGGTGCGGGGGCGAGACGGTCGGAACCGGCACAGCGCCGCGTGCGGCGCACAACCCAGCTTCCGACCGATGCCCGCGTACAGAAACATGTCCGCCGCGTCAATGTCCAAGCACGTTTGGGTGACAGGACGCTGACGCAGGACAGGTTTTCCTGCACTTATCGCAAAGGAAAGCTAAGCGCCGCGCCCGAGCACCCTGAGGAGGTCACGGCGCACCTCCTCGATGTGGCCGACCAGAAAATCGCAGGCCCGCGCGATCTCCCCCGCCTTGCACAGGCCGATGAGATGGGCGTGATCCTGCTCGGCCTTGCCCATGGCGGCCGTGCTCGACAGCTGGACGCGCGTATAGCGGTCGCTGGTCTGCAGCAGGGCCGCCACGATGGCCTTGGTTCGTGGCTGCGGGGCCCTGGCGTAGAGCGCCATGTGGAACTCGGCATTGAGCACGCCCCAGCGACTTACGTCCTTGGCGCGGATGGCGCTGACGAACCGGCTCTGGATGTAGTCCAGCATGGTGAAGTCTTCCGCGCGGAACAGCGGCGCGGAGGCCGCCAGCATGCGCGGCTCCAGGATCGTGCGCAGATCGAACACGTCGTTGATCTCGTCGAGCGACAGTTCCGAAACCACCGCCCCCTTGTGCGGCAGGATGCGCACCAGCCCTTCCGCCTCCAGCTGGAACAGCGCCTCGCGCACGGGAATGCGGCTCACCCCATAGGTCTCCGCCAGCGCGTCCTGGCGCAGCTGGGTGCCGGCCGGATGCGTGCCGTCGAGGATCGCCTGCCTCAGGCGGTCCACGATCGCGGCGGACAGGGTCCGGTGCTTGAGCTGCGCGGTCATCGATTCGGAACCCTAGGGCAAAAACCGTAAACCGGCTATTGACTCGCATATTGTATAAAATCTACCTTCGTAGAAACCGCATTGGCGCAACCCTCTCCTGCGGATCCCTCCATGTCGGACCCGGCGCTGACCCGCCCCGTTCCCGCCGCGCCCTGCCGGGCGGTTGTCTGGCTTTCCGAGCGGCTGCTGGTGGCCGAGCGTGGGCTGATCATGGGCCTGATGGCGCTTCTCACCGTGCTCATCCTGGTCAATGTGGCAACGCGCTATGCGGGACGGCCGATCTACTGGATCGACGAATCGGCGGTCTATGCCGTGGTCTGGCTGACCTTCATCGGCGCCTCCGCCATGACCCGCCTGAGGCTCGACTTCGCGGTCACCATGCTGACCGACAAGCTGTCCGAGGGGCCCAGGCGCAAGGCCAAGGTGGTGGCCACAACCTTCGTGGTCATCTTCGCCATCGCGCTCTGCGCCATGTGCTGGGTGTGGATGGATCCGGTCGGCATTGCCTCGGCCGGCTTCGACGCCCGTGAATACGCCGCCTCGACCTTCAACTTCCTCTATACGGAGCGCACCCAGACGCTCAACTGGCCGACCTGGGTGCTCTACCTCATCCTGCCTGTCTTTGCCGTCTCCATGACGGTTCACGGTCTCGCCAATCTGCTGGAAGACCTCGGCCTGGTACCGAAGGTTGAGCATGCGGGCTTCTCGCTCGGCGCGGCGGATGCGGTGAACTGACATGATCACCACCAGCGCCTTCATGGTCCTGATGCTGGTCGGCGTGCCGATCGGCCTGTGCCTGTGCCTTGCCGGCATCGTGTTCATCCTGGCCTCTGGCAATCCACTGCTGTTCCAGACCTATCCGCTGCAACTGTTCGGCGGCGTCGACAGCTACGGCCTGATCGCCATCCCGCTGTTCATCCTGATCGGCGAGGTGATGAACGGCGGCGGCATCACCCAGCGCATCGTCCAGATGGCCACGGCCCTGATCGGCGCCCTGCGCGGCGGGCTGGCCTATGTCAACCTGCTGGCCAACATGTTCGTGTCCTCCATCCTCGGCTCGGCCACGGCCCAGGTGGCGATCATGGCGCAGATCATGGTCCCCGAGATGGAGAAGAAGGGCTACGATAAAACCTTTGCCGCGGGCCTGACCGCCTATGGCGGCATGCTGGGGCCGATCATTCCGCCCTCGGTCATGTTCGTCGTGTACAGCGTGCTGGCCCAGGTCTCGGTCAGCGACATGCTGATTGCCGGCATCATTCCCGGCCTGCTGCTGACCGGCTTCTTCTTCGCCGTGATCGCCGGCATGGGCTGGGTCTATGCCTATCCGCGCGGCGAACCGATGAGCCTCGGCCAGCGCGTGCGCACGATTCTCGGCGCGCTGCCCGCTCTGATCATCCCTGTCGTGATTGTCGGCTCCATTCTCTGCGGCCTGGCCAATGCCACCGAAGCGGCAGCCGTCGGCGCCGTGGCGGCCATCCTGATCGGCCGCTACTGGACGAAGGAGCTGACCTTCTCGCAGCTGCCGACCATGCTGCTGCGCGCCGGCGTGTTCTCGGCCATCGTGCTGTTCCTGGTGGCCGCCGCCGCCGTGCTGTCGTGGATCCTGATCTATGGAAAGGTGCCCCAGCAGGCGGCCGCCTGGATCCAGACGGTGGCCGGCGATCCGGTCAGCTTCATGCTGCTGGTCAATGTCATCCTGCTGGTCATCGGCACGGTGATCGATGGCGTGCCCGGCCTGATCATGGCCGTGCCGATCCTCCTGCCCATCGCCACCGAGGTCTACGGCATCGACCCCCGGCATTTCGGCGTCGTCGTGGTGGTCAACCTCGTGCTCGGCCTGCTGTCACCGCCGGTTGGCCTGTCCTTCTTCGTGGCCGCCGCCGTGACCGGCGCCAAGCCCGGCAGGATGTTCATCGTCACCCTGCCCTTCTTCATCATCGCCTGCGTGCTGCTGGTGGTGCTGTCGATCTTCCCGTCGCTTTCCACGGCGCTGGTCAAGTGAATGCGCATGCCCGCTGTCAACCGCCCTTCTGCCCCAAGGAGCCTTCCATGACGTTCTCCCGCCGCAGCTTCCTCGCCGCCTCCGCCGGTGCCGCCATGCCGCTCGGCGCCCCCTCGCTAGCGCTGGCCCAGGCGCGCGAGTTCCGCCTCGGCATCCTGACGCCGCCCGGCCATCCCTGGAACCGCGCGGCGCTGAAGGTCGGCGAGACGCTCAAGGCCGAGACCAATGGCCGCCTGTCGCTCACCGTGTTCCATGCCGGCCAGCTCGGCAACGAGGCGGCCATGCTGCAGCAGATGCAGTCGGGCGCCCTCGACATGGGCTGGATCATGGCTGCCGAGCTCGGCTCGCGCGTGCCGACCATTGCCGCCATCACCGCGCCCTACGTGGTCGATTCGACCCCGAAGATCGCCAAGCTGGTCCGTCACCCGGTGGCCATGAAGCTGTTCGACGTGCTGCCGCGCGAGACCGGCACGATCGGCCTTGCCTGGGGCATCACCGGCATGCGTGCCATCTTCTCGGCCCGGGACATCACCCGCATCGCCGACATCCGCGGCATGAAGCTGCGCATCAACCCGACCCCGGTCTATCGCGACTTCTACCAGATGCTGGGCGCTGCCCCGACGCCGATCCCGACCCCGCAGGTCTTCGACGCCATGTCGAACGGTCAGGTCGATGGTCTGGAAGCGGACCTCGAGTTCTCGTGGAACCAGCGCTTCGACCGCGTCTCCAAGGTCATCCTGATGATGAATGCGGTGTTCATGCCGGTCATCGCCCTGGTATCGGGCCGTGTCTGGACCACGCTGCCGGCGGGCGACCGCGAGATCATCACCCGGGCGGTGAAGGCGGCGCTCGATACCCAGATCGACGAGCTCGCTGTCAACGAGCCGAAGCTGATCGAGCAGTTCAAGGCTGGTCCCGCACAGTTTCGCGTCGCCGATCCGAAGGAGGCGGAAGCCGTGGTTGCCGAGTTCGACAAGCTCTGGCTGCCGAAGGCACCGGTCCTTGCCGAGCTGCGCCAGGTCGGCCGCTCGCTCTGACCAGCCCGATCCGCAGGCCGGCCCGGCCGGCGCGCGGATCGCAACAACCGGTCACTCCCGGCGAGCACAGCGGGAAAGGCGGCCCGGAACAAGCGGGGCTGCCCGGCAACCCCCTGGATCGCCTTGCCCCGAGGCTGCGCGCCTCGCGGGGGTGACGGACCCAACCCGGGCGTCCGCAAGGCACGTCGCCGATCCGCGGCGGCCTGCGCCGTCCGCAACCCGTAGCCGCAATGGAGCAACCCATGGCACCCCGCATTTCCTGGGAAGGCGTCTTCCCGGCCGTCACCACCCAGTTCCACGACGACCTCTCGCTCGACATCGAGGCCACCGCCAGGGTGATGGACAACCTCATCCGCGACGGCGTCTCCGGCCTGATCGTCTGCGGATCGGTCGGCGAGAACACCTCGCTGGAGCGTTCCGAAAAGATTGAGATCATGGAGGCGGCGAAATCCGTCGCCGCCGGCCGCGTTCCGGTCCTGTGCGGCATTGCCGAGTTCACCACCGCCTTCGCCATCGACACGGCAAGGGAGGCGGCCCGCGTCGGCATTGACGGCATCATGGTCATGCCGGCCCTGGTCTATTCGGCCAAGCCGCACGAGACCGCCCAGCATTTCCGCTCGGTCGCCACCGCCACCGACCTGCCGGTGATGCTCTACAACAACCCGCCCATCTACAAGAACGACGTCACCCCGGACATCCTCGCCTCGCTGGCGGACGTGGAGACGGTGGTCTGCTTCAAGGACTCCTCCGGCGACACCCGCCGCTTCATCGACACCCGCAACATGGTCGGCGACCGCTTCGTGCTGTTCGCCGGCCTCGACGACTTGATCGTGGAGAGTGTCGCCATGGGCGCCGTCGGCTGGGTGTCCGGCATGTCCAATGCCTTCCCGCGGGAGGGCGAGACGCTGTTCCGCCTGGCCAGGGCCGCCCGCTTCGCCGAGGCCATGCCGCTCTACGAATGGTTCATGCCGCTTCTCCACCTCGATGCCCGCCCCGATCTCGTCCAGTGCATCAAGCTGTGCGAGAACATCATGGGGCGTGGCACGGCGCTCACCCGCCCGCCGCGCCTGGCCCTGCTGCCGCAGGAGAAGGCCGAGGTCGAGGCGATCATGGCGAAGGCCCTGGCCAATCGCCCGAAGCTGCCCGATGTCGGCCTGAAGGCCGCCGCCTGACGGCGCGGCGACGGTTTGGGTCGCCCCGTTTGCCGGCCGCTAATCACGGCCGGCGGCAGAGGGCGCGGCATTAAGGTCCTGTTGAGCCGGTTCGCGCATCTGTCGCGCCGACACGAGGACGCGATGCCCGGCTCCCGGAACCAGTTCAGCCTGCCGACCTGGCGCCTGACGCGCTGGCTTGCCGACTCGGGGTGCGACGTGCCGGACGACATCCGCCACGCCATGGTCGGCAGCCTGTTCTCCTCGCAAACCGTCTTGCTGGCGGGCCTGCTCAACTCCGTGATGGTGGCGGCCGTGATTGCCGCCATGCATCCGACCACCCCCTTCATCCTCTGGTTGTCCGCCGAAGCGCTCATCTTCTGCTGGCGGCTTGCCGTTCTGATGCGCGCCCGACGCCTGGCTGCGCTCGGCCGCCCGACACCCACCGACATTCATCTGGTGCTGGCCCTCCTGTGGAGTGCATCGGTCGGTTTCGGCGCCTTCATCACCCTGACCATGGGAAGCTGGCCGGCCGCGCTGCTGGCCTGCATCTCGGCCACCGCGATGATCGGCGGCATGTGCTTCCGCAACTTCCCGGCCCCCCGGCTGACGGTCGCCATGATCGCGCTGTCGCTGGTGCCACTCGCGGCCGGCGCCGTCATGACCGGCGAGTGGCTGCTGCTCGCCGTTGCCATCCAGGTTCCGCTCTATCTGATCGGCATGGGCTCGGGCTCGTACCGGCTGAAGGACATGCTCGTCTCGACCATGAAGGCGGAGCGCGACAACCGGCATCTTGCCCGGCACGATCCGCTCACTGGACTGACCAACCGGGCGGGCCTGGCCCACGCGCTGGAAGACCGCCTGTCGCAACGACCAGGCCAGGGACAGCCGCGACTTGCCCTGCTCTATCTCGACCTGGACGGCTTCAAGCAGGTCAATGACCGCTTCGGCCATGCCGCCGGCGACACGGTGCTGCAGGCCGTGGCGGCCAGGATCAATGCGGTGGCGCGCATCGGCGATGTGACCGCGCGCATCGGCGGCGACGAGTTCGTGATGATCGCCGAGGTGGCCGACTGCGCCGCCGCCGAAGCCATCGGCGAACGGCTGATCGCCAAGATCGCCAGCACCTATGTCCTGCCCGGCGGCGCCGACGCGGCCATCGGGGTGAGCATTGGCATCGCCTGCGCGCCCGATCACGGCACCACCGTCACGGAACTGCTGGCCCGCGCCGATGCCGCGCTCTATCTCGCCAAGGCCAAGGGCAAGTCACGCTGCGCCATCGCCGACGAGGCCGCCGAAGTCAGCCGCAGCTTGCATTCCATCCTCGCGGCAGCCGAGAATGCACCCGCGTCGGGCGCGCTGCGGGCAAGGCCCGCGGCCTGATCGGGTGCCCGCGACGTCCGGCTTCGCGCATGTCCCGTTTCACCTTCTCCTGCATCGACGGCCATACCTGCGGCAATCCCGTGCGCGTGGTGATCGGCGGTTCCGTGCCGCAGCTCGCCGGCGCCACCATGTTCGAGCGGCGGCAGGATTTCCTGGCCCATCACGACTGGATCCGCACCAGCCTGATGTTCGAGCCCCGCGGCCACGACATGATGTCGGGCTCCATCCTCTATCCGCCCACGCGGCCCGACTGCGATGTGGGCATCCTGTTCATCGAGACCTCCGGCTGCCTGCCCATGTGCGGCCACGGCACGATCGGAACGGTCACGACCATCATCGAACATGGCCTCGTCACGCCGCGGACGCCGGGCCTGCTGCGGCTCGACACGCCGGCCGGCCTGGTCGAGGCCCGCTATGTCCAGAACGGCCCCTTCGTCGAGAGCGTCAGGATCACCAATGTCCCGTCCTTCCTGCTCGGCCGGGGCTATGCGGTCGATGTCGAGGGGTTCGGCACGCTGACCGTCGATGTCGCCTATGGCGGCAATTTCTACGCCATCGTCGAGCCCCAGCCGGGCTATGGCGATCTGGACGACCTCCAGCCCTCCGAGGTGATCCGCCTCTCCGGCCTGCTGCGCAGGGCCTTCAATGAGCGCCACCGCATCGTGCATCCCGAGAATCCGGCCATCAACCGTTTGACCCATGTCCTGTGGACCGGCGCGCCGCGCCACGGCGGAACCGCCCGCAATGCCGTCTTCTACGGGGACAAGGCCATCGACCGCTCGCCCTGCGGTACGGGCACCTCGGCGCGCATGGCGCAGCTCGCCGCCACCGGCCGACTGGCGGAAGGCGAGGACTTTGTCCACGAATCCATCATCGGCTCCGCCTTCACCGGCCGGATCGAGGGGCGCACGCGGGTCGGTCCCTGCGAGGCGATCATCCCCTCGATCGAGGGCTGGGCACGCGTCACCGGCCTCAACACCATCGTCGTGGACGACCGCGATCCCTACTGGCAGGGCTTCCAGGTTGCCGATCGCGAGGGCCGGCCCCGCTCGGCCTGACCGTTGCCCGCCGTCGGATCAGTCTGGCACGACGATCTCGTATCCGGTCGCATAGGGCTCGATGCGCACGATGCCGGCGGCGAAGATGCCGACCGGCGCGACGGGCGCCATGACCAGCGCTCCGTTCGGCCCGCGCCGCACGGCATAGCGCCACACCGTCATCTGCCCATCGGCCGCCACCTTGCGGGACAGGGCCTCGGCCGGCGCGCCATCGCCAAGCGCCCGGAGGCTGGCGGTCGGGATGCCGATGAAGATCTCGTCGCGCGGCCCCACCACCTTGAACAGCGTCATGGCCGGCAGGGGCGCGGTGGCCCAGGCCGAACCGGAAAACAGCGTGGCAGCGGCAAGAGCGCCGAACAGCACGGAGCGGCGGGCAAACGGGTCATGGGTCATCATCGATCTGTCTCCTGGACCGCAGGGCGGCGCTTGGTGGGCGAACAGATGTTGCCGGCATGTTTCTGCGCGACGGCTCCGCGCCGGCCCGGCATATCCGCCCGGCAACGCGGCAGGGACGCCCCAGCCCCGCCCGCTTGACAGCCGCTGGTTCCATCGCGTTTATGTTATGTTATAACCTCAATTGCGACCGCTCCGGTCAAGGTTCCCATGCGCCTGTTCCCTGCCCTTGCCTGCGCCACCGGCGTGGGTGCTCTCCTCGTGGCCGCGCCGGCCCTGCACGCCGAGACGGCCCTTCCCGAGATCCTCATTGAATCGACCCGCACGGGTGAGGGTGGCACCCCGCTGCCGGGCGAAGGCGAACTGGCGGTCATCGACCGGGCCTTCGTGCCGGTCACGGTGGTCAGCGAGGGCGACATCCGGCGCAATGGCGGGCGCACGCTCGGCGATCAGCTGTTCGCGCTGCCCGGCATCACCGGCTCGGGCTTTGCACCGGGCGCGGCATCGCGGCCGGTGATCCGGGGCCTCGACAATGCGCGGGTGCGCGTCCAGGAGAACGGCATCAGCGCCCAGGATGTGTCCGACCTGTCGGAGGACCATGCCGTGCCCCTCGACCCCCTGGCGGCCGAACGCATCGAGGTGATCCGGGGTCCGGCAGCCCTGCGCTTCGGCTCCCAGGCAATCGGCGGCGTGGTCAACATCACCAACGAGCGCATCCCCACCCGCCTCGGCCGCGAGGGCGTCTCGGGCATGGCCACGGGCGGGATCAGTTCGGGCGATGGCGGCCTCGACGGGGCGGCCCGCGTGCGCGCGACCTCCGGCAGCTGGGCCTTTTCCGGCGACGTCTTCGGCCGCAATGCCGGCGATTACGCCATTCCCGGAGGACGGCAGGCCAATTCCTTCTCCAATGCCTTCGGCGCCTCGTTCGGAGCCAGCTACTTCTTCGATCGGGGCTATATCGGCGCGGCCATTTCCCATTTCCGGGCACTCTACGGGATTCCCGGTACGGAATCGGCCGCTGACGGCGTGCGGATCGGCATGCAGCAGACGCGCCTGACCTCCCGGGGCGAGATCCGGTTCGACGGACAGGTGGTCGATAGCCTGCGCTTCTGGCTGGGCGGCGCGATCTACCGGCACAACGAGCAGCATCTTGTGGCGGGTGCCTTCGAGACCGCGGCGACCTTCCGTAACGAGGAGATCGAGGGGCGGGTGGAGACGGTGTTCAGACCGCTCGCCACGCCCGTCGGCACGCTGAACTCCGTCTTCGGCGTGCAGTTCGGCGCTGGCAATCTTGGCACGGCGGGCGAGGCCGGCGGCTTGCTCGCCCCGGCCACGACCCGCACGGCCGCGGCCTTCCTGTTCAATGAGCTGAGCCTCACGCCCTCCACGCGCGCGCAGGCCTCCGCGCGCATCGAGCACGCCCGCGTGGCCGGCACGGCCGCCATCTTCCCCGGATTCGACGGCGGCGCCGGCCTGCCCGTCGAATTCGCAGCCGCGCGGTCCTTCACGCCGATGAGCGTCAGCCTCGGCCTCCTGCAGGATCTGCCCTTCGGCATGGTCGCAAGCCTCACGGCCCAGCGGGTCGAGCGGGCGCCGCGCGCCCAGGAGCTCTATTCGCGCGGGCCTCACGAGGCCTCCGGCACCTTCGAGATCGGCAATCCCAACCTGACCAAGGAATCGGCGACCTCGATCGAGATCGGCCTGCGGCGCGCGCGCGGTCCGCTCCGCTTCGATGCCACCGCCTACTACGCCCGCTATTCCGGCTTCATCTACAAGCAGCTGACCGGGCTGACCTGCGACGACGATTTCACCTCCTGCGGCTCGGGGGGCGGCACCGCCTTGCGCCAGCTCACCTTCGTCCAGCAGAACGCCACCTTCCATGGCGCCGAGATCCGCGCTCAGCTCGATCTCGGCGAGATCGCCGGCGGCACCTTCGGCATCGAGGGCCAGTACGATTTTGTCCGCGCCCGCTTCGCCGACGGCACCAATGTTCCGCGCATCCCGCCGCACCGGCTCGGTGGCGGCCTGACCTGGCGCAACGAGGCCTGGTTCGCCCGCGTGATGCTGCTCCACGCCTTCGCCCAGAACAGCACCGCCGTCGGGGAGACGGCCACCCCCGGCTACAACCTGCTGAACGCCGAACTGAGCTACCGGATGCGGGCCGCGCCCGGCAGCGGCCTGCATTCCATCACCTTCGGCCTTGTCGGCACCAATCTGCTCGACGAGACCATCCGCAACCACGTCTCGTTCCGCAAGGACGAGGTGGTGATGCCGGGTCGCTCGGTGCGCTTCTTCACGACCGTCCGGTTCTGACCGACGCCCTCCGCGCTCCGGCGCCTGCGGCGCACGCGGCCGAGTGGGCGTCTCAGCGCCGGTAGGCGCCGGGCGTGGTTCCGACCACGGCCTTGAACATGCGCACGAACTGGGCGCTGCTGGAGAAGCCGACCATGAGGGCAATCTCCTCCACCGACAATCGCGTGGTGGTCAGGAGCCGCTTGGCTTCCTCCAGCCGCAGCCTGAGCAGATACTGGTAGGGCGACTGGCCCATGGCCTTCCGGAAGGCCTTGATGAAATGGAAGCGGGACAGTCCGGCGACCATGGCCACATCGTCGATGCTGATCTTGCGGCCCAGATTGGCACGCAGAAACGCAACGGCCTCGGCAAACCGGCTCTCCGCCACGGCCTCTGCCGGGACATCCGGCTCGCCGTCGCCGACAAGGTCGAGAAGCCGTCCGGCCAGGAACTGGGCCACCGATTCCGCATAGAGGTCGAGCACTTCGTCGTCGCGCTGGACCGCCCTGTCGAGCGTCTCGAGCGCATAGCGCAGGGCCTCATCCTCGAAATAGAGCCTCGGCCGCAGATCGGCGCTCTTGAAGACATGGGCGCGCTCGGGCTGGAGGGCCGAAGGCTCCAGGAAGATCATCGTCACGCGCGGCGCCTCGGTCCCGCCATCGGACCAGCCCGAGGCCTCGCAGCCGCACGGAACGAAGGTCAGCTTGCCACGCAGATCCCTCTGCCGGGACACGGGCAAGCCGGTGACGCGCGTTTCCCCGTCGGCACGGACGATATCGTGCAAGGCCAGATAGTGTTCGCTGCGCGAGCCAGAATAGGCGAAGCCGTAACCCGGCCTGCGGACGGTCGTTTCAACGACGAAGCCCGGCCAGGAAACGATTTTCGTCCGTTCGATCTGCGCGTTGCTGCTGGGTTGCAGCGGCGTGATGGCGATGCGTGGCATCGAGGTCGGGCGACTCACTTCGGAGCGACGATTGCCATCCCGCGCGCGTACAATGTCAAGACGCAGTTCCGCCGAGGAACCGGCCGGCAAGCACTGCGGCCATGAGGCGATTCCGCCTGCGGGTCACGGCGGGTCGCCGTCGGGTATCACCACCTTCTCGATATAGAGGAGATTGGCCTGAAGCACTTTGGCGGCTCCCTTGGCGAGGAGGGCCAGCATGGTCTTGCGGTCCTCGGGGGAAACCGTGCTGCGGCGGACGAACTCCGAGGCCTGCTGGATATGACCGATCGCCTCGGTGAAGGCCGCGAGGGCCGGCTTGTGACGCGGTCCGGGGGCAGCACCCGTCGCGATCCCCGGGAAGGCAACCACCTTGTCATCCTCATTGCACACGCGGCCGCTCCTCATCCGATGGACCGCGAGGCTGCGCGCACCTTCTGTGTCGCCATGTCGATCTGGCTGGTCAGGGCGGCGATCGTTCCCATCGATTCCGGAATGGCGCCGACGCCCTCGGCCGCCGTCCGCATGTTGGCGGACATTTCCGCCGTGACGGCCGTCTGCTCCTCGACGGCGGAGGCAATGGCCGCGGCAATGCTGCTGATGGTCGAGATCGTCTCGGAGATCGCGCCGATGGCCTGCACGGCCCCGTCGGTCGAGGTCTGGACCGAGGCGATCTGCGCTGCGATCTCCTCGGTCGCCCTGGACGTCTGGCTGGCGAGCGCCTTGACCTCGGAGGCGACCACCGCGAAGCCGCGACCGGCCTCGCCGGCCCGCGCCGCCTCGATGGTCGCATTGAGCGCCAGCAGGTTGGTCTGCTCGGCGATGGTATTGATGAGCTGGACGACATCGCCGATCCGCTGAGCCGCCTGGGACAGGCCACCGACGATCTCGTTCGTGCGCAGGGCCTGATCGACCGCCTGGGCGGAATTCTCGCGCGAATGGGTGACCTGTCGGCTGATCTCGCTGACCGAGGCCGTCATCTCTTCCGCGCCAGCGGCGACGGCCTGGACATTGCCGCTCGTCTGGGTGGCGGCCGCAGCGGCTTCCGTCGCCTGGCCCGAGGCGCTCGAGACCGCCTCGGTAATGGCCTGCAGGTCGATCGCGATCTGCTTCTGCACCTCCGTGCGGCGTTTCTGTTCCTCGACCTGGGCCGTGATGTCGGTGGCGAACTTCACCACCTTGAACGGCCGGCCGTTCATGTCGAGGATCGGATTGTAGGTCGCCTGGATCCAGACGGACCTCCCGCCCTTGGCGACCCGCTCGAACTGGGCGGACTTGAACTCGCCCCTCGCCAACGCCGCCCAGAACTCCCGATAGGCGGCCGAATCACGGTCGCGCGGCGTGACGAACATCCGGTGGTGCTGGCCGACGATCTCGTCCAGCCGGTAGCCAAGTGCTTGCAGAAAATTGTCGTTTGCCGTGAGAATGGTGCCGGAGAGATCGAACTCGATGACCGCCTGGGAGCGGTGGATGGCCTGGATCTGGCCGGCGAGGTCCGCATGCTTCAGCTTGTCCGCGGTGATGTCGGTCGCATATTTCACGACCTTGAACACCTTGCCGTTTCGGGTCAGCAGGGGATTGTAGCTGGCCTGGATCCAGATCTCCTTGCCGCCCTTGCCAAGACGCCGGTATTCGCCGCGCTCAAAGGAGCCGGCGCCAAGGCGGGCCCAGAACGTCTTGTATTCAGAGCTGTCTCTTTCTTTCGGATCAACGAAGATCGCATGATGCCGGCCCCGAATCTCGCTGATGTCATAGCCGACAGCATCGAGGAAGTTCCGATTGGCATCGAGAATGGTTCCGTCCGGGGTGAACTCGATGACAGCCTGGGACCGATCCAGGGCCGACAGGCGTGCGGCCTGGTCCGATGATCTGAGAAGATGCTTCACGCGGCTCGATCCTTCCGTAGCGTTATTGCGTGAAATTGTGCGTCGATGGTTAACGCAGGGTAAAGATCGGTATTCGGTTGTGGGATCGGGGGCGGCCACGCGCTGCGTGCAGGGCCACCGCCGGCCCCTCCTTCGGGCGATGGCTGCACAGGCCGGCCCGTGGCATTCTGACCGCCCGCCCCCGCGTTCCCGCAGCGCCGAGAAGCAGATGCCACGCCACGCCCCGTCAACCCGCCTGATCACCCACGAGGTGTTCAACCAGCCGCCGGATTTCGCTGGCCGGAACCTCTACACGACCGATCCCGTGCTGCGCGACTGGGCGCGCCGCGAAGGCGGCGACTGGGTCGATGCGCCGCTCGCCGCGCTCGGCGCCGATGTCGGCTCGGAGGAGGTGCTGCAATGGGGCGAGGAGGCGAACCGCTATCCGCCGGAGCTGACGGTGTTCGACCGCTATGGCCGGCGCATCGACGAGGTGCGCTTCCATCCCAGCTATCACCGGCTCATGGAACTGGCGATGCGCCACCGCATCCATTCCATCGCCTGGGCCGAGGACCGGCCCGGCAGCCATGTCGCCCATGCCGCCATGCTGGCGCTGTTCACCGAGGCCGAGCCGGGCACCATGTGCCCGATCTCCATGACCTATGCCAGCGTGCCGGCGCTCCGGCACAATCCGGCGGTGGCGGCTGAATGGGTGCCGAAGATCGTGGGCGGCTCCTACGACGCGCCGCTGCGCCCGATCGCGGAGAAGCGCGGCGTCACCGTCGGCATGGCCATGACGGAAAAGCAGGGCGGCAGCGACGTGCGCGCCAACACCACCCGCGCCTATCGCGATGGCGATGCCTTCCGACTGGTCGGCCACAAGTGGTTCTGCTCGGCGCCCATGTGCGACGGCTTCCTGACGCTCGCCCAGACCGACGCGGGGCTCTCCTGCTTCCTCGTGCCGCGCATCAGGCCCGACGGCGAGCGCAACACGCTCCACGTCATGCGGCTGAAGGACAAGCTCGGCAACAAGTCCAACGCCTCCTCCGAGATCGAGTATCACGACACCCATGCCGTGCTGCTCGGCGAGGAGGGCCGGGGCGTCTCGACCATTATCGAGATGGTCCACCATACCCGCCTCGACACGATCTCCGGCACCATCGGCATCATGCGCATGGCGCTGGCCCAGGCCCATCATCACGTCTCGAACCGCCGCGCCTTCCAGAAGACGCTGATCGACCAGCCGGCCATGCGCGCGGTGGTCGCCGATCTCGCCCTCGAATACGAGGCGGCGGTGGCCCTCACCCTGCGGGTGGCGCGCGCCTTCTCTGGCCGCGACGAGGGCGAGCGCGCCTTCGCCCGCCTCGCGGTCGCGGTGGCCAAGTACTGGCTCACCAAGCGCAACCCGAACTTCGTCTACGAGTGCATGGAGTGCCATGGCGGCGCCGGCTACGTGGAGGAGAGCCCGCTGCCCCGCCTGTTCCGGGAATCGCCGCTCAACGCCATCTGGGAGGGCTCGGGCAATGTCATCGCGCTCGACATCCTCAGAACGCTCGGACGCGAGCCGGCGGCCCGCGACGCCTT
Organism: Phreatobacter sp.; assembly: GCA_046295035.1. Lineage (GTDB taxonomy): Bacteria > Pseudomonadota > Alphaproteobacteria > Rhizobiales > Phreatobacteraceae > Phreatobacter. The sequence continues at coordinate 50,181 of JBKBOA010000007.1, forward strand.
CGCCGCCGAGGCCATGGCCGCGCGCGGAGAGAATCCGCTGCTCGATGCCGCCATGGAGGATGTCGCCGCCCGCCTGAAGTCCGTGCCGGCCGAGGGCGAGGCCCGCCGCATCGCCGAGCGCATGGCCCTGGTCCTGCAGGCCTCGCTGCTGGTGCGCCATGCCCCGGCGGCGGTGGCGGAGGCCTTCATCGCCACCCGGCTCGGCGAGGAGGGCGGACGGAGCTTCGGCGTGCTGCCGGCCCGGGCCGACCTCGATGCCATCCTCGGCCGGGTCGCGGCCTGACGGTGCCTACAGCCCGCCCCCCGTCCGGGAGGAGGGATGCAGAAGGTCGCGGTCCTCGGGATGCTTGCCGAACCAGGCCGCGAAGAACGGGCAGACTGGCATCACCTTCAGCTCCCGTTCCCGGGCAGCCGCCAGGCCGGCGCGGATGAGCGCCGTGCCGATGCCGCGCCCGCCGAGCGCCTTCGGCACCTCCGTATGGGTGAACATGATGGCGCCCTGGATCAGGCGGTACTCGGCAAAGGCGGTCAGGCCGTCGACATGCGCCTCGAAGCGCCGGGCGGCGGCATTGTCGGTGATGGCGAGGCTGTCTTCGGTCATGACGCGGATCCCGGGGGAGGCAAGCAGCGATCCGCGCATGGTTCAGCCCGCCTGTCCACCGCCCCTCAGGTCCAGCACCACCTTCTGAAGCCCCGGATCGCCGGGATCGGGACCGGCGCTGAAGCCGAGATCGCGGGCGAGCGACAGCATCTTGACATTCTCGGACAGGACCTGGCCGACGATCCGCTTCATGCCCTGGCCCCGGCCATATTCGATGATCAGACGCATCAGGCTGAGGCCGAGCCCGCGTCCCTGCAGGTCGGAGCGGACGAAGATCGCGAACTCCGCATCATTGTTGTCGGGATCGGCGTGCAGGCGCACGGCGCCGAGCATCTCGCCGCTCTCCCGGTCGAGCGCCACCAGCACCATCGAGCGGGCATAGTCGATCTGGGTCAGGCGGGCGATGAAGGCATGGGAGAACTCCTTCACCGGCGCGAAGAAGCGCTGGCGGATGTCGTTCGGATCGACCCGCTGGAGAAAGCGGCGGAACAGCTCCTCGTCCTCCGGCCGCACGGGCCGGATGCGATAGACGAAGCCCGACTCGGTGGTCACCTCGCGCTCCCATTCCTTCGGATAGGGCCGGATGGCAAAGCGCGGGTGGCCGCCGCGCGTCAGCCGCTCGGCGCGCGGGGCGCCGATGGCGATGCGCGCGTCGAGGGCGAGCACGCCGGAGGCATCGGCGATCAGCGGGTTGATGTCGATCTCGGCCACCAGCGGCAGGTCGGCGGCAAGCTGCGAGAGGCGCACCAGCACGCCGGCCACCGCGGCCTGATCGACCGGCGGCACGTCGCGATAGCCGGCCATCTGCCGGGAGATTCGGGTGCGCGCGATCATGTCGCGGGCGATCCGCATGTCGAGCGGCGGCAGGGCCAGAGCCCGGTCGCGGATGAGCTCCACCGCCTTGCCGCCACGGCCGAACAGCATGACCGAGCCGAATGTCGGGTCGTCGGCAATGCCTGCGATCAGCTCGATCGCCGCCGGCCGGTGGACCATGGGCTGGACGATGACGCCCTCCACGCGCGCCTTCGGCTGGCGCTCGGCGATGCGGGCGAACATGTCGGCCACCGCCTTCTCGACCGCCTCGCGCGTGCCGAGCCCCAGCCTGACCCCGCCGACATCGGACTTGTGCACGATGTCAGGCGACAGGATCTTCACCGCGCAGGCGGCCCCCCGGGCCAGGAAGGGAGCGGCCGCCTCGCCCGCCTCCTGCGGCGTGGCCGCCGCGCGCACCGGCACGGTCGGAATGCCATAGGCGGTGAGGATGCGGTCGACGAGCACCGGGCCGAGCCAGCGGCGGCCCGCCTTCATCTCGGCGCCGATGGCCTCGCGCAGGCCGGCAAGATCGGCCGGCGAGACGATCTCGGCGCTTTCCGGCGTCTCCATCAGCGCGTCCTGGCCGCGCCGGTAGCGGACGAGGTGCATGAAGCCGCGCACGGCCTCCGACTCGGTCGGATAGCTCGGCACGCCGACCTTCGCGAAGGTGGCGGTCGCCTCCTCCTGGTCGCCCAGCCAGACGGCGAAGACGGGCTTGCGATGCTGGCGGCGCGCCTCGACGACGGCGGCGACGCGCTCGGCCGCCTCGCGGCTCGGCAGCAAGGCCGTCGGACAGTTCATCACCAGCACGGCATCGGCGGCCGGATCGTCGAGCACCGCCTCCATCGCCGCCTCATAGCGCGCGGCGTCGGCATCGCCGATGATGTCCACCGGGTTGGCCCGCGACCAGACCGCCGGCATGTGCGCGTCGAGCCGCCTCAGCGTGTGCTCCGACAGGTCGGCCAGCCCGCCGCCATGGCTGGCCAGCGCGTCCACCGCCAGCACGCCGAGCCCGCCCCCATTGGTCACGATGGCCAGCCGGTCGCCGCGGAAACCCGGATAGCGCGACAGCGTTTCGGCGGCAGCGATCAGCTCGTCGAGATCGTTGACGCGCACGAGACCCGTGCGCGCGAAGGCGGCGTCATAGACCTCGTCGGCGCCGGCCAGAGCCCCGGTATGCGAACGCGCCGCCCTCGCGGCCTCCTGGCTGCGCCCGGACTTCAGCACCACCACCGGCTTGGAGCGCGCCGCCGCGCGGGCCGAGGCCATGAACTTGCGCACATCCGTGACCGCCTCGACATAGATCAGGATGGCGCGGGTGCGGTGGTCGCCGGCGAAATAGTCGAGGCTGTCGCCGAGATCGACGTCGAGCTGGTCGCCGAGCGTCACCACCCCGGAAAAGCCGATCCGCCGCTGGTCGGCCCATTCGAGCAGGGCCGCGGCGATAGCTCCCGACTGGGAGATGAAGGCCAGGTGTCCGGGCCGGGCCGCGCGCGAGGAGAAGCTCGCATCCACCTTGCCATGGGGGGCGATGACGCCGAAGCAGTTCGGCCCGACGAGACGGATGCCCCTGGCCCGCACCGCGGCCTCGAGCCGGCCGGCGGCCCGCTGGGAGCCCTCCCGCTCCAGCGCCGAGATGACCACGGCTGCCGGCACCCCCTTCAGGGCGGCCTCCTCGACAAGGCCGGGAATGGTGGCGCCGGGGGTGGCCAGCACCACCAGGTCCGGCACCTGCGGCAGCTCGGACAGGCTGGCGAAGGCCCTGAGGCCGGCCACCGTGTGGTGCTTCGGATTGACCGGCCAGAGCGGCCCGGAAAAGCCGGCGCGCTTCATGTTGGCCATCAGCGCGGCGCCCATCGAGCGCGGCCGATCGGTGGCGCCGACAATGGCAACGGTGCGGGGCGCAAAGAACCGGTCGAGGCGATAGACGGACACGCGCGGACCCTTCAGGAGGGGTGGACGGAGCTTCCGCCTATCTAGCCGCAGCTTGCGACGGGCCGATAGCGCTGGATCAAGGCGCGGGCGCGGTGAATGGCCTCACGACCCGCGCCCCCGGATTTCAGCCGCCGTGCTTCTCGAGGAAGGCCTCGACCGGCAGGGACCGGAAATCGGGCAGGGCCTGTCGGAGCCGCTCGTGGTCCCAGTCCCACCAGCCGAGCGCCATCAGCCGCTCGCCGATGGCCGCGGGAAAGCGCATGCGGATGATGCGGGCGGGATTGCCGCCGACAATGGCATAGGGCGGCACGTCCTTCGTCACGATCGCCCCGGCGGCGATCACCGCGCCGGTGCCGATGGTGCGGCCGGCCAGCACGACCGCGCCATGGCCGATCCACACATCATGGCCGATCGTCACGGAATGGTCGCGCCGCCACTGGAAGAAGGCCGCCTCGTCCGGCTCGTCGTCCCAGTATTTCGACGCCCGGTACTGGAAATGCGCCTGGCTTGCCCGCTGCATCGGATGATTGCCCGGATTGATGCGGGTGAAGGCGGCAATCGAGGCGAACTTGCCGATGGCCGCCATGTCGAACTGGGCGCCCTGGGCGACATAGGAATAGTCGTCCATGGTCACCTCGTTCAGCACGCAGAGCGGGCCGACTTCCGTGTAGGCGCCGAAACGGCACTGGCTGACACGGGCGGTGGGATGGATGGACGGTTCGGGTCCGAGCTTGCTCATGGAGACGGCATCCGGCTGCTGGGCTGGGCAGGGGGAACGGCGTTCCTGGCGCTCGCCTGTGCAGATGACAATACAATGACGTTCTCATGACAAACGACAAGTATTCGATGCGCCGATCACTTCTGTGAACCGCGGACAAGCCGTCACAAAACTGTAATTGGCCTGGCCTAGAGCCGGACCAGCCGGAGATGGTCTAGACCTTTGCCGGCTGGTCCCGGACAGGAGCCAGGCATGCTCACCATTGATCGCCTCACCCGGCGCTTCGGAGCCAAGACCGCCGTCTGCGATGTCTCACTCGAGGTTCCGCGGGGTGCCTTCATCGGCATCATCGGCCGGTCGGGTGCCGGCAAGTCGACACTCCTGCGCATGATCAACCGGCTGCAGGAACCCTCCGAAGGCCGGATCCTCTACGAGGGTCGCGACGTGACGCAGCTCTCCGGCGCGGCCCTGCGCGACTGGCGCCAGTCCTGCGCGATGATCTTCCAGCAGTTCAATCTGGTCGGCCGGCTCGACGTCCTGACCAACGTGCTGATGGGCCGGCTGAACCATGTCGGCCAGGCCCGCGCCCTCCTCAAGATGTGGTCGGCCGAGGACAAGGCCATCGCGCTGTCGGCGCTCGAACAGTTCGACATCGCCACGCTCGCCGCCCAGCGTGCCGAGAGCCTCTCCGGCGGCCAGCAGCAGCGCGTGGCGATCGCCCGCGCCCTGGTCCAGGAGCCGCAGCTGATCCTCGCCGACGAGCCCATCGCCTCGCTCGACCCGCGCAACACCCGCATCGTCATGGACGCCCTGCAGCGCATCAATCGCCACTACGGCATCACGGTGATCTGCAACCTCCACTCGCTCGACCTCGCCAGGACCTATTGCGACCGCCTCGTGGGCATGGCGCAGGGCCGGGTCGTGTTCGACGGTGCGCCCGAGACGCTGACCGAGGCCGCCGCCCGCGATCTCTACGGCATCGAGGCCGGCGACGTCATCGACAGCCACACCCCGGTGCCGGCCTCCGGGCCAGCGCTGGCCGATGCCGTGCCTGCCTGACCTTCAGACCCTGTCCCGATGTCTCAGGAGAGACTGACCCATGTTCGACCGTCGTCAGATCGTCGCCGGCCTTGCCGGACTTCCCCTCGCCGCGGGCGCGGCCTCGGCCCAGTCCGGCTGGCAGGCCCGTTTCCCGGAACTCGTGCTAGCCGTCGTGCCGGCGGAGAATGCCTCGGGTCTCACCGGCCGCATGGAACCTTTCTGCGCCTATCTTGGCCGTGAACTCGGCGTGAAGGTAACCCTGCGCATTGCCAACGACTATGCGGCGGTGATCGAGGGCCACCGGGCCGGCAACATCCATATCGGCTACCATGGCCCTTCGTCCTACATCCGTGCCTGGACGGTGACCAATGGCGGCGTCGAGCCCTTCGTGACCACGATCAATTCCGACGGCTCGACCGGCTACTACTCGGTCCTTTACACCCGCTCGAACAACCCGGCCAATTCCATTCAGGATCTGCGCGGCAAGAACCTGTGCCTCGTCGATCCCAACTCGGCTTCCGGCAACAACGTGCCGCGCTTCACCATGAACCGCATGGGCATCGTGCCCGAGCAGTTCTTCTCCCGCGTGGTCTATGCCGGGTCGCATGAGAACGCTGTTACGGCCGTCCAGCAGGGCACCTGCGATGCCGCCTTCAACTGGTGGAACTCGGAGCAGGACTCCAATTTCTCGCGGATGGTCAACAAGGGCATGGTCAAGCCCGAGGACTTCAAGATCGTCTTCCGCTCCGACAAGATTCCCGCCTCGCCTTATGTCGTCATCAAGGCCCTGCCGCAGGAAGCCCGCGATGCGATCACCAAGGCCTTCCTGGACGCGCCGCAGAAGGACAAGGCGGCCTTCGATCGCCTCTCCGACGGCAAGGATCTGGGCTTCACCAAGGTCTCGCACGCCGACTACGAGGTGATGATCGAGTTGCAGAAATTCGTCGACGGTCTGCGCAGGTCCCGCTCCTGACCTGATCGGGCCCCTGCCCAGGGCGGGGGCCCTGCCATTCCGTCCCTCCCCGATCGTCCGCCGGAGAGCCGTCATGCTCGCGCGCCGCCTCGTCCTTGCCGCCGCTGCCTCGCTGGCGATGGCTGTGCCCGTCAGTGCCGACGACTGGCGCCGGACCTATCCGGAAATCGTCTTCTCGGTGATCCCGGCCGAGAATTCCGGCGGCGTGCTCGACCGTTACGGCCCCTTCGTCGCCTATCTGTCGCAGGCGCTGGGGGTGAAGGTGACGCTGCGCGTGGCCAACGACTATGCGGCGGTGATCGAGGGCCTGCGCACCGGGCAGGTGCATGTCGCCCATCTGGGTCCGGCCGCCTATGCCCGTGCGGCGGTCGTCACCGAGGGCGGCGTCGAACCGCTGGTCACCATGGCCAATTCGCAGGGGGCCATCGGCTACTACTCCGTTCTCTATGTGCGCGCGGGCGACGAGGCCCGCACCATCCAGGATCTGGCCGGCCGCAACCTGTGCCTGGTCGATCCCAATTCCGCCTCCGGCAACAATGTGCCGCGCTTCGCGCTCAACAAGCTCGGCATCGTGCCCGAGACCCATTTCGCCAAGGTCGTCTATTCCGGCAGCCACGAGAATGCGGTGATCGGCCTTCTGCAGGGCACCTGCGATGCCGCCTTCAACTGGTGGAACACGGAGGTGGAGTCGAACCTCATGCGCATGGCCGCCAAGGGCATGGTCAGGCCCGAGGACGTGCGCATCATCTTCAAGTCTGACCTGATCCCCGGCTCGCCCATCACCATGATGCGCTCGCTGCCCGAGCCCATGCGCGCCGCGGTCCGCCAGGCCTTCGTCGATGCCGCGGAAAAGGGCCGCGAGGCCTTCCTGCGCATCAGCGACGGCAATGCCACGCGCTACCAGCCGGTCCGCACCGAGGACTATCAGGTGATGATCGATCTCGTCCGCTTCATCGACCAGATGCGCCGCCGGCGCAGCTGACCCTTCCTTCCGCGAACCCGGCCCGTCCATGTCCACTGCGGTTCCCCGCCTGCCCGACGCCCAGCTCGCGGCGCTGCAACAGGCCTATGGCGCGGCCGTTGCCGAGAAGCGACGCCTCGTCGTCATCGGCCTCGTCCTGTTCGTCGCCTGCTTCATCGTCGCCGGCATCGTCGCCGAGGTCAGGCCGCAGACCTTCGTCGCCAATCTGTGGCGCTTCACCGACTACATCGCCCGCATCTTCACGCTGGAGCAGGGACCGGCCGCCGGCCGCTTCGTCCTGTTCGACGTGGTCGAGTGGATGTGGGGCTTCGACAAATGGGCGAAGCTCCTGCTCGAGACGCTGATGATCGCCTATGTCGGCACGCTGATCGGCGCCGTCGGCGGCTTCCTGTTCTCCTTCGTCTCGGCGCGCAACCTGATGCCCAACGCCTGGCTGAGGATTGCCGCCAAGCGCTGGCTCGAGTTCTGCCGCACGGTGCCCGAGATCGTCTTCGCGCTGATCTTCGTGGTTGCCTTCGGCCTCGGTCCCGTGCCCGGCGTGCTGGCGATCGCCATCCACACCTTCGGCGCACTCGGCAAGCAGTTCGCGGAGGTCGCGGAGAATGTCGACATGAAGCCGGTCGATGGCCTGATGGCCACCGGCGCCACCTGGACGGCCTGCATGCGCTTCGCCGTGCTGCCGCAGGTCCTGTCCAACTATGCGAGCTATGCCCTGCTGCGCTTCGAGATCAATGTGCGCGGCGCGGCGGTCATGGGCTTCGTCGGCGCCGGCGGCATCGGCCAGGATCTCGTCGAGGCCATCCGCAAGTTCTACTATTCCGATGTCTCGGCGATCCTGGTGCTGATCATCGCCACCGTCATGGTCATCGACCTTCTGACCGAGCGGCTGCGCCATCGCTTCATCTCCCTGGACGGAGGCCGGTGATGACCCATCCGGTGCGTGAAGCCGCCCTGGCCGACCGGGCGGGTCTGGAGGCCCGCCACGCCGCCATCTTCCATCCGCCGCTGGCGCGCCGCGCCAAGCCCTGGGCGATCCTCGCCGCCATGACGGCCGTCCTCGCCTACGGTCTCGTCAGCCTCGGTTTCGACCCGGTGAGGATGCTGACGGGTGTCGTCAAGCTCGGCGAGTTCGTCTGGTTCATGATCCCGCCATCGACCGGCACCTGGTCGAAGTTCCTCGTCTATCTGCATGCCCTCGCCGAAACGGTGGCGATCGCCTTCCTCGGCGTGTTCACCGCCGCCATCCTCGCCTTTCCCGTGGGGTTCCTCGCCGCGAAGAACGTCATCCCGAACGCCGTCATCCATTTCCTGTCCCGGCGCTTTCTCGACACGATCCGTGGCGTCGACGAACTGATCTGGGCGCTGATCTGGGTCAGTGTCGTCGGCCTCGGCCCGTTTGCCGGCGTGCTCGCCCTCGTCACCTCCAATTTCGGCATTTTCGGCAAGCTGTTCTCGGAGGCCATCGAGGCGGCCGACCGCAAGGCCTCAGAGGGCGTTGCCTCGACCGGCGGCTCGAAGCTTCACGGCATCCGCTTCGGCCTCCTGCCGCAGATCCTGCCGGTGATCGGCAGCCAGGTGCTCTATTTCTTCGAGAGCAACACCCGCTCGGCCACCATCATCGGCATCGTCGGGGCCGGCGGCATCGGCCTGCATCTCGCCGAACAGATCCGCGTGCTGGAATATCAGCACGTCTCGGCGCTCATCCTGATGATCCTCGTCACCGTCGCCATCATCGACCAGATCTCCACGCGCCTGCGCTTCGCGCTGATCGGCACCCGGGCCGTGAAGTAAACGCGCCGGCGAGCGCGGTCCCGGCCTGCGGGGCGCGGCGCCTCACCCTGTCGGCCTGCCAAGGCTCAGGGAACGCGCCGGAATGCCGGTCCTGCGCGCATCGTCCGGTCCCGCGCCCGGCAAGACCCCCGCAGGGTCGATCCGGGGAATGGTCCCCCTTCCGCCTAGCGGAACAGGTCCCGCGCCCGGCAAGACCCCCGCAGGGTCGATCCTCACACCCCCGCTTCCTGAACCTCGCTGGTGTCGGGACGCACCGTGCGGGTCCACAGCGAATATTTCGGGTCCGTGATGAACTCGACCATCAGCCGCGTCCAAGAGGAATGGCTCGGCAGGTTCAGGTAGAATTCCGGGGCGATGCGCGTCACCTCCGGCAGGCGGTTCCACGGGATCGACGGGAAGTCGTGGTGCTCGTTGTGGTAGCCGATGTTCAGCGCGACGATATTGAGCGGTCCGTAATAGTTGGCGGTGTCGTGCTGCTCGTCGCCGGTGAAATGCTCCTGCACCCAGCGCGCGCCCAGCGGATGCAGGCCGATGCCGAACCAGAACGAGGCGAAGAGATAGAGCACGGCCGCCGGCCCGACCAGCCACCACAGCAGCGCCATGATGCCGAAATTGACTGCGAAATTGGCCACCGTCCAGCCATCGGTCGGCACCACCCCGCGCACGCGCACCACACGCAGCGCCTGGAAGACGGGGAAGAAGAAGAACCACAGCGCCTTGCGCCAGGTGGAATGACCGATCATCCGCGCTTCCCATTCCGAGGGGATGTCGGTGTCGCGGTCGAAGTCCCCCAGATGCGAATGATGCGAAAGGTGGCAGGCGCGAAAGCCCATGCCGCCCGGCAGGACCATGGGCAGGTCCGCGAGCAGGATCACCATCCGGTTCAGGAAGCGGTTGCGGAAGATGAGATTGTGCGTGGCGTCGTGGATGACGACATAGAGCGCGTGGTTGAGAAAGGCCCCGAAGCCATAGGCGGCGATCAGCGCCAGCCACCACCAGGACAGCCCCGCCAGACCGAATCCGATGGCCACCGCGAACTGCGTGCCGACGATGAGCGCGGTGAGCGCGGCTGTCCAGGGATTGCGGCCGATCAGGCCGCGGATCTCCGGATGAGCCTTCAGGATCGCCTTGGCGCGCGCCGAATGGGTTTCGCCGAGAGCCGGGACGAAGGTTTCCTCGTTCGAAATGTCGAACTCGACCGTCTGAGGAAGGGTATTCATGCCTGCCGGCCCCCGGACATGAGCCTGAAGCGCCTGTTGCCCCGCGGCATCATCCTGCTCGAATGCCCGAGGGCGGGTCGCCGGTCAAGGCGACGCATCGCGGGCCCTCATCACGATGTGTGCCATTTCGAACCGATCCAGACAGAAAAGCCGCCCCTGCGGGCCACCCGATGGCATCACCCCGCCAGCGACAGGACGAGGCCCTGGCTCGACGGCACGCGGCCCTCGAGCGTCTCGCGGTAGCGCCACTCGGCGGCGTTCGGCCGACGGTCTTCAACCTTGGCGAATAAGATTGAGGCCGGCTCGACCAGGCAGTGCGTTGCCATCGGCCAGAGCCGAACAGCCGCTCGCCCTCGGCAAGGCCCTCGGCGCCGGAGGCCATCACATCGGCGAAGCCCCAGACGGGGATGCGGCCATAGCCGTCGGATGCCGGAAAGAAGCGCCAGTAGGCCATCTTTTCGCCGAAGGCGGCATAAGTGATGGTGTTGGCGATCAGGGCGAAGCGGTCGACGGCGACCACGGCGCGGCCGGCGGCGACCTCGGAGGCGGTGTCGATATGGCCAGCGATGAGGCGCGTGCTGCGCAGGTCGTCGCGCCGCACCTCGAAGGCCGCCGTGCCGAGCATGGGTCTTGCCGCCAGGGCTGCTGCCATCATCGCATCCTCCAGTCTGCCGGGCCGGCACCTCGACGGAGGCACCGCATCGTGACAAGATATGCGATGATTTTCCGATTGTCAAGCTAATATTCCTAAAATCGGGGATGCGCTCTCGGAATCGCCGGCTGGCATGCTCCGGGGCCCGCGCCGCTCAGATGCCCAGATAGGCCTCGCGGACCTTCGGATCATCGAGCAGGGCGCGGCCCGGCCCGGCATGGGTGATGGTGCCCGTCTCGATCACATAGCCGCGGTCGGCGATCGACAGGGCCAAGACGGCATTCTGCTCGACCAGCAGCACCGTCAGGCCGCGGTCCCGCAGCCCGACAATGGCCTCGAACACCTGTTCGACCAGGATCGGTGCCAAACCCATCGACGGTTCGTCGAGCAGGATCAGCTTCGGGCGGGCCATCAGCGCCCGGCCGATCGCGAGCATCTGCTGCTGGCCACCCGACAGACCGCCGGCCGCCAGGAGCCGCTTTTCGCGCAGCACCGGAAAATCCGCATAGACCCGGTCGAGATCGGCGGCGATCTCGGCATCGCGGCGCGACCAGGCGCCAAGCCGCAGATTGTCCTCTACCGAAAGGGGAGCAAAGACCTGCCGGCCTTCCGGCACCTGGGCGATGCCGAGGCCGACGCGCCGCCAGGCCTCCACCCGTTCGATGGCCTGCCCGTCGAAGCGGATGCTGCCGGAGGCAATCGGCTGCACGCCCGAGATGGCGCGCAGCAGGGTCGTCTTGCCGGCACCATTGCCGCCGACCAGCGTGACGATCTCGCCCGCCCCGACACGCAGCGAGACGCCGTGCAGCGCCTCGATGCGGCCATAGCCGGAGCGCAGGCCCTCAACCTCGAGCACCGGCCGCCTCCCTTGCACCGTGCCCGCCGAGATAGGCCCGGATCACGTCGGGATGCACCCTCACCTCGGCCGGCACGCCCTCGGCCAGGGGCCGGCCATGGTCGAGCACGAGGATGCGGTCGGAAATCTTCATGACCAGCTTCATGTCGTGCTCGACCAGCACGACGGCGATACCCTGCCGGGCAATCTCCTGGATGACCCGGTCGATCTCCTCCGTCTCGACCGGATTGCAGCCGGCGGCCGGCTCGTCGAGCAGCAGCACGCGAGGCTCCGTCGCCAGCGCCCGGGCGATCTCCAGCCGCTTCAGCGCGCCATAGGAGAGCGAGCCCGCCGGCACGTCCGCCTCGCCGGCAAGGCCGACACGGGCGAGCAGGGCAAGCGCCGCCGCGCGGGTCTCCCGGTTCTGCCGGCCGACCGAGGGCCAGGCGACAAGATGGGCGAGAAGGCCACGCGCCTCGTGCAGGTGGCGGCCGACCATGACGTTCTCGGCGGCCGTCATGCGGAAGAAGATCTGCAGGTTCTGGAAGGTCCGCGACAGGCCCCGTCGGGCGAGGAGGTGCGGCTCGAGGCCGGTGACATCCTCGCCGGCGAGGCGCACGCGCCCGGATTTCGGCAGGTAGAGCCCCGAGACCATGTTGAACAGCGTCGTCTTGCCGGCGCCGTTCGGCCCGATGATGGCGAGGATCTGGCCGGCCTCGGCGCGGAACGACACATCGTCCACCGCATTCACCCCGCCGAAGGCGATGCCGAGCCGGTCTGCCTCCAGAAGCGCGGTCACGGCCGCCTCCGGCCGGCAAGCGCGAGGAGGGTCGGGACGATGCCGGCACGCAGGAAGATCATGAAGATCATGATGAAGGCGCCGACCATGATGTGCTTGTAGTCGGACAGGAAGGTGAGCGTCTGCGGCAGCACGACGATGACCAGCGTGCCGACGACCGAGCCGACGATGGAGCCCATGCCGCCGACCACGACCATGGTGACGAGTTCGACCGAGCGCAGGAAGCCGGCGGCATCGGGCGTGATATGGCCGTCGAAGAAGGCCAGCAGGCTGCCGGCGACGGAGGCGAACACCGCCGAGACGACGAAGACGGCGAGCTTGTAGCGGGCGACATCGACACCGACGACGCGGGCGGCGACCTCCGAATCGTGGATCGCCCGCAGCGCGCGCCCCGTCGGGCTGTCGACCAGGTTGAGCGCGATCCAGGCGGCCACGAGCATCAGGCCGCCGCCGATCCAGTACCAGGTGTCGGAGCCGCGCACCGGCCAGTCGAGGATGACGAGACGCGGCACGCGCATGCCGTCGGGCCCGCCGGTCAGCCATTGCTCGTTGGTCAGCACCATGGCGATGAGGATGCCGAAACCGAGCGTGGCAACGGCGAGATAGTGCCCGCGCAGCCGCAGGATCGGCCGGCCGGCGACCCAGGCGATCAGCGCCGAGGCAATGGCTCCCGCCAGCATCGCGGCGAGCCCGTGCAGGCCGTAGCGCGAGGGCAGGATGGCCGCGGCATAGGCGCCGATGCCGATGAAGCCGGCATGGCCGAGGCTGACCTGTCCGGCATAGCCCATCAGCAGGTTGAGGCCGATGGCGGCGATCGACAGGATCCAGACGATGGCGCCGACCCGGTAGTAGAAGCCGGAGGGGAAGAACAGGGGCGGCACGGCCACCATCAGCGCGAGCACCACGAGAGTCCCGAGCTTCGCGGAGGCGAGGCGCGCGAGAAGGCTGCCGGATGCGGCGGCGCGCGGTTCGGAGGCCAGCGGGACCATGCTCACACCCGCTCCACGCGCGCGCGCCCGAACAGCCCGCCCGGCAGGACGAACAGCACGCCGACGATCACCACGAAGGCCACCGCATCCTTGTACTGCGAGGAGATGTAGCCGGCGCCGAAGGCCTCCAGCAGGCCGACCATGAGGCCGCCGACCACCGCCCCGACCGGATGGCCCATGCCGCCGAGCATGGCCGCGGCGAAGCCCTTCAGCGCCAGCAGCGTGCCGACATCGAAGCTGGTCAGGGTGATGGGCGTGACCAGCACGCCGGCCACAGCGCCGATGGCGGCGGAGGCGGCAAACGAAAAGGCGATGACGAAGCCGGTATTGATGCCGGAAAGCTGCGCCGCCACCCGGTTGGCGGCGGTCGCGATCACCGCCTTGCCGAACAGCGTGCGCTCGACGAAGGCCCACATCAGCACCACGATGACGACCGCCCCGGCCAGCACGACGAGGCTCTGCGGCAGCACGGAGGCGCCGGCAATCTGGATCGGCTCCGGCCCGAACCAGTGCGGCAGCTGGTGAAAGCGCTTGTCGAACACGACAGAGGCCACCCCGCGCAGGAAGATGGAGGCGCCGATGGTGATGATGATGAGCGTGACGGCGGAGGCCCCCCGCGCCGGCTCGATGGCGAGCCGGTAGAGGCCCAGGCCGACGAGCGTGGTGGTGACCACCGCCACGAGCGCCGCCAGCGGCACCGGCAGGCCCGCCATGGCCAGGAACACGGTGGTCATGCCGCCCAGCATGACGAACTCGCCCTGCGCGAAATTGACCACGTCCGAGGCGTTGTAGATCAGCGTGAAGCCGAGCGCGACCAGCGCATAGACGGCGCCGACGGTCAGGCCGGAAAGGGCGAACTGGAGGAATTCGGCCATCAGTGCTCGGACATGGTGCAAGATATGGGTTCTATGAAGAGACCGGCTCGGAAGCGTCCCGCCCGCCGGGCGGACCCGGCTGGCTGGGGCGGAACAAGCGCCGCGACCGGCAGAGCTGATCCGGATCCTCTCCCCCTCGCTCTGCCCGGTCGGGGATGACGGCCCCTGCAAGCCGTCATCCCGGCGGGTTCGGAGGGCAATCACGGGTGATCCGGCACATCACGACTTGGGCAGATCAGGCCGGACCACCGCGCCCGTCCCGCTCAGCTGCCGCCGGCCGGCACGATGGTCCAGTCCCGGTTGCGGATCTCGAGCATCCGGAAGGCGGTCAGGTCGAGGCCCATATGATCTGTCGGGCTCATGTTGACGACGCCCGCCGTGCCCATGAAGCCGCGCGTCTGCTCGATGGCGTCGCGGATCTTGCGCGGATCGGTCGAGCCGGCGCGCCGGATCGAATCGACCAGGATCATCAGCCCGTCATAGGCATGGCCGCCGAAGGTGGAGACCGGCTGGCCAGTCTTCTGCTCGAAGGTGCGGGCATAGTCCACCACCACCCGCTTCTGCGGATCGCTGTCGGGGAGCATGTCGGCGACCAGGAGAGCCGAGGCCGGCAGGCGCACGCCGTTGGCCGCATCGCCGGCCAGCTCGATGAACTGCTTCGAGGCAACGCCATGGCTCTGATAGAGCGGATGCGGCACCTGGAGCTGGCGGTAGTTGCGCGTCACGATGGCCGGCCCCTGGCCGAAGCCGGCATTGACCACCGCCTGGATGCCCGCCTTGTTGCGGATGTTGGTCAGCTGCGGCGTCATGTCGGAATCGCGCGGCCCGTAGCGTTCGACATGGCCGATGGTGATGCCGTAGCGCGGGGCGACCGCGACGCACTGCTCGTGCATGGAGGCACCGAAGCCGTCCGTCCCCGAGATCATGGCGATGGTGGTGAGATTGCGCCGCTTCAGATCCTCGAAGATCTTCTCGCAGGCCATGCGGTCGGTATGCGGGGTCTTGAACACATAGGGCTTCACCGGGTCGATGATCTGGATCGCGCCCGCCAGCGAGATGAACGGGATGCGCGCCTCCTCGAACAGCGGGATCATCGCCATGGTGGTGCCGGTGGTCGAGCCGCCGACCATGGCAACGATCCGGTCGTCCTCGATCAGCCGGGTGGCGAAGGTGCGCGCCTGGTTGGCATCGCCGCCATCGTCATAGACGATCAGCTGCAGCCGCTGGCCGTTGATGCCGCCGGCCGCATTGATCTGCTCGACATACATTTCCAGCGTCTTCTTCGACGGATCGCCGAGGAAGGAGGCCGGCCCCGTCACGGAGAGCACGGCGCCGATGCGGATCTGGGCCTCGGCAGCGGCCGGAGCGAAGGCGATGAGCGCGCAGGCGGCAGCGCCTGCGAAGACACGTCGGGTCCAACCCGCCATGGCAGTTCTCCCTGGGTTCGTCGTTTCCTGACCGCGGTCCCGGGCGCTCGTTCACCGGCCCCGATTGACTCCGCGCATCTGCCCCGTATTTAATTAACCAACCGCCCGGTCAGTCAAGTGGCCCGAAGGCGGATCGCAACAACACGGACGGCCGGCAGATCTGCGACGGGCCGCCACGCAGGGAAACGCTGGAGGCGCCGATGGACGGCACGGATGTGCGCGTCGAGATCGCGGACGGCTATCGCGTCCTCACGCTGAACCGGCCGGACAAGCTCAATGCCTTCACCGGCGCCATGCACCGGCAGCTTCGGGCCGCCCTCGACGCGGCCGAGCACGACAAGGCCTGCCGGGCGGTGCTGATCACCGGCGAGGGCCGCGGCTTCTGCGCCGGACAGGATCTCGCCGATCCCGAGATCCAGCCGCCGCCGGGCGACCTGCCCGATCTCGGCGAGACGCTGGAGAAGAACTACAATCCCCTGATCCGCCGGCTGCGCGCCCTGCCGATCCCGGTGGTCTGTGCCGTCAACGGCATCGCCGCCGGGGCCGGCGTGTCGCTGGCGCTCGCCGCCGACGTGACGCTGGCCGGCCGCTCGGCCAGTTTCGGCCAGGCCTTCGTGAAGATCGGCCTGATCCCGGATTCCGGCGCCACGGCCCTGCTGCCGCGGCTCATCGGCCCGGGGCGGGCGCGGGCCTGGGCCATGACCGGCGAGACCATCGCAGCCGAGACGGCCGAGGCCTGGGGCCTGGTGTGGAAGGTGGTGGAGGATGCCGAACTGATGACGGCGGCGCGGGCGCTGTGCGCCCGCCTCGCAGCCGGCTCGGCGACCGGCCTCGATGGCATCAAGCGCGCCTTCGAACATGCCGCGGGGGCGAGCCTCGACGCCCAGCTCGACTATGAGCGCGACGAGCAGCGCCGCCTTGGCCGCAGCCGCGACTATCAGGAGGGCGTCGCCGCCTTCCTGGAGAAGCGCAAGCCCGTTTTCGGGGGCCGCCCGTGACCGAGGCTGCGGACCGGCTGGCCGTGGACCGCGACACGCTGGCGCGCGAGGCGGCGGCCGCCATGTGGGCCGAGGACAATGCCAGCCGCGCCCTCGGCATGGTGCTCGTGGAAGCCGGCCCCGGCCGCGCGGTGCTGACCATGACCGTGACCGCCGCCATGACCAACGGCCACGGAATGTGCCATGGCGGCTACATCTTCACGCTGGCCGATTCCGCCTTCGCCTTCGCCTGCAACAGCCACAACACCCGCACGGTGGCGCAGCACTGCGCGGTGACCTTCATCGCGCCCGGCAGGCTCGGCGATGTCCTGACCGCAACCGCCGCCGAGATCAGCCGGACCGGTCGCTCGGGCATCACCGACGTCACCGTTACCAACCAGGCCGGCGAAACCATCGCGGTGTTCCGCGGCCATTCCCGTTCCCTGGGCGGAGCGATCGCGCCCGCCCTGCCCGCACTCTGACCGACCGGAGGCCGTCATGCTGGACCGGACGCGCTACCAGCCCCTCGTCGATCCGATCGAGGTCGCCTCGCGCGACGAGATCGCCGCCCTCCAGACGGAGCGGCTGAAATGGTCGCTCGCCCATGCCTATGACAACGTGCCGGCCTATCGGGCGAAGTTCGAGGCGGCCGGCGTGCATCCCTCCGACTTCCGGCGGCTGGAGGATCTGGCGAAGTTCCCGTTCACCACCAAGGCGGACCTGCGCGACAACTATCCCTTCGG
The DNA here is from genome assembly GCA_046295035.1 of Phreatobacter sp. Classification (GTDB taxonomy): domain Bacteria; phylum Pseudomonadota; class Alphaproteobacteria; order Rhizobiales; family Phreatobacteraceae; genus Phreatobacter. The sequence continues at coordinate 67,552 of JBKBOA010000007.1, forward strand.
CCTGTTCGCCGTGCCGCAGGACCGCATCGTGCGCGTCCACGCCTCCTCCGGCACCACGGGCAAGCCGACAGTGGTTGGCTACACGCAGAAGGACATCGACACCTGGGCCGGGGTGGTGGCCCGCTCCATCCGGGCCTCCGGCGGCCGGCCGGGCATGAAGGTGCACGTCTCCTACGGCTATGGCCTGTTCACCGGTGGCCTTGGCGCCCATTACGGGGCGGAGAAGCTCGGCTGCATGGTCATTCCCGTCTCCGGCGGCATGACCGAGCGCCAGGTCCAGCTGATCCGGGACTTCGAGCCCGACATCATCATGGTGACGCCGAGCTACATGCTGGCGATCCTCGACGAGTTCCGCCGCATCGGCGCCGACCCGCGCGCCACCTCGCTGAAGGTCGGCATTTTCGGTGCCGAGCCCTGGACCAATGCCATGCGCCAGGAGATCGAGGAGGCCTTCGCCATGGACGCCGTCGACATCTACGGCCTGTCCGAGGTGATCGGGCCGGGAGTGGCCAACGAATGCGTGGAGACCAAGGACGGTCTGCATGTCTGGGAGGACCATTTCTATCCGGAGGTGATAGACCCCGTGACCGGGCGCGTGCTCCCCGACGGCGAGAAGGGCGAGCTCGTCTTCACCTCGCTGACCAAGGAAGCCATGCCGATCATCCGCTACCGCACGCGCGACCTGACGCGGCTGATGCCCGGCACGGCGCGCTCCATGCGGCGGATGGAGAAGGTCACCGGCCGCTCCGACGACATGATGATCGTGCGCGGGGTGAACGTGTTCCCGAGCCAGATCGAGGAGAAGATCCTCGCCCTGCCGGAGCTCTCCGCCCATTATCTCGTCGTGCTGAGCCGCCAGGGACGGATGGACGAGATGGACATCCATGTCGAGGCCCGCCCCGAGGTCACCGACCATCCGGCGCGCGAGCAGGCCGGCCGGCGACTGGCCCAGTCGGTCAAGGACACGATCGGCATCTCGGCGGCGGTCACGGTGGTGGCGCCCGGCACGCTGGAGCGCTCCGGCGGCAAGGCCAGGCGCGTCCTCGACAAGCGCCCGAAAGACTGACACCTTGGCTCGCCCCCGCGCCGCCGACTACGACGACAAGCGCCGGCAGCTGCTGCATGCCTGCGCCGACCTGTTCGCGCGCCAGGGCTATGACCGCACCTCGATCAACGACATCGCGGCCGCCTGCGGCGTGTCGAAGGCGCTCATCTATCACTACTACCCGAACAAGGAGCAGCTGCTCATCGACATCATCCGCCGGCACCTGAAGCATCTTCTGGAGGCGGTGGAGACGGCGGCGGCCACGGCATCCGGGCGCGATCGCCTGGCCGCCATCGTTGCCGCCCTGCTCGACGCCTATCGGGACGCCGACGCCCTGCACAAGATCCAGGTCAACGAGCTCTCGCGCCTGCCGCCCGGCCCGCAGGAGGAACTGAAGACGGTCGAGCGGCAGCTGGTCGCCATCTTCTCCGGCGCCCTCGTCGAGGCCGTGCCGGCGCTGGAGGGATCGCCCCTGCTCAAGCCTGTCACCATGTCGCTGTTCGGCATGCTGAACTGGCACTACATGTGGTTCCGCCCCGACGGCCCGATGAGCCGGGAGGCCTATGCCGATCTGGCCACGCGCCTGATCCTGGCCGGCGCCCGCGACGTGGTGGCGTCCGGCCGGCGGGTGGCGGCCGAATAGCCGGGCCGCCTTTCCGCCCGCACCGGCCGCGGCACTGCCCTTGCCGGCCCGCTCCGGACACGCGAGGATCGCTGCATGGCCAGCTACGCGACATCGCTGAGGAGGCCCGGCCTGCGCGGCATCCTGACCGGCACGCTGGCCGTGCTGATCGCCGCCCTGATCCTGTCGGTGACCGCGGTGGTCGTCTGGACGGCGACCCGCGAGACGCAGCGGTCCATCGGGCGCTCGCTCGGGGATCTCGCCGCCTTCATGCGCGAGACGCTGGAGAGCGACATCTACGAGCGCTGGCGCTCCATGCGCACGCTCGCCACCCTGCCGGCCTTCACCAATCCGAATGCCTCCTATCAGGGCCGGCGCGTCATTCTCGACCGGGTCAAGTCCAATGTGGACGAGATCGTCTGGATCGGCTTTGCCGACCTCGACGGGCGCGTGATCGCTGCCTCGGGGGGCGTCGGCGAGACGACCGATGTCTCGGCCCGCCGCTGGTTCCGCGTCGCCCGCGAGCGCAGGCCGGCGGCGAGCGGCGAGGTGCAGCGCCCGACCATCCAGACGACGCCCGGCGAGCGGGTGGTGGAGATCGGCGTCCATGTGCGCGATGCCAACGGCCAGTCCGTGGGCGTGCTCGGCATGCTGGTGAGCTGGGACTGGCTCGGTCACCTGCGCCGGTCGCTGATCGACCGCTCCAAGGACCGCCAGTCGGACCTGGAGGTGATCGTCCTCGACGCCGAGGGGCGGGTCGTCATCGGCGACCAGAACCATCTGGGCCCGGAGCTCGCCCGCCGCATCGCGGAGCGCGCCGACGGCTTCGAGATCGACACCCTGCCCGGCGGGCGCGTCATGGTGGTGGGCACGAGCCGGGCGGCCGGCGGGCGCGGCATCGACGGCCTCGGCTGGCAGATCGTGGTGACCTCCAGCGCGGCGGTGGCCTTCGCGCCGATCGACACGCTGCGCTGGCAGATCGTCGCCGCCGGCGGCCTGGTCGGCCTCATGGTGCTGATGGCGGGCTGGTGGGTGGCCGGCCGCATCGCCAGCCCGATCCAGGCCATTGCCGCGCGCGCCGACCGGGTCGGCCTGGCCGGCCAGCTCGACGGCGTGGTGATCGAGGTTCCCGAATCCTCGTCCAAGGAGGTCGTGTCGCTGGCGGCCTCCCTGCAGGGCATGATCGACCGCCTCGCCGACAACGAGGAGGCGCTGCGCCATCTGGCCAACACGCTGGAGAACCGGGTCGCCGACCGCACCGCCGAGCTGGAGACGGCCAACCGCGAACTCGCGCGCGCGCGCGACGAGGCCGTGGCCGCCACCACCGCCAAGTCGCGGTTCCTCGCCGCCGCCAGCCACGACCTGCGCCAGCCCCTGCATGCCCTCTCGCTGTTCACCGCGGCTCTTGCGCGCCGCGTCCATGCCGAGGAGCCGCGCCGGATCCTGGCCGACATGGAATCGGCGCTCGGCTCGCTCCAGGCCATGTTCGCGGCCCTTCTCGACGTCTCGCGCCTCGATGCCGGCATCGTCCATGCCGAGCCGCGTGTCTTCGTCCTCGGCGATCTCCTCGAGCGGATCGGCGCCGATTTCCGCGCCCAGGCGGCCTCCCTCGGCCTGACCTTCCGCCTCGTCTCGACCCGGCAGGCCGTACTGAGCGATCCCGTCCTGCTGGAAACCATCCTGCGCAACCTCGTCGGCAATGCGCTGAAGTTCACGGCCTCCGGCGGTGTGCTGGTCGGCGCGCGGCGGCGCGGTGCGAACCTCGTGCTGGAGGTCCACGATACCGGGCCCGGCGTCGCCGAGGCGGACCGCGACCGCATCTTCGAGGAATTCGAGCGGTCGCGTCAGGCCGCCCATGGCCAGAACGACGGGCTGGGCCTCGGACTGTCGATCGTCCGGCGCCTGTGCGGGCTGCTCGGCCACCGCGTCAGCGTCGGCGGGCGACCCGGGGGCGGCACGGTCTTTCGCGTCGAACTGCCGCGCGCGAGCCTGCCCGAGCCCGTGCCGAAGGTCGGCCCGAGGCCCTCGGTCTCGCTCATCGGCCGCAACATCCTCATTCTCGACGACGAGCCCATGATCGTGGAGGCGCTCCGGCGCACCCTTGCCGACGACGGCGCGAGGGTCATCGCGGCCCACACGGCCGAGGAGGCCACCGCTGCCCTGGCCGGACCGGCACCGGTGGATCTGGCGGTGATCGACCTGCACCTGGAGCGGGGCATCGACGGGCTCGATCTGGTCCGCTCCTGGCGCGACGGACCGGCGGGGGCGCTGCCCGCGCTCATCGTCACCGGCTCGACCGATCCGGCAACGCTGGCCCGGCTGGAGGAGAGTGGCATGGCCTGGATCACCAAGCCGGTCGCGGCCCCTGTCCTGCGCGAGACGATCGCCCGCCTGGTCGCGGCCTGACCCGCCTCAGTCCTTTGCCAGAAGCTGGGCGGCTGCGGCGACCGCCGCCGCCCGGTTGTTCACCCCGAGATGGCGGAACAGGGCCGCCAGGTGGATCTTGATCGTGCCGTGGCCGAGATCGAGCGCGCGGGCGATCTCCTTGTTGGACTGGCCCTGCATCAGGAGGTTGAGCACATCGCGCTGGCGCGGTGTCAGGCGGGCGAGGTCCGGTGGTGGCGCGGGCACGGGCGGGGCGACCGGGACGCGCGACGCGCCGGTGCTGGCCAGCGTGGACGGCACGAAGATCGCTCCGTCGAGGATCGACCTCAGCGCCGCGACCAGATCCTCATCGCCGAAATGCTTGGGCACATAGCCGTTGACGCCCGCCGCCAGCGCCTCCAGCACGTGACCGCGCTCGTCCGAGCCGCTCACCACCGCAATCGGCAGGCCGGGATAGCACTCCCGGACGGCGGCGAGGCTGGCGGCGCCGCGCATCCCCGGCATCGACAGGTCGAACAGCGCCAGCGCGACCCCTTCCGTTTCGCCAAGGCGGGCCAGGGCCTCGTCGAGCGAGGCTGCCTCCTCCACCTGGTCGAAACCGAGACGGTCCCTCAGCGTGAGGGCAAGACCCATCCGGTAGAGGCTGTGGTCGTCGGCGACGACGGCGACGCGGCGCGGCATGGCCAGAGGCCTAGAGCCGCATGGCGCGCGGTGTCAACTGACAAGCCGGCAAGGCAGCGGCCTCGCAGGGCCTCATTCCGCCGGCGTCGTCTGTGGCACCTGGGCGGCCGGCTTCGTTTCGGTCTGGTGAACCGTGCCGCGCCGGGAGATCAGGTCGCTCAGCCCCTCGAACATCAGATAGACCACCGGCGTGATGTAGAGCGTGAGCAGCTGCGACACGGCGAGGCCGCCGACCACCGCCACACCCAGTGGCTGGCGCAGCTCCGCTCCGGCCCCGTGGCCGATGGCGATCGGGATGGCGCCGAGGATGGCGCAGAGCGTCGTCATCATGATCGGCCGGAAGCGCAGCACCGCCGCCTCGCAGATGGCGTCCTTGGCGGTGTAGCCCTGGTTGCGCCGTTCGATGGCGAAGTCGACCATCATGATCGCGTTCTTCTTCACGATGCCGATGAGCATGACCAGGCCGATCATGGCGATCACCGAGAGGTCGAAGTGCATCAGCTGCAGCATCAGCAGCGCGCCGATGCCGGCCGAGGGAAGGCCGGACAGGATGGTCAGCGGGTGGATGAAGCTTTCGTAGAGGATGCCGAGGATGATGTAGATGACGAGCACCGCGGCGAACAGCAGCAGCCCCTGATTGGCCACTGCCTGCTGGAACACCTGCGCCGTGCCCTGGAAGCTGGTGAACACCGACGCCGGCAATCCGATGTCGCGGGCGGCAGCCTCGATGCGGGTCACCGCCTGCGACAGCGCCACGCCGGGCGGCAGGTTGAACGAGATGGTGACCGCCGGCAGCTGCCCCAGATGGCCCACCGTCAGCGCCGTGGGCTGCTCGCGGACGGTCGCCACCGCATCAAGCGGCACGATGGCGCCGGTGGAGGAGCGCACCGACAGGCGCCGCAGCATGGAGGTGGTGTCCGCAAACTTCGGATCGGCCTCGAGGATGACCTGATAGGTGTCCTCCGGTGCGTAGATGGTCGAGACCTGGCGCGAGCCGAAGGCCGAGTAGAGCGTCGAGCGGATCTGGTCGGCATTGATGCCCAGCCGCGAGGCGGCATCGCGGTCCACATCGACCACCGCCGCACGGGCACGCATCTGCAGGTCCGAGTTCACGTCGAGAATGCCGGGTAGCTGGCGCATGCGCGCCTCCAGCTGCGGGGCATACTGGCGCAGGACGTCCAGCTCGGCCGACTGCATGGTGAACTGGTACTGCGAGCGGCTCTGGACGGTGCCGATATTGATGGATTGGATGGGCACGAAGAAGGCCTGGATGCCGGGAACCTGGGCAGCCGCCTGCCTGAGGCGCGCGATGACTACCGGAGCCGGATCCTTGCGCTCGGGCTTGTCGCGCAGCGTGATGAACAGTCGCCCGGCATTCTGCGTGTTGGCGGCATTGCCGCCACCGGCATTGGCCATCACCGAGATCACGTCGGGGTCACGTCGGATGACGTCGGCGAGCTCACGGGTGCGCGCCACCATGGCCTCGAAGGAGGCATCGTCCGGGCCGATGGTCGCCGCGGTGATGAGACCGATATCCTCCTGCGGGAAGAAGCCCTTGGGAATGTCGCGGAACAGCACGTAGGTCAGGCCGAAGGTGCCGATGGTGATCATCAGCATGATGACGGGGATATTGACCACCTTGCGCACGGACCAGGCGTAGAACCGGGTCATCGCCCCGAAGGCGGCCTCGAACCAGCGCAGCAGGAACATCGGCCGCCGGTGCTCGTCGTGCGGTTTCAGCATGCGCGAGCAGAGCATGGGCGTGAGTGTCAGGGACACAACGCCAGAGATCAGGATGGCGGTGGAAATGACCACGCCGAACTGCGCGAACATGCGGCCCACCACGCCGCCCATGAACAGGACGGGGATGAACACGGCGACCAGCGAAATGGTCATCGAGATGATCGTGAAACCGACCTCGCGCGAGCCCTCGATGGCCGCCTGGAACGGATCCTTGCCCATCTCGATGTGGCGCATGATGTTCTCGAGCATCACGATGGCGTCGTCGACCACGAAGCCGACGGCCAGCGTCAGCGCCAGCAGCGAGATGTTGTCGATGGAATAGCCCAGCACGTGCATGATCGCGAAGGTGCCGACGATGGAGATCGGCAGCGCGGCGGCCGGGATCAGCGTCGCCCGCCAGCTCTTGAGGAAGAACCAGATCACGATGATGACCAGGAAGGCGGCGAGGATGAGCGTGAACTCGACATCGGCCACGGATTCGCGGATCGACTTGGACCGGTCGTTCAGCACGCTGATGTCATAGGCCGCCGGGGCTTCACGGACGATCTGCGGCAGCATGGCCCTGACGCCGTCGACCACCTCCACGGTATTGGCATCAGGCTGGCGCTGGATGGCCAGGACGATGGCGCGCTTGCCGTCGAGCCAGGCGGCAATGCGGTCGTTCTCGACCCCGTCGACCGGTGCGGCCACGTCGGAGACCCGCACCGGGGCGCCATTGCGCCAGGCGACGATCACCGGGCCGTACTCGGCCGCCCGGCTGACCGGGCCGGTCGCATCGAGGATCGCGGCGCGCGATCCCTCGTTGATCTGGCCGACCGGACGATTGGAATTGGCATTGGCCAGCGCCGTCTGCAGGTCGGCCATGGTCAGGCCGCGGGCAGCGAGCTGGTCGAGATCGGCGCGCACGCGCACCGCATATTTCTGCGAGCCGAAGACCTGGACCTGGGCGACGCCGGGAAGGGTCGACAGACGCGGCAGGATGGAGGAATTGGCGAAGCGGTCGAGGTCCGACAGCAGCGCCGTTTCCGATGACAGGGCGAGGAACATCACCGGGAAGTCGGCCGGATTGACCTTCCGGAAGCTGGGCGGTGCGGTCAGATCGGCCGGCAGGCGGCGCAGGGCCGTCGAGATCTGCGACTGCACGTCGAGGGCCGCGCCGTCGATGTTCCGGTTGAGATCGAACTGCAGCACGATCGAGGTGTTGCCGTAGGACGATGTCGACGCCATCGAGGTGACGCCGGCAATGGTGGAGAACTGCTTCTCGAGCACCGAGGCCACCGAGGCCGCCATGGTCTCGGGGCTGGCACCGGGCAGCTGCGCGGTGACCTGGATGGTGGGGAAGTCGACGCGCGGAATGGCGGCGACCGGCAGCTGGCGATAGCCGAACATGCCGGCGGCAAGGAACGAGACCATCAACAGGATGGTCATCACCGGCCGGCGGATGCAGAGCTCCTGAAGCATGGCGCCGCCTCCTCAGCTCTGGCCGCCGCGGGGCGCAGGGTCGGCCCCCGCCGTTCCGGGTGCTCCCGCCCCGCGGGTCCGGTCGACCACCCGCGAGCCCTGGGCGATGCGCAGCTGGCCGGAGGTGACGACCTGCTCGCCGCCGCTGAGGCCCGATGCAATGACCACCTCATCGCCCAGCCGGCGCGCCACCTGCACATTGACCACCTGGGCAACGCCGTCATTGACCGTGAACACGAAGGGGCCGTTCTGGCCGGTCTGCATGGCCGAGGCCGGCACGACGACGGCGCCGGGCTGGACGCCGAGCGTGACCCGCACCGGCACGAAGGAGCCGGGCCAGAGCTGTTCCGCCCCGTTGTCCATGCGGGCCTTGGCGGTCACGGTGCCGGTGGTCAGATCGACCTGGTTCTCGACAAAGGCAATGGTGCCGGTGGCCGTCTGGCCGCCGATGGTGGCCTCCACCCGGATGTCCTGGGCGGCGCCACCGAGCAGGCCGCGCAGCTCGTAGAAGGTCGCCTGCGGAATGGCAAAGGCAATGTGGATGGGGTCGAGCTGGTTGATGGTCGCCATGGGGGCCGTATCGGCCGGGCGGACGAAGGAGCCGGGCTTGGCCGGGATCGAGCCGATGCGCCCGGAGATCGGCGCGGTGATGCGGGTATAGCTGAGCTGCGTGCGCAGGTTGTCGCGGTTGGCCTCGTCGGAGGCGAGCTGGGCCTCGACCGCCTTGACGTTGGTGATGGCATTGTCGCGCGCCACCTCGGTCGCGACATTGCGGCTGGCAAGTTCGACGAGCCGGTCGCGATCGCGCACGGCCTGCTCGAGTTGCGCGCGCGTGCGCAGGAGCTGCGCCTCGACCTGGGCGAGCTGGGCACGCAGCACGCGATCGTCGAGGGTGAAGAGCAGATCCCCGGCCTTGACCGCGGCGCCCTCCTCGACATGGACCTCCGTCACCTGGCTGTCGATCCGCGACTTGATCTGCAGCGAGGCGATGGACTGCACCGTCCCGACCGCCTCGATGACGATGGGCATGTCGCGCTTCTCGACGCGGGCGAGCGCAACCGCCACCGGCGGGCCGCCCTGCGGCCGGCGGATCGGGCCCACCGTGGTCGGCTGCGCGGGATGCAGGATCTGCTGCACGCGCTGGTAGGCCTGCTCGGCCAGGTCCGGCCGCCAGGTCGCGATGCCGCCAATGGCGGCCAGAATGCCGAAGACGATCACCACCCTGAGCATCGTGCAGTCCCGGTTGGTCGCGCCGCTCGGGCCGGCCCCGATGCGCTGACACTGTGTCCCGACCTCCACGCTAGCGTCTGTCCGGTCCATGGGACATTCGACCCGATGGACTAGTCCGCCCGAGCGCGCGGTTGCGCAAGGGCCACCGGCAGGCTAGCGCTGGTCGCCGAGGTCTCGGGCCACCAGAGCGGGTTGCGGACGTGGCAGACAGTGCAGACATGCGCCGGGGCGATGGTCCGGCGCCGGCCATCGCGGCCCTACTCGGGCAATTCCTCGAAGGGCGGCCGCTGCGCACGGCCTCGCTGATCGTCACCGTCTTCGGCGATGCCATCGTGCCGCGTGGCGGGCGGCTGTCGATCCGCGCCCTGATCGACCTGATGGCTGGCCTCGGCATCGAGGCCGGCGCCGTGCGCACGGCCATGTCACGGCTCGTCGCCGACGGCCTGTTCGTGCGCCAGGGCGGCGGCCGGCGGCCGGTCTATGCCCTGTCTGCCAGCGGCGAGCGGACCTTCGCGGATGCGTTCCGCCGGGTCTATGCGGGCGAGCGGGCACAGGCGGGTTCCGGCTTCCACCTGATCGTCCTGCCCGGCGCCGGCCGGCGTGGCTTCGATCCGGCCGGACTGACCGGCGCCGGCTACCGCGCCATGGCGGCCGGTGTCTATGTGGCGCCAGGATCGGCTCCGCAGGTGGATCTGCCACCGGGCGCCTTCCGCCTGACCGCGCAGGCCGATCAGGCCACG
>JBKBOA010000008.1:0-73272 GCA_046295035.1 Phreatobacter sp.
AGATCGTTGGATAGGGGTCGGGTCATCGGATGCTGGCCTCCGTCCCAGCCAGCATCTAGAATCACAAATCGCGCTGATCCGGAATCCCTCCCGATTCAGTCAAGCGATGAACCGCTCTAGAATCACAAATCGCGCTGATCCGGAATCCCTCCCGATTCAGTCAAGCGATGAACCGCTCTAGATCAGCCTCACCGGCTCCTGCCCCCTCAGTGCAGGATCTGGCTCAGGAACAGCCGGGTCCGCTCGTGCTGCGGATTCGAGAAGAACGCCTTCGGCTCGTTCATCTCGATGATCTGCCCGTAGTCCATGAAGATGACCCGGTTGGCCACCTGCCGGGCAAAACCCATCTCGTGGGTGACGCAAAGCATGGTCATGCCCTCCTCGGCGAGGCCCACCATGGTGTCGAGCACCTCCTTGACCATTTCCGGATCAAGGGCCGAGGTCGGCTCGTCGAACAGCATGATCTTCGGGCTCATGCACAGGGCGCGGGCGATCGCCACGCGCTGCTGCTGGCCGCCCGACAGCTGGCCGGGATACTTGTTCGCCTGCTCGGGAATGCGCACGCGCTTGAGGTAGTGCATGGCCACCTCCTCGGCGTCCTTCTTCGGCATCTTCTTCACCCAGATCGGCGCCAGCGTGCAGTTCTCCAGGATGGTCAGGTGGGGGAACAGGTTGAAATGCTGGAACACCATGCCGACCTCGCGGCGGATCTCGTCGATGCGCTTCAGGTCGTCGGTCAGTTCGATGCCGTCCACGATGATCTGGCCCTGCTGGTGCTCCTCCAGCCGGTTGATGCAGCGGATCATGGTGGACTTGCCCGAACCCGACGGCCCGCAGATGACGATCCGTTCGCCCCGATGGACGGTCAGATTGATGTCCTTCAGCACATGGAACTCGCCGTACCACTTGTGCATGCCGCTGATCGAGATGGCGATCTCGTTGGTGGTGGTCGGCATCCGCGCGGGAGACGGGCTGGACATGCGGAACTCCTGGAAAGCCTTGTCGTTGCGGTCCGGTGCCGTCAGCGGCGCCGGCCGGTGTTGAGCCTGTCCTCGACGAAGATGGAGTAGCGGGACATGAAGTAGCAGAAGGCGAAATAGATGATCCCGGCGAAGGCAAAGCCGGTGTAGAGCGTCACCGGGCTTGCCCATTGCGGATCGGTGAAACTGGCGCGAATGACACCCAGCAGGTCGAAGATCGCCACGATCGACACCAGCGTGGTGTCCTTGAACAGGCCGATGAACGAATTGACGATGCCGGGGATCACCAGCTTCAGCGCCTGGGGCATGATGATCAGCCCCATCATGCGCGGATAGTTGAGGCCGAGCGCCATGGCGCCCTCGAACTGGCCCTTGGGGATCGCCTGCAGGCCGCCGCGGATCGTCTCGGCCATGTAGGCGCCGGAGAAGATCGACACGCCGACGAGGACGCGCACCATCGCATCCGGCGAGCGCTCCAGGAACAGCGGCAGCATGTAGGTGGCGAAGAACAGCACGGTGATGAGCGGCACGCCGCGCACCATCTCGATCAGCCCGACCGACAGGAAGCGGATGATCGGCATCTTCGAGCGCCGGCCGAGCGCCAGCGCCACCCCGATTGGAAGGGCCGCCACGATGCCCGTGGTGGCCACCACCAGCGTCACGAGCAGACCTCCCCACTGGCGCGTCTCAACGACGGGGAGCGAGGGCTGCGCGAACAGGCCCGTCCGCGCCATGACGAGCAGCACCAGGCCGACAGCCAGACCGGCTGCGCCATAGCGCAGGAAGAAGGCGTTGGGCTTGCCCTCCACGCGGCTCATCGCATAGCCGACCAGCAGGGCGATGCCACCGATGAGCGCCAGCCAGCCGATCACGATCAGCCAGGGATTGATGACCGAGCCGCCGTGCAGGAGGATGAAGGCCAGCACCGGGAAGGCGCCGAAGAACAGCACCGCGTTCAGCGCCTTGTAGGGCAGGCTCGGGATCAGCAGCGGGATCAGCAGGGCCAGCGCCACGACATAGGTCAGATTGACCCGCCAGCGCAGCTCCGCCGGGTAGAAGCCATACATGAACTGCCCGAACTTGGCCCAGACGAACGGCCAACAGGCGCCGACGCTGCGTCCCACCTTGGCATCCAGACAGGCATCGCGGTCTTCGCCCGTCCAGACCGCACGGATGATGGTGAAGTCGATGAAGGTCCAGATCAGGACGAAGGCGACATAGGCGCCGACCAGCGTCAGCACGATCTGCAGCGGGGAGGAGAACAGGTTGGCCCGCGCCCAGCCCCAGGGGCCGACCAGATTGGCCGGCGGCGGCAGCGGCTTCAGGATCTCGGAGCGGACGAAGGAGTTGCTCATGGCCCTCTCCTCACCGTTCCACCAGCGCGATGCGCCGGTTGTACCAGTTCATGAAGATCGACGTGGCGATCGAGATGGTCAGGTAGCAGCCCATCCACATGGCGATCACCTCGATCGCCTGCCCGGTCTGGTTGAGGATGGTGCCCCCGACCGACACCATGTCCGGATAGCCGATCCCGACTGCCAGGGACGAGTTCTTGGCCAGATTGAGATACTGGCTGGTGAGCGGCGGGATGATGACGCGCAGCGCCTGGGGAATCACGATCAGGTTGAGGATGCGCCCCTCGGGCAGGCCGAGCGAACGGCCGGCCTCGGTCTGGCCGTGGCTGACGGCCTGGATGCCGGCGCGCACGATCTCCCCGATGAAGGCCGCGGTATAGGCGACCAGGGCCACCACCAGCGCGACGAATTCGGGGATCAGCGTCATGCCCCCGGTCAGGTTGAAGCGGCCCTGCTGGGGATGGTCGAAGGAGATCGGCATGCCGGAGATGACATAGGCGAGGATCGGCAGGCCGATGATCAGCCCGGTCATGGTCAGGGCGACAGGAAACTGCTCGCCGGTCGCCTCCTGGCGCCGGCGCGCCCAGTGGCGCACCGCGAAGGCGGCGACCACGCCGAGGATCAGCGCGATGCCGATCAGCTCCGATCCGCTCTCCAATATCGGCCGCGGCACGGTAATGCCGCGCTGGTTGGCGAAGAACAGGCCGAACAGCGAATAGGAATTGCGCGGCGCCGGCATGGCGGCCAGCACGGCGAGGTACCAGAACAGGATCTGGAACAGCAGGGGCAGGTTGCGGATCACCTCGACATACCAGTAGGCGATCTTGGCGATGACCCAGTTGGGCGAGAGGCGGGCAATGCCGACGATGAAGCCGAGGATTGTCGCCAGAACGATGCCCACCGCGGAGACCAGCAGCGTGTTCAGCAGGCCGATGACGAAGGCCCGCCCGTAGGACATCGATTCGGCCCAGGCGATCGGCGTCTGCGAGATGCCGAAGCCCGCGGTCTGGCTCAGGAAGCCGAAGCCGCCGGCAATGTTCTGGTTGCGCAGGTTGGTCACGGCATTGGAGATGGCCGTGAACAGCATGAAGACGATCAGGGCCAGCGCCAGCGCCTGGAAGATCAGGCTCCTTGTCTTCGGGTCGTTGAAGAACGCCACTTTGGGCGCACTGTCCCCGCGAGCCGGCAATGTGCCGTCCGTCATAGCCGCCATCCCCTTCTCTGGTCCGGTGCGGGGCCATGGGTCCACCCCAGGGGCGGCCCGGCCATTCTCTTCACCGGCAAACCGTCCCGGATCGTGGACCCGGGACGGCGATCATGTCCAGTCGTAATTGCACTGCAGCGAGGGGCGTCAGCGAATCGGCGGCGCGTACTGGAGCCCGCCCTTGTTCCACAGGGCGTTCAGGCCGCGCTGGATGCCGAGCCGGGTGCTGGGGCCGACATTGCGATCGAAGACCTCGCCGTAATTGCCGACATGGCGAACGATCCGCACCACCCAGTCCTTGGTCAGGCCGAGGGCCTCGCCGAAATTGCCCTCCACGCCGAGGACGCGCCGGATCTCCGGATTGGTGGACTGCATCATCTGGTCCAGATTGGCCCGGGTGATGTTGAGTTCCTCCGCCGTCACCATGGCGAAATGCACCCACTTGACGATGTCGAACCACTGGTCATCACCGTGGCGGACCACCGGGCCGAGCGGCTCCTTGGAGATGATCTCCGGCAGAACCATGTGGTCATCGGGCTTGGACAGCTTGATGCGCTCGGCATAGAGGCCTGAGGCGTCGGTGGTGAACACGTCGCAGCGGCCGGCGTCATAGGCCTTCACCGTCTCGTCGGCGCTGGCGAAAACCACCGGCTCGTAGCGCATGTTGTTGGCGCGGAAATAGTCGGCGACGTTCAGTTCGGTCGTCGTGCCGGTCTGCACGCAGACCGAGGCACCGGACAGCTCGCGCGCACTCTTCACGTTGAGCGACTTGCGAACCATGAAGCCCTGGCCGTCATAGTAGTTCACACCGGCGAAGTTCAGGCCGAGCGAGGTGTCGCGCTGCAGCGTCCAGGTCGTATTGCGGGACAGCACATCGATCTCGCCGGACTGCAGCGCGGTGAAGCGGTCCTTCGCCGACAGGGGCGAGAAGCGCACCTTGGTCGGGTCATTGAAGATGGCTGCCGCCAGCGCCCGGCACAGGTCCACGTCCATTCCGGTCCAGTTGCCGGCGCTGTCCGGCATGGAGAAGCCGGCCAGACCCTGGGTCACGCCGCACTGGATGAAGCCCTTGTTCTGGATGTTCCGCAGCGTCGTCGGCGCCTGGGCCTGGGCCGCCGAAGCAGCGAGGCCGAGGGCCGCGCCGAGCGCGATGGTCGAGACGATCCGTTTCATGGGGGGCAGCCTTTCCACTCTGATCTCAAGGCAGTCGTTGTTGGTTGCGCGGGGGCTAACCAAGCCGCTTCGCTGGCAAGGACAGTCCTGAGACCCCGCATTTGCGCATCACAGGGCATCTTCTGGCGGGGGTCAAGGGCTTGACGCGTCGCATGCCGGCCGGGCAAAGCCCTCGAATCCCCTGCCCGTGCAACCTGCGCATTCCCATCATCGAGGCGATCATGGCCGGCCCTTCGAACCCCAAGAGCCTCTCCGAACGCACGCGCCTGGTGCTGGGCGGGCGCCGCCCGGCCGACCAGTTCGGCTTCGTCAATACGCCGATCTACCGCGGTTCCACCGTCCTCTATCCGACCTACGAGGAGCTGAAGACCCGCCGCCAGCCCTATGTCTATGGCACCAAGGGAACGCCGACCATCCGGGCGCTGGAGGAGGCCTGGGCCGACATTTCCGGGGCGGCTGGGGCGGTGCTCACGCCTTCGGGCCTGGCGGCCATCATGGTCGCGCTGCAGTCCTGCCTGAAGGCG
Organism: Phreatobacter sp.; assembly: GCA_046295035.1. Classification (GTDB taxonomy): domain Bacteria; phylum Pseudomonadota; class Alphaproteobacteria; order Rhizobiales; family Phreatobacteraceae; genus Phreatobacter. Next base: position 5,237 of record JBKBOA010000008.1, read on the forward strand.
GGCGATCACATGCTGGTGACGGATTCGGTTTACCGGCCGACGCGCGAATATGCCAACACCATCCTGAAACGCTTCGGCGTCGAGACCACCTTCTACGACCCGTCCATCGGCGCTGGCATCGGGGAGCTGATGCGGCCAAATACCACGGTCGTGTTCACCGAGGCGCCGGGCTCCCAGTCGTTCGAGATGCAGGACATCCCGGCCATTGCCGAGGTGGCCCATGCGCGCGGTGCCGTCGTGGTGATGGACAACACCTGGGCAACGCCGCTCTACTTCCCGCCGCACGAGCGGGGCGTCGACATCGCCATCGAGGCCGGCACCAAATATCTCGGCGGCCATTCGGACCTGCTGATGGGTCTCGTCACCGCCAACGAGCGCTGCTGGAAGGCCCTGCGCGAAACCTATGACCTGATGGCCGTGGTGCCGGGACCGGAGGACTGTTTCCTTGCCCTGCGCGGCCTGCGCACCATGAAGCTGCGGCTCGACGAGGCCGGCCGTCAGGGCCTGGCCATGGCGGAGTGGCTGGCCGCCCGGCCCGAGGTGAAGACCGTTCTGCACCCGGCCATGCCGCATCATCCCGGCCATGCCATCTGGAAGCGCGATTTCAAGGGCGCCTCCGGCCTGTTCTCGGTCATCCTGCACCCGGTGTCCGAGAAGCAGCTTGCCGCCTTCCTCGACGGACTCGAGCTGTTCGGCATGGGCTATTCTTGGGGCGGCTATGAAAGCCTTGTCGTGCCCTTCGACTGCTCGGCCTACCGCACGGCAACGAGCTGGGATCCAGGCGGCACGGCCCTGCGCTTCCAGATCGGCCTGGAGGATGTCGCCGACCTGCAGGCGGACCTCGCCGCCGGCTTCGACCGTATGAAGACCGCGGGCTGATCAGCCCCCGCGCCCGAGGCGCGCGGCAAGCGCCGCGCGGATGCGCCGCCACGGCAGGGCGAAGGGCTGTCGCCCGATGCCGGGCTGGAACACCAGGCCACGGCGTGCGAACCATTCGCGGGTCATCAGCGTGAACCAGGCGCCCCAGGCCGAGCCCGCCACCACATCGGTGAAATAGTGGGCATCCACCGCCAGGCGGCTGTAGGCGATGACGAAGGCCGCGGCGATCAGCCAGACGCGCCAGCGGGGAAACAGGAAGGCCAGCGCCAGCGCGGCCGCGAAGGCGGTCTGCGAATGCCCGGAGGGAAAGCTCGCATAGTGCGAGCTCCACGACGGGAACTGGAAATGCAGGGCGCCGAACTCGTCGAAGAATCGTGGCCGGCCGCGCGCGATGATGCGCTTGACGATGGTGACGATCAGCCCCGAGCCGCCGACCGCCAGGAACACGAAGGCAAGGCGCGCGGACAGCGCCAGCAGCACCCGGTCGGCCAGGGTGCGGGCGGGCGAGGCGAGGACCAGGAGGCCGATCAGGGCGAGGCCCGAGGGAATGAGGATCCAGCCGGAGCGGCCGAAATCGGTGGCGATCACGAAGACGGTGCCGAGCCAGCCCTCCAGCCGGCCGACGGCCCGGAGAATCGGCGTGTCCAGATAGGCCATGCCGAACAGCACGAGGGCGAGCGCCACGAGCCCTGCGCAGATCCGCTCCGGCCAGCCGGGGAAGAAGCGGAACACCGGCGCGGCACCGGGGCGCGGCGCCCGCGTCAGCCGCGCCAGCCCGCCGGCGACCGCCGCACCGAAGGCACGCAGCGAGGGCCTGCGGTCGCGCGATGGGGACAGCGGAGCATCGGATGCGTGGGTGGTCATCATCGTCCTGTGGCGCAAACAGGCTTTCGGGCCGGGCCGCAGCGGCCGGCTCAGGCCCCTGCCCCCTTCAAGCCTTCTAGTGGCGGCAGGCGCCGCTGTCACGGCAGGTCCGCGACCCGGCCGATCCGCGGCAGGTGGCCTGCACACAGGCTCTGGCCTTGCGATGGGCAACGGTCTATAGGCGCCATCCCCTCGTTGCTGCAGCGCATCCCATGATCGGTTCCCTCGCCCTCGCCGGCTTCGTTGCCACCATCCCCGCCGCCAACTGGCTGATCGGCCATGTCGGCACGCACTGCGTGCCGGACGGTCCCTGCCTGATCCCGGTCGGCTTCGGCCTGATGGCGCCGAGCGGCGTCCTGATGATCGGCCTTGCCCTGGTGCTGCGCGACATCGTGCAGCGCACGATCGGCCTTGTCTGGTCGCTGGCCGGCATCCTCATGGGCGCCGCGCTGTCCTGGATGGTCGCGCCCCCGGCCCTGGCCATTGCCTCGGCGGGCGCCTTCCTGTTCTCCGAGCTGGCCGATACCGCCGTCTATACGCCGCTGGCGCGCAGGCGGCTGATCGCCGCCGTGCTGGCCTCGGGCCTGGTCGGCACCGTCATCGACAGCACGCTGTTCCTCTGGCTCGCCTTCGGTTCGGTGTCGCTGCTGCCCGGCCTCGTGCTCGGCAAGCTCTGGATGGTGGCGCTCGCCACCTTCGGCATCTGGCTGGCGCGCCGGCGGCTCGCAGGCGCGGATGCAGCCTGACAAAATGACGATCCTTACAGAAGTTGCGCATTATCGCCCGATATGAGCCCCGGCTGCGATCATGCATTGCGAAGTGCCGCGACCGGACACCAGCAAGGCGATCCCTAAATAACAGTACTATTTTTAGTCACATAATTGTAATTACAAATAATAGGTCGGCCTCTTAATTTCGCATCGAACCAGTCGGCTTGCAGATGTCAAATATGGTCAAACTATAATAACATAGTTCAATATATAGACATTTTATCGGATATAAATTCGATCGTTTTTTAATTATTATACTTTCCAGAAGCGCGCTCAAAACGGAATCTCATCGAATTTCACTTCCAGAAATAGCTCTTTTTTAAAGGTACTACGGCTGGTGCGGATCTCTAAAACAAACGATTCAGCTCGCGTATACGTTGCGGCAAGTTCTGGAGGAGCCCCAGATATATGCATCAGAATCTTCTCAGCTTTTAAAATCAAACGTGTCCATGTACCGGGCGATACACGCTGGATATTTGATTTCAGTAAGAAGCGATTCCCTCCTCTATTGAGTTCGGAAGGTGAATATACGCACTCATCGTCGGACTGAAAAAACTTCAGGCCCTTTCCAGCATGAAGATAAATTGCTTCAATTTCAGTTCCGGGAGCGATCTTCCGGCCAGTAATGTCGATCGCCAATCCAAATTTTTCCTTCGCGCACACGCCAGTCCTATCGACATCAGCCCAACCAAAAGACTCAATTGCGACCGCGAAAAGCTCCTCGTCCCGGGCGACGATCTCCTGTGTGATCCACTCGATTTCTGCAGTGAGTTTCGCAAGTAGATCAGTAACCGACGAATAGACAACGTGGCGATGATGACGGAGGTCGAAGGGGATGTCGTCAACGCGTTGAGTCAGAAGTGTGCATATCTTGTCCTTAGCGTGTGCGTATCCGACTTCGTACATCACATTCGGATTCCTACCTGTCACGTCAGCGATAATGAAATCAGCAGCCTCGATCTGCTGGTAAATGCGCCTCAACATTGTTTCGCTATAGAATTGTTCATCAACGCGCTCTGCGAGTACATCGCATGCTGATGCCGCAGCCTTAATTCCAAGCTGGTACACATCATCAAATGCCTTTTCGAAAGGCATTAATACAAACGCGAATAGATTACGTTGCGACACGCGCCATCTCCCCGCGTCTGAATCAAATGCTAAGCTCGACAGAAGCGATGGCGATCCCGGCAGGATTCGAACCTGCGACCAACAGCTTAGAAGGCTGTCGCTCTATCCGGCTGAGCTACGGGACCGCATCTGCGCCCGTGCCGGCCGCCAGGGCCCTCAATGGGTCCAGGCGCCGACGCGGTTGAAGCGGAAATTGTCCGAATAGGCGGCGATGCGCCGCTTCGGCTCCTGCGCCTCGAACACCTGATAGGCGATGCCATGGCGCTCGGCATAGGCGATCGCCTCCTCCTTCGACGCGAAGGTGAGTTTCACCTGCTGGCGCGTGTCCGTCGAGCTCGTATAGCCCATCAGCGGCTCGACGATGCGCGGCGCCTCCGGCTCGAACTCCAGCCGCCAGGAATGGGTCTTGGCCTGGCCGGACTGCATGGCTGTCCGTGCCGGCCGATAGATGCGCGCGACCACGATCATCCTCCGGTTCTGGTCGGGGCGACTGGATTCGAACCAGCGACCTAGAGTACCCAAAACTCTCGCGCTACCAGGCTGCGCTACGCCCCGTTTCATCCCGCACATAGCCGAGCGCCGGTCGCCCGGCAAGCCGGCGGCGGACCCCTCTCAGCGGCCGAACCAGGGATGCTCCACCCGGTCCCCCGGCGCCAGGCCGAGGCGGCGCGACGTGCCGGCGATCACCTCCAGCACGCCCTTGACCGGGCCGTTGGAGGGAACGATCGCCTCCGACAGCGGCGTGGTGTTCTCGGCAATGTGGTGGATCGTGCCGTCGGCCCGGATGAAGATCATGTCGAGCGGAATGTAGGTGTTCTTCATCCACATGGTCACTTCGGTCTCGCGCGGACCGAACTCGAACAGCATGCCATGGCCATCGGGCAGGCTGCGCCGGAACATCAGGCCGCGGGCCCGCTTCTCGGGCGTGTCGGCCAGTTCCAGCTGGAAATCATGGCGCGTCCCGGCGCGCGTGACGATGGTCAGGCGCGTGAGCGGCCCGCGGGCGAAAGCCAGGTTTCCGGCAAGGGCGGTGAAGCCGGCGGCGAGAACGAAACGGCGGTCCATCAGCATGACCGCCGTTCTAGCGGTTCAGTGCGAGGAGGGGAAGGTTGCCCCGTCCGGACGCACCTCGGCGGCCATCAGGCCCTTGTCGCCATCGCCATAGCGCACCAGCACCCATTGTCCGGGGCGCAGCTCGGTCATGCCGAACCGGCGCAGCGTCTCCATGTGCACGAAGATGTCCGGCGTGCCGGGGCCACGCGACAGGAAGCCGAAGCCGCGCAGCCGGTTGAACCACTTGACCTCGGCCCGCTCCAGCGCGCTCGTCGGCGTGACGGTGACATGGGTGCGCGGCGGCGGCAGCTGCGAGGGATGCACGGCCGTGCTCTCGTCCATGGACAGCACGCGGAAGGCCTGCAGGCCACGCTGGCGTGCCATGGCCTCCACCACGATCCTGGCCCCCTCATAGGCCGTCTGGTAGCCGTCGCGGCGCAGGCTGGTCACGTGTAGCAGCACATCGGGCCCGCCGCCATCCGGCACGATGAAGCCGTAGCCCTTGGCCACGTCGAACCATTTGATCGTGCCGGCAATCTCCACCAGATTGGCGGGCACCTCATCGGATGCCGACGCGCTCTGGTTGCGAACCTGGTCGGCGCCCTTGGCGCCCAAGCCTTCCGGGTCGGACTTGTCCGACGTCATCGCACTCACCGCCGCTTGTCTCGGGATCGCTGGCCTCGACCCCACCCCGCCCTGATTCTCCCCGGAAGGATAACACCCGCCCTGCCCGCGGGAAGCCCCAATTTCCGTCCGTCCACCGCTTCGGCGGCAAATTGGTGGACGCGACGTTGACGCCGATCAGCCATTCCCGCCGGCGGCCAGCCGTTCGCCCGCCGCCTCCAGGACCGTGCCGATATCGGCGCGAATCACGAGATCGGCGAGATCGTCGAGCGGCGTCTCCTCGTTGTTGACGATCACCAGACGAGCGCCATTCTGCTTGGCGGAGGCCGGCAGCCCCGCCGCCGGATAGACCACCAGCGAGGAGCCGATGGCGAGCAACAGGTCGCTCGCCAGCGTCCAGCGCAGGGCCTGGCGCATCTCGGCCTCCGGCATGGCCTGGCCGAAGGAGATGGTGGCCGATTTGACCGGCCCTCCGCAGGCCTCGCAGTCGGGGGCAAGACCGCCGGACGCCTCGAACCGGCTGCGCACCCAGGTCAGTTCGTAGCGCTGCCGGCAGTCGAGACAATGGGCATAGCTGCCATTGCCATGGAGCTCGATCAGCCGGTCGGGCGGAACGCCCGAATGCTGATGCAGATTGTCGATGTTCTGAGTGATGATGCCGACGAGCCGGCCCGTCGCGACCCAGCGCGCCAGCGCCCGGTGGCCGCGGCCCGGCACGGCGGCGGCAAAGCGTCCGTCCATGGCGAACTTGCGCCGCCAGGCCTCGTTGCGCGCCTCGCGGCTGGCCAGGAAGGCATCGAAGGGGATCGGCTTGTTCTGTGTCCACAGGCCGCCCGGCGACCGGAAGTCGGGAATGCCGGCTTCGGTGGAAAGGCCCGCACCGGTGAAGGCCACGGCACGGCTGGCCTGCCGGATCAGGCTTGCCAGATCGTCCACCTGCGTCTTCAACTCCGCATCCATCGCCCTCTCACCCCTTGCGAGGCCCCATGCGCTATCTGCACACCATGGTCCGAGTGACCGATCTCGACCAGTCCCTCGACTTCTACTGCAACAAGCTCGGCATGGTTCAGGTCCGGCGGATAGACGTGGAGAAGGGCCGCTTCACCCTGGTCTTTCTCTGCTCGGCCGATGACGTGGCCGCCGCCGAGGCCGATATCGCGGCCGGCCGCCGCCCGGCCCCGGCGCTGGAACTGACCTACAACTGGGATCCGGAAGTCTATACCGGCGGCCGCAATTTCGGCCATCTCGCCTACGAAGTCGACGACATCTATGCCACCTGCGAGAAGCTGATGGCCGCCGGCATCACGATCAACCGGCCGCCGCGTGACGGCGTCATGGCCTTCATCCGCTCGCCCGACAACATTTCCATCGAGCTGCTGCAGAAGGGGGCGGCGCGCGAGCCGGCCGAGCCCTGGCTCTCCATGCCCAATACCGGCACCTGGTGAGCCCTTGTTCGCCCTGAACCCCGGCGTCCAGGATACCGGCACGCCGCCCATTCCGGCGGCCCGCGCCTGGATGGCCCGCTATGATGGCGGTTTCGGGCCGGCCATCGACCTGTCGCAGGCCGCCCCCGGCGCGCCGCCGCCGGCCAGTCTGCTCGCGCGGCTGGCGGATGCGGCGGGCCGGCCCGAGGTCGCCCGCTACGGCCCGATCCTCGGCGACGACGCGCTGCGCCAGGCCTATGCCGCCGAGGTCGCCGGGCTCTATGGCGGCGATGTCGGGCCGCAGGACGTGGCGATCACGGCCGGATGCAACCTGGCCTTCGTGGCGGCCGCGCTCGCCGTGGCCGGCCCCGGCGACAGCGTCATCCTGCCGGCCCCCTGGTATTTCAACCACCAGATGACGCTGGAGATGCTCGGCATCGCGGTTCGGGCCCTGCCTTGCCGCGCCGCCGACCGCTTCGTGCCCGACATCGCGGCCGCCGAAACCCTGATCGGTCCCCGGACGCGCGCCCTCGTGCTGGTCACGCCCAACAATCCCACCGGCGCCATCTATGCCCCGGACGTGCTGGCGGCCTTTGCCGATCTCGCGCGCCGGCGCGGCATCGCCCTCATCCTCGACGAGACCTATCGGGACTTCCTGCCCGACGGCGCCACCCGCGCCCACGACCTGCTCGCGCGCCGTGACTGGCGCGACCACATCATTCAGCTCTACTCGTTTTCCAAGGCCTATGCCGTGCCGGGCCATCGCGCGGGCGCCATCACCGCCGGCCCCGCGACCATGGCCTCGATCCTGAAGGTGCTGGACAGCTTCCAGATCTGCGCGGCCCGGCCAGCCCAGGTCGCCCTGGCCTGGGCGATCGACGCCGTGGCGCCCTGGCGGCAGAGCATGCGGACCACGATCAATGCCCGCATCGCTGCCTTCAGCCGGGTGATGGCGGCCGCGCCGGGCTGGTCCATCTCCTCCATCGGCGCCTATTTCGCCTATGTGCGCCATCCCTTCGCCGGCGTTCCGGCCGAACGTGTCGCCGAACGGCTCGCCGTGGAGCGCGGCGTCCTCGGCCTGCCCGGTTCCTATTTCGGCCCCGGCCAGGACGACCATCTGCGCCTGGCCTTCGCCAATGCCGACGAGACGGCCATCGCCACCCTGCCGGCCCGTCTCGCCCGGCTCGAGCCCTGACGGCGCGGCCAGCCGGCACACGGGGCTGGACCCTGGCCGCCGATCACAGTTCCGCCACCTCCAGGACGCCAGGGACGGCCTTGATGGCGCCGGCGATCTGCGGCGAGACGGCAAAGCGGCCGGGCAGCTTCAGCTCCACCTCACTGCCGGCATCGCGCAGCATCATGACCAGGCTGACCTCACCCTCGCCCCGCGCCGTCAGACGCCGCGCAATGCTGTCGACCGGACCCGGTCCCTCGACGAACACGCGAAAGCCCTTCTGGACCCGCATCGTCGCCTCGTCGAGCGGCTCCACCGACTGGATGCGCACGCGCACCTCCTCGCCCTGCATCTCCGCGGCCACCGCCATCAGGACGGCGCGCCCCGGCTCCAGCAGGTCACGATAGGCGGCAAGCCCCTCGGAAAACAGCACGGCCTCGTACTGGCCGGAAGGATCGGACAGGGTGACGATGCCCATCTTGTTGCCGGTGCGCGTGCGCCGCTCCTGCCGGCCGGTGACCACGCCGGCGAGGCGACCGGCGCTGGCGCCGCGCCGCACGCTCCGGGCGAAGGCGGCAAAGGGCTCGATCCGCAGCCGCTGCAGCGCGGCGCGGTAATCGTCGAGCGGATGGCCCGAGAGGAAGAAGCCGATCGCCTTGAACTCCTCGTCCAGCTTGCGGCCGGGCAGCCAGGGCTCGACGTCGGGCAGGGCGAGCACCGCCGGGCCGCCGCCGCCGAACAGCTCGTTCTGGCCGATGGCCCGGCCCTCCGCGCGCCTGTGCGCCTCGGCCAGGATCCGCTCGGCCGCCGCCACCGCGCGGGCACGGTTCGGCTCCAGGGCATCGAAGGCGCCGGCCGCTGCAAGGTTCTCCAGCGTCTTGCGGTTGAGCGCCTTCGGATTGATGCGCTGGGCAAAGTCGGCCAGATCCGCAAAGGGCCGTGAACCGCGCGCCGCGACGATGGCCTCCACCGCCTGGGCGCCGACGCCCTTGACCGCCGCCAGTGCATAGAGCACGCGCCCCTCTCGCACGGTGAAGGTGACGCCCGAACGGTTCACGCAGGGCGGCTCGACCGCGATGCCCAGCCGGAGCGCCTCGCGGCGGAACTCGGCCAGCTTGTCGGTGTTCGACAGGTCGAGCGTCATGGAGGCGGCCATGAACTCGACGGGATGATTGGCCTTGAGCCAGGCGGTCTGGTAGGCCACCAGCGCATAGGCCGCCGCATGGCTCTTGTTGAAGCCGTAGTCGGCGAACTTGGCCAGCAGGTCGAAGATCTCGTCGGCCTTGGCCCTGGCGATGCCCCGCTCGACGCAGCCGGACACGAAGCGCTCGCGCTGCTGGTCCATCTCCGCCTTGATCTTCTTGCCCATGGCCCGGCGCAGGAGATCGGCTTCGCCCAGCGAATAGCCCGACAGGATCTGGGCGGCCTGCATCACCTGCTCCTGATAGACGATGATGCCGTGGGTCTCGGCCAGCACCTGCTCCAGCAGGGGGTGGGGATAGTCCGGCTTTTCCAGCCCGTGCTTGCGGGCGCAATAGACCGGGATATTGGCCATCGGTCCCGGCCGGTAGAGCGCCACCAGGGCGATGATGTCCTCGAACCGGCTGGCCTTCATCTCCACCAGCGCCTTGCGCATGCCGGCGCTTTCCACCTGGAACACCCCGACCGTCTCGCCGCGGGCCAGCATGTCGTAGGTCTTGGCATCATCGAGCGGGATGGCCGCGAGGTCCACCGCGATGCCGCGCGCCTTCAGCAGGTCCACCGCCGTCTGCAGCACGGTCAGCGTCTTCAGGCCGAGGAAGTCGAACTTCACCAGGCCGGCGCTCTCCACCCATTTCATGTTGAACTGGGTCACCGGCATGTCGGTCTTCGGATCGCGGTAGAGCGGCACCAGTTCGACCAGCGGCCGGTCACCGATCACCAGTCCCGCCGCATGGGTGGAGGCATGCCGGTTCAGCCCCTCCAGCCGGGTGGCGATGTCGAACAGCCGGCGCACCACCGGCTCCTCGTCCCGCGCGGCCTGCAGCTTCGGCTCGCCCTCGATCGCCTTGTCGAGACTGATCGGCGCAGCCGGATTCTGCGGCACCAGCTTGCACAGCTTGTCGACCTGGCCATAGGGCATTTCCAGCACGCGGCCGACATCGCGCAGCACGCCGCGGGCCTGCAGCGTGCCGAAGGTGATGATCTGCGCCACCTGGTCGCGGCCATAGCGCTCCTGCACGTAGCGGATCACCTCGTCGCGGCGGTCCTGGCAGAAGTCGATGTCGAAATCCGGCATGGACACGCGCTCGGGGTTGAGGAAGCGCTCGAACAGCAGGGCAAAGCGCAGCGGATCGAGATCGGTGATGGTGAGCGCATAGGCAACCAGTGAGCCGGCGCCCGAGCCGCGGCCAGGCCCGACCGGAATGGCCTGAGACTTGGCCCATTTGATGAAGTCGGCGACGATGAGGAAATAGCCTGGGAACTTCATCCGCTCGATGATGGAGAGCTCGAAGGCCAGCCGCTCCTCATAGTCCCTGACCGTCAGGCCCGGTGCCGGCCCGTGGGCGGCCAGGCGCCGGGCCAGTCCCTCGCGCGCCTGACGGGCAAGCTCGGCCGCCTCATCGACCGCCGCTCCGCCGGCCTGCAGCGTGAAGCGCGGCAGGATCGGCTTGCGCTTCTTCGGCCGGTAGTGGCAGCGCAGGGCGATCTCCACCGTCGAGTCGATCGCCTCCGGCAGGTCGGCGAACAGGGCCGCCATCTCCGCCTGGCGCTTGAACCGGTGCTCGGGCGTCAGGCGCCGGCGGTCGGGATCGGCGAGGATGCGCCCCTCGGCAATGGCGATCAGCGCATCATGGCTCTCGTAGTCGCTGACCTCGGCGAAATGGCACTGATTGGTGGCGACCAGTGGCAGGCCGCGCCGGTAGGCCTCGCCGATCAGCGCCGGCTCCACCTGGCGCTCCCCGTCCAACCCGTGGCGCTGCAGTTCGACATAGAGCCCGTCGCCGAAGATCGCGGCCAGACGGTCGAGGCGAGCGGCGGCCAGCGCCGGCTGGTCATCCCGCAAGGCCCGGTCGAGCGGGCCGTCCGGCCCCCCGGTGAGCGCGATCAGCCCCTCCGCATGGGCAGCCAGCACCTCGGCCGGCACGGCAACATCGGCCGGGTCGGCGCCGGTCATGAAACCGTGGCTCGACAGCGCCATGAGGTTGCGGTAGCCCGCCTCCGAGCGCGCCAGCAGGGCGATCCGCGGCCGCGCCACCGGCAGGCCCGGCCGGCGCGGGTCCGCCTCGCGGTCGGCAAAGTCCACCCCGAGGGTGAGGCCGACGATCGGCTGGATGCCGGCCTCCGCCATCTTCTCGGAAAACTCGAGCGCGCCGAACAGATTGCCCGTATCGGTCACCGCCAGGGCCGGCATCGCGTCGGCAGCAGCCAGCTTGGCCAACCTGCCGATGGTCAGCGCGCCCTCCAGCAGCGAATAGGCCGAATGCACGCGCAGATGCACGAAGGTCCTGGTCTGCACGCCAACCGCTCCCGTCTCCGACTCGTCCCGTTGTCCTGGTCCGACCATGGCCGGGCCCAGTCAGCCCTTCAACCGTCGCGCCCCGGCAAGGCCCGTGTCATCCACCGCTGCATGGTCCGGCCTCACAATCCCTGCAGGGCCTGCGCCCACACCGTCACCATGCCGGTGAACAGCCCCAGCGCCAGAAGCGCCGCCATGTCCTCGATCACGGTCCGGATCATCGCCATCTCCCCAGAGCCTCGACGGACCTCAATATGTTCTACTTTTGTTCTCATTGCAAGAGGCGCGAACAAAAAAAGAACATGACCCATCCATGCCGTCCGGAAGGGGCTGTCAAATGCTTGTTTTCGTTCAGATTGTGCGCCCGTCGCGCCTCACATCTCGACGATCTGACCGTCCCGGATGGTCACCCGCCGGTCCATGCGGGCGGCCAGATCCATGTTGTGGGTGGCCACAACGGCGGCGAGCCGCGAGGCGCGCACCAGCTGCCCCAGCGCGGAGAACACCCGGTCCGCGGTTTTCGGATCGAGATTGCCGGTCGGCTCGTCGGCCAGAAGGATGCGCGGCGCATTGGCCACCGCCCGGGCGATCGCCACCCGCTGCTGCTCGCCGCCGGACAGTTCCGCCGGCCGATGGTGGAGCCGGTCCGCCAGGCCCAGATAGGCGAGCAGTTCGCTTGCCCTCCTGCGCGCCTCGGCTGCCGGCAGCCCCTTGATCATCTGCGGCAGCACCACGTTTTCCAGCGCCGAGAACTCCGGCAGCAGATGGTGGAACTGATAGACGAAGCCGATCTCGTCACGGCGGATGCGGGTGCGGTCGCGGTCGGGCAGCCGGGAGGTGGCCGTCCCCCCGATGAAGACCTCCCCGCCATCGGGCAGTTCCAGCAGGCCGGCCACGTGCAGCAGCGTCGACTTGCCGGTGCCGGAAGGTGCGATGAGCGCGACGCTCTCCCCCGGCCAGACGGCGAAATCCGTGCCCTTGAGGATCTCCAGCGGCGCACCCGCCTGCCGGTAGGTGCGCACCACCCCGCGCAGCCACAGGACCGGCGGGCCGTCCTGCGAGGGCGAAGGCGCCGGCGCGGCCGCCTCCCCGTGCGTCATGGCGATCTCCTCACTCATAGCGCAGCGCCTCGACCGGATCGAGCTTGGCGGCCCGCCAGGACGGGTAGAGCGTTGCCAGCAGCGACAGCACGAGCGCCATGATCAGCACCGTCATCGTCTCGCTGATCGACATCTCCGCCGGGATCTGGGTCAGGAACCGCACGGTCGGATCCCACAGGGTCGTGCCGGTGACGCTCGACAGAAACTCCTGGATGCGCTGCACGTTCAGGCACACCACCACGCCCAGGATGAACCCGGCCAGCGTGCCGACCACGCCGATCGACGCGCCGGTGATGAGGAAGACCCGCATCACGGCGCCGCGCGTCGCCCCCATGGTGCGCAGGATGGCGATGTCGCGGCCCTTGTCCTTCACCAGCATGATGAGGCCAGAGATGATGTTGAGCACCGCCACCAGCACGATCAGCGTCAGGATCATGAACATGACATTGCGCTCCACCTGCAGCGCGGAGAAGAAGGTGGCATTGCGCTGGCGCCAGTCGACGATGAACACCGGCCGCTCGACCGCCTCCGACACCACCCGCCGGTAGTGCTCGATCCGGTCGGCATTGTCGGTATAGACCTCGATGGAGGAGGCATCGCCCTCGCGGTTGAAATAGGCCTGCGCCTCCGCAAAGGGCATGAAGATGAAGGCGGAATCATATTCGGTCATGCCCACCTCGAAGATGGCCACGATCGGATAGGCCTTGATGCGCGGCGTCATGCCCATCGGGGTTGCGGCCCCGCGCGGCGAGACGAGGGTCAGACTGTCGCCCAGCCGGAGCGAGAGCTGGTTGGCCAGCCTCTGGCCGACCATGATGCCCTGGCCGGTATCGAAATCGTCGAGGCCGCCCTGCTTGATGTTGGTCGAGATGAGCGGCAGGCGCTTGAGATCCTCGGCGCGCATGCCGCGCACGATGACGCCGCCGGCATTGAACGGCGAGGAGGCCAGCGCCTGGCCCTCGATGACCGGCGCGGCCAGACGCACGCCCGGCACGCGCATGAGCCGCTGGGCAACCTGGGCATAGTCGGTCAGCGGCGCATCGATCGGCTGCAGCACCATGTGGCCCTGCACACCGAGGATCTTGCCGAGCAGTTCCTTGCGGAAGCCGTTCATCACGGCCATCACGATGATGAGGGTCGCCACTCCCAGCATGATGCCGATGAACGAGAAGCCGGCGATCACCGAGATGAAGCCTTCCTTGCGCCGCGCCCTCAGATAGCGCAGCGACAGCATCCATTCGAAGGGAGAAAAGGGTCTGGTTCCGGAGACGTCTGACATCGGCCGATCGCGAAGGCGCGCCGCACGACGCGACACGACCGCGACAAACTAACTGATTCAGGCCTTCTCGCGACGGGGGCGCGGCGGAAATTGCGAGCCGGCCCGCTCACGCGGCATTGACGCGGCGGAACCTGTTGAAAAAGGCGAAGGGCGCGCCCGACAGCAGCACGTCGAGATAGCGCAGCGCCTGGAAATGGCCGTTCAGGGAGACACGCGGCAGGGCGGTCAGGTGGTCGCGATGCTCGGCATAGACAAGACCCGGCCGGGTGGTCACGGCCGTCTCGAAGCCGAGCTGGCGCGCCAGGGCGAATTCACGCGGTCCGGCCGAAGTCGGATCACCCACCGGATAGGCGAAGTGGCGGACCGGACGCGCGAGGCGCGCCTCGATCCGTGCCCGCGAGCTCAGCATCTCCTCCCGCGCCACCGCTTCGGGATATTTGGCGAGCATGATGTGGCTGACGGTATGCGCGCCGAAGCTGACCAGCGGATCGCGCGCCATGTCGGCAAGGCTGTCCCAGTCGAGGCACAGCCGGCGGCAGGTCTCGTGAAAGTCGATGCCGTGGCGGGCCGCCAGATCGCGCACATAGGCGCGCAGCACCGTCTCCGGCTGTCCGCGCAGATGCCAGTAGATCTCGCGCCAGGCCTCGTTCTTCAGCGCCATGGTCGAACAGTCGAAATGGACGAGATCGCCACCGATCCGCGCCGTCACCGAGCGCTGCGTGCGGATGGTCTGCTCCAGCACCAGCCACCACAGCTCGCCCCGGTGCTCGACGAAATCCGTCGAGAGGTAGAGCGTGAAGGGCACGCCATGGCGCCGCATCACCGGCCAGGCATGGTCGGCATTGTCGCGGTAGCCGTCGTCGAAGGTGAAGGCGACGAAGGGACGCCCCTCGTCGCCGGCCGCAATGCGAGCCGGCACCTCGTCCATCGCCACGATGTCGAAGCCGCTGGCCCGAACCCGCTCGATCACCCCTTCGAGGAAGGCAGGTGTCACCTCGAGCAGGGCGTTGGGCGCAAAGTCCGAAGGCGCGGCCGGGCGCACATGGTGCAGCATGAGGATGGCCCCGAGACCGCCGAAGACCGGCCGCAGCAGGCGATGGGCGCCGGTGAAGTACAGGGCCTCCAGACCGGCCCTGAACACCGAATTGCGCAGATCGCCCATCCGTCCTGCCCCCGAAGCGCCGCCGTCCCACCCGGACATGCTGCGCATGGTGCCAACGATTTCTTGAGACTTGCTTGCTACCACCGGGGCCGTCCCAGCGATGGTGCCCATGACCCAGGCGATCGACGCCGTGGCCGGCGAGCCGGCCGACCTCCCGACCCCTGCGTCAATCGCGCGCGGCAGCCGTGTCCGCATTCTCGACGGCTTCGCCGCGGCGGATCCGTTCTGGGCTGCCCTGGAGGCGATCGGTCCGCACAGCGGCTACCAGTCGCGGCTCTGGCAGCAGTGCTTCTTCCGCCATCTCGGCGCGGACCGCGTCCTGTGCCTGGCGGCCATCGACGATCCGCTCGGCGCCCCGCTCGGGCTCCTGCCGCTGTGGATCGAGCGGCGCCAGGGGCTGGGGATCGCCCGCTTCATCGGCGGCAGCCATGTCAATTTCGCCATGGGCCTGTGGAGGCCCGATGCCCATCGCCTGCTCGGTGAGCGCGGCATGGCCTCCCTTCTCGCCCGCATCGCCGCGGCCGCGCCAGCACGCATCGACCTGTTCGCGCTGACCGGCCAGCCCCACGAATGGGAGGGCATGCCCAATCCGCTGGCGACGCTGCCGCACCGCCCCTCGCCCTCCTTCGGCTATGGCCTCGACCTCGGCCCGGATGCCGAGGCGGTGCTGGCGCGCGTCGTCTCGCCGGCCTCGCGGCGCAAGCTGCGCAAGAAGGAGCGCACCCTCGCCGAGACCGGACCGGTCGTCTTCCGGCGCGCCGAGACGCCGGCCTCCATCGAGCGGCTGACCGATCTGTTCCTGGCCTGGAAGGCCGAGCGGTTCCGCGCCCTCGGCATCCACAATGTCTTTGCCGAGCCGGGCATGCGCACCTTCATCGTGGAGGCGGCAACCGCGAGCCTCGGCACCGCGGAGCCGGCGCTGGAGCTCTGCGCCCTGACCGTCG
Organism: Phreatobacter sp.; assembly: GCA_046295035.1. GTDB lineage: Bacteria > Pseudomonadota > Alphaproteobacteria > Rhizobiales > Phreatobacteraceae > Phreatobacter. The sequence continues at coordinate 21,137 of JBKBOA010000008.1, forward strand.
CCGGGGAACCGGTGGCCCTGTTCGGCGGCACCATCGCCCGCGGCCGCTATTCCGGCATGTTCAACGCCATGGCGCCGGGCGAGGTCCAGAAGGAGAGCCCCGGCGAACTGCTGCTGCACCATCTGATCCGCGACTGCTGCGGACGCGGCCTGTCGGTTTTCGATCTCGGCGCCGGCGAGGCGCAGTACAAGCAGAACCTGTGCGACCGCGTCGAGCCGCTGTTCGACCAGTTCATTGCGGTGACCTGGCGCGGCCAGCTCGCCACCCGCGCCATGGCGGCCAAGGCGGCCGCCAAGCGCGAGGTCAAGCAGTCGCCCACGCTCTGGGCCATCGTCCGGCGCTTCCGCCGCCTCAGGGCAGGCGCCGACAGCGCCCGGTGAGGGCGCGGCGGCCCCGCGCCGAACCGAAGGGACGTGCCATGCCCGCCTCGCTGGTCGAAACCTACCGCGCCATGGCCTACAACAATGCCTGGGCCAATCACCGCCTGCTGTCGGCCTGTGCGCAGCTGACGCCGGAAGACTTCGCCGCGCCGCGAACCGGCTTCTTCCCAAGCCTTGCCGCCACGCTCAACCACAACCTGACCATCGACTGGTTCTACGTCGATGCGCTTGAGGGCGGCGACCTCGGGCCGCGCGCCTGGGACATCGCGATCCCCTGCCCGCTTGTCGGCGACCTGAAGCGCGAGCAGGCCGCCGTCGACCGGCGCCTGATCGCTGTCTGCGAGGCGCTGACGGAGGCCAGCCTTGGCGAAAGTGTGCGCGTGAACCGGATCCGGCGCGTGCAGGTGGAGCGGCGCGACCGGCTGCTGCTGCACCTGTTCCAGCACCAGATCCACCATCGCGGCCAGGCCCATGCCATGCTGGCGGGAACGCCGGTCAAGCCGCCGCAGCTCGACGAGTTCTTCTCTGCCGCCGAGGCGCCGCTTCGCGCTGCCGAGTTCGCCGAACTGGGCTGGACGGAGGCGACCATCTGGGGGACGCGCGCCGGCGGGCCGGAATAACTCCTTTCGCCGTTCAGCAGGCCGCAGCGACCTGATCGCGCCTCTCAGATCGTCGCCCGGATCTCGAATTCTTCGGTGAACTCGCGCTCGGGATCGAAGAAATCGACAAAGGTTTCGCGGATCTCGTCGACCCTCGCGCCCATTGGCCCGTTCATGGCGTCGCGCACCAGCCGGGCATAGGCCTCGTCACCGGCGATCACCAGCGCCTCTACCGAGCCGTCGGCACGGTTGCGGACCCAGCCGGTGGCGCCGAGCTCCACGGCCCGGCGGCGGAACCATTGCCGGTAGCCGACACCCTGCACGCGCCCGCGAATGCTCAGGTGCCTTGCCATGGCAATACCCCCTCCCTCTCCTTCAGCATGTGTTCGGCCTGGGCGATGAAGTCCCGCGTCACCGGCACGGCATCGCGCTTCTCCGACAGGAGCAGCTGATAGACCATGTTGGAGCCGTCGCGGAAGCCGAGCTCGACGGCGGCAAGGTAGAACTCCCACATGCGGGCGAAGCGCTCGCCCTGCATGGCGACGACCTGATCGCGCACGGCCTCGAACTTCTCCCGCCAGGCCCTGATCGTCCAGTAATAGTGCAGCCGCAGCACCTCGCAGTCATCCACCCACAGGCCGACCCGCTCCGTCGAGGCGAAGACCTCCGACAGGGCCGGCACATAGCCGCCGGGGAAGATGTATTTGCGGATGAAGGGCGCGGTGGTGCCCGGCGGCGACATGCGGCCGATGGCATGGATCATCGCATAGCCATCCGTGCCGCAGAGCCGCTTCACCGTCGCGAAATAGTCGTCGAAATGGGCAACGCCGACATGTTCCATCATGCCCACAGACACCACGCGGTCGAAGGTGCCGGTGAGTTCCCGGTAGTCCTTCTCGAAGAAGGTGATGCGGTCGGCGAGTCCAGCCCTGGCCACGCGGTCCTTCGAGGCGGCAAGCTGGTCCGGCGAGACATTGATGGCCGTGACCCGCGCCCCGCAGACGGCGGCCAGATAGGTCGCAAGCCCGCCCCAGCCCGAGCCGATCTCGGCAACCGTCATCCCCGGCTCGAGCCGCAACTTGGCCGCGATGTGCCGCATCTTGGCGATCTGCGCATCCTTCAGACTCATGTCCGGCCGCTCGAAGTAGGCGCAGGAATAACTCATGGTCTCGTCGAGCCAGAGCTCGTAGAAGGCCCTGGGGTGGTCGTAGTGGCTCGACACATTGGCCGCTGCCTGCCCGACCCTGTTCGACTGGTGGCGGCGCTTCAGCACCCGCCAGACCTTGCGCAGGGCCTGCTGGACCGGATGCGAGCCGAGCCCGGCGCGATTGACCGAGAAGAGGGTCAGAAGGTCCAGCACCTTGCCGTTCTCGATGGTCAGGCGACCGTCCATATAGGCCTCGGCCGAGGCCAGCTCCGGATTGAGGAAGAGCTGGCGCTGCACCTTCGCGTCATGAAGTTTCACCACCACGTCCGGCCCGTTCTCGCCCGAGCCGAAGCTCTCGCGGCTGCCGTTATGGTGGATGACGGTCAGCCGGCCATTCCTCACGAAGCGCGACAGGAGATGAGCAAGCAGGCTCATGGCGGGTCAGCCCCTGAAACCGCCGCGCGCGAAGCGGGCAAGGCTGGCGATATAGCGGCTCGGCAGGCTCCAGGCGAGCGCCGGGGCCATCACCCCTTCCGCGAAGTAGCGGCGGATCGGCCGGCCGCCTTCCACCACGTCGGCACCGAGATAGACCAGGCAGGCCCGCGTCCGGCCGCCGTGGCGTACCGCCACCTGGCGGCGGCGATACCAGCCCTCGCCGACACCCTCGTATCGGTCGAGCATGGCGATGTCGCGCGCCGTGACCTGCCAGACGATCCCGTGCACGCGATGGCCGCGCTGCGGGCGGATCGCGGCATAGCCGTCGCGGGTGAAGAACACCCGGTGGTCGTCGAGGCATCCGGTGCCCAGCGGCCGGGCACCGGGCGCGCGGCGCGCCATCTGCGCCACGCTCATGTTGGATCCGTAGGCGAAATAGAACATCCCCCAAGGCTAGCCAGGGCCCGGCGCGCAAGCCAGCCCGGCCGGCAAGGTCTCGCTTGGGACGCCGGCCCATGCTTTGGTGCGCCTCCCGCAGCGAGGAAATGCATCATGGCCGACCACCACCGCCAGCCGACCGGCATGCGCAAGGGGCTCACCGCCTATGGCGATCCCGGCTTTTCGCTGTTCCTGCGCAAGGCCTTCATCAAGGCGGCGGGCTATTCCGACGATGCGCTCGACCGGCCTATCATCGGCATCACCGACACCTTCTCCGACTACAATCCCTGCCACGGCAATGTCCGCCAGCTGGTCGAGGCGGTGAAGCGCGGCGTCATGCTGTCAGGCGGCCTGCCCTTTGCCTTCCCGACGGTTTCGATCCACGAGAGCTTCTCCAACCCGACCTCGATGTTCCTGAGAAACCTCATGGCCATCGACACGGAGGAGATGATCCGCGCCCAGCCGATGGACGCCGTGGTGCTGATCGGCGGCTGCGACAAGACGGTGCCGGCCCAGCTCATGGGGGCGGCCTCGGCCGGCGTGCCGGCCATCCAGCTGATCACCGGACCCATGCTGGTCGGCCACCACAAGGGCGAGGTGCTGGGCGCCTGCACCGATTGCCGCAGGCTCTGGGCCCTGCACCGCGCCGGCACCATCGACGCGGCCGAGATCGAGGCGGTCTCCGGCCGGCTCGCGCCCACCGTCGGCACCTGCATGGTCATGGGCACCGCCTCGACCATGGCCTGCCTGACCGAGGCGCTGGGCATGGCCCTGCCCCATACCGGCACCATTCCCGCCACCCATGCCGACCGCATCCGCGCGGCCGAGGCCTCCGGCCGAGAGGCGGTGCGGATGGCCGCCGCCGGCCGCCGGCCGCAGGACGTCATCACGCAGGGATCGCTGCGCAACGCCATGGTGGTGCTGCAGGCCATCGGCGGCTCGACCAATGCCGTCGTTCACATGGCGGCGCTGGCCGGCCGGCTCGGCCTTGCCTGGGATCTCGACGAACTGGACCGGATCGGCCGCGAGGTGCCGGTGCTGCTCGACCTCAAGCCCGCCGGCGCCCGCTACATGGAGCATTTCCACTGGGCCGGCGGCGTCCCGCGCCTTCTGAAGGAGCTGCGCGACCACCTCGACCTCGATGCCCCGACGGTCACCGGCGAGCGGCTCGGGGACTGGGCGGAGCGGGCCGAGGAGGTGCCGGGCCAGACCATCATCCGCCCGCTCGCCCAGCCGCTGAAGGCGACCGGCGCCCATGCCGTGCTGCGCGGCTCGCTTGCACCGGGCGGCGCGGTGATCAAGGCGGCGGCGGCCTCCCCGCAGCTGATGGTCCACGAGGGACGGGCCGTGGTCTTCGAGACTGTCGAGGACATGACCAGCCGGATCGACGATCCTGAGCTCGACGTCACCCCCGACGACATCCTGGTGATGCGCAATGCCGGCCCCAAGGGCCATCCGGGCATGCCGGAGGCGGGCCTCCTGCCGATCCCGAGGAAGCTGGCGCGCGCCGGTGTCACCGACATGGTGCGCATCTCGGATGCGCGCATGTCGGGCACCGCCTATGGCACCATCGTGCTGCATGTCACGCCGGAGGCGGCGGAAGGCTCGCCGCTCGCCCTGGTGCGGACGGGGGACCGCATCAGCCTCGACGTTCCCAACCGGCGGGTGGATCTCCTGGTGGACGAAGCGGAACTGGCCGCCCGGCGCGCGGCCTGGGCTCCGCCGGCGCATCTGACCGAACGCCAGCGCGGCTATCGCAAGCTCTATCTCGACCATGTGACCCAGGCCGACCGGGGCTGCGACTTCGACTTCCTGGAACGCTAGCCGACCACGTCCGACCGGCAGACGGCCCCGGTCCCGGCGCGGCCGTCATGCATGCCGGCCCGTTGCGTCCGGGCCCGTCGCGTGGTGGAAGGAGCGCCCTGCCCCGGCCGCCCCATGTTCACCGTCGTCACCAGCCTCGCTCCGGTCTTCCTCGTCATCGTGCTCGGCGCGCTCCTCAAGGCCCGCGGCCTGATGGACGCTGCCGGCTGGGTGGGCCTCGAACGGGCCACCTATTACGTCTTCTTTCCGGCCATGATCATGATGACCATGGCCAAGGCGGACCTGTCCTCCGTGCCGGTCTTTGCCATGGGCTTTGCCCTGGTTGCGGGCATCCTGGTCATGACCGCCCTGCTGCTCGCCCTCAAGCCGCTGATGGCCCGGCGCCTCGGCGTCGACGGCCCCGCCTTCACCTCGGTGTTCCAGGGCGCGACCCGCTGGAACTCCTTCGTGGCCATCGCCACCGCCGGCGCGCTCTATGGCCAGAGCGGACTGACGCTGACCGCCATTTCGGTGGCCGCCATGATCCCGCTGCTCAATGTGCTGGCCGTGGTCATGCTGCAACGCTACGCCCAGGACCGGCCGATCGTCCTCGGCCCGACCCTGAAGGCGATCGTGACCAATCCCTTCGTCTGGTCCTCGGGCATCGGCATCGCCATCAATGCCGCGGGGCTGCCGCTGCCGGTCATCGTGATCCGCTTCGGCGACATCCTCGGCGCGGCGGCCCTCGGCACCGGCCTCATGCTGGTCGGCGCGGGGCTTGAGGTGCGCAAGGCCCTGCGCCCCCGCCCCGTCACCTGGCTCACCACCGCCCTGAAACTGTTCCTGATGCCGGCCATCGCCGGAGGCGTGGCCGTGCTGCTCGGCGTCTCGGGCGTGCCGCTGCAGGTGGCTGTCCTGTCGGCGGCCATGCCGACCGCCTCGGGCTCCTACATCCTCGCCCGCCAGATGGGCGGCAATGCCCCGCTCATGGCCGAGATCCTGACCGTCCAGACGCTCATCGCCGTGGTCACCATCCCGCTGGTGCTGACTCTGGTCAACTGAAACGCCAACGGGCGCGGCCATGCCGGCCACGCCCGTCCCGCGCATCGTGGACAATCGGTCAGTAGGCGCGGCGGCAGCGCTCGAACGTGTGCGGATAGCGCTCGTCGGCAGCGCGGTTCGGGCGGCAATAGACGGTCGGCGCCGGGCGCTCGTAATAGACGACGGGCGGCTCGTCATACACATAGGCGCGCGGGCCGTAGCCATAGCCATAGTCGTAATAACCGCGCTCATAGGCCTGCCGCCGCTGGTCGGCGGCAATGGCAGCCGCACCGATGCCGAGCACGCCGAGGGCGACGCCGGCGGCAATGGCCGGGCCGGGATCGCGGCGATAGCGCTGCGCCTCGGCGGGCGCCAGCGAGAGGCCGAGACCGGTGGCGACAACCAGGCCGGCGGCGGCCATCTTCATCTTGCGGGACAGCATGGGATACCCCCTTGTCTCGATGATCGGATACCGGCGGCCCCGGATGGCAGGCCCGGCGCTGCGCCGGCGGTTTCGCCCGATCAACGCTCTGCAAGCCGTAGCGGTTCCCGCTTGAACGGCCTCTGAATGAAGCATGTCCGGATCGTGGCGGTCGGCTGAACCGGCGTTCAGGCGGAGGCGGTGATATCGGGAGAGGCCGGCATGGGCCTGGCCTCGATCACCACGAAGGCCTGCGCCCAGGGAAAATCGTCGGTGATCGACAGGTGGATGACCGCCGCATGATCCGCCGGCGTCATCTCGGACAGACGCACCAGGGCGCCGCCGGTCAGCTCCAGGGTCGGCCGGCCCGATGGCAGGTTGACCACCCCCATGTCCTTCCAGAACACCCCGCGCCGGATGCCGGTGCCGAGCGCCTTGGCGCAGGCCTCCTTGGCCGCGAAACGCTTGGCATAGGTGGCCGCCCGATGCGCCCGGCCCTCGGCCCTGGCCCGTTCGACCTCGGTGAACAGGCGATGGGTGAAGCGCTCGCCATGCCGTGCCAGGGATTGCTCGATGCGGCGGATGTCGCAGAGGTCGGAGCCGATGCCGAGGATCATCGCCGCCGCCTCACCGCGGGCGTCTCAGCGCAAGACCGGTGAGCACGAGCCCGGCCAGAACGGTGGCCAGGCCGAAGACCACCAGGGGGATGCGCTCGCGCGGGGGATCGTCGAGCACGACCAGATCCTCACAGGTGCTGCCGACCACCACCTGCAGCGTCTCGTGCACCGGCCGGCCGTCCGGCGCATGGCGATACTGCACGAGATCCACCCGGCAGTCCTGCACCATCGGTCCGATGCGTCGCTGGAACGTGTAGGCCGGCACCCCCACCGTGTCGCGCGAGGAGGAGGTGGTCTGCGAGCCGGCCCAGGTCGCCGTCACCGCCTCGCCCTTCGCGGCCTGCCAATAGCGGATCAGCGGCCAGGCATTGGGGGCAGTGACCACCAGCCCCATGACCACCACGAACAGGCCGACGAACAGCTTCGTCCGCGTGCTGCCGCCGGCGGGCGCGTCGGTCCCCGTCACGGGGAGCCCCCCTGGATCCCGCGTGAGCCGGGCTTGACCGCCGGGATGGCGGCGAGTTCGGCGGGCAGGTCATCGGCGGCATAGTCGGGCACGCGCCAGGACAGGAGCGAGACCAGCGGCACGCCGACATCGACCGTGCCGCCCGAACGGTCCACCAGCACCGCCGCCCCCACCGTCTCGCCGGCATGGCCCTGGATGGCCTCGAGGCACTCGCGCGTCGACAGGCCGGTGGTGATGATGTCCTCGACCACCAGCACCCGCGCGCCAGCCGGTATCTGGAAGCCGCGGCGCAGGCGGAACTGCCCGTCCTCCCGCTCGACGAAGATGGCCTTCGCGCCGAGATGCCGCGCCGTCTCGTAGCCCGGCACGATGCCGCCGACCGCGGGCGAGACGACATAATCAATGGGGCCGAACCGCTCGCGCACCTTCTCGGCCAGCGCCCGGCACAGCCGCTCGGTGCGCACCGGATCCTGGAACACGAACATCTTCTGCAGGAACACCGGCGAGCGCCGGCCGGATGACAGGATGAAATGGCCTTCGAGCAGCGCGCCGGCGGCGCGGAATTCGGCGAGCACGTCGTCAGGGGTCATGGCACATCCGCTCGATCGGGGTTGGACGGGAAAGACGACGATTGGGCAAGGGAGTCAATGCAGGGATGCGCCTCTGCGCCCGCGGCGGCGGTCTGCGCGTCGGCAGGCGACCGCCACTGACGCCTGTCGCGGGCTGCATGTCGACCTGACAGCGGACGCTCCCGCCCCACGCGCAGGCCTGCCGGCGCAGCGAGGTCAAGGCCGGGGCCTGGCCGGCGCGACCGTCGCGGGTGGCGCGGTCCGGGGCTGCGCCGTCGAACTCGTGCTCCGGCCCGGCTGGCCCTCGAGCGAATCGAGCCAGTGCTCGATGGCCTCGATGTGAAGCCTGATCGTCTCGTCGATATCGGCGGGAACCTGCCTGCCCAGCCGGGCACAGTGCTCGCAGACGACCTGATCCACATCCAGCCACCGCGATGCCGGTTCCTCGCCCTGCTGCCTGACGATCTCACCCTGGCGATCGGGCAGCCGGTCCAGCTCCCGGTCATCCATCCGGGCGAGGCAGGCCAGCATGCGGTCGAACACCGCACGGTACCGGGCCGCAGCCTCGAGATAGGGGGCGACGCCCTGCTCCTTCAGGAAGTCAGCCACGGTGCCCTCGGAACCGAACAGGCCCGCGGATTGGGGATGGCCGGGAAGACGCGCAAATGTCTGGACATCATGCTCATCGACATGCAGCGCCAGGGGGTAGAGACGGCACGCCAGGGGCCGGTCCGCGTGAACCCCGCATCCCGCCTGCGAAAGGAAGACGCAACGCTGGACCTCGCTGCCAGCAAAGCGCAGGACCGTGCCGCCCGATGAGCTGTGCCGCGCGATGAAATCGGTCGTCGACAGTCCCAGATGGCGCGCCAGCCTCAGGATGTCATAGGGCCCGATCAGGATGACCTTGTCGTGGCAGCAGCGCGAACAGGCCTGGCATCGGTAGGAGAAGGGACTGCCCGCGGCGAGATCGAAGGTCAGGTCGGGCGTTTGAAGACCGTTCATCTCGCGCCATTCACGGACCACATGCGCCGCCCTCCTGCTGTCCGCTTCGCCCCTCGGCAGCTCCTGCGCCCCCGTTCGACCGCCCGGGTGGCCTCGCCGTGCCACGGCCGTTGCAGCGCCGGCGCAGGAGCGCCATGAGGCCTGTCAGGCAAGGCCAGCGCGCCGGTCGCCTGCGCGGCGCCTAGCGACGCCGGCGCGGCCCACCGCTGCCGGCAGGCGCATTGGCTCCAACGGGGCCGGACCGGCGCCCCGAGTCATATTTCAGATAGAGGGAATCCGGGTTTCGCTTCAGGAAGATCCGTCCGGAACTCGTCCGTGTGCTCCCCGCCTGTCCCCCGGAGCCCGCCCGGGTCTGCGCGAGGGCGGATCCCACGGATCCGGTGACGAGACCGAATGCCGCCACAGCCATCGACAGGGCCAGGACATCCCGTCGCCCCGCCACCGATTTCAGGTTCTTGTCGCCATTGTCGCTTGCATCGGACATGCGCATCCTCCTCTCGCGATGTGGGAGTCTGCCCGAAATTGTGACATCTTTTGGGATTGCTGCCTGGTCGATGCCCCCCTTCACGCGGCGCGCGACCGGCACGACATGCGATCGGACGAGGGCGCTTGAAGGATCAGGCGGAGGCCATGCAACGGCATGGCTGCGGTCTGGCCGCCTGCCGACGGCCCCGCGGACCGGCTGGCAGGAGGGGCCTCCAGGACCGGCCCCCCATCCGGCTCGGACCGGAGCGGGCAAGACCCGACCCTACTCGAACAGCCTCTGCACGCTCGCGGCCACCGGCAGGCTCTTGATGCCGCCGAGGATCGCCGTCAGGTGCTTGAGATCCCACACCTCCAGGTCGATGACCACCTCGGTGTAGTCGGCGGTCTTCCGCTGCATGCGCAGGTTGTCGATATTGCCGTCATTGTCGGCGATCACCTGGGCGATGCGGGCGAGCGAGCCGGGCTCGTTGCGCGACATCACCACGATCCGGACCGGATAGCGGGCGGGCTTGGCGGCATCGAGATCCCAGCGCACATCCAGCCAGCGTTCCGGCTCGTTGTCGAAGGCCGCCAGCGCCGGCGACTGGATCGGGTAGATGGTGATGCCCTCCCCGGCGGTCATGATGCCGACGATGCGATCGCCCGGCACCGCGCCGCCCTGCGCGGCAAAGCGCACCGGCAGGTCGAAATTGATGCCGCGGATGGGAATGGCGCCCTCGGTTTCCGGAACCTGGAACTTGATGTCGGCATTGCCCTGCACGGCGAACCAGTCGGCGGTCGGCTTCGGACCGAGCGGCGTGTCGCTCTTGAAGTCGGGATGGACCGCCTTCAGCACGTCCTCGGCCGGAATCTCGTTGCGGCCGACCGCCCAGAACACGTCCTCCACCGTGCTGCGGGCAAGGCGCTTCAGGCCCTGCTTCACCACCTCGTCGGAAAAGGCCTTGCCGGCGCGGTTGAACAGGTTCTGCACGATGCGCCGTCCGAGCTCCAGATATTGCGCGCGGGTGGCGCTGCGCGTGGCGCGACGGATGGCCGAGCGGGCACGGCCGGTGACCACGATGTTTTCCCAGGCCGGCGAGGGCGAGGCCTTCGGATCGGTGATGATCTCGACCTCGTCGCCATTCTGCAATTCGGTCACCAGCGGGCGTTCGGCACCGTTGATGCGGGCCCTGACGCAATGATTGCCGATGTCGGTATGCACGGCATAGGCGAAATCGATGCAATTGGCCTTGCGCGGCAGGGCGATCAGCCGGCCCTTGGGGGTGAAGCAATAGACCTGGTCGGAGAACAGTTCGAGCTTGGTGTGCTCGAGGAACTCCTCCGGATTGTCGCCGTGGGCCAGCATGTCCACCGTGTGCCGCAGCCAGGCATAGGCCCGGCTCTCGGTCTCGAAGGATTTCAGCTCCACGCCGTCCTTGTAGAGCGCATGGGCGGCGATGCCATATTCGGCCACCTCGTGCATGGCGCGGGTGCGGATCTGCATCTCCACACGCTGGCTGCCCGGACCGATCACCGTGGTGTGGATCGAGCGGTAGTCGTTGCCCTTCGGGGTGGAGATGTAGTCCTTGAATCGCTCGGGCACGGCCGGCCAGGTGGTATGCACCACGCCGACCGCCCGGTAGCAGTCCGGCACCGTCTCCACGATCACGCGGAAGCCGACAATGTCGGACAGCTGCTCGAAGGAGACCGCCTTGCGCTCCATCTTGCGGTAGATCGAATAGGGCTTCTTCTGCCGGCCGGTGACCTCGGCCACGATGCCCTGCTCGGCGAGCTTGCGGGTCAGCTGCGCCTCGATCTCCTCGATGATCTTGCTGCTGGCCTCGCGCTGGCGGGCGAGGCGCGAGGTCAGCGCCTCGTAGGCGTCCGGGCTGATCTGGCGGAAGGCGAGATCCTCCAGCTCCTCGCGCATGTCCTGCATGCCCATGCGGCCGGCGAGCGGGGCATAGATGTCCAGCGTTTCCTGGGCGATGCGGTCGCGCTTGTGCGCCGGCACGTAGTGCAGCGTGCGCATGTTGTGCAGGCGGTCGGCGAGCTTGACGAGCAGCACGCGCACGTCCGAGGTGATCGCCAGCAAGAGCTTGCGAAGGTTCTCCGCCTGCACGGCCTGCTTGGAGACGAGGTCCAGCTTCTTCAGCTTGGTCAGCCCGTCCACCAGCTCCGCGATGGGCTCGCCGAACTTCTCGCGGATGTCGTCCTTGGTGGCGTCGGTGTCCTCGATCGTGTCATGCAGCAGGGCCGCCACGATGGTGGCATCGTCCAGCTTCAGTTCCGTGAGGATGGCCGCCACTTCCAGCGGATGGGAGAAATAGGGGTCGCCGGAGGCACGCGTCTGGCTGCCATGGGCGAGCATGGCATAGACATAGGCGCGGTTCAGCAGGGCCTCGTCGGCCTGCGGATTGTAGCGCTTGACGCGCTCGACCAGTTCATACTGCCGCATCATGGGCGCGGCACCTTCGGACACGACATGGTCAGAAGATCAGGGCTTCCGCGGCGCTTTTCAATCGGCGCCGCCCGGGGCCGTTGTCTGTCGGCCCTGCCATGCAAAAGGGCGGCCCACCGGCCGCCCCGCACCTGCCCGTCGCGACGGGCCAGCGCCCAGCGCTCACAGGCCCTCGTCGTCGTCCGTGTCCTCCGGCGGCTTCAGGCCTTCGAGGCCGCGCAGCAGGTCTTCCTCGCTCATCCGGTCCATCGCCACGTCGAGATCGTCGGCATCGGCATTGCCGGAGGCGATCAGCGGCACGGCATCGGGCTCCGGCTCGTCCACCTCCACATATTTCTGCAGCGAGTGGATGAGGTCTTCCTTCAGGTCGTCCGGCGAGATGGTCGCCTCGGCGATCTCGCGCAGGGCCACGACCGGATTCTTGTCACGGTCGCGATCGATGGTGATCGGCGCGCCCGCCGCCAGCATGCGCGCCCGGTGGCTGGCGACCAGCACCAGCTCGAAGCGGTTCTCGACCTTGTCGATGCAATCCTCGACGGTAACGCGAGCCATCGGTTGTCCTTGGAGAAGTGACGGGCCCCCGAAAGGGCGGATGTCCGGAAAGTGGCGGCTTATAGCCGTCCCGGCCGGCCCTTGCAAGGCGGATACGCGCCAGGCGCGCCGGCAGGCGCCTGCGGCGAGGCGCAAGGGCCCGTCCCGCCCCCACCGAAAGTCCGAACGCGCCCCTTGGCGCCGGCCATGGCCCTCGTGCTAGACAGGCGGCGCCGGCCCTGCCGGAACCCTGTTCAACCGATTGCCCGCGTGCGGCTTCTTTCACCACCCGCGATTTCTAGGCCCGCGCCGATTGCCCTCACGAAAGGATTTGAGGCCATGTCTTCCGGCCAGGAGCGCATCGCGCTGTTCATCGACGGCGCCAATCTCTATGCCACCGCCAAGACGCTCGGTTTCGACATCGACTACAAGCGTCTGCTGGGCGAATTCCGCGCGCGCGGCCATCTGGTGCGCGCCTACTATTACACCGCACTCGTCGAGGAGCAGGAATATTCGTCCATCCGCCCGCTGATCGACTGGCTCGACTACAATGGCTTTGCGGTGGTCACCAAGACAGCCAAGGAGTTCACCGATGCCATGGGCCGCCGGCGCGTGAAGGGCAATATGGACATCGAGCTGGCGGTCGATGCCATGGAGCTGTCATCGCGCCTCGACCACGTGGTGCTGTTCTCCGGCGACGGCGACTTCCGCTATCTGGTCGAGGCCCTCCAGCGCCGCGGCGTCAGGGTCTCGGTCGTCTCCACCGTCGCGGTCCAGCCGGCCATGATCGCCGACGAACTGCGCCGCCAGGCCGACGAGTTCATCGACCTCGCCCATCTGGCGCAGCGAATCGGCCGCGATCCGGCCGAGCGCCCGGCGCGGCCGGTCGGCGAGATGCCCGGCTTCGTCCGCGACCGCCCCCGGCCGCCGCGCCCCATTGCGCCGACCACGCCGCTGGCCGAGGACGGCGACCATTGAGCCCATGCCCGCCCCCTGAACCATGACCGCCACCGATCCCGGTCGCGACTGCCCGCTCTGCCCTCGGCTCGTCGCCTTCCGCCGGAAACACCGCGCCCTCCAGCCGGACTGGCACAATGCCCCGGTGCCGGGTTTCGGACCGGACGATGCCCGCCTGCTCGTGGTTGGCCTGGCGCCCGGCCTGCAGGGCGCCAACCGCACCGGCCGGCCCTTCACGGGCGACTGGGCGGGCGACCTGCTCTACGAGACGCTGATCACCTTCGGCTTTGCCCGTGGCACCTATGACGAGCGCCCCGATGACGGGCTGGAGCTGATCGACACGCGCATCACCAACGCGGTGCGCTGCGTCCCGCCGGAGAACCGGCCGACGACCGAAGAGATCCACGCCTGCCGCCCGTTCCTGGCCGCCACCATTGCCGCCCTTCCCCGGCTCTCGGCCATCGTGACGCTTGGCCGCATCGGCCATGACAGCACGGTGCGCGCCCTGGGCGCCCGGCCCGCGCAGGTGCCCTTCTCCCATGGTGCGGTGCAGGCGGTCGGCCCGGTGACCATCTTCTCAAGCTATCACTGCTCCCGCTACAACACGAATACCGGCGTGCTGACCCCGACCATGTTCCGCGCCGTGTTCGAGGCCGTGCGTCGCCATCTCGACGCGGCCTGACAGGGCCCGGTCGGGCTTCACGCTTTCGTGATCCGCCATCCTGCATCCATGAACGGGGTGCGCAATGTTCCCGTGAGGACCCGCAATGCACGCAGGTCCCTTGCTTCGGGAGAGACAGCCATGAACCGACGTCACGCCCTCCGTCTTTTCGGCAGCGCCGCCATTGGCGCCGCCATGACCATTCCCGCCGGCCATCGCGTCTGGGCGCAGGCCGCCAGCGGCCCCTTCACCCTGCCGCCCCTGGGCTATGCCTATGACGCGCTGGAGCCGCATATCGACAAGATGACGATGGAGATCCACCACACGCGGCACCATGGCGCCTTCATCGCCGGCCTCAACACCGCCGCGCAGAGCTATCCCGAGCTGACCCCGGCCAATACCGAGAAGGTGCTGCGCAATCTGGCCGCCGTGCCGGAGAACCTGCGCACCGCCGTGCGCAATCAGCTGGGCGGCCACTGGAACCACGTCCACTTCTGGGAGATCATGACTCCCGGCGGCGCCAAGGAGCCGACGGGCGCCCTCGCCCAGGCGATCAACCAGACCTTCGGCGACCTCGGCAAGATGCGCCAGCAGTTCAACCAGGCCTCCATCGGCCGATTCGGCTCGGGCTGGGGCTGGCTGGTCGTCGGGCGCGACAACAAGCTCGCCATCGTTTCCACCCCCAACCAGGACAACCCGCTGATGGACAACGTCAAGGGCGTGGTCATGGGCATCGACGTGTGGGAGCACGCCTATTACCTCAAATACCAGAACCGCCGGCCCGACTACGTCAACACCTGGTGGAACGTGGTGAACTGGGACAAGGCCGCCGCGAATTACCAGAAGGCCATGGCCTGACCCGCGGGCGCGGCCGCAGCCCCCCGCGCCGCGCCACCGGCAAGGCCATACCCCGTCCGGCCTGCCGGGCGGGGTTTTTCGTTCGGCGGCGCTGTCGCCAGCGAGCGCAAGGCCATGGCCTGACGCGCCCGGCGGTCGCCCATGGTCCGCACCGGAGCGCACCGCGCACCGCCCGGGAGCGGTGGATGGCGGCACCTTCCGTGGTCGCCCGAGAAGCTCCCGGGCGACCGCCTCATCCGCCTTGGTGCTTTCCCGGGCCCCGTCACGGTTCGGACCAGCGGATGAACGCCATGGGCGAGCCTTCCGGGACGCAAGACCGCCAGGCAGCACGATCCGGGGGGCAGCGAAGCCTCTGGCCTATCCCCGGTCGCGCAGGATCCGCGCCTGGTCGCGCTGCCAGTCGCGCTTCTTCTCGCTCTCGCGCTTGTCGTGCAGCTTCTTGCCGCGGGCGAGCGCGATCTGCAGCTTCGCGCGGCCCTTCTCGTTGAAATAGAGCTTGAGCGGCACCACGGTCAGCCCGTCGCGCTGCACGGCGCCGATCAGCTTGTTGATCTGCTTCCTGTGCAGCAGCAGGCGGCGCGGCCGTTTCGGCTCGTGGTTGAAGCGGTTGGCCTGCAGATATTCCGGGATATTGGCGTTGAACAGGAAGAACTCCTCGCCCGACGGCCCGGCATAGCTCTCGGCGATGGTGGCCTTGGCCGCGCGCAGGGACTTCACCTCGGTGCCGGTCAGCTGGATGCCGGCTTCCAGCGTATCGAGGATCTCGTAGTCGAAGCGGCCGCGCCGGTTTTCGGCCACGACCTTGATCTTCGGCTCCTGCCTGGCGGCCATGACCCCTGCCCGCGATCGCGTCAGTTCATCAGGCCGGCATGAACGAGCGCCGCCTTCAGCGTCGCCCGGGTGGCTTCCGTCACCGGCACCATCGGCAGCCGCGTCTCCGCCGACATGCGACCGAGCATGGCGAGGGCCGCCTTGGAGGGCGCCGGGTTCGGCTCGACGAACAGAGCCTGGTGCAGCGGGAACAGCTTGTCCTGGATCTCCAGCGCCTTGGCGAAATTGCCGGCGAGGCAGGCGTTCTGGAACTCCGCGCACAGGCGTGGCGCCACATTGGCCGTCACGGAGATGCAGCCGTGCCCGCCATGGGCCATGTGGGCGAGCGCCGTGCCGTCCTCGCCGGACAGCTGGATGAAGTCCTTGCCGCAGGCCTGGCGCTGCGCCGAGACCCGGTCGAGCTTCATGGTCGCATCCTTGACGCCGACGATGTTGGGGATCTCGGCGAGCCGCGCCATGGTCTCCACGCTCATCTCCACCACCGAGCGCGGCGGGATGTTGTAGATGAAGATGGGCAGCGAGGTCGCTTCCGCGATCGCCTTGAAGTGCTGATAGAGCCCCTCCTGGTTCGGCTTGTTGTAGTAGGGCGTGACGTGCAGCAGGCCCTGTGCGCCGGCCTTCTCGGCATGGCGCGAGAAATCGATGGCCTCGGCCGTGTTGTTGGAGCCGGCGCCGGCCATGACCGGCACCCGGCCGCGCGCCTCCTCGATGGCCCACTCGACCACGCGCTTGTGCTCCTCATGGGTCAGCGTCGGGCTCTCGCCAGTGGTGCCGACCGGCACGATGCCGTGCGAGCCCTCCTCGATCACCCAGTTGACGTGGGCGCGGAAGGCTTTCTCGTCCAGCTTGCCATCCCGGAACGGTGTCACGAGGGCGGGGATCGAACCCCGGAAGATGGCGGTCATGGGCGGAACTCCCGGATGGGGGGTCGTGGCAGGGCAGGCGCTTGCGCGACAGGGACGCGAAGGGCCGGTCACAAAGCCTTGCGGCGGGCGAAACGTCAAGGGTCGAGCGGGTGCGGGTCGGGTCTGGCGGGCGTCTCCGGAGCGGACTTCGGTCATGGCGACGAGTGTGCCACGGGTCACGACGGTGCCAGCAAGTTTTTCCGCACCCGGTTGACGCGGCAGCGGAAACCGCTGGCACGCCAGAGGCTTGCGTCAACGTCTCCTTAACCAAGCAGGCGGGTTTTTCCCCGTCGCGTTCAGCACTCGTCAAGGAAAACGGCCTGATAACGGCCGGGCAAAGGCCGCAATCCTTCTGCCGGATGAGGCCGTCCAGCGTCGCGTATCGGGACGGAACCCCATGGCACCCATGACCCCTGCCCTGCCCCGCCTCTGGCTGCTTGCCGGCGTCGCCGCCTCGGCGCTGGTCGCCTCCGGTTGCGCCTTCAGCCAAGACGCCGAGCTGGATCTGCCGGTGCAGGTGGCCCATGGCGGGGCGGCCGACGTACCGGCCGCGACGGGTTCGATCGCGCCGGGAGCGCGGGCCTGGAGCCCGTCGGCAACGGCGGTCAGCGAGGCCGATATCGCGACCCTCGGCCGCATTCTCGCCGCCGCCCGGGGCGGACGCATCGACCAGGCCACCAGTGCCCAGCGCGAGCTGCGCGACCCGGTGGCGCGCATCCTGTCCGAATGGGCCATCCTGATGACCAATGACGGGGTGAGCGTCGAGAGGGCCGCGGCCTTCCTGCGCGACCACCCCGCCTTCCCGGCGAGCCGCCGCATCCGCCTGCGCGCCGAAGGCATGCTGCTGGAGAACAATGTCCCCGCCGCCGAGGTCCGCCGGTTCTTCGGGCGCTCGGAGCCGCAGAGCGCCAAGGGGTCGCTGGCCCTGGCGCTGGCCCTGAAGGAGACGGGCGAGGCCCAGCGTGCCACGCGGATGGCCCGCGAGATCTGGCGCACGCAGGATCTCTCCGCCGATGTGGAGCGCCGCCTGATCGGCGCCTTCGGCGCCGCGCTCACCCATGCCGACCACAAGGCGCGGATGGACCGCATGCTGCACGAGAACCAGGAGGCGACCGCACTGCGTGCCGCCCAGCGGCTCGGCAGCGGCCAGGTGGCGATCGCCCGTGCCTTCTCGGCGGCCGCCGCGCGGCGGTCCAATGCCGCAAGCCTGCTGTCCGCCGTGCCCTCCTCGCTTCACCGCGACCCGGCATACCTGTTCGCCCGCGCCCAGCTGCTGCGACGGGACGAGAAGGCCAAGGAGGCGGCCGCCATCCTGCTCGCCGCGCCGCGCGATCCGGCCCTGCTCGGCAAGCCGGAGGAATGGTGGACCGAGCGGCGCATCGTCGCCCGCCAGCTGGCGGAAGCCGGCGAGGTGCGCGCCGCCTACCAGCTTGTGGCCAGCCATCCGGTCCAGTCGGGGACGGCGCGCATCGACGCGGAGTTCCATGCCGGCTGGCTTGCCCTGCGGCGGCTCAACGATCCGGCACTGGCGCTGCGCCATTTCCTGCATGTGCGCCAGGCAGCCGGCACGCCCATGTCGCAGTCGCGCGCCTATTACTGGATCGGCCGGGCCCATGAGGCCGCCGGCCGGCGGGGCGAAGCACGGGCGGCCTATGAGGCCGCGGCCCGCCATTCCTCGCACTATTATGGCCAGCTTGCCCGCGCGAAGCTCGGCCTCCAGGACCAGCCGATCCGCCGTCCGCAGGCGATCGCGGCGGCAGCCGCACCAGCGGTGCGCGTCCTCGACATGCTCTACCGGCTGAACGAGCAGCAGCTCGCCCGCACGGTTCTCGCCGATCTCGGCCTCAGGGCCACCGATCAGGGCCTCCTGCAGGCCGCCGGCGAGCGCGCCATCCGGGCCGGCGATGCCCGCGGGGCGACCGTGCTCGGCCGCCTCGCCAACAATCGCGGCCTGCCCTTCGACCTGCACGCCTTCCCGACCATCGGCATCCCGGCCTACCGCCATGTCGGGCCGGAGGTCGACAAGGCGGTGGTCTATGCCATCGCTCGCCAGGAATCGACCTTCGACCCGCGCGCGGTGAGCCATGCGGGTGCGCGCGGCCTCCTCCAGCTGATGCCGGGTACGGCGCGCGCGACCGCGCGTACCTACGGCCTGCCCTATGACCAGAACCGCCTGACCTCGGACCCTGCTTACAACGCCCAGCTGGGCGCCGCCCATCTGGGCGAGCTGATCGCCGAGTTCAACGGCAGCTATGTGCTCACCTTCGCCGCCTACAATGCCGGGCGCGCCCGCGCGCGCGAATGGATCCAGCGCTTCGGCGACCCCCGCGATCCCGCCGTCGATGTGGTCGACTGGGTCGAGCAGATCCCCTTCTCCGAGACGCGCAACTACGTCCAGCGCGTGATGGAGAATGTTCAGGTCTATCGCGCGCGCCTGGGCGCGAGTGCCGCACTGCGGATCGAGGCCGACCTCCGGCGCGGCCGGCCCAACTGACGGGGCCTAACCCCGGAGCGCCATCTTTCGGGTCTGGCGTGCCGCGCTCGGCGCCGGCTCCATCGCCTCGACAAGCTGCACGAAGGACGAGCCCGGCAGGGGCGGCGCAAAGACATAGCCCTGGGCACTTCTCACGCCCCTGCGGCGCAGCGCCTCGACCTGGTCGAAGGTCTCCACACCCTCGGCCACCACATCGAGATTGAGATGGGCCGCCAGATCGATCAGGCTGTCGACGATGGCCGTCGACTGGCGCTCGGAGCCGATGGCGTCGATGAACAGCTTGTCGATCTTCATGATGTCGACCCGCAGCTTGAGCAGATAGCTCATGCCGCCATGGCCCGTGCCGACATCGTCCAGGGCAACCCGCACGCCCAGGTCCTGGAACCGCGCGATGATGGCGCGCGCCAGATCCATGTCCGGCAACGGATCGCGCTCGGTGACCTCCAGCACCACCTGATGGAGATTCAGCTCGGTGCCGGCCAGGACATTGACAACATCCTCGACGATGGACTCGTCGAGGAAATGGGCGGCACAGAGATTGAACCCGCATTTCAGGTGCGGCCGACTGGCATAGAGCGGCCCGATCTCGGCCGCTGCCTGGCGCATCAGGTCCAGTGTCAACGGGAAGATGAAGCCGGACCGCTCCGCCTCGCCGATGAAGGCACCGGGCGGAATCATGGTGCCGTCGGGCTTGCGCCAGCGCACGAGCACCTCGCAGCCGACGATGCGGCCGGTGTCGATGTCGAGGATGGGCTGGTAGTGGGGGATGAACTCGCCATTGGCCAGCGCCCGGTGCATGTCCGCCATCGGGTCGCGCCGCTGTCGAACCATCATCAGCAGGGCGGCCATCATGGCCGCGACCAGCACCCCGGCCCCGAGCGCAAGCCAGACGAGGCTGCGGTGTTCCAGACGCCAGGCCCCGACCGAAGCCGTTGCCACCACCCGGATCGGATAATTGGGCGACTGGGCCACGGAGTGGAACTCGCCCGATCCCTCGATCGCGCCCGCCCCCCGCACCGAGACGAGGCGTCCGCCGGGCACGACCTCGATATCGATACCCAGTCCCACATTGCTGTGCTGGATCACGTGATGGGGAACGAACAGGCCGACGGAGACGAGACCGCCGTAGCGTGCGCTGTTGTCCGGACCCCACACGACCCGCAGGGCCCGGCCGTGCGAACCGCGCGTGACGACCACGGACAGCGTGACCCGGGGATTGCGCGTGGCAAAGGGTGTCGAGGCCGGGGTGATCTGCACCAGCGAGCCGATATTGTTGCACCGGACCGAACCGTCCGGGCCCAGCACGGCCAGTTCCTTCAGGACCGGCGACTCGAACACCAATACGCGCAGCGCCTCGCGGTTCGCCGGCGAGCAATCCTCGACGTTGCGGGCCTCGGCGTCATGCAGGCTGACGAGCGCCCGGTCCACCGCGCCGTCGATGCGCTCGAGCACGCTCTGCGCCATGGTGTCGAGATAGACTTGAAGCTTGTGCCGGACATAGGCCTCCGCGGCGGAGTAGGCCGCGAACGGGATCCCGATCAGCGTGACCGCAGCCAGGATCAGTTCCAGCTTCCTCGTCCCAGAGCCGCCGCTCACATTCGCCCCACCGAAGGATGCGCACCGGGATGCCTGCCAGCCTGATCGCGCATGAACTTCAATAGTTTAGGCGGGCGACCTTAATGGTCTCTTGACTGACGCTGGGTCATTCCGCGCGGCCCCCTGCGCTTCCACAACGGCAAGCGCCGTCATGTTGACGACACCGCGCGCCGTGACCGACGAGGTCAGGATATGGGCCGGACGGGCCGGCCCGACCAGGATGGGGCCGACCGGCAGGGCGTCGGCCAGAACCTTGATGACCTGGAAGGCGATATTGGCGGCCGACAGATTGGGCATGATCAGCACGTTGGCCATGCCCTTCAGCCGCGATTGCGGCAGGATGCGCTCGCGCAGTTCCGGAAGCAGCGCCGTGTCGGCGTGCATTTCCCCGTCGATCTCGAGTTCGGGAGCCCGCTCCCAGATCAGCTTCAGCGCCTCCTGCATCTTGGCGGCCTCGGCATCGTCGTAGCTGCCGAAATCGGAGTGCGACACCAGCGCGATCTTCGGTTCGAGCCCGAACCGGCGCACATGCTCGGCGGCCGTGCAGGCCATGTCCGCCAGCTGCTCGGCCGACGGGTCGGGCGTGACATGGGTATCGGCAATGAACAGGGGGCCCTTGGAGGTGATGAGCAGCGACAGGGCCGCCAGGCCGTCAGCCCCCTTCTTCAGGCCGATCACCTGCCGGATATGGCGCAGATGCGTGTTGAAACGCCCCTCCACCCCGCAGATCATCGCATCCACGTCGCCGCGCTCCAGCGCGACCGCGGCGATCGCCGAGGTGGCCGTGCGCATGATCGTGCGCGCGGCATCTGCCGAGACGCCGCGCCGGCCGACCCGGTCGTGATAGGTCGCGACATAGTCCCGGTAGCGCGGATCCGATTGCGGGTCGATCAGGGCAAAATCCTTGTCGCGGCGGATCGACAGGCCGAACCGTTCCAGCCGCTGCTCGACCACCGACGGCCGGCCGATCAGCACCGGGAAGGCCAGCCCCTCCTCCACCACGACCTGGGCGGCGCGCAGGATCCGCTCGTCCTCGCCCTCGGCATAGATGACGCGCCGAGGCGACTGCCGGGCCTTGTCGAAGACGGGCTTCATGAGCAGGCCCGAGCGGAACACGAAACGCGACAGCTCGGCCTCGTAGGCGGCGAAATCGGCAATCGGCCGGGTGGCGACCCCGGTCTCCATGGCGGCGCGGGCGACCGCCGGCGCGATCCGCAGGATGAGGCGCGGATCGAAGGGTGAGGGAATCAGCGTTCCGGCACCGAACGTGCCGACCTCGCCGCCATAGGCCCGCGCCACCACGTCGGACGGCGCCTCGCGCGCCAGCGCCGCGATGGCCCTGACGGCCGCCAGCTTCATCGCCTCGTTGATGGCGGTGGCCCCGCAATCCAGCGCCCCGCGGAAGATGTAGGGAAAGCACAGGACATTGTTGACCTGGTTCGGGTAGTCGGAGCGGCCCGTGCAGATCATGGCATCGGTGCGCACCTGCCGCACCTCCTCGGGCATGATCTCGGGATTGGGATTGGCCAGGGCCATGATCAGCGGCCTTGGCGCCATGCGCGCGACCATGTCGGGCTTCAGGACACCGGCGGCCGACAGACCGAGGAAGATGTCGGCGCCCTCGATGATCTCGGCAAGCGTGCGGGCCGGCGTGTCCTTCGCATAGACGGCCTTGTAGGGGTCCATGAGGGTCTCGCGCCCCTTGTAGACGACGCCCTCGATGTCGGAGACCCAGATGTTGTCGGGGCAGGCCCCCAGTTCGACCAGCAGATTGAGGCAGGCAATGGCCGCCGCTCCCGCGCCGGAGGCAACGATCTTGACCGTGCCGATATCCTTGGCCGCAAGGTCGAGCGCATTGGTGACGGCGGCGCCGACGATGATCGCCGTGCCGTGCTGGTCGTCATGGAACACCGGAATGCCCATGCGCTCGCGCAGGCGCCGCTCCACCTCGAAGCATTCGGGCGCCTTGATGTCCTCCAGGTTGATGCCGCCGAAGGTCGGCTCCAACGCCGCCACCACGTCCACGATGCGGTCGACCTCGCGGGCGTCGATCTCGATGTCGAAAACATCGATGCCGGCGAACTTCTTGAAAAGGACCGCCTTGCCCTCCATGACCGGCTTGCCGGCGAGCGGACCGATGTCACCGAGGCCGAGGACGGCCGTACCGTTGGAGACGACGGCCACGAGATTGGCCCGCGCCGTCAGCTGGGCCGCCTGGGCCGGATCGGCCACGATGGCCTCGCAGGCCGCAGCCACGCCCGGCGAATAGGCGAGCGCCAGGTCACGCTGGTTGCCGAGCGGCTTGGTGGCCTGGATCTCCAGCTTCCCGGGCTTGGGATAGCGGTGATAGACGAGCGCCCCGGACTTCAGATCGTCGGTGATGGCTTTGGTCATGGCTGCCCCCTCTGCCGCGCTCATGCGATGTGCCGCGTCCAGCGTCAACCTTGTGACAGTGGCGCCGGCGGGGGAAGCCGCCCGCGGCGGAGAAGATGCCCTGCATGCCGGGAAAAGACGCCACATGATGTGCCGGACCGTTGCGGTGGCGGGCGACAGGGGCTAAGCCGGCCATCGAAAGAGGCGCGACGTGAGCGATACACCCAAGAACGGCCTGACCTATGCGCAGGCGGGCGTCGATATCGATGCCGGCAACCGGCTGGTCGAGATGATCCGGCCGATGGTGCGGGCGACTGCCCGGCCCGGCGCCGATGCCGAGATCGGCGGATTCGGCGGCCTGTTCGACCTGAAGGCGGCAGGTTTCAGGGATCCCGTGCTGGTTGCGGCCAATGACGGGGTCGGGACCAAGATCAAGATTGCCATCGAGACTGGCCGGCACGGCACGATCGGCATCGACCTCGTCGCCATGTGCGTCAACGACCTCGTGGTGCAGGGCGCCGAACCGTTGTTCTTCCTCGACTATTTCGCCACCGGCAAGCTGGCGCCGGAGGCGGCCGCCGAGGTCGTGCTCGGGATTGCCGCCGGCTGCCGGCAGGCTGGCTGTGCGCTGATCGGCGGCGAGACGGCGGAGATGCCCGGCCTCTACGCGGCCGGCGACTATGACCTCGCCGGCTTTGCGGTCGGGGCGGCCGAACGCGGCACGCTGCTGCCGCGCGCGGACGTGGCCGAGGGCGATGTCGTGCTCGGGCTGGCCTCCTCGGGCGCCCATTCGAACGGCTATTCCCTGATCCGCAAGATCGTCCAGGTCGCAGGGCTCGGCTGGGACGCGCCGGCGCCCTTCGATGCGTCCCGCAGCCTCGGCGAGGCGCTGCTGGAGCCTACCCGCATCTATGTCCGCAGCGTGCTCGCCGCCCATCGGGGCACCGGCGCCATCAAGGCGCTCGCCCACATCACCGGCGGCGGCTTCGTCGACAACATCCCGCGCGTGCTGCCGGAGGGCCTCGGCGCGCACATCGATCTCGGCGCCGTGCCGGTGCCGAAGGTCTTCGGCTGGCTGGCCCGCGTGGGCGATCTCGATCAGGCCGAGATGGTCCGCACCTTCAACTGCGGCATCGGCATGGTCGCGGTGGTGGCGCCCGCCGAGGCGGAGCGCGTGCGTGCCGCCTTCGCCGAAGCCGGCGAGACCGCGGTGAGGCTCGGCACCATCCTGCCGGCCGCGGGCGAGTCGCGCGTGACCTTCACCGGGGCACTCGGGCTGTGAGCCGCAAGCGCGTCGCCGTGCTGATCTCGGGGCGGGGCTCCAACATGGCCGCGCTGATCGAGGCGGCGAAGGCGCCCGACTATCCGGCCGAGATCGCGCTCGTCCTGTCCAATGTGCCCGGCGCCGGCGGGCTCGCCCTGGCCGAGGCGAGCGGCATTGCCACCGCCACCATCGACCATCGCCGCTTTGGCCGGGATCGGGAGGCCTTCGAGAAGGCCGTCCAGGCGGAGCTCGAGGCGCACCGGATCGACATCGTCTGCCTTGCCGGCTTCATGCGCATCCTCACCCCCTGGCTGGTCACGCGCTGGGAGGGGCGGATGATCAACATCCACCCGGCCCTGCTGCCCGCCTACAAGGGGCTCGACACCCATGCGCGCGCGCTTGCCGACGGGGCGACGGTCCATGGCGCCACCGTCCATTTCGTCACCCCCGGCCTCGACGAGGGCCCGATCATCCTTCAGGAGGAGGTGCCGGTCCTGCCGGGGGACACGGTGGAAAGCCTCGGACGGCGTGTGCTCGAGGCCGAGCACCGCATCTATCCGGCGGCGCTGCGCATGATCGCCACCGACTACCGGCTGGTGTGAGCGCGGCTACGCCGCCCGGATCCACGCCTTGTTGTCGTGGAAGGCGGCGCCGCCGAAGGGCGCGACCGGATCGGCCCCGGTCAGCGTGTTGATGCCGCGCCCGCCCTCATGGTCGCAATTGGCCCAAAGCCCCTCGGCGATCAGCGTGCCCGGCCGCGTCTGGTCGGTGACCCTGGCGTGCAGGATGACCGTGCCGCGCGGCGAGCCGACCTCCACGCGCGCCCCCGCGGCAATGCCGAGCCGCGCCGCATCGGCCGGATGGATCATCACCTCCGGCCGGCCCTCGCGCTTGCGCGAGGATGGCGTCTCGGCGAAAGAGGAATTGAGATAGCTGCGCGCCGGCGAGGTGGCGAGCTTGAACGGGAAAGCCGCGTCGGGCTCTTCGGTGACCGCCCAGTGGTCCGGCAGCCCCGGCATGCTCTCCACGGGGCCGAGCGTGCCGATATTGGCGAAGGGCACGTTCGGCCAGTCCGGCTTGAAGCGGAACTTGCGGTCGCCATAGGCGAAGCCCTTGAGGTAGTGCGCCTCCTCGAACTTCGGCTGGACGTCGCGGAAATTGGTCCGCTCCAGCTCCGCGAACGTGCCCCAGCCGGAGTTTCGCAGCGTCCAGTCGATGATCTCGCGCGGGCTCATGGCAAAGCCCGGATGATCGGCGCCGACGCGCGCCGCCAGGTCGCAGATGACCTCGTGATTGGAGCGGCACTCGCCCGGCGCATCCACCAGTTTCAGCCCGAGCATGATGTGCTGGTGCCCGCCGCCCTGATACAGGTCGTCATGCTCCAGGAACATGGTCGCCGGCAGCACCAGGTCAGCCATCCTGGCGGTGTCGGTCATGAACTGCTCGTGGACCACCGTGAACAGATCCTCTCGGGCAAAGCCGGCGACGACCTTCGTCTGGTCGGGCGCCACATTCACCGGATTGGTGTTCTGGATGATCATGGCCATGACCGGCGGCCCGTCGGAGCCGTCGGGGCGGGCGAGAGCGGCCCTCTCGCCGGTCAGGATGGCGCCGATCCGCGACTGGTCAAGCACCCGCACCGCCGGATCCTTCGCGTCCAGCCCTTCGATGAGCGACTTGCGCCAGTGATAGATCGCGCCGTTGTTGTGGAAGGCGCCGCCGCCCTCGTATTTCCAGGCGCCCGTCACGGCCGGGATGCACGAGGCGGCATGCATGTTGGTCGCGCCATTGCGCTGCCGGCCGAAGCCATAGCCGAGGCGGAAGAAGGTTCTGCGGTTCTCGCCGACGAGCTTGGCGAAGGCCTCGATCTCCGCCACGCTGAGGCCGGTGATGGCCGCCGCCCAGGCCGGTGTCCGCTCTTGAAGATGTGCTTCAAGTTCGTCCGGCACATCTGTGTATTCCTTGAGATATTCTCGATCCGCATAGCCATCGCGGAACAGCACGTGCATGACGCCGCAGGCCAGCGCCCCATCGGTCCCGGGCTTCAGCACCAGGCCAAGATCGGCCTGCTTCACCGTATCGGTCCGGTAGATATCGATGACGACGATCTTGGCGCCCCGCTCCTTGCGCGCCCGCATGGCATGGGTCATGACATTGACCTGGGTGGACACCGGATTGGTGCCCCAGATCACCACCACATCGGACTTGGCCATCTCGCGCGGATCGACGCCGGCGAGCCGGCCCGTGCCGGCGATGAAGCCGGACCAGGCCATGTTGGTGCAGATGGTGGAGAAGAAACCGGAATATTTCTTCACATGGCGCAGGCGGTTGATGCCGTCGCGCTGCACGAAGCCCATGGTGCCGGCATAGTAGTAGGGCCAGACCGCCTCGCTCCCGTGGCGGCGTTCGGCCTCCAGGAACTTCTCGGCCGTCATCGCCATGGCCTCGTCCCAGGAAATGCGCTGGAACTGCCCAGAGCCCTTCGGCCCCTTGCGGATCAGCGGGTAGAGCACACGGTCCGGATGGTGGATGCGCTCGGCATAGCGCGCCACCTTGGCGCAGACGACCCCGGCGGTATAGCTCTGCTGCGGGTCGCCATGAACCCGCCCGATGGTCTTGCCCTCGATCACTTCCACCTCCAGCGAGCAGGCCGAGGGGCAGTCGTGCGGGCAGGTCGATTTCAGACGCTCGATCTTCAGCGGGGCGTTCACGGGCAGGCTCCGGGGAACTGGACCGGTTCCAGTCTATGCACAGTCGGGCCCACGAAAAAGGCGGGCCTGAGCCCGCCTTCCTGCATGGTGCCTGCGCGGATCGCTCAGGCCGGAAGGATCTCGTTCTCGGAGAAGAACTGGGCGATCTCGATCCTGGCATTCTCGACCGAATCCGAGCCGTGCACCGAGTTCTCGCCGACCGACAGGGCGAATTTCTTGCGGATGGTGCCCTCGGCCGCCTGGGCGGGATTGGTGGCGCCCATCACCTCGCGATAGCGGGCCACCGCATTCTCGCCTTCCAGCACCTGCACGACCACCGGCGCGGATACCATGAAATCGACGAGTTCGCCGAAGAACGGCCGCTCCTTGTGGACGGCGTAGAAGCGGCGCGCCTCGGGCAACGACATGCGCACGCGCTTCTGCGCGACGATCTGTAGGCCCGCCTCCTCGATCATGGCGTTGATGGCGCCGGTGATGTTCCGCCGGGTGGCATCCGGCTTGATGATGGAGAAGGTACGCTCGATGGCCATTCTGACGGGTCCCTTGAGAGGTTTTCGCAGGGTTGAGGTGGCGCGCTTCTAGCAGCGCACCACAGGCGCCGCAACGGTGCCCCCCCGCCGCGTCGGAGCGCCCTGCCCGCGGCCTGCCGCATTTCCATGAACCGGCGATGAAGCACGGGCTCAGAACGGGTTCAGCGCCCTGCAGCGATGATCAGACCATGACGGCCGGACAGAGATGGCCGTGGCGACTGGAGACTGTCGGATGCGCAAGTTCCTTCTTCCCGCTCTGGCCGGCCTGGCCGCGCTCGGCGCCACGGCCCTGACGCCCTCCAGGGCCGATGCCCAGGTGTCGATCGGCATTGGCATCGGTCCGGCCCCGCTCGCCGTTCAGTATGGTTACGGTCCCGGCTGGCACCGGCCCTATCGGCCCGATGACGGCTACTACCGGCCCTATCGCCCCTACCGCCCCTATTACGGCTACTATCGTCCCTATCCGGTCGCGCCGACCTGCTGGATCGAGCGCCGCTGGGTCGATACGCCCTGGGGCCCCGAGCCGCGCCGCGTGCGCATCTGCCGCTGAGCTTGCGGGTAGTCGCGCGGGCGACCAGCGCCCCCACCCAGCAGGCCCGTGCGGTTGCGAGACCCGCCATTCCGGCACCGGGATGGCGGGTCTTCCCGCTCCGAGGCGTCAGGCGTCCAGGACTTTTGCCTTGAACAGCGCGCCGGGGGCCACGGCCGCGAGCGTCGGCACGATGAGGAAGAGATCGCCCCGCCGGCGATGGCGCCGAACACCTGCACGGCGATACAGCCGGGAACCTTCGAGCCGGGCATCCTGCCGGCCATCCAGACACCGACGGTGACCGCCGGATTGACGTGGCCGGCCCAAGACCGGTCCGATGCCACAGGCCATGGCGACGATGACAAGGCCGAAGGCGAAGGCGATCGGCAGCCTGGCGAGGGCGGGAAAGGGCTGCGTGCTGCCGAACACGGCACCGTGGCCACCGAGCGTCACCACGCCGCGGCCGATGATGACAAGCGCCACCGTTCCGATGAACGCGGCGAGAAATTCCGTTGGAGACCCACGCCCGAGCAGGATCCTCGTGTCCGATCCGTTCACGACCGGATCAGACAGAGCCCCAAGCCGATCAGGATACGGCCACATCCGGTCTGCCCCATCGGACCAAGACCGGGGCTCGGCAGCGGGCTGTCTTGCGCTGCCGGCCGTCCTCGGCCAAAAGGCGCCGCATGCTCCAGATCACCGATCTGACCGTGCGCGTCGCCGGGCGCGTGCTGATCGACAAGGCTAGCGTGTCGCTGCCGCCGAAAGCGCGCGTCGGGTTTCTCGGCCGCAACGGCACCGGCAAGACCACGCTGTTCAGGGTGATCCAGGGGCAATGGCACGCCGACGAAGGCGACATCCGCCTTCCCGCCCGCACCCGCATCGGCGGCGTGGCGCAGGAGGCGCCGGGCGGCCCCGAGAGGCTCGTTGACTTCGTTCTGAAGGCGGATTCGGAACGGGCCCGTCTGCTGGCCGAGGCGGAGACGGCGACTGACCCGCACCGGATCGCCGAGATCCAGACCCGGCTGGTCGATATCGATGCCCATTCGGCCCCTGCCCGGGCAGCGTCGATCCTCGCCGGCCTCGGCTTCGATGCCACGGCCCAGAGCCGCCCCTGCTCCGACTTCTCCGGCGGCTGGCGCATGCGCGTGGCGCTCGCAGCCGTCCTGTTCGCCGAGCCCGATCTCCTCCTGCTCGACGAGCCGACCAACTATCTCGACCTGGAGGGCACCCTCTGGCTGCAGGACTATCTTGCCCGCTATCCGCACAGCATCCTGCTGATCAGCCACGACCGCGACCTGCTGGATTCCTCGGTTGACCACATCCTGCATCTCGATCAGCGGAAACTGACGCTGTGGCGCGGCAACTACACCACGTTTGCCGCCTCGCGCGCCATCGAGATGGCGGTGCGCGAGCGGGCGGCGCGCAAGCAGGAGGAACGGCGCGCGCACCTGCAATCCTTCGTCGACCGTTTCCGCGCCAAGGCCTCCAAGGCCCGTCAGGCCCAGTCGCGCCTGAAGATGCTGGAGAAGATGGAGACGGTCACGGCCATCGTCGAGACCGACGTGCCGCCCTTCCTCATCCCTGAGCCGAAACGCAAGGCCTCGCCCCCGATCATCGCCATGGAAGGCGCGGCAGTCGGCTATGCGGACGGGCACCCGGTGCTCTCGCGGCTGTCGCTGAGGATCGACGACGATGACCGGATCGGCCTCCTGGGTGCGAACGGCAACGGCAAGTCGACCTTCCTGAAGCTGATCTCGGACCGGCTGAAGCCCATGGCCGGGCGGATCGTGCGGGCCGACAAGCTCGGCATCGCCTATTTCGCCCAGCATCAGCTGGACGAGCTCCGACCGACCGAGACGGTCTACCAGCACCTGCGCCGGCTGATGCCAGCCGACCCGGAGGCGAAGGTGCGGGCGGCCTGCGCGCGCGCGGGCTTCTCGGGCGAACGCGGCGACACGCTCGTTGCCTCGCTGTCGGGCGGCGAGAAGGCGCGCCTGCTGTTCGCCCTTGCCGTCTTCGAGGGACCGAATCTGCTGATCCTCGACGAACCCACCAACCATCTGGACATCGACAGCCGTGCGGCCCTGGTGGACGCGCTCAATGCCTATTCGGGCGCGGTCATCATCGTCTCACACGACCGCCATCTTCTGGAGGCGACCGTCGACCGGCTCTGGCTGGTCGCCGGGGGATCGGTGCAGCCCTATGACGGCGATCTCGACGACTACCGCCGGATGGTGCTGGCTGGCGAGGACACGCCCGCGCGCAACCTGCGCCCGGCAACGCCCGCCGCGGGCACGACCGCTCCCGCCCCCGCGCGCGCCGGCGCCAGGGCGCTTGCCCGCCGCATCGCCGAGACCGAGGCGCTCATGGAGCGGCTCAAGGCGGACATCGCCCGCATCGACCGCATCCTGTCGCAGCCGGGCTATTTCGAGGCCCATGCGGCCAATGCCGCCGAGGCGCTGAAGACCCGCGCCGCGCGCGAGGCGCAGCTCGCCGCCGCCGAGGAGACCTGGCTGGAGCTCAGCAGCGAGCTCGAGGCGATCGCCTAGGCTTCCTGGAGCGTGCGCTGCCAGCGCGCGCGCAGGACGCCAGGCCGTTCCGGATAGCGGACGTCCAGGAACTCTGCCGCGAGAATCCGGTCGGTGCGGAAGGAGCGGAAATCCTTGCGCAACTCGCACCAGGCGATCAGATGCCGGACGCAGTCGTAATAGCCGACGACCACCGGCCAGATCACCCGCTGGCTCTCCCGTCCCTGCTCGTCCCGGTAGCTCAGGCCGATCTTGCGGCCCTCGTGGATCCACTTGCGCACGCGGGCGAGGTCGATGAGGTCGGGCGCCTGTTCCCAGGCCGGCGCCATCCGGGAGGCCGGGTCGAAAGCGAGATCGCGCAGATGTTCCGGCACGATGGCCGCCAGCTTGCCGATCAGGTCGCTGGCCGCCCGCGCCAGCGCCGGATCGGCGCGCGATTCCACCCACCGTGCCCCGAGCACGGCCGCCTCCATCTCCTCGGCGTTGAGCATGAGCGGCGGCAGGTCGAACCCGCCGTCCAGGACATAACCGAGGCCAGCCTCGCCACGGATCGGCACGCGCTGGCCGACCAGCGCGGAAATGTCGCGATAGACCGTGCGCTTGGAGGTTTCCAGCTCGCTGGCAATGGCTTCCGCCGTCAGCGGCCGGCGCGAGCGGCGGAGAATCTGGATGATCTGGAACAGCCTGTCGGAGGGTCGCATGCTTTCGTCCCGTCAATCGTCGGACGCTGGCGCATCCGTGCCCGCGACCCTTGTCGCGCAGGGCTGCTGACAGCGTTGTGGCAGCAGCCTGTCAGCAGACTGCCCATAAGCCAATTGCCATTTTCCCTCTGGGGAATGACCCGCTTCAGGGACGCCGGAAGCGGCGCGACCAGGCCGCGATCATCAGCACCGCCAGCGCAAGACCGAGGGTGGCAATGCCGACCATGACCGGCACGTAGCCGAAACGGCCGATCGCGACGCTCGCCGGCAGGGCCACGAAGGTGATGGCCGCGAAGAAGGTGGCATTGAACAGGGCCAGCGGCGTGGCGCGCTGTTCGGGTGGCGTGCCGTCGCAGACCCAGGCCGAGATGACCGGAAAGCCGATGGAATGGCCAAGGCCGAACACGAGGCCGGCGGCGATCACCATGGGCATGGTGGTGGCCAGGGCGGCCAGGCTGATGCCGGTCGCCAGCGCCGCCGCCCCGCCGGCCACCACGAGCCGCCGGTCGATGTTTTCCACCAGTCCCAGGAGCCCGAGGCGCACAGCGAAGATCGAGGCCGTGAAGGCCGTGAAGAAGGCGCCGACGGTCAGCCCGCGCTCCAGCATCACGGGTGCCATGTAGGCGGCGATGAAGCCGAAGGTGCAGCCATAGACGATGGCAGCGAGCATCGGCATGACGATGCGCCGCGATGTGACAAGGCCGGTCAGGCCGCCGACCGGCGGTTCCGCCTTCTCGCCGGGCCGGACGGTGAACAGGAGTGGCAGCGCCAGAAGACCCGGAATCGTGCCCAGGAGGAAGAACTGGCGCGGGCCGAAGCCGTGATAGAGCCATTCGGCGAGGATCGGCCCGAAGGCATAGGGCAGGGGCGCCATGGCCGACAGGATGCCGAACAGCTGGACAAAGCGCTGCTGCGTGATGCGGGTCGTGCCATAGCTCATGACGGGTGCGTGAAACAGCGCAAAACCAATTCCCTGCGCCAGCCGCGAGACGAAGGATCCGGCAAAGCTCTCGTGAGTCAGGAACAGGCTTGCATGGCCGACAACCACCAGGGCCGCGCCCAGCCGCACCGTCGGCAGGAGACCGATGCGATTGGCGACCTCGCCGGAGAACAGGCTCATCAGCACCAGCGGCACGCCATAGACCGCGATCAGGAAGCCGATATCGGCATGGGCGAAGCCGGCATCCTGCCAGACCACGGCCAGCAGCACCGCCTGCTGGTTGGTCATGGCTGTCAGGAAGATGGCCAGCCCGATGCGGGCGAACTCGGCCCGCGCCGTGGCGTCGATGAAGCCGCTGGGCGCCGGACGACCGGCCGGCTCGCTCACGCCTTGCGCTCCCAGCGGCCGGTCTCGCCCTGCTGCCAGTAGGTGCAGGCATGGCCGGCCGCGCGCGCCGCCTTCCACTGGGCGCGGGCGCCCTCGACCGCGTCCGGATCGTGGCCGTCGAACAGCACGACGATGCGCTGATAGGATGCCAGATCGTCGGGGAACCCCGCGCCATCGACGAGGAAGCGCACGGTGGCGCCATTGGCGCGTGCCGGTCCGCTGGTCAGCAGCACCGGCTGGCGTTCGGCATCGGGCTCGCGGTCGGTGCCATGCGGCAGGAAGCTGTCGTCCGCATAGGTCCACAGGAGATTGTCCAGGGCCTCCACCCGCTCCGCCGTCGCGGCTTCCACCACCACCCTCCAGCCCCGCTCCACCGACTTCTCGAGCAGCACCGGCAGCACGCGCTCCAGCGGCTGCCGGTCCAGATGGTAGAAGAGGACTTCGGTCACGACGTCCGACGATCGGTCATGGCACCCATGGTCTGGCGGTTTAGCCCTCGCAGGTCTCGCTCACCAGCCGGTCGAGCAGGCGCACGCCCCAGCCCGAGCCCCAGGAGCGGTTGAGGTCGGTCTTTGGCGAGTTCATGGCCGTGCCGGCAATGTCCAGATGGGCCCAGCTCGTCTCGCCGACGAAGCGCTGCAGGAACTGGGCGGCGGTGATCGCCCCGGCATGGCGGCCGCCGGCATTCTTCATGTCGGCAAACTGGCTGTCCATGAGCTTGTCATACTCGGCCGCCAGCGGCATGCGCCAGACGCGCTCGCCGGTGGCAAGGCCTGCCGCGGTCAGGTCAGCGGCCAGCTTGTCGTTGTTGGAGAACAGGCCGGCATGCTCCTGTCCGAGCGCCACCATGATCGCGCCGGTCAGGGTGGCCAGATTGACCATGAAGCGTGGCTTGAACGTCTCCTTGGCATACCAGAGCAGGTCGGCGAGCACGAGCCGGCCTTCCGCATCGGTGTTGATGATCTCGATGGTCTGACCGGACATGGAGGTGAGGATGTCGCCGGGCCGGTAGGCATTGCCGTCCGGCATGTTCTCGACGAGGCCGATCAGGCCGATGGCATTGACCTTCGCCTTGCGGGCGGCCAGCGCATGCATCAGGCCCGTGACGGCGGCCGCCCCGCCCATGTCGCCCTTCATGTCCTGCATGCCCTCGCCCGGCTTGATGGAAATGCCGCCGGTGTCGAAGCAGACGCCTTTGCCGATGAACACGGCCGGAGCCTCGCCATCGCGACCGCCGTCCCAGCGCATCACCACCACCTGGCTGTCCTTGCGCGACCCCTGTCCGACCGCCAGCAGGGCGCCCATGCCGAGCTTCTTCAGCTCGCGCTCGCCGAGCACCTCCACCTCCACCCCGAGCTTCGCGAGGGCCCCGGCGCGGCGGGCGAACTCGGGCGGCGAGAGCACGTTCGGCGGCTCGTTGACGAGATCGCGCGCCAGATCGACGCCGTCGGCCACCGCCTCGCGGGCCCTGAACGCCTTGCGGGCGCCCTTCGGATCGGCCACGCGGAAGGTCACGGTCCGCCGCTTCGGACCCGCATCGCCGTCGTTGCGCTTGGTCTTGTACCGCTCGAAGGCATAGAACCGCAGGCGGAAACCGAGCGCCAGGTCAGCGGCCTGATCGGCCGTCAGCGGGCCCCGCGCCGTCTCGCACAGGACCGTTGCCGACAGCACCGCATCCGGCAGCCGGCCGCAGATGGCACCGCCGAGCCGCAGCACGTCGAGCTCCTTCCAGTCCTCGATCTTGCCGGTCCCGGCCGCGATCAGCCGCGAGACGACGAGGCCCTGCGGAGCCAGCAGGTCAAGGAAGGAGCCGGACTTGCCCTTGAAGCCGTCGGCGGCTGCCGCGCGCGTGATCAGGTCCGGCTGGGGCTCGACGATCGCAGCAGCGGTGCCGGGCAGCGTCAGATCCGGCCCGACCAGGATCACGGCCTGGTCGCAGGCCGCCGCGGACAGGGGTTCGAAGGCGATCTTGAGGGTGTCGGGCATGATCGGTCGCTGGGTGCCTCGGGGAATCAGCCGGATGGCTTGCCGACACACTAGCGCGATGCCGGCCATGGCGGGAGGCATCGGTCGGCGTCCGGTCTTGCGATTGCCGCTTTCCGACCTTAACCCTTGGGGCCTGGCGATGCCCGGTCCGGGCTCGGCCGTCGGGACAGCACGTGGGATCGCTCGAGCGCTACATCTTCCGCCAGGCGGCGATCGCCTTTGCCGGCGGCCTGTTCGTCCTGACTCTCGTGGTCTGGATCACGCAGGTTCTGCGCCAGCTGGATATCGTTACCAACAGCGGCCAGACCATCGCCCTGTTCTTCCTGATGACGAGCCTGGGCATCCCGGTTCTGGTGCTGCTGATCGCGCCGATCGCCCTGTTCATCGCCATCGTGCAGGTCCTCAACAAGCTCAATGGCGACTCCGAGCTGATCGTCATGTCGGCGGCCGGCGTTTCGCCGGCGCGCGTGGCGCGCCCGCTCCTGATCCTGACGCTCATGGTCTCGACCGCCGTGGCGGCCCTGTCGCTCTATGTGACGCCCTCCTCGATCCGCTACTTCCGCCAGCTGCTGACCCAGGTCCAGGCGAACATGCTGACGGCCATCGTCAGGCCGGGCCAGTTCACCCAGGCCACGCCTGGCCTCACCTTCCATATCCGCGACCGCGCGCCCGGTGGCGTGCTGCTCGGCATCGTGGTCTCCGACACCCGCGACCCGCAGGTTCACATGACCTATATCGCCGAGCGCGGGGTGATCTCAGAGCAGCCCCAGGGCACCTTCTTCGTGCTCGAGAACGGCAATCTGCAGCGGCGCGAGCGGCGCGACGGCACGACCTCCATCGTCGTCTTCGACCGTTACGCCTTCGATCTGTCCCAGCTCGGCCAGGCGGCAGAAACCATTTATAGACCTTCGGAACGGCACACTTGGGAATTGCTGAACCCGAACCCTGCCGATCCGATGACGGCGCGGTGGGCGGGACGGTTCCGGCAGGAGCTGCACGACCGTTTCGCCGCGCCGCTCTACCCCTTGGCCATGATGTGTATTGCGTTCGCCATGTTGGGACATCCCCGCACGACGCGGCAGGGTCGGGGTGCGGCCATCCTCGGAGCGATCGGCGCCATGGCCGCCGTGCGCGGACTGGGCTTTGCGGTCTCGGGCATGGTTGCGGGCCAGCCCTGGGCGGTGCCGCTGGTCTATGCGGTGCCCCTCCTGGCGATCGGCTTCTTTGGCGCCATGGCGGTCGGCCTGGCGCGCCCGCGGGTGCCGCGGGCCCTTGCCCAGCGGCTCTCGACCTGGAACGACACGATCAGCCAGCGCCTCGCCGACCGCTTCGCGGAGGGCCGGCGGGCATGACGCTCGTCTCCACCTTTTCCCGCTACATGACGCGCCGGTTCCTGGCCGCGGTGGGCGGCACCTTCCTCGGCACCTTCTCGCTGGTGCTGGTGGTCGATTTCGTCGAGCAGTTGCGCCGGGTCGAGGATTTTTCCCGCTCGCCGACCCAGCTCGTGGCGCTCCTGGCGCTCTACCGCGTTCCGGCCTTTGTCGAGATCGTCCTGCCCTTCGCGGTGCTGGTCGGGGCGATGCTGTGCTTTCTCGGCCTGTCGCGGAAGCTGGAGCTGGTGGTGGCGCGCGCTGCCGGCCTGTCGGCCTGGCAGTTCCTCACCCCCGCCATCGTGGTTGCGGCGCTGATCGGCGTGGCGGCCACCACCATCTACAATCCCGTGGCCTCCGACTTCCGGGAGCGCAGCCTGCGGCTGGAGACCCAGCTGTTCGGTCGGGTGTTCTTCTCCGACCAGCGCACCGATTTCTGGATCCGTCAGGCCAGCGGCGACGGCCAGGCAGTCATCAATGCGGGCTCGGCCACCGAGCGCGGGCGCAATCTGAGCCATGTCACGGTGCTGGTCTTCGAGAATGATGGCCGGTTCCGTCAGCGGATCGACGCCGACAGCGCCACGCTCGGCGACGGCCAGTGGCTGCTGCGGCGCGCGCGCGTCACCCCACTCGATCAGGAAGCCACCAGCCACGACACGCTGGTGCTGCCCACCCAGCTGACGGCCGCGCAGGTGCAGCAGAGCTTCGTGATGCCCGAGCAGGTCTCGTTCTGGGAGCTGCCGCAATTCATCGAGCTTGCCCGCCGCACCGGCCTGCCCAGCGCCCGCTTCGAGTTGCAGTTCCAGCTGCTGCTCGCCCGGCCGTTGCTGCTGGTGGCCATGGTCCTGGTGGCTGCGGCCGCCACGCTCCGCTTTGCCCGGCTGGGTGGGCTCGGCAGGACAATTCTGGGTGGCGTCGTCGCCGGATTTTTGCTTTACGTGGGGTCCGAACTTGCCGGGAACCTGGGCAGGACGAACCTCGTCCCGCCCGTGCTCGCGGCCTGGTCGCCTGCATTTCTCGGTGCGTTGATGGG
Source organism: Phreatobacter sp. (assembly GCA_046295035.1). Classification (GTDB taxonomy): domain Bacteria; phylum Pseudomonadota; class Alphaproteobacteria; order Rhizobiales; family Phreatobacteraceae; genus Phreatobacter. The sequence continues at coordinate 58,169 of JBKBOA010000008.1, forward strand.
TTTCATGGTGCTTCTGAAGCAGGAGGATGGGTGATGTCTCCTTCACCCAGTCGCCTCCGGGCTTCCACGGCCCGAATCGCACGGCCGGCATTGACGCTGTCCGCGAGCGCCCTGGCGATCGCGGCTTCGTGGATGGCCGTGCCGTCGGCCCTCGCCCAGACCGCTCCGCCCACCCTGCCCGACGAGCGCCTCTACGTCCCCGACCCGACGCAGATCGTCACCGGTCCGGCCGTACGGCGCACGCCGCCCGCCGGCCTGTTCGGGCCGGCCGGTCCGGCGGCGACCTTCACGACGACCCGCACGCGCAGCGCCATGCAGGTCAATGCCGAGCAGCTCGTCTATGACGAACGCACGGATCGGGTCTCCGCGCGCGGACGCGTCCAGATCTACTATGACGGGCGCACCATCGAGGCGGATCTCGTCACCTATGACCGCCGCACCAACCGCATCCGGGCGACCGGCAATGTCCGCGTCACCGATCCGTCCGGCAACATTGCCCACGCCCAGGATCTGGAGTTCGACCAGAACTTCACCGACGGCTTCATCCGCTCGCTGAACCTGGAGACGCCGGACCGCCGCTTCATCGGGGCCGCCAATGTCACGCGCGAGGGCGGCGAGACGACGGTGTTCGATCGCGCGGTCTATACGGCCTGCGATTCCTGCCGGGCCGACCAGACCCGTCCGCCGACCTGGCAGATCAAGGCCAAGCGGATCATCCACAAGGAATCGGAGCGGACCATCTACATCGAGAACGGCCAGTTCGAGATGTTCGGACTGCCGCTGGCCTATCTGCCCTACATGACGGCGCCGGATCCGACCGTCCGCAAGGCCTCGGGCTTCCTGATGCCGGGCATTGCCGGATCGAGCCGCACGGGCGCCGGCCTCGAGGTCAACTACTTCTGGAACATCCAGCCGAACTACGACCTGCTCCTGTCGCCGCGCTACTATGCCCGGCAAGGGTTCATGCCGGTGTTCGAATGGCGCCACGGCTTCGAGAGCGGCTACTACACCCTGCGCGGCGCCGCCATCTGGCAGCGCGATCCCGGCGCCTTCGTCTATGCCGACGGCACCCCGGAGGTCGGCAACCGCAACTTCCGCGGCATCCTGCACACGACCGGCCTGTTCAGGGTCACCGACCGCTGGTCGGTCGGCTGGGACATCAACCTGATGTCCGACACGGCCTTCCTGCGCGACTATTCGCTGCTGCTGCCGAACCAGACCGAGGCCAATTCGACGGTGTTCCTGCGGGGCCAGGGGCCGCGCAGCTGGTTCAACCTGGCGGCGACACGCTACATCGGCATCACGGCCACCGACATCGACAACAAGATCCTGCCGACCGCCCATCCGGCGCTGGACTATTTCCGCGTCCTGGACCGCTCCGTGATCGGCGGCGAGCTGTCATGGCGGACCAGCGTGGTCAGCCTGACGCGCGAGGCCGCCGATGTCGTCCGCCGCAATCCGCTCGATCCGATCGCCACCACGTGCAATCGCCAGCTTCCGGCAACGGTGACGCCGGCCAACTGCCTCGTCTATGGCATTGACGGCAATTACAGCCGGGCCTCGGCGGAGCTGGCCTGGCGGCGGCGCATCACCGATGCCATGGGACAGGTCTGGGAGCCCTTCGTCTCGGTGCGCGGCGACGTCACCTATCACCACCTGAAGGACAACAGCCAGGTTCTGGGAACCTTCTCCAACCTGGCCAACGACAACCGGATCTATACCCGGTTCATGCCGACCGTCGGCATCACCTACCGCTACCCCTGGATCGCCGCGAGCACCTACGGCACGACCACGGTCGAGCCGGTCGTGCAGTTCATCGCGCGGCCCAACGAGACCAATATCGGCTCCATCCCGAACGAGGACGCCCAGAGCCTCGTCTTCGACGACACCAACCTGTTCCAGGTCAACAAGTTCTCCGGCTGGGACCGGATCGAGGGCGGCGGGCGGCTCAATTACGGCCTCAACATCACCCACCGCTTCAATTACGGGGCGGTCATGAACGTGATGTTCGGCCAGTCCCTGCACCTGTTCGGCATCAACTCGTTCACCTATGGCGACCCCACCCTGGTCGGCACCCAGCTCGACATGGCCAGCGCCGGCGCCAATTCCGGTCTCGACAAGCCGCGGTCGGACTATGTCGGCCGCTTCACCTACATGTGGAACCGCGATTTCCGCTTGTCCGCCCGCGGCCGGTTCGACGAACGCACCTTGTCGCTCCAGCGCGGTGAACTGGAAGCCACCGGCCGCTTCGGCAATGTCGCCTTCACCGGCACCCTCGCCTATATGGCGCCGCAGCCCCTGCTCGGCCATGTGGTGACGCGCAGCGGCATCGGCGCGGCCATGCACTACAACCTGGCGACGCACTGGACGATCTACGGGGCGGCGCGCTTCGCCTTCCTGCGACAGAACCTCGCTGCGGCGAACGTCGCCGAGCTCACCGAGCGCAACAAGATCGAGGGCCTGACCGTCGGGCTGAACTATCTCGATGATGCCATGCAGCTCGGCTTCTACTATTCGCGCGACTTCGGCGCCGAAGTGGTCACGCAGAACGGCGCACTCACCACCCGCGACGTCCATCGCTTCATGTTCCGCTTCAACCTGCGGACGATCGGCGAGATGTCGCTGTCCCAGAACGTCTCCAACTGGTTCAACCCGCCCTCGCAGTGAGGCCGGCGCCGCGATTGCGCCAAGCTCTTGCGGCAGGAGAGCCCGCTCCTCCAACCTTCAGAAAGGGAAGGCGCCGACATGACCGCGTTGCGTTCGCTCTTCCGCCCGGCCCTGGCGGCCGGCCTTGCCGCCACCCTCGCCCTGCCGCTGGTCCTGGCTCCGTCGGCGGCGCAAAGCCAGGACGGCCAGGTCATCGTCGTCGTCAACGGGCTGCCGATCACCTCCTTCGACATTCCCCAGCGCCAGCGCCTCTTGCAGATCCGCGAGGGCCGTCCGCACAGCCGCGAACAGGCCCTGCAGGATCTGATCGACGACCGCATCAAATATTCCGAGGCGCTCCGGTTCCGTGCCGCCGCCACCGAAGCCCAGGTCAACGCCGCCTATGCCCAGGTCGCCCAGCGCTCCGGCATCGACCCGCGCGGCTTCGACCAGGTGCTGCGTGCCCAGGGCATCGAGCCACGGGTCTACAAGGGCAAGCTGCGCGCCGACCTGTCCTGGTCGAACATCGTGGGTGCCCGCTACGGTCGCACCATCTTCGTCACCGACACCCAGCTGGCCGATGCCATCGCCCGCCGCCAGGGCGGCACGAACCGCCCCGTCGAATATCTGCTGCGACCGGTCGTGCTCCTGGTGCCGCCGACTGCCCCGGCCGCGCGGGTTCAGCAGCGCATGGCCGAGGCGGCAGCCCTGCGCAACAGCTTCACCAGCTGCGCGACCGACCTCGATCGGGTCAGGCAGATTCCCGATGCCGCCGTGCGCGAGCAGTTCCGTCGTCAGGCCGCCGACCTCAGCCCGGCGTTCCGTCAGGTGCTGGAACAGACCGCCGTGGGCAAGCTGACGCCACCGAGCCGCTCGCAGCAGGGAATCGAGATGATCGCCGTGTGCGGCCGATCGGAGATCAGCGCCAACGACACAACGATGCGCAACCAGGTGCGCGAGGAGATCCAGACCGAGGAGATGCGCCGCATCTCCGCCGACTATCTGGCGCGCCTGCGCCGGATTGCCGTGATCGAGCACCGCACGGGGCGCGGCGGCCAGACCGGGCGCCGCTGACACCCTTCGGTTCGGCCTGCCCGCCCGGATCGGGTCGGGCAACTGTCAGGGGGCGATGACCATGCAGCCGATCGCCGTGTCCATGGGGGAGCCTGCGGGCATCGGCCCCGACATCGCGCTCATGGCCTGGCGCGCGCGCGCCGACCATCGGCTTCCACCTTACTATGTCATCGGCGATCCCGGCCTCATGGAGGCACGAGCCTCGCGGCTCGGTCTCGGTGTCCCGGTGATCCCCTGCCTGCCGGAGGAGGCAACCGACAGCTTTGCCTTCGGCCTGCCGGTGGTCGAGGTCGCCGACGGCACGCCGGACCGTCCCGGCCAGCCGACCTCCGACACGGCCGGGCTGGTGATCGAGGCGATCCGCCAGGGCGTCGAGCACATCCGGTCCGGCCGCGCGCGGGCCATCGTGACCGGCCCGATCGCCAAGTCGGTGCTGACGGCGGCCGGCTTCGCCCATCCGGGCCATACGGAGTTTCTCGGCGAGCTCTCCCGGCCGTTCCGCGTCGGACCGGTCCGCCCGGTCATGATGATCTGGAGCGAGCTGCTCGCCGTCGTGCCGGTCACCATCCATATCCCGCTCGCCGAGGTGCCGGGCCGCCTGACCACGCCCCTCATCGTGGAAACGGCGGCCGTGGTCGCCCACGACATGGTCGCCCGCTTCGGCCTTGTCCGGCCGCGCCTCGCGGTCTGCGGCCTCAATCCCCATGCCGGCGAGAACGGCCTGATGGGCAGCGAGGAGGCCGACATCATCGCTCCCGCCGTGGCGGAAATGAACCGTCTCGGCATGGTGGCGACGGGGCCGCACCCGGCCGACACGCTGTTCCACCCGCGCGCGCGCGCAACCTACGACGTCGTTCTCGGCATGTATCACGACCAGGTTCTGGTTCCGGCCAAGACGCTGGCCTTCGACGAGGGCGTGAACGTCACCCTCGGCCTGCCTTTCGTGCGCACCTCCCCCGACCACGGCACCGCCTTCGCCCTGGCCGGGACCGGCGAGGCCCGCCCCACCAGCTTCATCCAGGCCATCGCCCTGGCCGGGCGCCTTTCCGCTCCGCGATCCTGACCATGGGGCCGATCGACGACCTGCCGCCGCTGCGCGAGGTCATTGCCCGTCACGGGTTGATGGCAAAGAAGGCCCTCGGCCAGAACTTCCTCCTCGACCTGAACCTGACCAGCCGGATTGCCCGCGCCGCCGGCCCGCTGGAGGATGTCACCGTTCTGGAGGTCGGGCCAGGTCCTGGCGGGCTGACGCGCGCCCTGCTGGCGGCCGGCGCCCGCCGGGTGGTTGCCGTCGAGCGGGATCCACGCTGCCTGCCGGCCCTGGCCGAGATCGGCGAACGCTATCCGGGACGCCTCAGCGTCATCGAGGCCGACGCGCTGGCCATCGATCCGCGCGCTGCGGTAGGGCCGGGCCCGGCCTGCATCGTCGCCAATCTGCCCTACAATGTCGCAACCCCCCTCCTCACCGGCTGGCTGACCAGCGAACCCTGGCCGCCCTGGTTCCGTTCGCTGACGCTGATGTTCCAGAAGGAGGTCGCCCAGCGCATCGTCGCCCGCCCCGGCGAGGACGCCTATGGCCGGCTGGGCGTACTCGCCGGCTGGCGCACCGAGGCCCGGATCGTCTTCGACGTCAAGCCGACCGCCTTCGTGCCGCCCCCCAAGGTGGTCTCCTCGGTGGTGCATCTGGTGCCGCGCGCGGAGCCCTTGGCCTGCCAGACCCGCGCGCTGGAGCGCGTCACCCAGGCGGCCTTCGGCCAGCGGCGCAAGATGATCCGTCAGAGCCTGAAGGGCCTCGGCATCGACGCCGGCGACCTGATTGCCGCTGCGGGTCTCGATCCCACATCCCGTGCGGAAACGCTGTCGGTCGCCGACTTCTGCACGCTGGCGCGGCTGATCGAGCCGGCCTGAGGGCGGCGGTGCCGGCCGGGTCCTGTCACCCGCCGAAGCCGTCGAGGCTCCCAGACGCCAGCACCCGGTCGAGGTCGCGGCCGAGCTCGGCGATCAGGGCTTCCAGCTTCGGCCGGCGCCGCTGCTTCAGCCGCTCGGCATGAAGGATGGCGCGCAGTTCCGAGAAGGCGCGGCCGAGATCCTCGTTGACCAGGATATAGTCGAAGTCGCTCCAGTGGGCGATCTCCTCGCGGGCGGTCTTCAGCCGGCGCAGGATCGCGGCCTCCTCGTCGCTCGCCCGCCGCCTCAGCCGCTGGATCTGCTCGGCTACCGAGGGCGGCAGCAGGAACACGGTCGCCATGTCCTCGCGGACCATGGCGGACAGCTGCCGGACGCCGGCCACGTCGATGTCGAACAGGACATCCTTGCCCGCCGAGAGCGCATCCTCGACCGCCTGGCGCGGCGTGCCATAGAAGTTGCCGTGCACCTCGGCCCATTCCAGCAACTCGCCCGCCTCGCGCATGCGCATGAACCGGCTCTCGTCGATGAAATGGTAATGGATGCCGTCGATCTCGTCCCGCCGCCGGGGCCGCGTGGTCACGGAGACCGACAGGGCGATGTCGGTCTCCTCCTGCAGCAGCTGGCGGGTCAGCGTCGATTTTCCCGCCCCCGAGGGCGAGGTCAGGATCAGCATCAGGCCACGACGGGCCGTGACCGGGTCCGCGGCCGGGCCGGAAGTCGTGGTCGTCGTGGATGTCATGGCCTCACTCCAGGTTCTGGACCTGCTCGCGGAACTGCTCCACCACCGCCTTGAGCTCGAGGCCGATCGCCGTCAACGAGACATCATTGGCCTTGGAGCACAGGGTATTGGTCTCGCGGTTGAACTCCTGGGCGAGGAAGTCCAGCCGGCGGCCGACCGCGCCGCCATCGGCGAGCAGCTTGCGGGCGGCGCCGACATGGGCGGCCAGCCGGTCGAGCTCCTCGCGGATGTCCGCCTTGGCCGCCATCAGCAGGGCCTCCTGATGCAGGCGGTCCGGGTCGAAGCCGCGGCCGGGCTCCAGCAGGGCCGCCAGGCTCTCGGCGAGACGGGCCCGGATCGCCTCCGGACGGCGGGCCGGATTGCTCTCCGCCGCGCGGGACAGGGCCGCGATCTCGTCGAGCCGCTGGCCGAGGATCCGGCCGAGCTCTGCCCCCTCCTGGCGGCGCATGGCCGTGAGACCGTCGAGCGCCCGCTCCAGCCCGGCGAGTACGGCCGCCTCCAGCGCCGCCCTGGCCTCGGCCGTCTCCTCCTCTTCCTCGGTCTCCACAAGCCCGCGAAGGGCGAGCAGCCCGTCGACCGAGGGCGCCCGGGCGTCCACCCTGGACGAGATCACCCGCACGGCCTCGAGCACCTGGGCCAGAACCTCCTCATTGACCCGCACGCGCGTGACCACCGCCTCGCGCTTCAGGGCCAGATTGGCGAAGACGCTGCCGCGCGCGAGCCGTGCCGCGATCAGCGCGCGGGCGGCCGTCTCGATGGCGTCGAGACCCGGGGCGAGACGCAGCTTGACGTCGAGCCCCTTGGCATTGACCGATTTGAGCTCCCACGACCACGTCACGGGACCGGCAGTGCCGTCGGCGCGGGCAAAGCCCGTCATGCTGGCAAGGGCCATCGTCACCTCGCAAGAGCCGCGGCGGCGCGCCGCAGGGCCTCCGCGTTACGGCGATGCCGTCATGGGGTCAAGCGCCGGGCCGGCGCCCGTCACCCGTCTCAGCGGGTCGCCCGCCCGGGGGTGGAGGTCCGCGCCGCGGGGGCCGCCGGCGCCGGCGGCAGGATGTCGGCGGAAGAGCGGTCCCGTGCCGCCTCGGGATTGGCGCGCTGACGCTCAATCTCCCGCCACTGGGCGACGTTGCGGTTATGCTGTTCCAGAGTCTCGGCGAAGACATGTCCGCCGGTGCCGTCAGCGACGAAATAGAGATCGCGGTGCCGGGCCGGATTGGCCACGGCCTCCATCGCCGCGCGACCGGGATTGGCGATCGGCGTCGGCGGCAGGCCATCGATCTGGTAGGTGTTGAACGGGGTCAGCTGGTTGATGTCGGCCCGGCTGATCGGGCGGCCGAGCGTGCCGCGCCCGCCGACAATGCCATAGACGATGGTCGGGTCGGACTGCAGGCGCATGCGCCGGTTGAGCCGGTTGATGAACACGCCGGCCACCCGGGAGCGTTCTTCCGCCTTGCCGGTTTCCTTTTCCACGATGGAGGCCAGGATCACCAGTTCCTCGGGGCTGCGCAGGGGCAGGTCCGGCGCGCGGCGGCTCCAGATCTGCTGGAGCAGCCGCGTCTGGTGCTGGGTCATCTGGTCGATCATCTGCTGGCGCGTGGTGCCGCGGGTGAAGCGGTAGGTCTCCGGCAGCAGCGAGCCCTCGCGCGGAATGCGCGCAATCTCGCCGGTCAGCACATCGTTGTCGCGCAGGCGCCCGACGATCTGCTCGGAGGTCAGGCCTTCCGGAATGGTCAGCCGGTATTCGATCGGCTTGCCCTCGATGATGATGGCCAATGCCTCTGCCGTGGAGACGGCCCGGGGGAACAGGTACTCGCCCCATTTGAGATCGTTGCTGCGCCCGAGCACATGAACGGCACCGATGAACAGCAGCCGGTTGGCGATGACGCCGTTGCGTTCCAGCGTCTCGGCGATCTGCTCGATACCCGAGCCCCGCGGGATGAACACGGCGCGATCCTGCGGCAGCGGACCGGGCGCGACGAAGGCCTGGCGGGCATAGACGGTGGCGAGGAACGTGCCCACCAGGCCCACCAGCAGCAGCGACATGATCAGGTTGCCGATCACGACCCACTGGTTGCGCGCATGGCGAGAGGCCGGCGGCGCCGGTGGAGCGGCTTCCGGCTCCAGCGCGGCCCTCGGTGACTGGATGACCTGCCGGGGGCTCTGTCGCGACGGGCCCGGTCCCGGAGAATCGTTCATTCAGATGCCCTGGATCGCTGCGCTTCGCTCGCCCGAGTTCTGGGCAGGGAATGTGGCGAAAGACGGGTTCCCGATCAGTCGGCGGCCCGGAAGATCAGCGAGGCATTGGTGCCGCCGAACCCGAAGGAGTTGGAGAGCGCCGTTTCGATCGGCCGCTTGCGCGGCTGGTGCGGCACCAGGTCAATGGCCGTCTCGAAGGCCGGATTGTCCAGATTGAGGGTGGGGGGGGCGACCTGGTCGCGGATGGCGAGGATGGAGAAGATGGCCTCGACCGCGCCCGCCGCTCCCAGCAGATGGCCGATGGACGACTTGGTGGAGGACATCGACACCTTCGAGGCGGCATTGCCGACGATCCGCTCGACGGCGGCCAGCTCGATCCCGTCGGCCATGGTCGAGGTGCCGTGGGCGTTGATGTAGTCGATGTCGGACGCCGCGATGCCGGCCCTCCGGATCGCCGCCTGCATGCAGCGGAAGGCGCCGTCGCCATCCTCGGCCGGCGCCGTGATGTGGTGGGCATCGCCGGACAGGCCATAGCCGATGACCTCGGCATAGATCCGCGCCCCGCGCGCCTTGGCATGCTCGTAGGCCTCCAGCACCACGATGCCGGCGCCCTCACCCATCACGAAGCCGTCGCGATCGCGATCATAGGGACGGGAAGCGCGCGTCGGTTCGTCGTTGAAGGCCGTGCACAGGGCCCGGCAGGCGGCAAAGCCGGCCAGCGACAGGCGGCTGACCGGCGATTCGGTGCCGCCCGCGACCATGACGTCGGCATCGCCGAACGCCACCAGGCGCGCGGCATCGCCGATTGCATGGGCGCCGGTGGAACAGGCGGTAACAACCGAATGGTTCGGTCCCTTGAGCCCATGGGCGATGGACACATAGCCGCTGGCCAGGTTGATCAGCCGGCCGGGAATGAAAAAGGGCGAGATCCGCCGCGGCCCCTTGTCGCGCAGGATGAGGGCGGCTTCCGCGATGCCGTCGATGCCGCCGATGCCCGAGCCGATGAGCACGCCCGTGGCGTTCTGCTCGTCGGGCGTGCGCGGATGCCAGCCGGCATCATCGAGCGCCTGCTTGGCCGCACACATGGCATAGACGATGAAGCTATCGACCTTGCGCTGCTCCTTGGGCTCCATCCAGTCATCCGGATTGAAGGTGCCATCGGAGCCGTCGCCGCGCGGAATCTGGCAGGCGATCTTGGCCGCGATGTCGGAAACGTCGAAATCCTCGACCCTGGCCGCCCCGCTCCGGCTTGCCAGCAGGCGTGACCATGTCGTCTCCACGCCGCAACCAAGCGGAGAGAGGAGGCCGAGGCCGGTCACCACAACACGCCGCATCATCTGATCACCCGCTGGGAGTCGCAGATAGAAGGGCCGGAGGCGCTGGGCGCTCCCCCGGCCCTCTCGGACAGTCCGTGAGGCAGACGCGCGCCAATCAGGCGCTGGTCGCCTTCTCGAGGAACTTCACCGCGTCGCCGACGGTGAGAATGGTCTCGGCGGCATCGTCGGGGATTTCGACGCCGAACTCCTCCTCGAACGCCATGACCAGCTCGACCGTGTCCAGGCTGTCCGCGCCCAGGTCGTCGATGAAGCTCGCGGTCGGCACAACCTTCTCGGCGTCGACGCCGAGCTGCTCGACCACGATCTTCTTCACGCGTTCAGCGGTATCGCTCATGAGATATTCCTCGTTCCATCCGACGACTGATCACCGCGTCCTCTCGGGGCATGCGGTGAGCGGCTTTCGAAATCGGTTGTCGGCGAGCCGCCTCGCCTTGAAATCCGGATCGCTGCGGGTAGCCCCCTGCCCGAACCTGATGGCTCTCTATCACAGGGCTTAAGGATTTGCCAGCCAGCCCCACATTCGACAAAAAGCCCAACTAGATCATGGCCATGCCGCCATTTATGTGGAGTGTCTGGCCGGTGACATAGGCCGCCTCCGCAGAGGCGAGATAGACGACGCCGGCGGCGATCTCCTCGGCCTGGCCGAGCCGGCCAGCCGGCACGCGCGCAAGGATCGTCTCCTTCTGCTTGTCGTTCAGCACGTCGGTCATGGCCGTCTGGATGAATCCGGGAGCAAGGCAGTTGACCGTGACATTGCGGCTCGCCACCTCGGCGGCCAGCGACTTGGTCATGCCGATCATGCCGGCCTTGGAGGCCGCGTAATTGGCCTGACCGGGATTGCCGGTGACACCGACGACCGACGTGATCGAGACGATGCGCCCCCAGCGCTTGCGCATCATCACCTTGGCGGCACTGCGCATCAGGCGGAAGGTAGCCGTCAGGTTGACCGCGATCACCTGCTCCCATTCCTCGTCCTTCATGCGGATGAACAGGTTGTCGCGGGTGATTCCGGCATTGTTCACCAGGATGTCGAGCCCGCCCATGGCGGACTCGGCGGCCGGCACCAGCCCTTCCATGTCATCGGCAACCGACAGGTTGGCCGGCACCACATGGACGCGCTCGCCCAGACCGGCGGCGACCTCCTCCAGCTTCTCGCGGCGCGTGCCGGACAGGGCCACGGTCGCGCCCTGGCGATGCAGGGCCGCGGCGATGGCCGAGCCGATGCCGCCCGTCGCGCCCGTGACGAGGGCCGTCTTTCCCGACAGATCGAACATGGCGTCCTCCTCAGCCCCGCGCCGCCTGGAAGGCGGCGACATCCTCCGGTGTGCCGATGGCGATGCCGGTCGCCCTCTCGGCAATGCGCCGCACGAGGCCCGAGAGAACCTTGCCCGTGCCGACCTCGTAGAAGGTCGTGACGCCGGCCGCCGCCATGGACGCCACGCATTCGCGCCAGCGCACCGTGCCGGTGACCTGCTCGACGAGCCGGCGCACGATCTCGGCCGGGTCGGACACGGGTGCAGCCAGCACGTTGGCGACCAGCGGCACGACCGGCGCGCGAACCTCGACCCTGGCCAGCGCCTCGGCCATCGCCTCGGCGGCCGGCTGCATCAACGCGCAGTGGAAGGGCGCGGAGACCGGCAGCGGGATGGCGCGCTTGGCCCCCCTCGCCTTGGCGAGCTCGCAGGCCCGCTCCACCGCCGCCCGGTGGCCGGATATCACCACCTGGCCGCCGCCATTGTCATTGGCGGCCTGACAGACCTCGTCGCCGGCCGCTTGCGCCGCGACCTGCGCGACATCCTCGAACTCCAGCCCCAGGATCGCCGCCATGGCCCCGGTGCCGACCGGTGTGGCCGCCTGCATGGCGCGCCCGCGGATGCGCAGGAGCCGGGCCGTGTCGGCCAGCGACAGGCTGCCGGCAGCGGCGAGCGCCGAATATTCACCGAGCGAATGCCCCGCGACGAAAGCAGCATCGCGGGCAAGGTCCAGGCCGGCCTCGGCCTGAAGGACGCGCATCGCAGCCAGCGAGGCCGCCATCAGCGCCGGCTGGGCGTTCTCGGTGAGCGTCAGCGTCTCGATCGGGCCCTCCCACATGAGGACCGAGAGCTTCTCGCCGAGCGCCGCATCGACCTCGTCAAAGACCGCGCGGGCCTCGGGAAAGGCATCGGCCAGCGCCTTGCCCATGCCGACCGCCTGGCTGCCCTGGCCCGGAAAGGTGAACGCGACGCTCATGGTGGCCCCGTGCAAAGTGAAGGGGCTGCCGACTGGCATCCGGGCGGGCCGGAGTCAAGGCGCAAGCACAGGTCCGGGCGGCAGATTGCTCGATTCGGGTTGATTCACGGGGCGTTTCGTGTATGAGAGCGCCTTCGCTTCGCTCGGCCGGTGGCTGAACGGATGGCAGTTTCGTATCTGCAGGATCGGGTTTTCCCGTCCGTCATCCGGTGTCTCCGCCTTCGAGAATGCTGTCGGGCCTGTCCAGGGCTCGGAGGGCTTCGCGCCGGGCCAGCGTCACTCGAACCGGAGACAGGCCGAATGCCGCTCTACGAACATGTCTTTCTGGCACGTCAGGACGTGACGTCCCAGCAGGTGGAAGCTCTCGCCGAACAGTATCGCGGCGTCATCGAGGCCCATGGCGGCTCGGTCGGCAAGATCGAGCCCTGGGGCCTGAAGTCCATCGCCTTCCGCATCCGCAAGAACCGCAAGGCGCATTATACGCTCATGAACATCGACGCCCCCCATGCGGCGGTGGCGGAGATGGAGCGTCAGATGTCGATCAACGAGGACATCCTGCGCTTCATGACCGTGCGGGTCGAGGAACTGGAGGATGGCCCCTCGGCCATGCTGCAGAAGCGCGACCGCGACGATCGCGGCTTCGGTGAGCGCGGCGATCGCGGCGGACGCGGTGCGGGTGGCGGCGGTCGCCGGTTCCGCGATCGCGACGGTGAAGGCGACGTTGGCGGCGACGCCGATCAGACGGAGGAGTGAGCATGTCCATGGCTTCCGGTGGCGCCCGTCGCCCCTTCTTCCGCCGGCGCAAGACCTGCCCGTTCTCCGGCCCGAATGCGCCGAAGATCGACTACAAGGACGTGCGTCTGCTGCAGCGCTACATCTCCGAGCGCGGCAAGATCGTGCCCTCGCGCATCACGGCCGTGTCGGCCAAGAAGCAGCGCGAACTGGCGCAGGCCATCAAGCGCGCGCGCTTCCTCGGCCTTCTGCCCTATGTGATCAAGTGACCGGACGGCCGGTGCGGGCCAGCCCCGCGCCGGCCGCCCTCCCCGACGTGCATTGATCGTCGGTCGTCCGGCCAGACGGCCTGGCGGCTGGAGCTGGGGATATCCCCTAACCCTCGGGAGCCGAGCGGGACAGCTGACGATGGGACCGACCCTCGCCATCGCCTTCGGAGCGGGCATCGCCTCCGCCTTTCTCTTCTCGACCATGGTGTCGGGGAGCCCGCTGGCGCTCGTCCTTTTCTATTTCGCGGCCCTGCCGGTGCTGATCGTCGGCCTCGGCTGGGGGCATTATGCCGGCGCCTTCGCCAGCACGATCGGGGCGCTCGCCCTGTCGCTGGTGCTGCGCTCGCAGCTCGGCCTCTTCTTCTTCTTCTCCATCGGCCTGCCCGCCTGGATCCTGACCTATCTGGTGCTCAGCCACCGCCCGGCTCCCTCCGGCGCGGCCGGCGATCCCGATGTGTGGGTGCCGCCGGGCTTCATCCTGGCGGTGATCGGCGTTCTGGCGGTCTGCCTGACCCTGTTCGGCATCGCCGTGGTGTTCGGGCTCGATTACGAGGCCTACCAGACCGCGCTGCGCGAGGCGGTGGAGCGCACGCTGCGCCTGATGAACATGCGCAATGTCGATCCGGCGGCCCTGGCCAGCATCATGGCGGCGGCCCTGCCGCTGGCCGCGGGGATCATCTGGACCTTCGTGACCACCCTCAACCTGTTCATTGCCGGTCGGGTGGTGCGGGCGTCCGGGCGCCTCATCCGGCCCTGGCCCGACCTGCCGGCCCTGCGCCTGCCCAAATGGACCGCCGGCGCGCTGCTGTTCGGCTCGCTCGCCTCCTTCGCTCCCGGCATGCTCGGCCATGTCGGCATGATCGTCCTGGCTGTCGGGCTGACCATCAACGCGCTGGCCGGCTTCGCGCTGCTGCACGATCTGACCCGCGGCTGGGCGGCACGCGGCTTCGCGCTGGGCCTTCTCTATGCCGTCACCTTCATGATTGGCTGGCCGATGATCTTCGTGGCGCTCGCCGGCCTTGCCGACGTGCTCTTCGACATCCGCTCCCGCCGGTCCCCACCGAACCCTCCGGCTCATTCCTGAAAACAGTCCGGACAGATCAAGGAGAAGACAGATGGACGTGATCCTGCTTGAACGCATTGCCAAGCTGGGCCAGATGGGCGAAGTGGTCGCCGTTCGGCCCGGCTATGCCCGCAACTTCCTGCTGCCGAAGGGCAAGGCCCTGCGCGCCACCGAGGCCAACCGCAAGAAGTTCGAATCGATGAAGGCCCAGCTCGAGGCGCGCAACCTCGAGCTGAAGAACGAGGCCGAGGCCATTGCCGAGCGCCTGGACGGCACGTCCTACAATGTCATCCGCCAGGCCGGCGAGACCGGCCAGCTCTACGGTTCGGTCTCGACCCGCGACCTTGCCGAGATCGTGACGGCGGCCGGCATCACCATCTCGCGCGCCATGATCAACCTGAACGCGCCGATCAAGACCATCGGCCTGCATCAGGTGACCGTCTCGCTTCACCCGGAGGTCGAGGCCACGATCACGGTGAATGTCGCCCGCTCCGCGGCCGAGGCCGAGCGTCAGATCATGGGCGAGGACCTGACCCAGCGGGCCGAGGAGCCGAGCTTCGAGACCTTCAATCCGGAGGACTTCGCCGACGAGGCCGGCACCGGCCAGTGAACCGCACGCGGCCCGCGCCGCCCCAACCGGGGGCGGCGGTGACCGTCCGCACACAGCAAGACGCCCGGCTCGCGCCGGGCGTTTCGCTGTCGGGAACGGCTCTTGCCCAGGGCTTTAGAGCGGTTCATCGCTTGACTGAATCGGGAGGGATTCCGGATCAGCGCGATTTGTGATTCAAGATGCTGGCTGGGACGGAGGCCAGCATCCGATGACCCGACCCCTATCCAACGATCTACGTGAGCGTGTTGTTGCGGCGGTTTGCGGCGGTGAGAGCTGCCGGACGGTCGCGGCGCGGTTC
>JBKBOA010000009.1:0-70047 GCA_046295035.1 Phreatobacter sp.
CGGTCGAGAGGACTCGAACCTCCACTCGGTTAAGAACTGCCACCTCAAGGCAGCGCGTCTACCAGTTCCGCCACGACCGCACAGCCGGGCAAGCCGACGGGCGGCTGTCTAGCAGAGCGCCCTGCAGCCCGCAAGGCTGGAGACGCCCCCGCGCACAGCCTCATTCGAACTCCATGATGACGGCGTCCACCGCCAGGCTGTCGCCCGGCTTGGCGGCGATCGCCTTCACCTTGCCGTCGCGCTCGGCGCGCAGCACGTTCTCCATCTTCATGGCCTCGATGACGCACAGCGACTCGCCGGCCTTGACCTCCTGGCCGACCGTCACCGCGATGGACTTCACCAGACCGGGCATCGGGCAGGTGAGCTTCTTGCCGGAATCGGCCGCGACCTTCACCGGCATCAGCGCCGCCAGTTCCGCCTCCCGGCGGGTATAGACATGGGCGCGCGCGGCAATGCCGCGATAGGCGATCTGCAATCCGTTGGGCACGGCACGCACCAGCAGGTTGACCGGCCGGCCATCGACACGGCCGGCAAACACCGGCTGGCCGGGCACCCAGGACGAGACCACGGTGTGGGTGCGGATCTCGGTGCCGCCGGGGCCGTCGAACAGCCGCACGGCAATCCGCCCCTCCTCGTCGATCACCTCGACATCATGGCGGGTGTCGCCGAGGAGCACCACCCGCTCGCGGTCGAAGGAAACCCGGTGGCCCTGGCGCATCTGCCCGGAAATGCGCCGCTTGCGCTGGTTCAGGAGATGGTCGGCAAAGGCCGCCACCGCCGCCATCACCCCGGCCGCCTCGCCCTCCGGCACGCGCGCCTTGAAGCCGTCCGGATATTCCTCGGCGATGAAGCCGGTGGACAGCTTGCCCGATTGCCAGCGCGGATGCTGCATCAGGGCCGCCAGGAACGGGATGTTGTGCTGGATGCCGTCGATGGCGAAGGCGTCCAGGGCATCGGCCTGGGCCGCGATGGCGGCAGCGCGGGTCGGTGCCCAGGTGACGAGCTTGGCGATCATCGGGTCGTAGTAGAGCGAGATCTCGCCGCCCTCGAACACGCCGGTATCGTTGCGCACGATCGCCTCGCCGGCCGGCCCCTCCGCCGGCGGCCGATAGGTGACCAGGCGGCCGATCGACGGCAGGAAGTTGCGATAGGGATCCTCGGCATAGATTCGGCTTTCCACCGCCCAGCCGTTCAGCTTCACCTGGTCCTGCGTGATCGACAGCTTCTCGCCCGCCGCCACCCGGATCATCTGCTCGACCAGGTCGATGCCGGTGATCATCTCGGTGACCGGATGTTCCACCTGCAGGCGGGTGTTCATCTCCAGGAAGTAGAAGGAGCGGTCCTGTCCGGCGACGAACTCCACGGTGCCTGCCGAATCGTAGTTCACCGCCTTCGCCAGGGCGACCGCCTGCTCGCCCATCGCACGCCGGGTCTTCTCGTCGAGCAGCGGCGAAGGCGCCTCCTCGATGACCTTCTGGTTGCGCCGCTGGATGGAGCATTCGCGCTCGCCCAGATAGATGACATTGCCGTGCTTGTCGCCGAGAACCTGGATCTCGATGTGCCGCGGATTGACGATGAACTTCTCGACGAACACGCGGTCGTCCCCGAAGGAGGACTTTGCCTCCGACTTGGCCAGGTTGAACCCCTCGGCAACCTCGGCCGCCGAATGGGCGATGCGCATGCCCTTGCCGCCGCCACCGGCCGAAGCCTTGATCATGACGGGATAGCCGATCTCGTCGGCGATCCGGGTCGCGTGCGCCGCATCCTCGATCACGCCGAGAAAGCCGGGAACGGTCGAGACCCTGGCTGCGGCCGCAGCCTTCTTCGACTCGATCTTGTCGCCCATGGCGGCAATGGCGCCCGGGTTCGGCCCGATGAAGACGATGCCATTGTCCTTCAGCGCCTGGGCGAAGGCCTCGCGTTCGGACAGGAAGCCGTAGCCGGGATGAACGGCCTCGGCCCCGGTCCTCTTGCAGGCCTCGATGATCCGGTCGATGACCAGATAGCTTTCGGCCGCCGGTGCCGGGCCGATATGGACGGCCTCATCGGCCATGTCCACATGCATGGCGTCGCGGTCGGCGTCGGAATAGACGGCAACCGTCGCAATGCCCATCTTCCGCGCCGTCTTGATCACGCGGCAGGCGATCTCGCCGCGGTTGGCGATGAGGATCTTCTTGAACATCCAGGAAGTCTTTCGGGGCAGCACGCAAGGCAAGCGGATGGGACGGGTTCTAGTGGCCAAGCCCCCGCCCGTCCACTCCGCTGATGGGATGACAAGCCGAAAGTCGCAATCAGCGTGCCATTTGCGCCCCGAAAGACCGCCCTGGTCAGCCCCGGAGCGGCTTCAGCGCCCCGGCCCATTTCGCCAGTTCGTCGAGCATCTCGCGGGCGCCCTGCTCCATCAGCTCGTTCGGCCTGAAGCTGGCATCCGGACACAGGAACGAACCGAAGCCCGGCACGGTCACGCCTTCCGGAATGGGCATCATCTTCAGCGTGGTCAGGATCGGCTTGACGAACTGTACGGCGCGCAGGCCGCCCGAGACACCGCCATAGCCGACCAGCCCCGCCGGCTTGTAGTTCCACTCCGCCGCCAGATAGGTCAGGGCGTTCAGGAAGGCCGGAGAGATGCCGTAATTGTATTCGGGCGTGACGAAGACATAGGCATCGGCGCGCTTGATCGTCTCGCTCCACCGGCGGGTATGGGCATGTTCATACTGGCCGAGACGCGGATGCTTGGCCTCGTTGAATACCGGCAGGTCGAAGTCGGCAAGGTCCACCAGTTCGGCCTCGAAGCCGCCATGGGCCGCGACCCGCTCGTGAATCCAGCGGGCGACCTGTGGCCCCACCCGGCCGGGGCGGGTGCTCGTGATGATGGTCTGCAACTTCAAGGCCATGTCTGTCTCCTGACGATCGGCAAGGTGCCTTGGCGCCTTTCCCTGGCACGCGAAGGCGGTTACTCTTTGTGACCAGAGACAATTACGGAACTGGCACGCGGTTGCGCAAGGAGGCACGTCGATGAGCGCGAGGCACAAGGATGTGACCGGGGTGGCGAGCCGCCACGCCCTGCCCGATTGCGCGGCGGTGAAGCCGGTGCTGGCGCGGGTCGGCGACAAGTGGGCGGTGCTGGTGGTGCGCCTGCTCGGGGAGGGCCCGCGGCGCTTCAACGAGCTGAAGAAGGCAACGACCGGCATTTCCCAGCGCATGCTGACCCTCACGCTGCGCGGGCTGGAGCGCGACGGGCTGGTTTCGCGCACGGTCTATCCGACCATCCCGCCGCGCGTGGACTATGCGCTCACCCCGCTGGGCCATTCGCTGATGGAGCCGATCGCGGCGCTCACCGCCTGGGCGGTGGCCCATCACGGCGAGATCGCCGCGGCGCAGGCGGCCTTCGACCGCCGGACGGGTGCAGCCGCCGCCGCGCCGGACGGCCGGGCCTGACGGGCTCAGGGAAGGGCGCGCAGCTCGCTGTCGCGCCCGACCAGGCGGCCGAGCGTGCGCAGCCGGTTGGCGAGGCGCTCGCCGGCAAGGCCGGCCAGATCGCCCGCCAGCGTCAGCACCAGGCGACGGTCCTCGACGCTGACGGGCGCGCGCGGCAGGGCGCCCGGCATGGCGGCGGAGACGAGATAGGCCACCCGCATGGCGGCCCCCAGGATGCGCGCCCGATCCAGCAGCCTGACGCTGACCAGCTCGCGGATGCGTGGCGACATGAACTCGTCCAGCAGGCCCTCGTGCCGATAGAAGCTGGCCAGGGCCAGATAGGCGCGGCCGGGATGGTCGACGCCGACGAAATTGGCATGGGCGATGATGTTGAGACTCTGCTCGCCGCGATAGTCCGGATGGGCGCGCCAGCCGATATCGGCGAGCAGGCAGGCCGCATGGCGCAGGCGCCGCTCCTCTGCCGTCTCCTCCAGATGCGTGACCGCCATGAACCGATCGGTCCAGCCGATCAGTTCCTCTCCGTGGCGCGGAGAGCGCGAGCGCAGCAGGCACAGTTCCCGCGCCGCGGCGATGAGCGGATCCTGCTGGCGCTCCTCCTCGTCCAGCAGGGAGTGCAGCAGGCCCTCCCGCACGCCGAGCACCGAGATGACCACCTGATCGACCTTCGACGCCCGGACCACCGCCTCCAGCACGAGGGCGCCATAGGCCAGCAGCGGCCGGCGGCTCTCCGCCACCACGTCGATGCGCGAGATGGAATCGGTCGGCTGACGGCTGACCAGATAGCAGAAATCGGCCACCTCCTTGCCCGACAGCGAGTAGCCGTGCATGACGTTGAGGGGATAGCCGCGCTGGGCCATGTGCAGCCGGGCGAGCGAGCGCCAGGTGCCGCCCACCGCATAGAAGGTCTGGCCCTTGCCCTTCCTGAGCAGGTCGACCTTGCCCAGCGCCTTGGCGACGAGACGCTCGGCCTTCTTCACCGACTGGCCGGACATGTCCTGGAGCGCCAGGCCGCCGAGCGGCAGGGTAACGCCGGCGCCGATCCGGTCGTTCTTCACATCGACCAGCTCCAGCGAGCCGCCGCCGAGATCGCCGACAATCCCCTGCGGCTTCCAGAACCCGGCAATGACGCCGAGGGCGGCGTAGTGGGCCTCTTCCTTGCCGGACAGCAGGCGCACCGGCACCGAGCAGATCGCCTCCACCGCCGCCACGAAATCCGGTCCGTTGGCGGCATCGCGCACGGCGGCGGTGGCGAGCACATGCAGCTCGCCCACGCGCAGCTGACGGCACAGGGCCCGGAAGCGGCGGATGGAGGCCAGTGCGCGCGCCACCCCCTCGTCGCCGAGGCGGCCGGTGGTCTGCACATTGCGCCCGAGCCCGCACAGCGCCTTCTCGTTGAAGATCGGCGTCGGCGAGCGCGTCAGCGCCTCATAGACGACCAGGCGCACCGAATTGGAGCCGATATCGATGACGCCGATGGTCGGCCCGAGCTGCAGGCGCCCCGGCGCGATCTCGAACAGATCGGGCGGATCAGCGCTCCCGGCGGCTGGCGAGGCGACGGGGAGACGATTCCTTGAGCGACTTTCCACGTCCCGACAGGCTCGGATTGGTCATGAAGAACATGTGGGCATTGAAGGCCTCTTCGCCTTCGGCCGGCTTGATACGCTCCGAGGTTCCGTCCGGCAAGAGACGCCAGCTCTGCTGGTTGTCCTTCAGGTTGGCGACCATGATCTGCTCGAGAATCTGCTCGTGGACGGTCGGATTGGCCAACGGGCAGAGGGCTTCCACCCGGCGGTCGAGATTGCGCGGCATCAGATCCGCCGACGAGATGTAGACATGCGCCCTCGGGTGCGGCAGCCCATGACCGCCGCCAAAGGCATAGATGCGGCTGTGCTCGAGGAACCGACCGACGATGGACTTGGCGCGGATGTTGTCGGACAGGCCCGGAACCCCCGGCCTGAGGCAGCAGATGCCGCGCACGACCAGGTCGATCGAGACGCCGGCCTGGCTCGCGTCATAGAGGGCATCGATGAGGACGGGATCGACCAGCGAGTTCATCTTCATCCAGATCGCCGCCGGCTTGCCCGCCTTGGCAAAGGCGATCTCCTCCTCGATATGCGCCAGCAGCTTGGCCTTGAGCCCGACCGGCGAGACAGCCATGACCTCCAGCTCCTGCGGCTCGGCATAGCCGGTGATGAAGTTGAAGATGCGCGCCACATCGCGGCCGATGGCGCGGTCGTCGGTGAAATAGGACAGGTCGGTATAGATGCGGGCGGTGATCGGATGGTAGTTGCCGGTCCCGACATGGCAGTAGGTGACGAGGTTCTCGCCCTCGCGCCGGATGACCATGGACAGCTTGGCGTGGGTCTTCAGCTCGATGAAGCCGAAGACCACCTGCACGCCCGCCCGTTCGAGGTCGCGCGCCCAGCGGATATTGGCCTCCTCGTCGAAGCGCGCCTTCAGCTCCACAAGCGCGGTCACCGACTTGCCGGCCTCGGCCGCCTCGGCCAGCGCCTTGACGATGGGCGAGTCCGACGAGGTGCGGTAGAGGGTCTGCTTGATGGCGACGACATTGGGATCGCGCGCCGCCTGGTTGAGGAACTGCACCACCACGTCGAAGCTCTCGTAGGGGTGATGCACGACGAGATCCTTCTGGCGGATCGCCGCGAAGCAGTCGCCGCCCTGGTCGCGGATGCGCTCGGGATAGCGCGGCGTGTAGGGCACGAACTTGAGGTCCGGCCGGTCGAGGGCCACCAGCTGCGACAGTTCGTTGAGGGCGAGGACACCCTCCACCCGGAACATCTCCTCCTCGGAGACGCCGAGCGCCGAGGCGATGAACAGGCGCAGATCCTCCGGCATGGAGGCCTCCACCTCCAGGCGGATGACCGAGCCACGGCGGCGCCGCTTGAGGGCCGACTCGAAGTGGCGGACGAGATCCTCGGCCTCTTCCTCGATCTCCAGATCGCTGTCACGGATGATCCGGAAGGCCCCCTGCCCCTTCACCAGATAGCCGGGAAAGAGGCGGTTGATGTAGAGCCCGACCGTCTGTTCCAGCGTGATGAAGCGGCGGGCGCCGGTGTCGGCGATGTCGGGCAGGCGGATGAAGCGGTCGATCTTGGCCGGAACGCGGATCAGCGCACGCATGGCGCGCCCGTCCGAGGCCCGCTGCAGGGCCAGCGCCACCGTGAAGCCCAGATTGGGAATGAACGGAAACGGATGCGCCGGGTCGATGGCCAACGGGGTCAGGACCGGGAAGATGTGGCCGAGGAAATGGTCCTCCAGCCAGGCTCGCTCCGCCTTGGTCAGGTCCGGGGCATCGACCAGCACGATGCCCTCGTGCAGCAGGTCGTCGCGCAGCTCGCGCCAGCGCTTCTGCTGGTCGGAGGCGAGCGAGGCGACCGCCTCGGCGATGCGCGAGAGCTGCTCGGCCGGCGACAGGCCGTCGGGAGAGACATCGGCAAAGCCGGTGCGCACCTGCCCGCGCAGGCCCGCCACGCGCACCATGAAGAACTCGTCGAGATTGTTGGCCGAGATCGACAGGAAGCGCAGCTGCTCGAGCAGCGGGTGGTTGCGGTTGGACGCCTCCTCCATGACCCGCCGGTTGAACTGGAGCCAGGACAGCTCGCGGTTGATGAAGCGCGCCGGCTGCTGGCGCAGATCGGCTGAGGATGCCTCCGACAGCCGGGCCGCCACGGCCTCCGCCTGGGGTCGGGTCGCTTCCTTGCGCGTCTCGAGCGTTGCCATGTTGTCCTCGCAGGGTCCGTCCCGACCCATCCCCTGCGATCATGACGTCCCTGTGACGGCCGTCAAACGCCGGTTGGGCCGATCCGGGTCAGATCAGGCTCGGCTGCATGATCCGGTCGAGCACGCGGGCGGCGAGCGGACGGGTCAGCCGGCGGCCCTGTTCCAGCGTTTCGCGGTCGAGTTCGGCGACCAGGCGACGGGCGGCATCGAGCGAGCGCTCCATCCGCCGGGCGAGGAACTCGACGATGTCGCCGTCCGCCACCATCTGGCGGTCGGCAAACAGCTTGACCAGGACGGCGCGGAGCAGCGCGTCCTCCGGCTCGGCGAGGGCCACCACCGGCAGGGCGCGCAGCCGCGAGGCCAGATCCTTCAGGCCCGTGCCCCACGAGACCGGCGGCTCCCGGGCGGTCATCAGCACGAAGGCCTTGTCCTCGCGCGCGCAGTTCAGGAGGTGGAACAGCGCCACCTCCGATGTCTTCGGGCCGGCATCCTCCAGAAGCAGCGCGCCGGTTGCCAGCGCGTCCGCCGGCGCCGTGGCGGCCAGGTCACGCGCCGACAGGCGACGCGCACCGGCCAGATCAGCCCAGATGGCGCCGAGATGGCTCTTGCCGGAACCGGGCGGCCCGACCAGGGCGGCGACCAGCGCGGCCCAGTTGGGCCAGGATTCGACCAGCGCCAAGGCCTCGCTGTTGCAGGCGGCCTCGAGAAAGTCCTCGCGCGCATGGCTTTCGGGCAGCGACAGGTCCAGCGCCATCTGGCGTGGACCGGCGCCGAAGGCGCTGGGGGTCATGGTTCAGGCCTCGGGTGGCGGCGCCGGCAGCGGACGCTGACCGCCGGTATAGAGCGGACTGGCCAGATACTGACGGATGGCGAAGCGCGCAAGCACGCCGATGGAGGCGGCAAGGGGCACGGCCAGCAGCAGCCCGGCAAAGCCGAACAGCGCGCCGAAGGAGAACAGCGCGAACATGACCCAGACCGGATGAAGCCCGACGGATTCACCGACGAGTCCCGGATAGAGGACATAGGCCTCGACGAACATGCCGGTCGCGAAGATGCCGAGGATGACGAACACCATGGTCCAGTCCGGCCAGAACTGGACGATCGCCACCCCGACCGCCAGTGTCAGGCCGGTAATGGCCCCGACATAGGGAATGAAGGCGAGGAAGCCGGTGGTCATGCCGATCAGCAGGCCGAAATTGAGGCCCGCTCCCGGAAGCGCCGCACCGTAATAGATCATCAGGATGACGCAGACCGTTGCCTGCCCGCGCACGAAGCCGGCCATGGCAAGGTTCATCTCGCGCATCAGGCCGAGAATGGTGTCCTTCTGGTGCAGCGGCAACCAGGATTCGATCTTGCTCATCATCCGCGGCCAGTCCTTCAGCAGGTAGAAGGCCACGACGGGGGTGATGATGAGGATGCCGAACAGGTAGATGAAGGTCGTTCCGCCCGTCCACAGGCCCTGGATCACCCCCGCGATCCAGCCGGTCGACTGCGCCACCAGATCGGTGACCGGACGGGAGACGTCGGGCAGGCGGTCGCCGAAGATGCGCTGCAGCCATTCCTGGTTCTGCTCGGTCAGCAGCGCCTGCAGCTGGATCACATAGCTCGGCAGGCGGGCCACGAAGGAGGTCAGCTGGCTGGTGAGGATCGGCAGCATGATGACCGCGATCAGCACGAAGACGATGACGAAGGTGCCGATCACCACGAGCGCGCCGACCGCCCGCGGCACGCGGATCGTCTCCAGCCGGCTCACGACAGGATCGAGAAAATAGGCCAGGGCCAGCCCGGCGACGAAGGGCAACAGGATGCCGCGGAGCAAATAGAGCAACAGGGCCAGGGCAAGGAGCCCGCCGATCCAGAAGCCCACCTGTCGCTGCAGGGTCACGGACCCATCTCCCCAACACGCCGAGGCTGCGCCACGCCCTTGCCCTGGCGCGGCGGTCAAGGTTGCAACTTGTCCTGACACTGGCAAGACCGAAGGCGGCGGCGCGGCGGGCCGGGGTCTGCAACCTTTGTCCAATCGGCCCGCTCAGGTCGACATGTGCCGAGTCCAGGCGACCAGATAGGCCGCCGCCGAGGCCAGGGTCAGGGCCGCGACGGCCCACATGGCGAGGAAGATCGCCCAGTCGAGGTCGATCCGCAGGCCCTTGGCGGCGAGCACCAGCGCCGCGAAGACGATCTGGGCGGCCGTGTTGGCCTTGGACACCATGAGCGGCTGGATGGTCAGCGGCTTCTCCACGAGCGTGGACAGCAGCACGGCCCCGACGATCATGATGTCGCGCGAGACCACGAGAATGGCCACCCAGTGCGGGATGAAGCCGAAGATCGCCAGCGAGACATAGATCGAGACGATCAGCGTCTTGTCGGCCAGCGGGTCGAGATAGGCGCCGAGCTCCGTCTGCTGGCCGAAGCGCTTGGCGATGTAGCCATCGACCGCATCGGTGATGCCGGCCGCGACGAAGGCGGCCAGCGCGATCCCCATCTGGCCCTGCGCAATGGCCCAGACGACGACCGGCACCAGCAGGATGCGCGCGAGGGTGAGAAGATTGGGGATGTTCACGTTGGTGCAGTCGCCCGGCCCGAGAAGCGGGACACTAGTGCGGGGCCGAAGGCTTGCCAAGGCAGAGACATGGGATGATCAGGCGGGGTCGCAGCGCCGCGCGAAGGCGGCGACCCGGCTGATCGAGAGCTCGTCCATCAGCAGCGGGGCATGGCCCTGCCCGGCCACGGTGAGCACGTCGAGGTCCGGGCGCCGCTCGGTCATGGCCGAGACTGTCGCGGCGGAGAGGATGTCGGAATGCTCGCCGCGGATGACCATGACCGGAACATCGGCAAGTCCGTCGAACTGCGGCCAGAGCGTCGGCATCTCGGTGTCGAAGGTCAGCCCCTCGAGGGTCTTCGCCAGAGCCGGATCGAAGGCAACCGTCAGACGGCCCTCGACCATCTGCCACATGGCCGAGGCCTGGCGGCGCCAGTCGTCATCCGACAGGGCGGGAAAGCGGGCGCTGTTGATGCTCTTCAGCAGGGCCACGGCCTCGTCCCAGCTGGCCGGTTCCGGCAGCTTGCCCAGATAGCTCTTGATCCGTGCAAGGCCGGTTGCGTCGATGACCGGGCCGATGTCGTTGAGGATGGCGCCGCCAATCAGCCCCGGCCGGACGGCGGTCATCATCATGGTCAGGATGCCGCCGCGCGAGGTGCCGAGGAACACGGCCTTCTCGATGCCGAGTGCGGTGGTGACGGCGAGCAGATCCTGGAGCTCGACCGGCAGCGCATAGTTCTGCCAGTTCGGATCGCGGTCCGAGAGGCCGCGGCCGCGATAGTCGGGCGCGATGACCTGCCGCGCGCCCGCGAGCGCGCGCGCGAGCACGTCGAAATCGGCGCCGTTGCGCGACAGTCCGGCAAGGCACAGGAGCGGCAGGCGGCCGGCCACCGGACCGCCATAGACGCGCACGTTGAGCCGCAGACCGTCGCCGGCAGTGACCGTGACGTTCTCGTGCCCGATGCTGCCGTCCGCCGCCGCCATGGCATCAGGCCGGTTTCTTCGGATCGATGGCGATGCGGATCGACAGTTCGCGCAGCTGCTTGGGCGTCGCCTCGGTGGGCGCGCCCATCAGCAGATCCTCCGCCCGCTGGTTCATCGGGAACAGCGAGATCTCGCGCAGGTTCTGCGCCCCGCAGATGAGCATCACGATGCGGTCGATGCCCGCCGCCATGCCCCCGTGGGGCGGCGCGCCATAGTGGAAGGCGCGATACATGCCGCCGAAGCGCTCGATGACCGTCTGCTCGTCATAGCCGGCAAGCTCGAAGGCCTTCACCATGGTCTCCGGACGATGGTTGCGGATACCGCCCGAGGCGATCTCGTAGCCGTTGCAGGTGATGTCGTACTGGAACGCCTTGATCGACAGCGGATCCTGCGTCTTGAGCGCCTCCAGCCCGCCTTGCGGCATGGAGAAGGGATTGTGCGAGAAGTCGATCTTCTTCTCGTCCTCGTTCCATTCGTAGAACGGGAAATCCACGATCCAGGCGAGCTCGAACCGGTCCTTGTCGATGAGGTTCAGCTCCTCGCCGACCTTCGTGCGGGCAAGGCCTGCGAACTTCACGAACTTCTCCGGGTCGCCGGCGATGAAGAAGGCGGCATCGCCGGCCTTCAGGCCGAGCTGCTGGCGGATCGCTTCCGTCCGCTCGGGACCGATATTGTTGGCGAGCGGGCCCGCCCCCTCCTCGTTCTCCCGCCACAGGATGTAGCCGAGGCCGGGCTGGCCCTCCCCCTGTGCCCAGGCATTCATCCGGTCGCAGAAGGCCCTGCTGCCGCCTGTCGGCGCCGGAACCGCCCAGACCTGGTTCTTCGCGTCCTCCAGCAGGCGGGCAAACACCTTGAAGTCCGAGCCGCGGAAGTGCTCCGAGACCTCCTGCATCACCAGCGGGTTGCGCAGGTCGGGCTTGTCGGTGCCGTACTTGCGCAGGGATTCGGCATAGGGAATGCGCGGAAAGGCCTGGGTGACGGGCTTTCCGTCCGCGAACTCCTCGAACACGCCGCGGATGACCGGTTCGACCGCGGCGAACACGTCCTCCTGCTCGACGAAGCTCATCTCCAGGTCGAGCTGGTAGAACTCGCCGGGCAGGCGGTCGGCGCGCGGATCCTCGTCGCGGAAGCAGGGCGCGATCTGGAAGTAGCGGTCGAAGCCGCTCATCATGATCAGCTGCTTGTACTGCTGGGGCGCCTGCGGCAGGGCGTAGAACTTGCCGGGATGGATGCGGCTCGGCACCAGGAAGTCGCGCGCGCCCTCGGGCGAGGAGGCGGTCAGGATCGGCGTCTGGAACTCGAAGAAGCCCTGCCCCTTCATGCGCCGGCGGATGGCGTCGATCACCTCGCCGCGGGTCATGATGTTCTTGTGCAGCTTCTCGCGGCGCAGATCCAGGAAGCGGTATTTCAGCCGCGTCTCTTCCGGATAGTCCTGGTCACCGAACACCTGCAGCGGCAGCTCGTCGGCCTTGCCGAGCACTTCGAGCTCGGTGATGAACACCTCGATGTCGCCCGTGGCGATCTTCGGGTTGCGCAGCGCCGCATCGCGGGCCTTCACCCGGCCGTCGATGCGGATCACCCATTCCGCGCGGCAGGCCTCCACCGCCTTGAAGGCGGGCGAATCCGGATCGGCGAGGCACTGCGTGATGCCATAGTGGTCGCGCAGATCGACGAAGAGCACGCCGCCATGGTCGCGGATACGGTGGCACCAGCCGGAGAGGCGGACCGTCTCGCCGACCTGGGCGGCGCGGAGTTCCCCGCAGGTGTGGGTGCGGTAGCGGTGCATGATGTCCTCGGATGAGGGCGCGGCATGGCAGGCGCGCCCGGAAGGCGAAGGAAGAGAGCGTCCGTTTAGCCGAAGCCCGCGCCGGCTTCAAACGCTAGCGCGGGGCCGACAGGGAGGAACCGAAGGCGTCGGCCGCCGGTCAGCGCACGGCGCGGAACTCGATGCGCCGGTTGCGGGCCTTGTTGGCCGGGCTGTCATTGGGCACGAGCGGCCGGGTCTGGCCGAGCCCTTCGGCCGAGAGCCGCGCAGCGGCAATGCCCTCGCGGATCAGCACGCTGACAACCGCTGCCGCGCGCCGCTCCGAAAGGTCGCGGTTCTGATCGGGATTGCCGTCGGAATCGGTGTGGCCCTCGATCACGAAGGCCGTCTGCGGGCATTCCTTCAGGATCTCGGCAATCCGCCTCAGCCGTTGCAGGCTGTCCGGCCGCAGGCTCTCCCGTCCGAACTGGAACACGATCCCGCCCCCGGCCATGACCTCGGCAATGCGGGGCGAGCAGGTGTCCGGCGGGGCCGGAGGCGGCGACGGCGCTGGCGGCGGTGGTGGAGGCGGCGCCGCGATGGCATGGCGGACCGCATAGCCAAACGGCGCTGACGCCATGATCGCCGCGCCGGCGGCCGCAGCCGCGACATCGGACGGGGCGGCGCCGGCAATCGCGAGGGTGCGATCGGACAGATCGGCGCGCCCCTCCTCCAGCAGGGCGAGATGGCCGAGCGCCGCGGCGACCGCCCCGGCAAACCCTTCGGGAGCCCCGGCCGCCACCACCTGTTCGTCCCGCACGGTGAGGCCGGCGAACAGCGTGGCGGCCAAGGCGCGCGCGGCCGCGCCGTCGGCCGCAGACGGCACGTAGCCGCGCAACAGCAGCATGTCGGCCTGCCGCACGGCGCTCCACACATAGGGTGACACGCGCGGCGGCGCGATCTCGGCGGCGGCCAGGCGCAAGCCCCTCGGCAGGCGTCCCGGCTGGAGGGCATTGTTCAGCGCGACAAGGCCGGAGCGGTCGGCCGGCTCGCCCCTCACGGTCAGCTCCGTGCCGCGGATGCGCAATTCGCCCTGCCGCAGGCGCAGGGCCTGGAGAACGAGGAAGCGGCCCGCGGCCTGCCAGTCGGCGCCTTCCGGCACCCCGGCGGCGATCTCGATCAGATCGGTGACGACGAGGCCCGGCAGCAGCGAGCGCGCCTCCGCGACCAGCGCCTCCCGCCAGGCTTCCGAGGGCATGTGACCCTCGATGGTCACGCCCTCCCCCGACCGGAACAGCGCGAGGCGATAGGGATCAGCCCGGACGGAGCCGGCCGGGACCGGCTCGCTGGCCGGGGCGGGCGCCGGAGCGGCAGCAGGCGGAGCATCGGACGGCAAGGGAGCGACAGAACCCGGCTGGACAGGCGCCGGTGCAGGGGCGGCCGGGCTCGGATCGCCCGCGCTTCCCGACAGCTGAGAAAGCCGGACAGTCGCCGTTATTTCAGATACTTGCGAATCAAAGTTCACAAAGCGATTCAACATCGGACGTGCATGGATCGCGCCGCTGCCGGCATGCGTCGCCGGCCGGTCCGCCCGGTTGTCGGGCGCGCGCGCCGTCACGGCCGCGCCGGCTGATCCGGCCTGAACCCCGGCAAGGGCAAGGCCGAGCGCCAGCGCAACCATCCAGAACCGCAGCACAGCCATCATCCCGTCACCCTTCCCCGGTCGCGGTGCCCGGCCGACCTGCCGTCCGGAACCCCGGCGGCGAATCTTCCCGAACGACCAGGGGCCAATATGAATGCTGGCGGGCCGGTGGAAACAAGTTTTCGGCGGAAATCGGCTAACCAGCTGAAAAATGGAGCCATTTTCCCCAGGAGCACAAAAAGAAACCCCGGCGGTCGCCCGCCGGGGTCCTTGAGATCGGATCGGTCCGAAGACCGGCCCGGATCAGAAGTTGCGCGTCACGCGGAAGGTACCAACCCAGGCGCCCTCGTTCGAGCGGGCATTGCCGCCGTTGAAGGTGCAGTTGGCACCCGCCTGGGTGCGGCAGTTGATGTTGTGGTACACGACCTCGACGCCGAGATCGAGGTTACGCACCGGCGACCAGATGGTGTTCACACCGACGGTCCAGTACTTGAGGTCCGGCAGCGTCGAAGCGAACGGCTGATCGATGTTCGTGTACGAACCGAAGACAGCCGAGCGCAGGGCCGGGGTCCAGAAGTGGCGGAAGCCGGCCGCGATCGACCAGGCCTTCGTCGTCTGGATGGTCGGGTTGACCAGAGCCGTGTTCACGATCGCGTCGCGGATCTGCGAGTTGAAGGCGTTCACGCCAGCGAGGTTGCCCGCGCCGGAGATGGTCTGGCGGTCGCCGCCCTGGTTGGCGGTGCCGAAGGCGTAGTCCAGAGCACCGTCGGAATAGACGGCCTGCAACCACAGCACGTCGCCGCGGGCGAGCATGTCGAGGTTGAGACGCAGACCGGCGCCGACAGCCCAGCCGAACTTGTCGGAAGCGCGGGCGGTCGGGGTGCCGAAGTTGACACCGCCAGCCGTGACCGGGTTGATCGCCGAGACGTATCCGTAGTCACGCAGCTGATGCAGGGCGGCCATCACCTGGACCGAGCCCCAGCCCTGATCGACGCGGAGGTTCGCGACGATGTCCGGGATCTGCTGACCGGCATAGGTCATGCCGTACAGACCGGAGAGCGGACGGGAGAACGGAACCTGGTTGACGCCGGCGGCGCCGTCGAGCCACGCATCGCCGTTCGAGTAGCGGCGGTACATGCTGTCTTCGAGCGAGATCGTGGCCGAGAAGCCCGAACCGAACGAAGCCGTGTAGGCGAGCACCGTGGTGGCGCGAGCCGTGGCGGCGAGGTTGCCGGACAGCTGCAGGTCGCCCTGGTAGAAGTTGAAGAACGACGCCGAGAAGCCGAACGTGAAGCCAGCGAACTGGATGAACGCGCGGTCAAGGTTGAGCTGCGAGGCGCGCGGCGACTGGCCGGCACCCGAGTTCGACAGACCCTGCGACGAGAAAGCAGCCGAGAAGGCGCCGCGATAGGCGCGCATCTGACCGAAGGCACGGAGCAGGCCGTACTCGGTGTTCGAACGGGCGTCGGCGTTCAACGCGAAGTTCACGTTGGTCGAGTAGGCCTGATCGAAGTACGAGGTGCCGAGAGCGCCGTTCTGGCCAGGACCGGTCGCGTTGCCCGGCGAGGTGTTGACGACGTAGTTCACGCTGACGGAACCGCCAATGCGAAGGCAGGTGTCGGTGCCCGGGATGAAGAAGAAGCCAGCGCCATACGTGTCGCAGATGCGAACGTACTCGGCCGGAGCCGCCTTACCCGGGAGATCCGCCGCCTGCGCGCCGGCGATGGCCATGAAGCCCGCCGCCGTGCCGAGAAGAAGGCTCTTAACCGTCTTCATTGTGTAGACCTCCAATGTTTCTCCTGAAGGGAGCTTGAGGGCTTGTCGGTCTCGCCGGCGAACCGGCCTGCCTTCTGAACCCTTTATTCCCCGCGAGCCGCCTGTCCTGATGTCGTGGGTTTGAAGCCGTGCGACCCCAAGAAAGGCGGTGCGACTGGGGTGCCCCCCTTCGTCGCAGGGTGACCATGACCGATGGTTCGGGGGCGATCAATGGGAACAAGGCGCTCTCGCAGGCCCTTGCTGGGCTTTGCCGGGGAGTGTTGCAGAAGCGCCACGCACCGCTTAACCATCGGCCCACCGCCCATTTCCGGGCCAAGCCCCTGAAAAGCCGACGGAATGATCGGCTTTCACAGCCGCGATGCGGATTAACGTCCTCGTGCAGGCCGCGGTTGCCCCGGGGCCGACCGCTGCAGGTATCCGGACCGGCGCAGGCGAATCCGCCGTCACCGGCCGTCCGCCTGATTCTGGGCCGGTATGTTGTCCGCGGGGCCGGTCAAACCCATACTCTCGGACGGGGGCGCCAAGGCCCGCCCCGCCTTCCCTGCCCGCGACGAGGTTTTCCTGTTCATGCCGCATGACACGCCCCTGATCGCCACGATCGTCGCGGGCCTCGGTCTGGCCTTCGTCTTCGGGGCGATCGCCAACCGGCTGAGGCTGCCGCCGCTGGTCGGCTATCTGCTGGCGGGTGTCATGGTCGGACCGCACACGCCGGGATTCGTCGCCGACCAGAAGCTCGGCACCGAGCTCGCCGAGATGGGCGTCATCCTGCTGATGTTCGGCGTCGGCCTGCATTTCTCCCTGAAAGATCTCCTGTCGGTGCGGGCGATCGCGATTCCGGGTGCGCTGGCGCAGATCGCGGTGGCCACCGGGCTCGGCATGGGGCTCGCCTGGCTGCTCGGCTGGTCCTGGGGAGCGGGCCTGGTCTTCGGCCTTGCCCTGTCGGTCGCCTCCACCGTGGTGCTGCTGCGCGCGCTGCAGGAGCGCCGGCTGGTGGAAACCGAGCGTGGACGCATCGCCGTCGGCTGGCTGATCGTCGAGGACATCGCCATGGTCCTGGCGCTGGTCATGCTGCCGGCCGTGGCGGGCCTGATCGGCGGCACGCCGCAGACCGCGGCGGTGTCCGATCCGATCGTGCAGTGGCTGGACATGGGCGTTGCCGGCGTTCTGGCCGTCACGCTGGTCAAGGTGCTCGGCTTCGTGGCCGTCATGCTGCTGTTCGGCCGCAAGCTCATTCCCTGGGTGCTGCACTATGTCGCCCATACCGGCTCGCGCGAGCTGTTCCGCCTCGCCGTGCTGTCGATCGCGCTCGGGGTCGCCTTCGGGGCGGCCAAGCTGTTCGGCGTGTCCTTTGCGCTGGGGGCCTTCTTTGCCGGGATGATCATGAGCGAATCCGAGCTCAGCCACCGGGCGGCCGAGGAATCGCTGCCGCTGCGCGATGCCTTCTCGGTGCTGTTCTTCGTGTCCGTCGGCATGCTGTTCAATCCGGCCAGCATCCTCGCCGATGTCTGGCCGCTGCTGGCCGTGCTGTTCATCATCCTCATCGGCAAGTCGCTGGCCGCCTTCCTGATCGTGGTGGCCTTCCGGCATCCGGCCGCGACCGCGCTGACCATCGCCGCGAGCCTTGCCCAGATCGGCGAGTTCTCCTTCATCCTCGCCGAGCTGGGGGTCTCCCTGAAGCTGCTGCCCGAGCGCGGGCGCGACCTGATCCTTGCCGGCGCGATCCTGTCGATCATGCTCAATCCGCTGGTCTTTGCCGCGGTCGGCTGGCTGAAGCGGCGCATGGACCAGCGGACGGGCGAGCCGACCGCCGCCGCCGGCAGCGCGCCGCCGGCCGCCGCCCCCCTGCCCGACGACGAGCCGCCGGCGCGCACGGACCTGTCCAACCACACGGTCCTGGTCGGCTATGGCCGCGTCGGCAGCCTGGTCGGCGAGGCGCTGCGCGAGCGCACCGAGCCGTTCCTGGTCATCGAGGACGCGGACCGGCCGCAGGCGCGCCTGCGCGAGGATCATATCGAGACCATTGCCGGCAATGCGGCCAGCGGCCCGATCCTTGAGAGCGCCAACATTGCCGGCGCCAGCCGGCTGATCGTCGCCATCCCCAATGCCTTCGAGGCCGGCCGCATCATCGAGCAGGCCCGGGCCGTCAATCCGGACATTGTCATCATCGCCCGCGCGCATTCGGATGCCGAGGTCAGCCATCTGACCAGCCTGGGGGCGGGCATCGTCATCATGGGCGAACGCGAGATCGCCCGCGGCATCATCGACGAGGTCGCCCGCACGGCTCCCGCCACGGCCCCCAAGGGGCAGGCCGCCACGCACCCTCATGCCGACAGGCAGGGACCGACGCCGAGCATCGCGCCGGCTGATGGACCCGTGCGCGACGGTTCGCATATCTGACGGGCGGGCGCGGGCGTGATTTTTCCGCCGGAGACGGGCTAAGGTTGCCGCCCGGTGCCCGAGCCCGGCTTCCGTCTCCCGCAAGAGGTAATGTCCACCATGCCCGTCCTCGACGCCATCAAGGCGCTCCATCCTGAGATGACCGCCTGGCGGCATGACTTTCATGCCCATCCGGAAATCGGCTTCGAGGAGAAGCGAACCGCCGAGATCGTCGCCGCGGCGCTGGAGTCCTGGGGCTACGAGGTCCATCGCGGCATCGGCCGCACGGGCGTGGTCGGGCGCCTCAAGGTCGGCACGTCCGAGCGCACCATCGGCCTGCGCTGCGACATGGATGCCCTGCCCATGCAGGAAACCACCCAGCTGGCCTACCGGTCGAAGTTCGACAACCGGATGCATGCCTGCGGTCATGACGGCCACACGGCCAGCCTGCTCGGCGCGGCAAAGTATCTCGCCGAGACGAAGCGCTTCGACGGCACGGTGAACCTCATCTTCCAGCCGGCCGAGGAAGGGGTCGGCGGGGCCTCCGCCATGCTCGCCGATGGGCTGTTCGAGCGGTTCCCGTGCGAGAGCGTGTTCGGCTATCACAACACGCCGAAGCTGGCGGTCGGCAAGTTCGCCATCCGCCCCGGCGTGATGATGGCGGGCGGTGCCTTCTTCGACATCCGCATCGAGGGCCGCGGCTCCCATGGCGCGGCCCCCGAGAACGGCGTGGATCCGGTGCTGGTTGCCTGCCACGTGGCCACCGCCATCCAGTCCATCGTTGCGCGCAACGTGCCGCCGGTCGACGGCGCGGTGGTGTCCATCACCCGCATCGAGGGCGGCGAGGCCTACAATGTCATTCCGAACGAGGCCTTTCTGCGCGGCACGGCCCGCTGGTTCAAGCCGGAGGTGCTGGAGATCATCCGCGGCAACATGAAACGGCTCGCCACCAGCATCGCCAGCGGCTTCGGCGCCCGGTCGGAGGTCGATTTCCGCGTGATCTTCGCCCCGCTGGTCAACGCCCCGGCCGAGACCGACTTCATCGCCTCGGTGGCCGAGGAGATTGCCGGGCCGGACAATGTCGACCGCAACCGCGAGCTGATCATGGCCTCCGAGGACTTCTCCTTCATGCTGGAGAAGGTGCCGGGCGCCTACATCAACATCGGCAACGGCGATTCCGCCCCCGTCCACAATCCGGCCTACGACTACAACGACACGCTGCTGCCCTTTGCGGCCTCGCTCTATGCAAGGCTGGTCGAGAGGAAGCTCGCCGCGGGCTGAGCTGCGGGACACCACGCAATCGGGGGATGATCATGACGGCCTGGCTCGATGCCGCGCTCGCCTATGTGCCACGCTGGATCGATTTCCAGGTCCAGCATGCCGACCAGCCCGGTTGCGCCATCGCCATCGCCCATCGGGGCGAGCTGGTCCTGGAGGAGGCCTTCGGCGTGGCCAGCCTTGCCAGCGGAGAGCCGCTCACGCCGCGGCACCGCTTCCGCGCCGCCTCCCATTCCAAGACCTTCACCGCCGTCGGCATCCTGAAGCTGAAGGAACGCGGCCTCCTGCGGCTCGACGATGCTGCGGGCAGCTTCGTGCCGGGCCTGCACCCCGACGCGGCCGCGGCCACCGTCGCCCAGCTGCTGACCCACAGCGCGGGACTGACGCGCGACGGCCGCGACAGCGACCAGTTCGCCAGCCGCCGCACCTTCCTGTCGGCCGAGGAGGTGCGCGCGGAACTGGCCGAGCCGCCGCCGCTGCCGGCGGGCACCCGCTTCAAGTATTCCAATCACGGCTATGCCCTGCTCGGCATGATCATCGAGGCGGTGACGGGGGAGAGCTATGGCGACTGGATCGAGCGCGAGGTGGTCGCAGCCGCCGGTCTCGACGAGACGGTCTCCGACATCACGCGCATGAGGCAGGGGGCGCTCGCTGCCGGCCATTCCACCCGCCTGCCGCTCGGCCGCCGTCTGGTCTTTCCCGGCGACAACCCGACCCATGGCATTGCCGCGGCTGCCGGCTTCACCACCACGGCCGCCGATCTTGCCCGCTTCTTCGCCCAGCTCGATCCCGCATCGTCGTCCGGCCTTCTGACCAGCGCCAGCCGGCGGGATCTGTCGCGCCGCCACTGGCGCGACCAGGACACCCCGATCGAGCGCTATTACGGCCTCGGCACCATCTGCGGATCGGTCGCGGGCTGGGACTATTTCGGCCATTCCGGCAGCTTCCAGGGCACGCTGTCGCGCACGGCGGTTCTGCCCGGCCAGGATCTGACGGTGTCGGTGCTGGTCAATGCCATCGACGGGCCGGCCCACGCCTGGGTCGACGGCATCATCCACATCCTCAGAACCTATGCGGCCGGCGGCGCACCGTCCGAGCGGGCGGCCGAATGGGCCGGCCGGCGCTGGACGCTGTGGAACCCGGTGGATTTCGTTCCCGTCGGCGACCGGGTCATCGCCATGAACCCGGTCGTCCTGCCGCCCTTCCTCGAACGCTTCGAGATCGCCCTGGACGGGCCTGACAGCGGCATCATCGCCCATGCGCCGGGTTTTGCCAGCCCCGGCGAGCCGGCCCGGCTCATCCGCGGTGACGGCGGCGAGGTGACCGCCATCAAGCTCGGCGGCACGATCCTGATCGACGAGGCAAGTTTCGCCGAGGAGCTGATCGCGGCCTACGGGCCCTGACCGGGGGCGCTGCTACGGGCGTCGCGCCAGACCGAGGCGCTTCGCCACCAGCCGGTCGAGCCAGCGCGCCGGCAGGATCAGCGGCAGATACCAGTTCATCAGCGGGGCATAGGTCACGGTGTAGCGCGCCTTCGGCCGGGCGGCGGTCAGCGCGGTGTGGACCGCATCGGCGACAGCCTGGGGCGGGAGGGCGTTCTTCGCCCGCTCCGCGACCTGCGCCTCGAACCGGTCGATCAGCGGGCCATAGAAGGTCGGCTGGTACCGGGTCCGGTCGACGCCGGCGGCCGACTTCTCCCAGATCGGCGTGGCGATCGGTCCGGGCGCGACGATCACCACGTCGACGCCGAAAGCCAGGAACTCCCGCCGCAAGGCATGGCTGACCGCCTCCAGCGCATGCTTGGACGCCGCATAGCTGCCGGCGAACGGCCAGACCAGCCTGCCGGACACCGATGACATCATGACGATGCGGCCCGGCTTGCCGGCAAAGGCCTCCTGCGCGCCGAGCAGGGGCGCAAAGGCCTGGACGGTGGCGACCTGCCCCAGGACGTTCACCCTGAACTGCCGGTCCAGCTCCTCGAGCGGCTGGTGCAGCAAGGGGCCCGGGATGGCGATGCCGGCATTGCAGACGAGCCCGGACAGCGGTTCGCCGTCGAGCGCCTTCGCCACCACGGCCGCCGCACGCGCGAGGCTGCCGGCATCGGTCACGTCGGCGATCAGCGGCGTGAAGCGGGCGCCAAGCTGGTTGACGAGGCGATCGGCATCCTCCTCGCGCCGCACGCTGCCGAACACCTGCCAGCCGCGGGCGATCAGGTCGGTGGCAATCGCCTCGCCGATTCCGGTCGAGACGCCTGTGACCATACAGTTTGGCATGGGTTACTCTGCCGCCTGCGAGGAACCGCGGCCGTAGCGCTTCTCGATGTAGTCGAGGACCATGGCCTTGAAATCGGCCGCCAGCGTCGGCCCGCGCAGCGTGGCGACCTTATGGCCGTCGACGAAGACCGGGGCGGCCGGACTCTCGCCGGTGCCGGGCAGCGAGATGCCGATATCGGCATGCTTGGATTCGCCGGGTCCGTTCACGATGCAGCCCATCACCGCCACGTTCAGCGCCTCCACGCCCGGATAGCGCGTCTTCCACTCCGGCATCGAGGCATGGATGAAGCCCTGGATGTCCTGGGCGAGTTCCTGAAACAGGGTCGAGGTGGTCCGCCCGCAGCCGGGACAGGCCGCCACCAGCGGCACGAAGGTGCGGATGCCCATGGTCTGCAGGATTTCCTGCGCGACCTTCACCTCGAGGGTGCGGTCGCCGCCGGGCTCGGGGGTCAGCGAAACACGGATCGTATCGCCGATGCCCTCCTGCAGCAGGATGCCGAGCGCCGCCGCGGAGGCGACAATGCCCTTCGAGCCCATGCCTGCCTCGGTGAGCCCCAGATGCAGGGCGTAGTCGCAGCGGGCCGCCAGCATGCGATAGACCGCGACCAGATCCTGCACGGCCGAGACCTTGGCCGACAGGATGATCCTGTCCCTGGGCAGGCCGATCTCCACGGCCCGGTCGGCGGAGAGCAGGCAGGACTGCACCATGGCCTCGTGCATGACCGCCCGGGCGTCCAGCGGCTCCGGGCTCCTCGCATTCTCATCCATCAGATGGGTGAGCAGCTCCTGGTCGAGCGAGCCCCAGTTGGCGCCGATGCGCACCGCCTTGCCGTGAGCGATCGCCTGCTCGACGATCATGGCGAACTGCCGGTCCTTCTTGTCCTTGAAGCCGACATTGCCCGGATTGATCCGGTACTTGTCCAGCGCCTCGGCGCAGGCCGGATGATCGGCCAGCAACTTGTGGCCGATATAGTGAAAATCGCCGACCAGCGGCACGCCGACTCCCATCCGCATGAGACGGTCGCGGATGTGGGGCACCGCGGCCGCGCTCTCGTCGCGGTCCACCGTGATGCGCACGAGCTCCGAACCGGCGCGGGCGAGCGCCGCCACCTGGCGCACGGTGGCCTCGATATCGGCGGTGTCCGTATTGGTCATCGACTGCACGACGACCGGTGCGCCATCGCCCACCTTGACGGCCGCCGCGCCCTGCCCGACCCGGACGCCGACCGTTCGATGACGGGGCTTCACGCCGAAATGCTGCGACATGCAACCGATCTCCGCTGACCGTCTCCGCATAGCCCTTCGGCCAGCCCTTTGCCAGCCTTGGAGCCGGATGTCGCCCTCGCCGGTTGTGCCGGGACGCGCCCTTAACTGAAAATTGACCACACGCTGCTGTCCTGCTCACGACAAGAATGAGGGGGAAATGCAGTGATGGCCATGAAGCTGCGCGGGAAGCTGCTGGCGGGCTTTGCCGCGCTCATCGTCGTCTCGGCCGCCAGCGCCGCCCTGTCCTTCTGGCAGTCGCGGGAAATTGCCCGCAGTGTGCAGAGGGTTGCGGATGTCCAGGCGCCCGCGGCGCTGCTCGGAGCCCGGCTGGTGACGGCTCTCAACCAGGCGCGCCTGGTGGTCAGCGACCAGATCATCGATCCACGCGAGCAGAACATCGCGGCCTGGGAACAGATCTGGCAGGAAATCGCGCGCGACCGCGAGGCCATGGATGGCTATGCCGCCACCTTCGTCCGCGAGGAGGACCGGTCCCGCTGGACGCAGGTGCGCCCCGTCTTCGACGAGATGCGGGCCAGCCAGCGGCGCGTGCTCAACCTCATCGGTTCGTCCGAGCAGTTTCCCGCCCTGACGGCCTACGAGCAGGACATCGTCCCGCGCCTCGGGCCGCTGGAGGAGACCCTCGGCACGCTCGTCGCCCGCGAGATCGACAAGGGCTCCAACGCCTCCGACATGGTCATGTCGCTGCTGGTCGCCCTGCAGGCCCGCACGCTCTCGGCGGTCCGTGACCTCGGCAGCTACGTTCATCTCGGCCGCGAGGCGGAAAAGAAGCAGTTCGAGGACTCCTGGCAGCGCGCCCAGGCCCGGCTCGGCGACATCACGGTGTTCAGCGGCACCCTGACCACCGAGCAGAACCAGGCGCTCGAGAAGGTGCGCTCGGCCATGGCGGCCATCCAGTTCGGCGCCACCGACATCCTCGGCATTCGCAGCGAACCGGGCTGGAACGCGCCGATGGCGCTGATGCGTGCCGAGGTCCAGCCGCTCACCGAGCAGATCCTCACCGCGCTCGAAGGCAATGTCGATGCCGGCGGCCAGCGATCCGGCGGGCTCATCAATGCCCAGATCGCCATGCTCAATGCCGGCACGCAGCAGGCCGAATCCCTGGCCTCGCTGCTCTCGACCATGCTGATGGTCGCGGCCCTCCTGTCGCTGCTTGCCGGTCTGGGCATCGCGCTCCTGCTGGCCCGCATGATCGTCCGCCCCATTGCCGGCATGACCGCGGCAATGCAGTCCCTGTCGGAGGGCCGTCTCGATACGGCGATCCCCGGTCGCGAGCGCCGCGATGAAGTCGGCGCCATGGCGGCCGCCATGGGTGTGTTCCGCGACAAGCTGGTCGAGGCCGAGGCGGCCCGCGCCGAGCAGGATGCCAGCCGCGCCGCGGAGGCCGACCGCCTCGTGCGCCGCAACCGCGTGGCGGAAGCCTTCGTTGCCAAGATGAGCGAACTGGCCTCCAGCGTTGCATTGGCGTCATCGCGCGTCGAGGATGCCGCCCGCCTGCTCTCGACCACGGCCGAGGAGACCACCCGCCAGGCCGGCGACGTGGCCGGTGCGGCCCAGAATGCCTCGGTCAGCGTCCAGACCGTGGCCGCCTCCACCGAGGAGCTTGCGGCCTCCGTGCGGGAGATCACCGGACAGGTCGTCCGTTCGGCCGAGAGCGCCGACACCGCCGTTCAGGGCACCCGCCACACCGAGGAGCAGATCCGGGCACTGGCGGGAGCCGCCGACCGGATCGGCGATGTCGTCAATCTCATCAAGGCGATCGCCGACCAGACGAACCTGCTGGCCCTCAATGCGACCATCGAGGCGGCGCGGGCGGGCGAGGCCGGCCGGGGCTTTGCGATTGTCGCCTCGGAGGTGAAGAACCTCGCCGCCCAGACCGGCCGGGCCACCGAGGACATCGCGGCCAAGGTCTCGGAAATCCAGGGCGCGACGGCTGCCACGGTGGAATCGATCGCCGCCATCGCCGCGACCATCGACGAGATCCGCACCATCACATCGGCGGTGGCGAGCGCCGTCGAGGAACAGGGCGCCGCCACCGGCGAGATCGCCGGCAACTGCCAGCGTGCAGCGGAAGCGGCAACGGGCGTCACCGGCACGATCGCCGATGTGGGCCAGGCGGCCCAGGCCACCGGCCGCTCCGCCGGCGAGCTGATGACCCTGGCGAGCGATCTGTCGGCCCATGCCGGCACGCTTCAGGCCGAGGTCGCCAGCTTCATGGAGGCGCTGAAGGCCGCCTGATCAACCGGCCTCCGGCCGCGTGCAGTGGGCGCAGCGGCCGAACATCTCGACCACCCGGGAGGCCGGCACGAAGCCGGCCTTCTTCGCGATGGCTTCGAGATCGCGCTCCACCGCCGCGGCGGGCGCCTCGGACACGCAGCCGCAGGCATCGCAGATCATGAAGACCACCAGATCCGACCGCTCGTGGCGATGGCCGCAGGCCACGAAGGCATTGCGGCTCTCGATCCGGTGCACCAGTCCCGCCTCCAGGAGGAAGTCCAGCACCCGATAGACGCTGATCGGGGCCGGCCGCCGGCCGCTGGCCCGATGCATGCGCTCGATCAGCTCGTAGGCCCCCAGCGGCGCGGGCGAGGCGGCGAGGTGCTGCAGGACCTCGCGACGGATCGGGGTCAGCTTCAGCTGTTTCTCGGCGCAGCGCGCCTCTGCAACCTCCAGCACGCCCGCCGGCGGATGGCCGTGCTCGCAGGCGTGGGCATGGGTGTGTGGCGCGCGCTGCATGTCTGTCACTCGCTTCCTGCCCTGCCCCTCTTAGCATGATGCGGCAGCGCGCCGAAACGGCTTCCCACCCGCTTGCTGCAATGCGGCATCGGCGGCATCATGCCCATCCCTTATGCAGCCGATGGGCCAGGAGATAGGCACGATGACCATGCAGGGAAAGAGCGCGATCGTCACGGGGTCGACCAGCGGCATCGGGCTGGCGATCGCCACCGCCCTGGCCCGCGAGGGCTGCGACGTGATGCTCAACGGGCTCGGCGAGGCGGCCGAGATCGAGGCCACGCGCGCGCGTCTGGCCGCCGAAACCGGCCGAACCATCCTCTTCTCGCCGGCCAACATGATGCATCCGGACGAGATCACCGCCATGGTCCGCGAGGCCGAGGGCGCGTTCGGCAAGATCGACGTGCTGGTATCCAATGCCGGCATCCAGCATGTCTCGCCGGTGGAGGACTTCCCGGTCGACAGGTGGGACGCCATCATTGCCATCAACCTCAGTGCAGCCTTCCACCTGACGCGCGCCGTCGTGCCGGGCATGAAGGCGCGCAAGCACGGCCGGATCGTCAACGTCGCCTCGGCCCATTCGCTGGTGGCCTCGCCGTTCAAGTCGGCCTATGTCGCGGCCAAGCACGGCCTTGCCGGCTTCACCAAGACCATCGCGCTGGAGCTGGCAACCTTCGGCATCACCGCCAACTGCATCTCGCCGGGCTATGTCTGGACGCCGCTGGTGGAACGCCAGATCCCCGACACCATGAAGGCGCGCAACATGACGCGCGAGCAGGTGATGAACGACGTGCTCCTCGCGGCCCAGCCGACCAAGCAGTTCGTCCAGACGGAAGAGGTCGCCGCGCTGGTCCTCTACCTGTGCTCGGACGCGGCCAAGAACATCACCGGCGCCAACAACGTCATCGACGGCGGCTGGACGGCGGCCTGATGGCTGCGACCGAGCCCCTGCTTCCGCCCAAGCGCGTCAACCTCGCCCTTCAGGGTGGGGGTGCCCACGGCGCCTTCACCTGGGGGGTGCTGGACGGGTTCCTGGCGGACGAGCGGATCGTCGTCGATGGCATCACCGGCACGTCGGCGGGCGCGGTCAATGCGGTGCTGTTCGCCGATGGCTTGGCGGAGGGCGGTCGCAAGGCGGCGCATGAGCGCCTGGCCGGCTTCTGGCAGGCGGCCTCGCGTGGCGGCAACCTGCCGGCGGCCCAGCGCCGCGTGCTCGACCGCCTGTTCTCGATCATGCCGTTCGAGGGGTCGCTGATGGAAGCCTGGGCCGGGGCCATCCAGCGCTACTTCTCGCCCTATGACCTCAATCCGTTCGACATCAATCCGCTGGAAGACCTCATCAACCGCTTCGTCGATTTCGAGCGGCTCGCGGCCTTCGAGCCGCTCCAGGTCTTCGTCTCCGCCACCAACGTTCAGACCGGCAAGCTCAGCGTCTTCCGCCGCGAAAGCCTCACCTGCCGTGCGGTGATGGCCTCCGCCTGCCTGCCCAACCTGTTCCGGGCGGTCGAGATCGACGGGGTGCCCTACTGGGACGGTGGCTACATGGCCAATCCGGCCCTGTTCCCGCTCTACCGGACGACCGAGGCCGAGGACATCGTGATCGTCCAGCTCAATCCGGTCGTGCGCATGGAGACCCCGACATCGCCACGCCAGATCAGCAACCGGATCAACGAGATCACCTTCAACTCCCCGCTCATGGGGGAGTTGCGCGCGGCGGCCTTCGTGGCGCGGCTGATCGACGAGGGCAAGCTGGTGCGCGGGCGCGGCACGGGGCAGTACCGGCACATCAATGTCCACCGCATCGCGCTGAGCGATTCGCTGGCCGATCTCACCGCCAGTTCGAAGATCGACAATGATTACGAGTTCCTGCTCAGGTTGCGCGAGGCCGGTCACAAGGCCGCCCGGCGGTTCCTGAAGGACCATTTCGACGACATCGGGGTGCGCTCGACCCTCGACCTGGAGGCTCAGCTGGCCGCGGTCTGGGCCTGATCCGGTCAGCCGGGCCGGTCGCTGTGGCGCGGCGGCGGCACGCCGAGCAGCTGGGCGGCCCGTTCCACGACGGCCTCCTCCATTTCCTGCATGCGCCCGTCGGCAAGCACCACGCGCCACATCATGTCGACAATCCGCCGGCGCGCCGGCTCGTCCAGCGTGCGCGCCAGCACATCGGCAAACTGGGTCCAGTTGGGCTCCAGCTTCTCGGCATCCTCGGCCTGCTCGATCAGCCGGCGGGTATCCTCCAGCGACAGGTCGAAGCCCCTGGACAGGGTCTCCTCGAGAACCACGAACTCGATGGGCGCCGCATGGCCGTCAACGGTCATGACATGGACCAGCAGCGCGGCCGCGGCCACACGATAGTCGCCGTCCTCGAAGCGCTCCTTCGGCTCGGCGCTGAGATCGGCGATCAGGGACAGGAACCGGTCGAGCATCGGCGGGGCCTCCGCGCTGATCATCCCGATTGCGCCGCGGCCCGGCAAGAGCGCCACCGCCAGCCGCGCTGCTGGGGCATGGACCGCACCCGGCCTGCCGCTTGGCCGCGCGCCGCCGGCGGGCTAAGGACACGGGAACCCGCCACAGGCCAGCATCGAAGGAGAAACGCCATGGCAATCGAGCGCAAGCAGGTCGGCCCGCGCATGAGCGGCGCCGTCGTCCACGGCAACACGGTCTATCTGGCCGGGCAGGTCGCGCACCAGGCCGCCGGCAAGTCGGTGACCGAGCAGACCCGGGAGATCCTGGCCACCATCGACAGCCTGCTCGCCGAATGCGGCACGTCGAAGCAGAATCTGCTGTCGGCCAACATCTGGCTGTCGGACATGTCGACCTTTGCCGAAATGAACGCCGTCTGGGATAGCTGGGTCGTGCCCGGCCACACGCCGGCCCGCGCCACGGTCGAGGCGAAGCTGGCTGCCCCGCAATACACGGTCGAGATCATGGTTGTGGCGGCGAAATAGGCCCGGCTCGCCTGACGAAAGGCAAAGGCCGCGGCGCCGGGCGCCGCGGCCTTTTCGATTCGGGGGGATCGCCGCTCAGGCGGCCCTGACGCCGTCGAGGAAGGTGCGGATCTCGCCTTCCAGGGCCTGGGCCTCCTCGCCGAGGCGACCGGACAGGGCGCGCACCTGACCGGCGGTCTGGCGGGCCGACTGGGCGGTTCCGCCGGCAACGCCCATGGCCTCGGCACCACCGCGGGTCTCGTCGGATGCCCGGTTGGCCGCCTGCGCAATGGTGGCGACGGCGGCGTTCTGCTCCTCCACCGCCGCCGCCACGGAGGCGGCGATCTGGCGCATCTCGGCGATCACGGCACTGACCTTGTCGATGGCATCCACCGCATCGCCCGAGGCCTCCTGGATGGCCCCGATCTGCGAGGCGATCTCCTCGGTGGCGCGGGCCGTCTGGCTGGCGAGGTTCTTCACCTCGGAGGCAACCACCGCGAAGCCGCGGCCGGCCTCGCCCGCGCGCGCGGCCTCGATGGTGGCGTTCAGCGCCAGCAGGTTGGTCTGGGCGGCGATGGCCTGGATCAGGTTGACGACCTCGCCGATCCGGCTCGCGGCCGAGGCGAGCGATCCCATGGTCTGGGCGGTCCGCTCGGCCTCGGTGACCGCGGTCCCGGCCACCTCGGTGGACTTCGACGCTTGGCTGGCGATCTCGGCGATGGAGGCAGCCAGTTCCTCCGCCGCGGCGGCCGCGGAGGCAACCGAGCCGGCGGCCTGGTCCATGGCCTGCGAGGCACGGGTGGCCTGATCGCTGACCGCGCCGGAATCATCGTCCAGCTTGTCGGAGGCGCCGTCCAGTTCGCCCGACGCCGCCCGC
Organism: Phreatobacter sp.; assembly: GCA_046295035.1. GTDB lineage: Bacteria > Pseudomonadota > Alphaproteobacteria > Rhizobiales > Phreatobacteraceae > Phreatobacter. Next base: position 29,613 of record JBKBOA010000009.1, read on the forward strand.
AGCGAGGTCAGGGAACGGTCAACGGCGCTCTCGAAATTGCGGATCAGGGCATCGACGGCATTGGCGCGACGGTTGCGCGCCTCGGCCTCGGCGATCTGCTCGGCGGCCAGCCGCTCGCGCTCGATCGCATTGTCGCGGAACACGATGACGGCGCGGGCCATCTCGCCCAGCTCATCCGTGGCATCGGTGCCGGGCACCTCGACATTGGTGTCGCCGGCCGCCAGCGTGCGCATGGAATCGGTGATGCCAGCGATCTGGCGGGTGATGGTGCGGCCGAGCACCAGGCCGACGGCGCCGCACAGCACGAGCATCGAGACGACGATCCCGATGACCCAGTTGCGCGTCGCCGCCTCGCCGGCCGCCCGCAGTTCGGCGGCGCGGGTGCGGCCATCATCGGCCGCCGCCACCATCAGATTGGTGGTCTGGTCGAGGCTCACCAGCAGCCCATCAAGCTGCTCGTTGGTGGTCTGCACCGAGCGCTGGCCCTCCACATAGGCGTCCAGCGCCGGCCAGTAGGCCTCGCCGGCCTTCATCAGGTCGGCCTTCATCGACGGCGCGACGACCGAGCGCGAGACCTCGTTGATGAACTTGGTGCGGGCCTGGCGGAACAGCTCCAGATCGCTCTCCTCGCCGCGGATGATGAAGTCCTTCTCGTGCCGGCGCATCTGCAGGACCTGCTCGAGGATGCCGGCGCCGTCGTCGAAGTTCTGCGCCACGCGGCGGGCGAGAACCTCCAGCTCCTTGACCGAGTCGTTCATCTTGCCCGTCAGTCCGGTCGTCTCGGTCATGCCGAGCGCCTCGATCGTCGCTGTCGCGAAGCCGAAGACCTGCTGGGCATCCTCAAGCTGGGCCAGCGCCTTGTCGACATCGGCGGTCAGGCCGGCGGCTTCCGGTTTGGCCTTGATCTGGCGCAGCGCCATGATCGCCTGCATCCGGGCCTGGGCAAAGGCCATGGCCGCTGCGGGATTGTAGCGCTCGGCGAAATCGAGCGCGGCATAGCGCAGGTCGCGCACGCTCGCCTTGACGCGGTTGGCATCCGTGGCAAGGCCGGCATAGGCCTCGTAGGACTGGAAGGCCTCGGCTGCGGCCCTCTGGCCGTACCAGGAGGTCGCACCTGCCGCGACAACACCGGCGATCGGCACGAGCGCCATGAGCGCAATCTTCAGTCGGATCGAAAGTCGGGGCATCGGTATCATGGCATGGTCCGCGGTTGTGGGCGGCAAAACTGTCGTTGTCATTGGTTAAGGAACCCATATCCCTTCGGTATTCGGCTCCCGTCCGAACGGAAAAAAGCGCTGCGACTCCCGCAGCCTACAGATGACGCAAGGGCAATTGCGCCACTGCCGGACTGCCGTTACGGTGCGCCCCCTTTGTCCCGAGCATCGATATCCTTGGCAGCCTGTCTCGCCCCGATCGTCTTTGTCATCCTGTGGTCCACGGGCTGGGTCGTCGCGGGCTTTGCAGCGCGCTACGCTGATCCGCTCTGGTTCCTGTTCCTGCGCTTCTCGCTGGCGGCCCTGGTCATCGGCCTGATCGCCGTCGTCATGGCAGCCCCCTGGCCCCGCTCGGCCCGCGAGACCGGCCATGCCATGGTGTCGGGCCTGCTGCTGCACACGCTCTATCTCGCCGGTGTCTGGTGGGCGGTGCGCAACGGCGTTCCGGCGGGCGTTTCCGGCATCCTGGCCGGCCTGCAACCGGTGCTCACCGCCCTGCTCGCCCCTGCCATCCTGGGCGAGCGGATCACGCCGCGTCAGACGGCCGGTGTCGCGCTGGGGTTCCTGGGCATCGTCCTGGTTCTGGCGCCCAAGCTGGTGGGGGTCTCGCCTGCGGCCTTCGATGCCGTCGCGACGCCCCTCGCCGTCAATCTGGTGGCCATGGCCGCGGTGACGGCCGGCACGTTCTACCAGAAGCGCTTTGTCTCCGGCGGCGACATGCGCACCACCACCTTCTGGCAATATGTAGCGGCCGCACTCGGCATGCTGCCCCTGCTGGCGCTGTTCGGTTCGGTGGAGGCCGAATGGAACCGCACCCTGGTCCTGACCATGGCCTGGTCGGTTCTGGCCCTGTCGGTCGGCGGAATCGGGCTGTTCCTCTACCTGATCCGGCGCGGCGAGGTCTCCCGCGCGGCGGCCTACATCTATCTGGTGCCGGCCGTCTCGGCGCTCATGGCCTTCCTGTTCTTCGGCGAGACGCTGACGCCGCTTCAGCTTGCCGGCATGGCGGTGACCGCCGCCGGCGTCTGGCTCGCAACCCGCCCCGCCTGAGACCATGGGCCGGCCCTAGTCTTTCGCCGGATTGCCGAGCCGGCCATCTGCGCTATTTTGCGCTGCAGCATCAAGAACAACACGCCGGAGACCCCCATGAGCGCCGCCCTTGCCGCAAGGCCCCAGCCGCAGGATCTGCTCGACCTTGCCCGTGGAGCGGTCGTGGCCGCCGATGCCGTGCTGGCCGACGCCACCGCCGCGGTCCGCTCCCTGGTCACCGAGAACGGCCGCATCTCCGCCTCCGCCCTGGAGCGCGAGCAGCGCGCCACCCACGGTCTGGCCTGGCTTGCAACCTATGTGGAAAGCGTGCGCCAGCTGTCCTCCTATGCCGAACGCCTGACAGCCGAGGGCAAGTTCGGCGAGATCGAGGATCTGATCGTCCGCATCGGTCTTGGCGAATATCTCGCCCAGATGATCGGCGGCATTCCGATGAGCCAGGGCGAAACCGTGCGCCCCGCCGATCTCGGCCTGTCGGCCTCCGACATCGCGCGCCGCTTTGCCGGCAGCCCGGACATGCTGATCGCCACCGGCAACACGGCGGCGAACCGCGCACGGCTTGCCGCGCTGGTTCAGGCGCAGGAATCCTCTGGCCATTTCGGCGAACCGGCCATTGACGACACGCTGGTGGCCATCCGCGACGAGATGCGCAAGTTCGCCCTCGCCGAGGTCATTCCGCACGCCCACGAGTGGCACCTGAAGAACGCCTATATCCCGCTCGATGTCATTGCCAAGCTCGCCGAGCTCGGCGTCTTCGGCCTGACCCTGCCCGAAAGCTATGGCGGCATGGGCCTCGGCAAGGAAAGCATGTGCGTCGTCTCCGAGGAGCTCTCGCGCGGCTATATCGGCGTCGGCTCGCTCGGCACACGCTCCGAGATCGCCTGCGAGCTGATCCTGGCCGGCGGCACCGAGGCGCAGAAGGACTATTGGCTGCCGAGGATCGCCTCCGGCGAGATCCTGCCCACCGCAGTCTTCACCGAGCCGAACACCGGCTCCGACCTGGCCTCCCTCAAGACCCGCGCCGTGCGCGAGGGCGATGTGTACAAGGTCTATGGGAACAAGACCTGGATCACCCATCCCGTCCGCGCCGACGTGATGACGCTGCTGGTGCGCACCAATCCGGAGGAGCCCGGCTACAGGGGCCTGTCGATGTTCCTCGCCACGAAGCCGCGTGGCACCGACGAGAACCCCTTCCCGGCCCCGGGCATGTCGGGCGGCGAGATCGAGGTGCTCGGCTATCGCGGCATGAAGGAATACGAGATCTCCTTCGACGGCTTCGAGGTGAAGGCGGAGAACCTGCTCGGCGGCGTCGAGGGCCAGGGCTTCAAGCAGCTCATGCAGACCTTCGAGGCCGCACGCATCCAGACGGCGGCGCGGGCGGTCGGCGTCGCCCAGGCGGCCATGGACCTGGCGCTGCGCTATGCCCAGGAGCGCATCCAGTTCGGCAAGCAGCTCATCGCCTTCCCGCGCGTCGCCGACAAGATCGCCATGATGGCGGTCGAGGTGATGATCGCCCGCCAGCTGACCTATTTCTCCGCGCGGCAGAAGGATCTCGACCGGCGCTGCGACCTGGAGGCCGGCATGGCCAAGCTGCTGGGCGCCCGCGTCGCCTGGGCGGCGGCGGACAATGCCCTCCAGATCCACGGCGGCAACGGCTTCGCGCTGGAATATCCGGTGAGCCGCATCCTGTGCGACGCGCGCATCCTCAACATCTTCGAGGGTGCGGCGGAGATCCAGGCGCAGGTGATCGCGCGCCGCCTGCTGGACGGGGCGAACTGAGGCTCACCCATTGGCTGCCCTGAGCGCCCGATCGATGTCCGCATGAAGGTCATCGACAGCCTCCAGTCCCACCGACAGGCGCAGGAGGTCCGTCGGGCACGGCGAGCCGGCACCTTCGATGGAGGCGCGGTGCTCGATCAGGCTCTCCACACCGCCGAGTGAGGTCGCCCGCTTCCACAGCTGCACGCGCGCGGCGGTGGAGACAGCTGCCTGTTCGCCGGCCTTCACCCGGATCGACAGCATGCCGCCGAAGCCGCCGGCCATCTGCCGGGCGGCAAGCGCGTGCTGGGGATGGGTGGCAAGGCCCGGATAGAGCACGTCTGACACGAGCGGATGGCCCTTGAGCTTCTCGGCAAGGGCAAGGGCGGCCTTCGCCTGCGCCTCGACACGCACATGCAGCGTGCGCATGCCGCGCATCAGCAGGAAGGCCTCGAACGGCCCGAGAATCTGCCCGTGCATGGACCGCACGCGTCGTGCCTTCGCCCAGAACTCGTTGACCTCGCGGGTGACGAGGGCACCGGCGACCACGTCGGAATGGCCGTTCAGATACTTGGTCGCGGCATGCATGACGATGTCGGCGCCCAGTGCCAGCGGACGGGTGAAGACCGGGGTCGCGACGGTGGAATCGACGGCGCAGATGGCGCCCGCCTCATGGGCGATCGCGCAGATGGCGGCGATGTCGGAGACGGTCCACAAAGGGTTCGATGGCGTCTCGAGCCAGACCAGCCTGGTCCGGCCCGGCACCACCGCAGCCCTCACCGCCGCAAGGTCGGTCGTATCCACGAAGGTCGTCGAGTAGCCGTAGGTCACGGCATCGTTCATCAGCCAGTTGCGCAGCGCCCAGTACATGACCGTCGGCGCAACGATATGGGCACCCGCCGGCAGGGCCATGACCACGGCGGTCGCCGCCGACATGCCCGAACCGAGCAGCATGGCCTCCGCGCCGCCCTCCAGCGCCGCCAGCACAGCCTCGCACTGGCGCACCGTCTGGTTGTCCGGGCGGCCATAGATGAAGCCATTGCGATACTGGTTGTCAGGGTCGCGGATGAAGGTCGTCGCCACGTGGATCGGCGTGACCACGCCATGGGTTTGCGGCTCCTCCCAGCCGAGGGCCTGGGCGGCGAGCGTGCGCGGCGCGAGGCCGGGGGAGGCAGGTCGGTCGGTCATGGGTGGATCCGCAGTGGGAGGAGGCCGGATCGACGTCGTCGATCCACGATGTCGGATTAGGGTTCTCACATCATGGAATCAAGTCACGGCGTCGCAGGCCGGCCGATCGCCTGCGGGGCATCATGACAGCCTTGCCGCTCCCGCGCTAACCTGACGGCATGTTCCTGCCGCTGTCCGATGACAATCCGCACAAGCTGATCCGCGCACCCTATGTCACCTTCGTGCTGATCGGGCTCAACGTGGTCGTCTTCCTCCTGACCACCGGTCTGGTTCCGCCGCCGACCGCCAATGCCAACGCGCTCGGATTCGGCCTCATTCCCGCGGTGGTGACGGACCGCGCCGCGCTGGCGCCCCATCTGGTGGTGGTGCCGACCTGGGCGACCTGGCTCACCTACATGTTCATGCATGCCGGCTGGATGCATCTCATCGGCAACATGCTGTTCCTCTGGGTGTTTGCGGACAATGTCGAGGATGCCATGGGCCATGTGCGGTTCCTCGCCTTCTACCTGATCTGCGGCGTGATCGGCGGCGGAACGCATCTCCTCGTCAATCCCGCCTCGCAGGCGCCCCTCATCGGCGCCTCGGGGGCCGTGTCCGGCGTCCTTGCCGCCTATCTGCTGCTCTATCCGCATGTCCGGGTGTTCGGACTGGCCTTCAAGATCATTCCCATCACCATTCCGGTCTGGCTGGCCCTCGGCACCTGGGTCGCGCTGCAGATCTACTATTTGTTGGCCCCAGGCGGCGGGGCCACCGCCTGGTGGGCGCATATCGGCGGTCTGGCGGCCGGCTTTGCGCTGGTTGGCGTGTTCAAGGACCGGTCGATCCCCCTGTTCGGACGGGAGCGGCGCCTGATCGTCACCGTGCCGCATTTCCCGCTGCGCCGGGGCTGACGCTCCCCCTGCCCTTCGGCCCTTTTGCCACGGCGCGACCTTTCGCCTAAGACGCTGGCACCCCGAACGAACGGGCGCGGCGCACCGCGCGCAACCTGGAGGAAGCATATGCAGATCGGCAAGGACACGGCCGCCATCGTCACCGGCGGCGCTTCGGGCCTGGGCGAGGCGACGGCCCGTCGCCTGGCCTCGCACGGCGTCAAGGTTGCCATCTTCGACCTCAATGCCGAGCGCGGCGAGAAGATCGCTGCGGAGATCGGCGGCGTCATGTGCCAGGTCAATGTCGCCGACGAGGCCTCTGTCGACGCCGGCCTCGCCAAGGCCCGCGGCCTGCACGGGATCGAGCGCATCCTGGTCAACTGCGCCGGCATTGGTCCGCCGAAGAAGACGGTGAGCCGCGACAAGGCCACCGGCGCCATTGTCGCCCATGACCTTGCAAGCTTCGTCAAGGTCATCAACGTCAACCTGGTCGGCACCTTCCAGATGATCGCCAAGAGCGCCGCCGGCATGGCCTCGCTCGATCCGGTCACACCGGATGGCGGCCGCGGCGTGATCGTCTCCACGGCCTCGGTCGCGGCCGAGGACGGCCAGGTCGGCCAGGCGGCCTATTCGGCCTCCAAGGGCGGCGTGGTCGGCATGACCCTTCCGATCGCCCGCGACCTGTCGCGCGAGGGCATCCGGGTCATGACCATCATGCCGGGTCTGTTCCACACCCCACTTTTCGACACGCTTTCGCCCGAGGCGCGCCAATCGCTGGCGGCACAGGTGCCGTTCCCGTCGCGGCTTGGACATCCGGACGAATATGCCAAGATGGTCGAACACATCATCGACAACGACATGCTGAACGGCTTTGCCATCCGTCTGGATGGCGCCATCCGTATGGCGCCACGATGAACCGCTGAACCGGAACCGCTCGTGGACGTCGCCCCCCTCGTCTCCGCCTATCGCTACCGCTTCCATGTGCTCGATGCCCATGGCGCACGCGTGGGTGGCCTGGCGAGGCCGGCGGCGACCATCGAGGAGGCGCTGAGGAAGGCGGCCGCCGAGCTGAAGCTGGTGGCCGATCCGCCGACTGCGCTGAAGACGCTGGCGGCGCGCACCAATCAGGAGACGCGCAACGCCCTGCGCGATGCCATTGCCCGCGCGGAGAATGATCTCGCCATCGCCATCACCCGGTTCGGCACCGAGATCGGCGCGCCGGCCATCGGACCGCACATCGAGCTGAGGGCCACGCTGGACGGGCTCGACCGTTCCTATCGGGCGGCCGATCCCGAGCCCTTCGATTTCGATGGCTGGTTCGACTATCTGGATGCCCAGATCGCGCATATGACGGCGCTGAACGAAATCGAGAAGGATCTCGATGCCGCCAGGCGCGCGGGCGTGACCCCGCTGAAGGTTCCTGATTCGTCGCCCCTGCGCCTGCGCTGGGTGCTGGTGGCACTCGGCGGTGCCGCGGCTGTTGCCCTTGGCATTGCCGCGCTGCTGGTCCTTCACGGCGGCGGCGATCCGGCCCGCCCGACGGCCCAGCCCGGCGCCGAGACACCGCGCGTGGTGCGCACCGTCCCCATCACCCTGCCGCCGGCGGACCAGCAGCCTGCTGCCGCGGCTCCGTCCCAGCAGCCGGCGGCGGTGCAGCCCCAGTGCCGGACCTTCGAGATCGAGGTGGGTGGCGAGGGCGCCGATCTCATCGACGCGCCGGTTGGCGGTCAACCGGTGGTGCGCCTCCAGCCGGGAGAAAAGCTGGTGCTGCGGCAGGTCATCGATTTCGGGCCCGAGCGCCTTGTCGAGGTCGAGGTACCGGCGCGCTCGGCCCGCGGCTTCGTCAACGAACGTCAGGCCCGTCTGCCGGTCATGACCTGGACCTGCGACCGCTGAGGGGGTCACGTCCCGGCGATGCGGTCCATGGCCCGGGCGAGTTCGACATCCTTGCCGGTCAATCCGCCGGCGTCATGGGTGGTCAGCGTGACCTCCACCGTCCGATAGACGTTGCACCATTCGGGATGGTGATCCATCCGCTCCGCAACAAGCGCCACCCGGGACATGAACCCCCATGCCTCGGAAAAATCGCGGAACTGGAAGCGGCGCGTGATCGCATCGCGATCGGGTAACTCCACCCAAGCCGCCAGTTCCGCCAGCGCGGCCTTGCGCGCCTCTCCCTCCAGCCTGCCTGCCATCGTTCACTCCTGTTCGCAGCGGAAATCTAGATCGCGGCGCGGCAAAGAAAAGCGGGCCGGCGCTGGTGGCACCGGCCCGCACGTTCGTGTCGGAGGGGATGACCGAACGTTGTCACCGCCGGACGGACCGGCGGGCTCGTCCCGCATCATCGACGCTCCGGGGGGCTGGGGGGCTGAAGAGTCCGGAGCTTCACGAGCAGGCGACGAGTCGACAACGTCAGGTTCGAACCGGCTCTTGACCCCACGGGGGCCGAAATTGGGCCGCAAGGTGGCGCTTATGACGGACCCGTGAACGGCCTTCCGTCACCCGGGGCCGGCCTCCGCCATCTGGCTGAGGGCCACGATCACAGGCGGATGGCCGGTCGCCTCGAGGAACCGGATGAGGTCATCCCGGCGGATGCTCGTCGTCGCCGTGTTCTCGAGCGGGTGATAGTTGAGGACATCGTGATCCAGCATGGCCCGGTCGAGCACGACCGTCACCCGCAGATCAGTGTCGAACAGGGCGCCGAAGGGCGTGACGGAGCCAGGCCTGACGCCCCAGACCTCCTCGAGGAGCTCGGCAGAACCGAACGACAGGCGGCCAGACGCCCCGATCAGCTCATGCAGCCGCTTGAGGTCGATGACGGCATCGCCGAGGGCAACGACCAGGAACAGCCGGCCCTTCTTGTCCTTGAGGAACAGGTTCTTCGTGTGACCGCCCGGGATGGCCTCCTTGACATGTCGGCTCTCGGCCACCGTGAACACGGCCGGGTGCTCGTGCGTCGTGGTCTCGATGCCGAGGTGTGAGAGCAAGGCGAACAGGGCGTGTCGGCGTCGGGCAAGGGCGTCGGGCAAGGGCATGAGGGTCCGGTAGCGGGAGGTTGGTCGCAGGGGGCTCCCTCTCTAGCCGCTGCCGCAGTCCGAATCGACGGGTTTGCAAGCAGCCCCGCTTGCGCGTACCGCTGAACGCATAGGGGCCTTTGGGCGCGAAACATCATGACTGACATCGAATTCGTCGAGAAACCCGCCTGGGTTGCGCTGATCGCCGATGATTCCCCAAGCGCCCGTCAGTTCATCCGCGCGGCGATCACTTCGTTCGATCGCCGCGTCGTCATCGAGGAGGCCGCCGATGGTCGCCAGACCCTCCAGGCGCTGGGTGCCCTGCACGTCGATCTCGCCTTCCTCGACCTCGACATGCCGGAGATCCACGGCGAGGATGTTGTTCGCACCTTCACCGCCGGCCACCGGATGCCCTTCTTCGTGGTCGTGTCGGGAATCGGTCACCCCGAGCAGATCGCACGCATGCGTCGGCTCGCCGCTTATGATTATCTGCACAAGCCGGTCGAGCCCGAAGCGATCCACCGGGTGCTAAAAACCTACGAGCGCGTTTCCATGCCTACCCGCGTGCTCATCGTCGACGATTCGCGAACCCAGCGTGGCCTGATCCGGCGCATTCTCGCCGAGTCGGTCTTCCACCTGACCATCGACGAGGCGGCCGATGGCATCAGTGCCTTCGAGATCTATGCCCGCAGCCCCGCCGACATCGTTATCCTTGACATCAACATGGATGGCCTCGACGGTCCCAACACTCTTCGCATCCTGCGCGCGCACAATCCTGAAGTGCGCGTGGTGCTCATGTCGAGCGATGCCGCCGCGGTCGCGGCCCATACCGACCTCAACGTCGCCGCAACGTTGAAGAAGCCCTTCACCAGCCGCGACCTCGATACGATCCTGCATCGCATCTACGGTCTCGGCCTGCCATACCGCGACGGCGATGCGACCCGCTATCGCCGCTGAGGGTACTGGTGGCCGCCCGGTGCGGCACCGCCTGAAAGGAGCATGCCCGTGACGCTGGCGGTTCTGGCGTCCCTTGCCGGCGGCCTCGGCCTGTTCATCGTCGGCATGGGCATGATGACCGATGGCCTGAAGCTCGCGGCCGGCGAGGCGCTGCGAACCCTGCTGGAACGCTGGACCCGTTCGGCCCTGCGCGGCCTTGTCGCCGGCATTCTCATCACGGCCATCGTCCAGTCGTCGACGGCTGTCACGGTGGCGACCGTGGGTTTCGTCAATGCTGGCCTGCTGACCCTGTCGCAGGCGGTCTGGGTCATCTTCGGCACCAATGTCGGGACGACCATGACGGGCTGGCTGGTGGCTCTGGTCGGGATCAAGGTGGATGTCGGTGCGCTCGCCCTGCCGCTGGTCGGCGCCGGCGCCGCGCTGCGCCTCGCCGCCCGCGGCAGGGGCGGCCCGGCCGGCATCGGCCAGGCCCTGACCGGATTCGGGCTCTTCTTCCTCGGCATCAACATCCTGCAACACGGATTTGCCGGGCTCACCGACCTCGTTCCGACGTTCGACGCCGCGACCACCGGCTGGCGCGAGATCCTGATCTTCCTCGTCCTGGGCATCGCCCTCACCCAGGTCACCCAGTCCTCCAGTGCGGCCATCGCCATCGCCCTGACCGCCAGTGCCGGCGGCGCCATACCGCTGATGCTGGCCGCTGCCGCCGTCATCGGGACCAATGTGGGCACCACGACAACCGCCTTCGTGGCGGCCATCGGTGCCACCGCTGCCGCCAAGCGGGTGGCAAGCGCGCATATCCTGTTCAACCTGCTGACGGGCGTCCTGGCCCTGGCGCTGCTGGTGCCGCTGACCAGCCTTGCCAGCGGGCTGGTCAGGCTGGCAGGGCTCGTCGACGACGTGCCGGCCAGGCTCGCCGTGTTCCATACGCTGTTCAATCTCTTGGGGGTTGCCCTCATGTGGCCGCTCGGACGGCCGCTCGTGGCGTTCCTTCAAACCCGCTTCGTCTCGCAGACGGAGCTCACCGCCCGCCCGCAGCATCTCGATGACACCGTGCTCGCCATGCCGACGCTGGCCCTGCGCGCCCTGGTCCTCGAGACGGAGCGGCTGGCCCGCCTCGTCTTTGGCCTCGTGCGCGCGCGCCTCGTTGGGCAGGCGGGCGACCGGCAAGCCGACCCGGACGGTCTCCTGCGGCTCGGCCAGGCCATCCGCGACAGCATCGACCGTCTGAGCGCCACGCCCCTGCCCGCCGAGGTCGCCGAGGCGCTGCCGGACATCCTGCGGGCCGTTCAGCACCTCGACACGCTCTCCCGCGCCTCCGACCGTCTGGGCGTGGCGCCGGCGCAGGCCGGTCCCGCGGTCGAGGCCGAGGCACAGGCGCTGGCCGCCGCGGTCGGCCAGCTGCTGGCCCTCCCTCCGGGACGGGCCGCCACGGCCGGCTCGGCCGCCGATCTGGCAGCCAGCAGCGAGGCGGCCTACCAGCGGATGAAGGCCAGCCTGCTCGCCGCCGCCGCGGCAGGAAACCTCGGCGTCCATGCCATGGAGCGCATCCTGGAACAGGCCCAGCTCGTCCGCCGCTGCGGCGATGTCGCCTTCAAGGCGCACCGGCGCCTGTCGCGCTGGATCGACGGGCAATCCGACGCCACGCCGGACATGATCGTGCCCGCGACGCCCCAGGCCGCGGGTGGGGCGGAGACGGCCGCAGTCCCACCGCCCTGAGGCTCGTCGGATCAGCGGTTGGCCAGGCACGACGCCCGCAAGACCCACGGCCCTCCCTGACCGGATGCGCGGCGGGGTGTCCCGGCCGCGCCCTGCTTCAGGCTGCGGCCCGCACCTTCGCGGTATCGCGGGCCAGTTCCTCCGCGCTGGCCATGCGCCGATACCACAGGGTCACGAGCGACGAGGTGATCACGATGAACAGGCTGTAGAGGACCGGGATGAACAGCACCTCCTGCTGCTGCACCCCCGTGAAGGTCAGCGTAATGACCAGAACCGCCAGCGGGCCGTTCTGGATGCCCGTCTCCAGACTGATGGTGCGGGCCCGGTTCGGATCCTGCCGCAGGGCACGCGCCAGCCAGTAGCCGAGCAGCATGCCCGCCAGTCCGATGCCGATCACCGCCACATAGACACGTGGGCCGGTATCGAGCAGCATCTGATAGTTCCGCGGCACCCAGGAGATGATCAGGAACAGGATCACGACGACGCCCAGCAGGGAGCCGATCAGTTCGATCGTGGCTCCGATATTGGCGTTGACCTTGCGCAGGATCATCCCGATCACGGTCGGCACCAGCAGCACGAGAAGCACCTGGGCGACATTGCCCGCAGGGATCACGTAATTGCCGGTCACGCCGGCAAGGCCGCTGTAGAAGCTCAGCAGGAGCGGCACCATGACCACGGCCACCAGCGTGGAGACCGATGTCATCATGATCGACAGCGCCAGCACGCCCTTCGAGAAGTAGGTGAAGATGTTGCTGGTGGTGCCGCCGGGCATGCAGCCGATCAGCACCAGGCCCACCACCATCGGCGTCGGCAGACCCAGCACCATCGCAAGGGTGAAGCCCAGCAGGGGCATGACCAGGTATTGCGATGTCAGCCCGACCAGGATCCCCTGAGGCTTGCGGAAGGCGATCAGGAAGTCGCGCCAGGTCATCGACGACCCCATGCCCAGCATGATGACCATCATCATGACGCCCAGCAGGGTGGTCTCCAGCTCCGTCAGCATCCGCGCCCCCTCAACCACCGAACTCGGCGCGCACCTCGGCCTTCAGCTCCTTGCGCAGGATCTTGCCGATGGGTGACTTGGGCAGCTCGTCGCGCAGGACAATCGACTTCGGCACCTTGTAGTCGGTCAGCAGGCCCTTGCAGTGGCGCACGATGTCCTCCCGGGTCAGTTCGCCGGCGAAGTCCGGGTTCTTCACCACATAGGCCCGCACGGCCTCGCCGGACCTTGAATCGGGAATCGCCACCACCGCGGCCTCGAGAATGGCGTCCATCTTGGCCAGGACATCCTCCACTTCGTTCGGATAGACATTGAAGCCGGAGACCAGCACCAGATCCTTCTTGCGGTCGACGATCCGCAGGAAGCCGTCGGCATCCATAACCGCGACATCGCCGGTATGGAGCCAGCCGTTCTGCAGGGTCTTGGCCGTGTCCTCGGGACGCTGCCAGTACCCCTGCATGACCTGCGGGCCGCGCACGATCAGTTCGCCGGGCTCACCGGGGGCAACTGGCTTGCCGTCATCGTCCACCAGCAGCACGTCGCAGCCCGGAACCGGAATGCCGATGCTCCCGGCCCTGGCGCGGTCATCGAGCGGATTGAAGCTGACCAGCGGCGAGCTCTCGGTCAGCCCGTAGCCTTCGGCAATCGGTGTTCCCGTGATCATGCGCCAGCGCGTGGCCACGGCCTCGTGCAGGGCGGTGCCGCCGGCGATGGCGGCCCGCAGATGCCTCGGCGGATAGGCCGTGAACCACTCCTCGTTCATCAGCCCGTTGAACAGGGTGTTGACCCCGGTGATCCAGGTGATCGGATAGTTCTCGATCGCCCGCTGCAGCGACTGCACCGGCCGCGGCGACGGAATCAGGATGTTGCGCGCGCCGGCCTCGAAGAAGGCCATCAGGTTCGCCGTGAAGGCGAAGATGTGATAGAGCGGCAGCGCCGTCAGGACGCAGTCGTCGCGCGCCATGAGGCCGCCCGACATTGCCTGCACCTGCACCAGATTGGCGAGGATGTTGCCGTGCGAGAGCATGGCGCCCTTGGCCACGCCCGTCGTGCCGCCCGTATATTGCAAGAGGGCGAGGTCATCAGGTGCGGTGCCCCGCCACAGGGTGCGCACGTCGCCGGCATGAGCGCGGCCCTTCGCCAGTGCCTCGCGCAGGCGGACGGTGGCAATGGCAAGCGAGGGCACTGGCGGCAGCACCCGGCTCCACAGCTTCTGCACCCCGCGCACGATGGCTTCGGGAAGCCGGGGGAAGAACTCCGGCACACCGGCGAGGACCACGGTCTGGATGCCGGTCTTGGGAACCACCTCGGCCAGCTTGTCGGCGAACATGTCAACGATCACCAGCACTCTGGCGCCGGAATCGTTGAACTGATGGATCATCTCGGACGGCGTGTAGAGCGGGTTGGTGTTGACCAGCACGCCACCGGCCTTGAACACGCCGAAGGCCACCACCGGATAGGGCAGACCGTTGGGCAGTTGCACGGCGACCCGATCACCCGGCCGCAGGCCGCAATCATGGTGGAGGAACGCGGCAAAGGCATCCGACAGCTCGCCCACCTGCGCGTAGGTCAGCGTGCCGTTCATCCCATTGGGCACCACGCAGGTGAAGGCCTTGCGCTTGCCGTGAGCCTCGCTTGCCTGATGCACCAGATCGGCCAGGCTCCGGTACCGCGGCGGCGCCAGCTCCCGGGGAATGCTCGTGCCATAGGCCGCCAGCCAGGGCCGTGGCGGGTTCCCAGCATCCCTCATGTCTCCTCCCCCGTGCCTGTCCCGGCACCTTTTCCTGGGCGAAACCGCCGCGACGCGCGCGGCCCGACGTTCAGGCTGCGTCCGTGATCGACCGGAGCTTGCCGCATGCGCAATGCCGGGCGCCTGCGACACGCGCGCGCATCAGCGGCTGCCGGCCATCCGCCGCCTGGCATTGGGGCGACGTGCAGAGACCCAGCTTGGTCGGGCATGCGAGCCGCATGGCTGGCGGCAACAACCGCCCCTGGGCCAGCGCGCCCGGTTCCCGAGCCCGTCGGGCACGCGGGCGAACGGCCCCGTGGCTGCCCTGACCGGCAGGCGAAGGATCAGTCACGCGAGGACTGGGGCGGCAGCGAGGCGAAAGACGCGTCGATCGCCCAGGGCAGAAGAGCCACGGCCAACCTCCCGGCACTTGCCGGCGGAAAGCGCGCCGAATCACGCCTGATGTCAGTGAAACCGCGGATGATGTGAGTGAAACCGTGGCGGAGACGGAGGGATTCGAACCCTCGATACCCTTTTGGGGTATGCTCATTTAGCAAACGAGTGCCTTCAGCCGCTCGGCCACGTCTCCATCCGGCGCCGTCTCTATGCCTGTGAACGCACGCCTTGGCAAGCCGAGGGCGCCCTCACGCACCGGCAGGGGCCAAGCGGCTCGCCTGGCCGCCAGATCGGCCCAGAACCCGCCCGGGGACGATCCGGCCGCAACGGGCCGGGACGAGCGGTTCTCAAGCCCGGCTGCTCCATCGCTCCGCCATCGCGACAGCCATTTGCGGGCAGTTCGTTCGCTGATCCCGAAGCCGGCCGCCACTTCCGCGACAGGCAGTCCATCGTCCACGATCCGCCTGATCATCTCGGCTCGACCACGCGGCGTCATTCGCGCATTCTTGTGGGGGTTGTTCATCCTCGTGACCTGCGGTGCTTCGTGTCGCAACGACCACCATCAGGCCTCACGGGCGATGAACAACCTCCCCAGAACTCACAGCTAGACCGTCACCGGGCCCTTGGCATCGAGCCAGGCGCGGGCCCAGGAGAGCGCTTGGGCGATCTCGTCCTTGCTCATCTCGGCGGCGACCTCCTGCCGCTTGGCGGCGGCCTCGCGGTCGCCCCGCAGGGCGGCCAGATTGAACCACATGTGCGCGGCGACGAGGTCGCGCGGCACCACGCGGCCGGCGGCATAGAGCAGCCCGAGCTCACGCGCCGGGCGATCGGCGAGCGCTTCGGGCATGATCGAGGGCGACTGCGGCAGGAAGGGCATGGACATGGCTCGCTCCGCATTCGGTCGGAGGGATCCGTCGCCGGATACCTCCCTTGGCGGGCGAGTGTGCTTCCCATGGGTCAACGATCGATTAACGCTACCGATTCCCTGACAAGCCGCCTCTGGACGGTGCGCGGCCGGCGCGTCACAGTGATCGGAGGGGCGGCCCGATGAAGAACCGCCCCGGGAGGAATGCCATGAAGATACCGCTTGCCATCGCCGCCCTCGCGCTTGCCTCGGCTCTCGCTGCTGGCCCTGCCCTCGCTCAGGAACCGATCGGCACCTTCGTCAGCCAGTCGGGCGATACGCGCGTGCGCTTCGCCCCCTGCGGCAACCAGATCTGCGGCACCATTGTCTCGGTGCGCGGCCAGACCCGCGACGAGAAGAACGAGGATGCCTCGCTGCGCGGTCGCAATCTCGTCGGCGTGCGCATGATCACCATGCGGCCGGCCGGCGCGAATGCCTGGCAGGGCACGCTCTACAACTTCCAGGACGGCAAGACCTATAACGGCCGCATGTCCATGCCGAACGCCAATTCCATGAGCCTTTCGGGCTGCGTGCTCGGTGGGCTGATCTGCCGCAGCCAGACCTGGACGCGGGTGAACTGAGCCCTGTCCCCGAGCCGCGCCTACGGGCACGCTGGTGCGGCGATTCGCGCGGCACCTGCGGAGGCTCCATGGCACGCACCCCCGTTCTCTACCTGCTCGCTGCCCTGGCCGAGATCGCCGGCTGCTTCGCCGTCTGGGCCTGGTGGCGCCTCGGGGCTTCCGCGCTCTGGCTCCTGCCGGGCCTCACGAGTCTTGCCCTGTTTGCCCTGTTCCTTGCCCTCGTCGACGTGGAGGCCGCAGGCCGCGCCTATGCGGCCTATGGCGGCATCTACATTGCCTCCTCGCTCGTCTGGCTCTGGGCCGCGGAGGGCCTGCGCCCCGACCGCTGGGATGTGGCCGGCGCGGCCATCTGCCTCGCCGGAGCGGCGCTGATCCTCTACGGACCGCGCGCCGCCTGAACCGGTGAGGTCATCGCGCCGTCTGGCCGAACAGCACGGCGCGCGCGGCCGGATCCTGCAGCGCGGCCGGATTGCGGTCGGCCTGGTTGACTGCAAGGCCCCTCTGCACGCCCGGCCGGGCCAGCATCCGGTCGAGCCAGGCCCTCACGTTCGGGAACGCGCTCATGTCCTGGCCCTGGCGCTCCCAGAGCTTCGCCCAGCCGATGCAGGCCATGTCGGCGATGGAATAGTCGCCGCAGATGTAGTCCCGCCCCTCCAGCCGCCGGTTGAGCACGCCATAGAGACGGTTCGCCTCCCTGGTGTAGCGATCGATGGCATAGGGGATCTTTTCGGGGGCATAGATGCGGAAATGATGGGTCTGGCCCAGCATCGGACCGAAGCCGGACATCTGCCACATCAGCCACTCCTCCACGGCGACGCGACCGCGCTCGTCCTGGGGGTAAAACTTGCCGCTCTTGCGGCCGAGATACATCAGGATGGCCCCGGATTCGAACACCGAGATCGGCTCGCCGCCGGGGCCGTCATGGTCGACAATGGCCGGAATCCGGTTGTTCGGCGCGATCTTGAGGAAGTCGGGCTTGAACTGGTCGCCCTTGCCGATGTTGACCGGGATCACGTTGTAGGCGAGCCCGCACTCCTCGAGCATGATGGTGATCTTCCAGCCATTCGGGGTCGGCCAGTAGTAGAGGTCGATGGGCTTGTCTGACATGGGCCTCTCGCTTCAGCGTTTCCTGCGGCCGGTGGCGCGTCGGGGGCCGGCGGAACGAGGCTAGGGGCTGGCCTGCCCCACGCCAAGGCCCCGCGACGGACATCCGTGTGATGCCTCAGTTGCATCCGCCCCGGAACCGGTGATGATGCAACCCATCAGGGAGCGCGGAGGCGTAAAAAACCCCTGCGCGAGCGCATGCCGGGAGGGCGGGGCGATGGGAATGTTGGCACGACTTGCGACGGGCGCCTGCGCCGCCCTGCTGCTCATCCTGGCACCCGACCTCGGACAGGCCCAGTCGGGATCGGCCACGCGCGGAGCGGCGGCCGCGCAGGGGCAGGCCCCGGCGCCGGCTGCGACGACCACCCAGCGGCGGCCGCGTTCGGCCGCCCAGTTGCGCAATGACCAGATCATGCGCGACTGCGGCGCCGAATGGCGGCGCGACAAGGCGCGCCTGCAGGCGGCCGGCAAGACCTGGCGCAGCTTCCTGCCCGAATGCCGCGCGCGCCGGCGCGGCTGACGACGACGGGGCCTCAGTCGAGCGCCATCTTGAAGCCCTCGTGGCTCCTGGCGAAGCCGAGGCGCTCGTAAAAGCGGTGCGCGTCGGTCCGGCTCTTGTTGGAGGACAGTTCCAGCAACCCGATACCCAGCCTGCGGGCCTCCTGGATGGCATGCTGCATCATCGCGCCGCCAACACCCGTGCCGCGGCACTCGGGATCGACATGGACGCTCTCGATCTTGCCGCGCGTGCGCCCGCGCTCGGCGATGCCGGGCAGCACGGTCAGCTGGTAGGTGCCAACCACCCGGCCGGCGCGCTCGGCCACGAAGAGATGGTTCGCGCCGCTCTCCACCACCTGGCGGAAGGCCTGCGCATAGACTGGCAGGCGCCCCTCCTCGGCCGCCTGTACCGCATCCATGGGCCGCGAGGCATGGCCCATGGCGATGAGGGCGGCGATGCGGGGAACATCGTCGGCAGTCGCCGCCCGGACCGTGGTTGCGCTCATGGCCGGCTCGCCTTCGGTGGCAGATCCTGAGGGCCGGCAAAGCCCGGCAGCGCCTCCAGCCGCGTCATCCAGGCCCCGATGGCCGGATAGGACGACAGGGAAAAGCCCGCCTGCCCCGCATAGGCAACGACGCCATAGATGTCGATGTCGGCGATGGTCGGCGCCCGGCTCGCCAGCCATTCACGGCCGGTCAGATTCTCGTCCAGGGTTCGCAGCGCCAGCGTGCCGTCGGCGTGATACATTTCCATGATCGCCTGCGAATAGTTCCTGAGGCCGAAGCGCTGGGCCCGCGAGCGGTAGATCGGCGGCGCGAGCCGGTCGAAATCCCAGTACATCCATTCACGGATGCGCGCTGTGTCGCCCGGCCCCTCACCGGCGAAGCGGCCCAGTTCGAAGGCCAGGTGCTCGAGGATCGCCGCCGACTGGCAGATCGTCAGCCCCGTCTTCTGGTCCTCCAGCACGGGCACCTGCCCGAAGCGGTTCTTGGCCAGGAAGGCCGGCGCCTTGTGCTCGCCGGCGCGCAGATTGATCGAATGATAGGCGAAATCCTCGCCACACAGGCTGAGCATCAGGGCGACCTTGTAGGTCGGACCCGAGGCCCAGAAACCGTTGAGCGTGAAGCGTTTGGACATGGGCGTTCTCCCGTTGGCGGCGCATGGGAGACGGGAATGGCGCAGCTCGCAAGAGCGGCCGGCGTCATCGCTGCCATTCGCGCCGGCGGCGGGCCAGACGCGCGAGGACAAGTCCCAGGAGGTGGGTCAGCGCCAGCAGCCCGGCAGCAACCAGCAGCAGTTCGGGCCCAGCGCCCGCCGAAGCCACGATGATCGGGTCCGCGCCGGCGGGAGAATGGACCGTATCGGTCAGCAGCATCACGATCAGCGTGACGGCCACCGCGCCGGCGATCGCAAGGTCCGAACGGCCGAGGAGCGCCGCGACAAAGCCGGCGGCAATTCCGACCGCATGGCCGCCATAGAGGCTGCGGGCCCGCGCCATGGGGCTGTCCGGCATTCCGAACACGATGACGGCCGAACCGCCAATGGAGGCGAGCAGCAGCGGCAGCGAGAGCAGACTGAACGCAAAGGCCCCTGCGAGAACCACGGCCGCCGTGGCCAGACCAGCAAGCAAAAGGTCGATGGGATGCGTCCTGCTCTCACCCGGCATGGGTCTGCCCCGTCCTGCGGCAACCGTCCTGCCGACGGGTCATGCAACCCGCGGGCCGGACCGACCGGCGCCGGACGGTCACTCGATGCCGAGCTTGCGCTTCAGGATGTCATTGACCGCGCCAGGATTGGCCTTGCCGCCCGAGGCCTTCATGACCTGGCCGACGAACCAGCCCAGCAGGGTGGGCTTGGCCCTGGCCTGCTCGACCTTGTCGGGATTGGCCGCGATCACCTCGTCGATCACCTTCTCGATGGCGCCGGTATCCGTCACCTGCTTCATGCCGCGCGCCTCGACGATGGCAGCCGGGTCACCACCCTCGGTGAAGACGATCTCGAACAGGTCCTTGGCGATCTTTCCCGAGATCGTGCCGGCCTGGATGAGGTCGATGATGCCGCCGATCTGGTCCGGACTGACCGGCGAGGCGGTCACATCCTTGCCCTCCTTGTTGAGGCGGCCGAACAGTTCGTTGATGACCCAGTTGGCGGCAATCTTGCCGTCCCGCCCCCGGGCCACGGCCTCGAAGAAATCGGCGCTCTCCTTCTCCAGGACCAGGATGGAGGCATCGTAGGGCGTCAGGCCATATTCGGCGATCAGCCGGGCCTTCTTGGCGTCGGGCAGCTCCGGCAGACGGGCCGCCAGATCGTCAACATAGGCCTGGTCGAACTCGAGCGGCAGCAGGTCGGGGTCGGGGAAATAGCGGTAGTCATGCGCCTCCTCCTTGGAGCGCATGGAGCGCGTCTCGCCCTTGACCGCGTCGAACAGGCGCGTTTCCTGCTCGACGGTGCCGCCATCCTCGAGGATGCCGATCTGCCGCCGCGCCTCGTATTCGATCGCCTGGCCGATGAACCGGATGGAATTGACGTTCTTGATCTCGCAGCGCGTGCCGAAGGGCTCACCGGGCCGGCGAACCGACACGTTGACGTCGGCGCGCAGGTTGCCCTTTTCCATGTCGCCGTCACAGGTGCCGAGATAGCGCAGGATCGTGCGCAGCTTGGTCACATAGGCCCGCGCCTCCTCGGAGGAACGCATGTCCGGCTTGGAGACGATTTCCATCAGGGCCGTGCCCGAGCGGTTCAGGTCGATGTAGGAATGCGTCGGGCTCTGGTCGTGGATCGACTTGCCGGCATCCTGCTCCAGGTGCAGGCGCTCGATGCCGACCGTGAAGCTCTCCGTGGGCGACAGGTCGACCGTCACCTCGCCCTCCCCGACAATCGGGCTCTTGTACTGGCTGATCTGGTAGCCCTGCGGCAGGTCCGGATAGAAATAGTTCTTGCGGTCGAACACGCTGCGCAGATTGATCTTGGCCTTCAGGCCGAGGCCGGTGCGAATCGCCTGCCGCACGCATTCCTCATTGATCACCGGCAGCATGCCGGGCATGGCCGCATCCACGAGGCTGACCTGGCTGTTGGGGGGCGCGCCGAAGCCGACCGCAGCTCCCGAGAACAGCTTGGCGTTCGAGGCCACCTGCGCGTGGATCTCGAGGCCGATGACCACCTCCCAGTCGCCGGTGGCACCGGGGATCAGGTTCTTCGGATTGGTGCGGGCGGTCATGGGCGGCTCGGACGAATGGCGAATCGAAACAGGCGGAGCGGTGACTAGCCGACCGGCGGGCCGGCGTCACGTCTGCCCTTCTCTAGCACCGCCCCTCGGCCATCCGCCACTCGCCATTGGCGGTTCGCGCATCGCGTCAGAGCGGCTGGGCGCCCCGCCCGACATAGAGGATCGGCCCGGTGGGCCGGCCCGTCGGCGAGCCGCCCGCCGGCTCCAGGGTGATCTCGTAGAGCTGGTCGCGCACAGGCCGCGGCATGCCGGTGGTCCGGTAGTCCTGCTGGCGCACTTCCGTCATCAGGCCGACCGAGCGCGGGCCGACCTGGCGATCCCACAGCGTCCAGACCTGGAGCGTCCGCCCCTCCGGCACCTCGATGGTTCTCAGAGGGACGACGCGGATGCGCCCGTCCGCGAAGGCCTCGACAATGGCGCCCGCCTCGTTGGTGTTCGGCGCAGTGAGAACGGCGACCACGGCCGGCGTCTCGACCTGCCGCCCCGGCTGGAGCGCGACGATGACGGCGAGCAGCACGGCGGCCGCCGCACCGGCCAGCGAGGCCAGCCGCAGGGCCGGCAGGTTGGACCACAGGCGCTGCCACCAGCCCGCGTCCGCCTCCGTGTCGGCAGGCGCCGGGCGGCCGATGGCGCGCTCGATCCGCCGCCACAGGTCGGGCGAGGGATCGACACGCTGGGCCGTGTCGTCGAGCGCGAGAAGCCTCAGCCGCCATTCGGCGACAGCCCGCCGCGCCTCGGCCTCGGTGGCGATCCGCCGCTCGAAGGCTTCCGTCTCCTGAGGGGTCAGCAGGCCGGCCACATACTCGCCGGCAGTGGCAACGAGATCATCGGTCATCCCATGCACTCCTTGAGCGCGACCAGCGAGCGGCGGATCCAGGCCTTCACCGTGCCGAGCGGCACGGCGAGCCGGCCGGCGATCTCGCCGTGGGAAAAGCCGTCCACATAAGCCATCAGCACGCTGGCGCGGCGGCGCGGATCGAGCGCCTCCAGGCAGCGCTTCAGCGTCTCGGTGTCTGGCAGGAGATCGAACGCGGCCCCCGCCTCGATGGCGGCGATCCCGTCCTCCGGCACGGCATCGACGAGATCCTCGCGCCGGCCGTCGCGCAGGACGTTCAGCGCCTGGTTGCGCACGATGGCATAGAGCCAGGCCCGGGCCGGCCCCTGTTCCGGATCATAGCGATGGGCGTGGCGCCAGATCTTCACGAAGGCCTCCTGGACGACCTCCTCCGCCAGCTCCCGCCGCTTGACGATGCGCAGCGCCACCCCGAGCATGGCCGGGCCCTCGCTCTCATAGACGAGGCGCAGGCCGGCCCGCTCGCCACGGCCGCAGCGCGCCAGAGCCTCCCTCAGCTCGTCGGGTGTGGCAGCCATTCCCGCGTCTCCATCTGCCGACCGGCAGCTTCATCCTGAGCCTACACGCGAACCCGCCCCCGTGGATGCGGGCGAAACCGGAGCTGCCGTCCGCAGCAGGGACCGGTGCCAGGCCGTCATCTCAGGGTTGGCGGAACCGCCGTATCATCGGGTCGATGATATTGGAATAGTCGTCGGTCCATGGCCGGAAGCCCTCCGGCACGACCAGCGGCTGCCATCCCGCGGCTGGCCCGACGGGGCCCATCACGGGGCTCTCGCGCGCCACCATGGCGACCATGGCCGTGCCCGTCAGCGTGTCGCGGATGCCGCCGCCTGCGGCAGCGATCTGCCGGATGCCGCCGATCAGGCCATGCGCCCGTGCGGAACCCGCAACAACAGGTCGCAGGTCCATGTTGCGGTTGGTGATGTGAAAGATGAGCGCGCCGTCCGGCGCCAACTTGTCGAGATAGCCGGCAAAGGCCTCGCGCGTCAGCAGATGGACCGGGATGGCGTCGGAGGAGAAGGCATCGACGATGATGAGGTCGAATGGACCGGGCTGGTCTGCCAGTGTCAGGCGGCCGTCGCCGATGACCACCGGCGCCTCTGGCGCGCAGCGCGTCAGGGACGCAAACAACCGGGTGTCGCGGGCGATGCGGACGACGACCGGATCGATCTCCAGGAAGGTCCAGGCATCGCCGGGCTCGCTGTAGCAGGCAAGCGAACCGACGCCGAGGCCGATGGCCGCCACGCGCAGCCCCCGCCCGGGTCGGGCCGCACGGACGGCGCCTATGGCTTCCGCGAACGGGCCGCCGCGATGGTAGTAGCTGGCCGGCTCGGGCCGGCCGGCGACCGGCGAGCCGTCGGGATGGCGCACGCGCTCGGCACCATGGACGGTCACGCCATGAACCAGCAGGCGCCCCTCGCCACTGGCCGTTTCCTGAACCTCGTGGACGGCGAAGAACGAGCGCTCGCGCGCGAGTGTGCCCGCGGGCATGACCGGGGCCTGGCTCACCGCGAAGAAAGAAAGCGCACCGGCCAGCAGCACGACCGGCCGGTCGCGCCCGAGCAGGACGGCGGCTGCAACCGCGCCGATCAGGATCAGATAGACGAGGGCCGGCAGCGCCTTGAAGGTCAGGCCGGTCGTGGCCTGCATCGCGATGGTTGCAGCCAGCAGGCCCGCGCCGAGCGCGATGCGCGGCAAGCCGGGCCGCGCCAGCGCCTCGCCCATGCCGGGCCGGCACAGGACGGCCGCCACCACCAGGATCGGATATTCGAGGATGGAGCTGAACAGCACCGGCGCGGCCAGGCTGGCGAAGATGCCGCCGATGACCCCGCCGACCGACAGCAGGACATAGAACTCGGTGAGGCGGACCGCGTCGGGCCGGCGCCGGTAGAGTTCGCCATGGCAGACCATGGTCGCGACGAAGAAGAAGCCGACATGCAGTGCGGCGGCCAGCGGCCAGGGCACCCAGACGCTCAGCGCCATGGCGAAGATCACCCCGGCCAGCATCAGCGGCTGGATCGCCACCATGATCCGGTGCAGGCCCGCGCCGCGCTCGCGGAAGGCGAGCACGAAGGTGAGCAGGAACAGGGCGAGCGGCAGCACCCACAGCAGCGGCACGGCCGCAACATCCGTCGACAGATGGGCCGTCAGCGCCACCAGCAGACCGGACGGCACGGCGGCAAGGCCGATCCAGGCCAGGCGGTCACGCCAGGCGACCACCGGCCGGGCGGCGGGGCCGGAGCGGGACGGCTCAGCCGGTGTGCCGACGGTCCGTGCCAGCACCATGCCGGCGAGAAGGATCAGCCCGCCGAGCCCGGCAAAGCCTGAGGCCCACAGGGCCGACTGGGCCTTCAGCGGCAGCATCGGCTCGATGACGAACGGATAGGACAGGAGCGCGAGGAAGGATCCGAGGTTCGAGGCGCCGTAGAGGAAATAGGGATCGGCGGCATCGCGATGGCCGGTGCGCGCGAACCAGGCCTGGAGCAGCGGCCCGTTGCCCGCAAGGGCGAAGAAGGGCAGCCCGACGGACGCCGCGAACAGGCCGATCAGCCAGAGCGCCTCGCCATCGGCCGGCGGCCGCCCCCAACCCGCCGCCAGCCCGATCGGCAGGGCCAGCACCAGCACCCCCGCCATCATGGCGAGGTGGACGAGGACAGCCCGCCGCGGGTCGAGAAGCCGGGCGAGCAGATGGGCATAGCCGTAGCCGATCAGCAGAACGCCCTGGAAGAACACCATGGCGACCGACCAGACCGCCGGCGTTCCGCCCAGCACCGGCAGCACCATCTTCGTGAACATCGGCTGGACCGAGAAGAGCAGGAAGGCCGAGACGAAGATGGCGAGCGCGAACACCGGCAGGGCTGCGAACCGGGCGAAGGAGCCCTGCCCGGCGGGCGCGTCGAGGGTCGGATGGACGGAAGACATCAGGCGTCCCGGTGCGTCGGCTTTGGCCCGACCATGGACGAGCGAGGCTTAAGGTCCGGTGTAGCCCAGCCGTCACGGCCACGGCCATCACTCTCGGACCGTGCGGATCATCCACCGATCCGGCGCGCGAACCGGCGGAACACAAGGCCGAGCAGCAGCGCGCCGATGGCCAGGAGCAGGACGTAGGCGATCTTGAAGGCGGGATCACCGGTGCGCCAGCTCATCAGGGCATAGAGCAGCAGGAGGCCGGTCAGCGCCCAGGCGAGCCAGGCCGACACCGTCAGGCAGGCCGTGGCCACTGCCCGGGCGATGGGCAGGAACTCGCCCATCTCACGCCCACCAGCGCTCCGTGACAGGAAACCGCCCCTTCGCCTTCTCGATGACGGCGGCCACCGAGAACAGCGTCTCCTCGTCGAAGGCACGGCCAATGAGCTGAAGCCCCAGCGGCAGGCCCTGCCCGTCGAGCCCGGCCGGCACGGCGATGCCCGGCAGGCCGGCCATGTTCACGGTCACCGTGAACACGTCCTGCAGGTACATCTCCACCGGATCGGCGAGGCCCTTCTCGCCGATACCGAAGGCTGCCGAGGGCGTGGCCGGCGTCAGGATGGCGTCGACGCCCTTCGCATAGGCCTCCTCGAAGTCGCGCTTGATGAGGGTGCGCAGCTTCTGGGCCCGGACGTAATAGGCATCGTAATAGCCGGCGGAGAGCACATAGGTGCCGATCATGATGCGCCGCTTCACTTCCTTGCCGAAGCCCCGCGCGCGCGTCTTCTCGTAGAGCTCGATGATGTCGCGGCCGGGCTCGCGCAGACCGTAGCGCACACCGTCATAGCGGGCGAGATTGGAGGAGGCCTCCGCCGGAGCCACGATGTAGTAGGCCGGCAGGGCATATTTCGTGTGCGGCAGGGAGATCTCCACGATATTGGCGCCGGCCTCCTTCAGGATCGCGACGCCCTCCTCCCACAACCGGTCGATCTCGGCCGGCACACCGTCGATCCGGTATTCCCTCGGAATGCCGATGGTCATGCCCTTGATCGAACGGCCGACCGCGGCGGCATAGTCCGGCACGGGCAGGTCTGCGCAGGTCGTGTCCTTCGGATCATGGCCGGCGAACGAGGAGAGAAGCAGCGCGGCATCCTTCACGTCACGCGCGATCGGACCGGCCTGATCGAGCGAGGAGGCAAAGGCGACGATGCCCCAGCGCGACACACGACCATAGGTCGGCTTGATGCCGACCGTTCCAGTGAGAGCGGCCGGCTGGCGGATCGAACCGCCGGTATCCGTCGCGGTGGCGCCGGCGCAGAGCATGGCGGCGACCGCCGCGGAGGAACCGCCCGACGAGCCGCCCGGCACCAGGTAGCTGCCCTCCACGCCGCCGGCGCCGGCGCCGACATTGGAGCCCCTGCGCCGCCAGGGATTGATCGGGCCGGGAAAACAGCTCGTCTCGTTGGACGAGCCCATGGCGAACTCGTCGTTGTTCAGCTTGCCGAGCATCACGGCGCCATCGCGCCAGAGGTTGCTCGTCACGGTGGATTCGTAGGTCGGCACGAAATTGGCGAGGATGTTCGAGCAGGCCGTGGTCCGCGTCCCCTTGGTGCAGAACAGATCCTTTACGCCGAGCGGAATGCCCTCGAGCGGTCCGGCTTCGCCCCTGGCGATGCGGGCATCGGAGGCAGCCGCCATCTCCAGCGCCTTGTCCGGTGTTTCCAGCACATAGGCGTTGAGCTTGCGGCCCTGTTCCATGGCGGCGAGATAGGCCTTGGTCAGCTCGGTGGCCGTGAAGGACCGGTTCGCCAGCCCCTCGCGGGCCTCGGCAATCGTCAGCTGGGTCAGCTCGGTCATCGGCGCTACTCCACGACCTTCGGCACCGTGAAGAAATGGCCCTCGCGCTCGGGCGCATTGGCCACGATCTCGTCGGGAATGCCGCCATCGGTCACGACATCCTGGCGCTTCTTCATGGCCATGGGGGTCACCGAGGTCATCGGCTCGACGCCGGAGACGTCCACCTCGTTCAGCTGCTCGACGAAGGCAAGGATGGCGTTGAGCTCGCCCTGGAGATGGGGAACCTCCTCCTCTGTCACGGCTATGCGCGCCAGATGCGCGATGCGGCGGACAGTCGCCTGATCGACGGACATGCGGTCACCACCCGGTGAATGAACGATACGCGCCTCTTAGCACCCGGTCGTTTCGCGCCGCAATGGCGGGCCGCCTCAGCGCAGCGGCGAGAAGCGCGTGGGCCTCAGGAAGCGCACATGCTGGGTTTCCACCAGCCCCTTCACGCGGGCGAGATAGTCCTGCCAGCGCGGATCGGCCATCATCCGGTCGCGACGGGCGAGCCGGTCGTCGAGGCTCGCGTAAGACCACCACGCCACGACATGGTTGAGTTCGTCCGTCTCGGTGGTGAAATAGCCGTGGAAGGTGCCGAGAAGCTCCTGCTGGATCGGCAGCCCGAACTGCTCGTAGAGCGACACGAACTCGGCGAGATGGCCCGCCCGGATGCGATAGTCGCGTTCCTCGACGATCATGGCTCAGCCCTTCGGGTTATGGCTCGGGTCCGCCCAGCCGAACACGGTCCGCTTCTCGATCTCGGCGACATCGGCCGGGCGAGGGAACGGCTCCGGTGCCGGCTCGCCGGGACTGCGCTCGCGCCCGATGGCGGCGAAGAAGTCCTCCAGGCCGCCCGGCATCAGGAACCAGACGAAGGTCATGGGCTCCGGGCCGGGATTGACGAATCCGTGCCGGCGGTCGCGGCCGATGAACACGGTCGAGCCCGTCTCCATCGGGATGTCCTCGCCGTCGATGCGGGCAAAGCCCCGCCCCGCCGTCAGGTGGATCACCTCCTCGTGACGGTCGTGGGTGTGCTCGCGGATGTGGCAGCCCGGCGCCACCGTCTGCGTGCCCATGGAGAATCGGTTCTCGGAACGCACCGTCCCGGGATTGAGAATGCAGCGCACGAAGCCATTGGCCGGCACCGGCTGCCAGTAGGAGGCGCTGTCCTCGGGTCCGAAGACCTTTACCTCGGCGGGGATCTGATCCATGGCTCAGACCTCCTTGCGGTCGAGATAGCGGTAGAGCGGCAGGGCAAAGGGCGCAATCCGCCGCAACAGGGGCTGGAAGGGCTGCGGTGTCGGCTCCGAGAACGGCAGGCCGAGTTCATGCTCGGGCACGCCGCGGGTGAGCTTGGCGAGCTCACGCCCGATCGAGATCGACAGGGCCACGGCGCGACCGTTGCACCCGGCCCAGGCATAGCCGTCCGGCCCGAGGCGGTGGAAGCGCGGAAAGCCCGGCACCTGAGGCTTGAGGACATTGTCCGGCGTCATGCCGACATAGCCGGACCAGACATAGTCGAACTCCACCTCGCCGAGCTGCGGCCAGAGCTTCTGCAGGCGCGCAGCCACCTGCGGCCTCAGATTGGCACCGCCCTGCCCCGGCAGCATGGCCGCACCGCCGGTCACCAGGCGGTTGCGGGCGTCCCAGCGGGCGAAATAGAGTTCGCGATGGGTATCCGACATGGCCTGTCGGTCCGGAATGACGGTCTTGGCGATATTGTCGCTGATCGGCCTGGTGGCCATCTGCCAGGACAGGACCGGAATCACCTCGCGCGCGATCGCCGGCGCAAGCTCCGGCGCAAACTCGCCGGTATAGGCATTGGTGGCCAGCACCAGCGCCTTCGCCCGCACCGCTCCGCCCGCCGTCCGCGCGACCCAGCCATTGCCCTCGCGCGCAAGACCGGTCACCGGAGAGCGCGCATAGATGATCGCACCGAGCCGCAGCGCGACCTCGGCAAGGCCGCGTGCGAGCGCCAGCGGATTGATGTGCCCGCCGGTGCGGTTCCAGAAGCCGCCGAACCAGGCCTGCGAGCCGAGCATGCGTGCCGTTGCGTCCCGATCGAGCAGCTCGACCGGCGCCCCGAGAGCCGACCATTCGCGAACGCGCTTCTCCGCCAGCTTGAACCGACCCGGCGAATGAACCGGCTGAACCCAACCGGTCTGCTCGGCCTCCGCCGCAATGTCATATTTGCGGACCGTGTCGAACAGGTACTGCGCGCTGTCGCGCAGCACGGCATTGAACCGCTCGCCGGCCTCGCCGTGGCGCGCGGTCATGGCCGAGGGATCGTGCCCCGACAGCGTCGGGATCACCTGGCCATTGTTGCGACCGGAAGCGCCCCAGCCGGGCTCGGCGGCCTCCACCACGACCACCGGCACGCCCGCTTCCCGCAGATGGATGGCGGTGGACAAGCCGGTGAAGCCGGCGCCGATCACCACGACGTCGGTGCGGACGTCCCCCTCCAGGGCGGGCAGGGTCGGCCCGGCGGGAGCCGTCGCGGCCCACAGCGATGGTGGCCAGGAAACGGCTTCGGGAGTGTATGCATCGGCCATGAGGACTTTATCCGGGACTGTGGCATGATCCGTGAAAGGCCATGAAAGACCCGACGCCGGATGCCGGCAAGTGCGGCGGACGCAGCCCCGTGCTGTCGGGAGCGGCGAGGCGTCGCGGCAGGGCTCGACAATTTGTCTAATATAAAGATCAAAGAGAATTATGCTCCTCTTAAATGTCGATAGATAGAATAAAATTTCTTGCAAACGGATGAATGAGCCTGCGAACAAAACAATCATTCTTCTTCAGCCATGACGGCAATGCAGTCGTGGCCCTGCAAAACTGCCGGAACTGAAGCGTTGCCTCCTGGCCCGCATTGGGATCAACTTGCCTGTGAAATTGTCAGGCGCAGGAGAAGGGCATGCCGCTCAAGCACATTCTCGGAGCGGACCACGTGGTCATCACCGTGCGCGATCTGGACGCAGCCGCCCGGAACTGGGCCGCGCTGGGCTTCACCATGTCCCCCCGCGGCACCCATTCGCCGCATCTGGGCACGGGCAACTACACGATGATGTTCGCGGACGACTATCTGGAGCTGCTCGGCGTGCTCGTCGAGACCGACCAGAACAAGCCCACCCGCGACTTCCTGGCCAAGCGCGAGGGCATCGAGCGGACCGCCTTCACCACCGATGACGCGGCGGCCGGCGCCGCGGAGCTGAGGGCGCGGGGCCTCGAGCCGATCGGCCCCGTCCATTTCGGCCGCCCAGTGGATCTGCCCGGCGGCGGCACCGGCGAGGCCAAGTTCAACGTGTTCCGCTGGCCGCTCGACCAGGATCCCGGCGGGATGCGCATCTTCGCCTGCCAGCACCTGACGCGGGAGACCGTCTGGATTCCGGAGCTCATGCGCCACGCCAATGGCGCGACGCGGATCGCGCGCATCGAGATCCTCACGGCCGATCCCGAGGCCGCGGCGGGCAAGATGGCCGGCCTGATCGACGAGCCGGCGAGCCGGACGCCGGATGGCTGGCAGGTTCCGTCGGGAGGCAAGCGCGCCGACTTCCTGTTCTATGATCCCTCGACCTTCGCACGGCTCTATCCCGATCCGGTTCGCGCCGGAGCGGCCCCGGAGGGTGCTGCCGTCCTCGTTCTCGGCTCGTCGGACCTCGCAGCGGCGCAGACGGCATCCGGTGCCATCGCGCATGGCGATGGCCGGCTGAGCGTGCCGGCGGCCCGTTCCAACGGCGTGATCGTCTCCTTCGTGCCGCACTGACCGCGGCCAGCCTTCCCACAGTGCTTCGGATGGCGGGACTGCCCGCCCTCATCGTCAACCGGACAAGCCCATCGCCAGGAGGCCCCTCATGAACCTGACACGCCGCGCCGCGCTGATGACCTCGGCCGCCATTGCCGCCAACGTGCTCGATCCCATGCGGGCCTTCGCACAGGAGACACCACGCCGCGGCGGCGTGTTCACCGTCCATTACGGCGCCGAGCAGCGCATGCTCAACCCGAGCCTGCAGGCCTCGACCGGCGTCTATATCATCGGCGGCAAGATCCAGGAGCCGCTGGTCGATCTCGACGCCAACGGCCAGCCGGTCGGCCTGCTCGCCGAGAGCTGGGAAGCCACCCCGGATGGCAAGACCATCACCTTCAGGCTGCGTCGGGGGGTGACCTGGCATGACGGCAAGCCCTTCACCTCGGCCGATGTGCAGTTCACCGCCATGGAGATGTGGAAGAAGCTGCTCAACTACGGCACGACGCTGCAGCTGTTCCTGACCGCGGTGGACACACCCGACCCGCACACGGCCATCTTCCGCTACGAGCGCCCGATGCCGCTCAATCTCCTGCTGCGCGCCCTGCCCGACCTCGGCTATGTCTCTCCGAAGCACCTCTATGACAGCGGCGACATCCGGCAGAACCCGCGCAATCTGGCGCCCGTCGGCACGGGCCCGTTCAAGTTCGTCACCTACGAGCGCGGCCAGCATGTCATTGCCGAGAAGAACAACGACTACTGGCGGGGCGCCCCCTATCTCGACCGCATCGTCTGGCGCGTCATCACCGACCGCGCGGCGGCGGCAGCGCAGATGGAGGCCGGCCAGCTGCATTATTCGCCGTTTTCGGGCCTGACCATCTCGGACATGGCGCGCCTTGCCAAGGATCCGCGTTTCATCGTCTCGACCAAGGGCAACGAGGGCAATGCCCGCACCAACACGCTGGAGTTCAACTTCCGGCGGCGGGAGCTCGCCGACCTCCGGGTACGGCAGGCGATCGCACATGCCATCAACGTACCGTTCTTCATCGAGAACTTCCTCGGCGACTTCGCCAAGCTCGGCACCGGCCCCATCCCCTCGGTCTCGACCGACTTCTACCCCGGCCCGAACACGCCGCAGTACCCCTACGACAAGGCCAGGGCGATCCGGCTGCTGGACGAGGCGGGCCTGCGCCCCGGCGCCGGCGGCACCCGCCTGTCGCTGCGCCTCCTGCCGGCGCCCTGGGGCGAGGACATCTCGCTGTGGGCGACCTTCATCCAGCAATCGCTTGGCGAGGTCGGGATCCGGGTCGAGGTCGTCCGCAATGATGCCGCAGGCTTCCTGCGCCAGGTCTATGCCGAGCATGCCTTCGATCTGGCGACCGGCTGGCACCAGTACCGCAACGATCCGGCCGTCTCGACCACGGTCTGGTATCGCTCCGGTCAGCCCGTCGGGGCGCCCTGGACCAACCAGTGGGGCGTTGCCGATCCGGTGCTCGACAAGATCATCGACGATGCGGCGACCGAGGTCGATCCGGTCAAGCGCAAGGCGCTCTATGCCGACTTCGTCCGCCGCGCCAATGGCGAACTGATGATCTGGATGCCGATCGAGCAGATCTTCGTCACCACCATCACCGCTAAGGCCCGCAACCACTCCAACACGCCGCGCTGGGGTTCCTCGACCTGGCACGACCTGTGGCTGGCCGAGTGACCGGCGCGAGCCGCCCCGCCATCCGCTCGTCCGGCATGGCGGGGCTGCGCAACGCATCGCCGCCTGCCCCCGTCCACGCATCCCTTCCCCACAGCGACCCATGCGAATCCTGAGTCTTGCGGGTCGGCGCCTGGCTGCCTCGATCCCGACCCTGTTCCTGATCCTGATCGGCGTGTTCCTGCTCCTGCAGTTCGCGCCGGGCGATACGGTTGATGCCATGATGGCGCAGATGGGCGGCGGCGATGCGCGCATGGCCGAAGAGCTGCGCCGCTTCTATGGCCTCGACCTGTCGGTATCCGCGCAGCTGGTGAACTATCTCTGGCGGCTTGTGCGGTTCGACCTCGGCTTCTCGGCGATCTACGGCAAGCCGGTGGCGACGGTCATCGCCGAGCGCCTGCCGGCGACCATCCTGCTGATGACCGCCTCGCTGTCGTTCGCCTTCTTCTTCGGCCTGGTGCTGGGGGTTGTGGCCGCGCGGAAGGTCAACAAATGGCCGGACACGCTGATCTCGACCGTCGGCCTCATCTTCTATGCCACGCCCTCCTTCTGGTTCGGGCTGATGGCCATCGTCGTGTTCTCCATCTACCTGCAATGGCTGCCGGCGGGCGGCCTGGAGGACATCACCCAGAGCTATAGCGGCCTCAGGCGAACCCTCGACATCGCCCGCCATCTGGTGCTGCCGACCCTGACCCTCGGCCTCATCTTCCTCGCCATCTACCTGCGCATCATGCGCGCCTCCATGCTCGAGGCCCTGAACCTCGATTTCGTCCGCACCGCGCGCTCGAAGGGCCTGGACGAGACGCGTGTTGTCGTCCGCCACGTGCTGCGCAATGCGCTCCTGCCCATGGTCACGCTGATCGGCCTGCAGGCCGGCACCATGCTGGGCGGCTCGGTCGTGGTGGAAAGCGTGTTCTCGCTGCCGGGTCTCGGACGCCTTGCCTATGAAAGCGTCGTACAGCGCGACCTCAACACGCTGCTCGGCATCATCTTCGTGTCGGCGCTGCTGGTGATTGCGGTCAATTTCATCGTTGACCTCATCTATGCCCGGCTCGATCCGCGCATCACCTCGGGAGCCTGAGCGATGGCGTTCCTGAAGGCCTATTTCCGTTCGCCGCCGGCCGTGATCGGTCTGGTTCTGCTGATCCTGGTCATCGCCATGGCCCTGTCGGCGCCCTTCCTCTTTCCCCGCGATCCGCTGGCGCTGGCTGGCCGGCCGCTGGTCTGGCCCTTCGTCAATCCGCGCTTCCCGCTCGGGACCGACAATTCCGGCCGCGACATCGCAGCCCAGATCTTCTACGGGGCGCGCATCTCTCTGCTGATCGGCGGGGTTGCGACCGTCATCGCTATCGTCATCGGCATCGTGATCGGGGCCTTGGCCGGCTATTACGGCGGCTGGATCGACAATGTGCTGATGCGCATCACCGAGGCGTTCCAGACCCTGCCGAACTTCCTCCTCCTGCTGGTGCTGGTGGCGGTGTTCGGCTCCAGCATCGTCACCGTCACCATCGCCATCGGCATCGTGTCGTGGCCGGCGCCGGCAAGGCTCACGCGCGCCGAGTTCCTCTCGCTGCGCAACCGCGAGTTCGTGCAGGCCGGGCGCACCCTCGGCCTGAAGGACATGAAGCTGATCTTCGGCGAGATCCTGCCGAACGCCCTGCCGCCGGTCATCGTCTATGCCAGCGTGGTCATGGCGGTCGCGATCCTGCTGGAAAGTGCCCTCGCCTTCCTGCGGCTGTCCGATCCCAATGTCGCCTCCTGGGGCAACCTCATCGGGCTCGGCCGCGATGTGCTTCGCGTGCAGTGGTATGTCTCGGCCATTCCCGGCATCGCCATCCTCGTCACCGTTCTTGCCGTCTCGCTGGTCGGCCAGGGCCTCAACGATGCCCTCAATCCGAGGCTGAAGGGCCGATGACCCATCACGACCCCAACGTGCTCGTCCTCGAGGGCCTCTCGGTGCGCCTGCCACCCGGCGCCGACCGCCCCCATGCCATGAAGGACGTCTCGCTCACCGTCTCCTCGAACGAGATCGTCTGCGTCGTCGGCGAGTCGGGATCGGGCAAGTCGATGACCGCCAATGCCATCATGCGCCTCCTGCCGGGCGGTGTGACCATCGATGGCGGCAAGGTACTGTTCGGCGGCCGCGACCTGACCCGGCTGACCGAGGCTGAGATGCGCGAGGTGCGCGGCGCCGGCATCGCCATGATCTTCCAGGAGCCGATGACCGCGCTCAATCCGCTGCGCACCATCGGCGACCAGATCGGCGAGATGTTCGCGATCCACACGACGCTGTCGAAGGCGGACATCGCGGCGCGGGTGCTCGCGCTGCTCGATGAGGTGCGCATACCGGACCCGAAGCTTGCGGCCCGCGCCTATCCGCACGAACTCTCCGGCGGCCAGCGCCAGCGTGCCATGATCGCCATGGCGCTGGCCCTCGATCCCAAGGTGCTGATCGCCGACGAGCCGACGACGGCGCTCGATGTGACCACGCAGGCGCAGATCCTGGCGCTTATCAAGGATCTGCAGAAACGCAAGGGCACCGCGGTCCTGTTCATCACGCATGATTTCGGCGTGGTCGCCGAGATTGCCGACCGGGTCGCCGTCATGCAGCACGGCCTGGTCGTCGAGCAGGGGCCTGCCGACCAGGTGCTGAACCGCCCGCAGCATCCCTACACGCAACAGCTGATTGCCGCCGTGCCGCCGCTCAAGGCCCCGCCGCCGCGCCGGCTGGCGGCCGAGCCGATCCTGACCATTGACGGCGTGTCCAAGACCTTCCGCACCGGTGGCTTCCTTGGTCGCGGCGTGCGGGTGACCCATGCCGTCCGGAATGTCTCGCTCAGCCTGCCAAGAGGCGGCACCATCGGCATCGTCGGGGAATCCGGTTCGGGCAAGTCGACACTCGCCCGCTGCATCATCCGCCTGATCGACCCAGACACGGGCGCCATCAATCTCAACGGCAAGGATCTGGCAAGGCTCTCGCGCGAGGAGATGCGGCGCGAGACCCGCCATATCCAGATGGTGTTCCAGGATCCCTTCGCCTCGCTCAATCCGCGCCGCAAGGCCGGCGAACTGGTGGCCCAGGGCCCGATCGTCCACGGCATGGACCGTGCGCAGGCCCTGGCGAAGGCACGCGAGCTGTTCTCCCTGGTCGGCCTCGATCCGGCCGCCACGGAACGCTATCCGCACGAGTTCTCCGGTGGCCAGCGCCAGCGCATCGGGCTTGCCCGCGCCCTGGCACTGCAGCCGGAGGTGCTGGTGGCGGACGAAGCGGTTTCCGCCCTCGACGTCTCGGTGCAGGCGCAGGTGCTGCGTCTGCTGGCCGATCTGCGGGAGCGGCTCGGGCTCTCCATCGTCTTCATCACCCATGACCTGAGGGTTGCGGCGCAGGTCTGCGACCTTGTGGCCGTGATGAAGAATGGCGAGGTGGTCGAGAGCGGTCCCATCGGCGAAGTGTTCGGCAATCCGCAGCACGCCTATACGCAGGCACTGCTCGCCTCGATCCCGGGGCGGGCATTCGGCCTCAATCGGGATGCCGTGATCGCCTGACGGCCGCACCCCGGCCCGCGGGCCCGGCGGCCAGGCCGGCGCCTTGCGCGGCAGCCTTGCACGCCGCGCCCGGACGGGCGACTTTCCATGGGTGGTCCTGCCTCCTAAGGTTCCTGCCCCTGCCCGCATGGAAGCGGCCCGTCCATGGTCGACATCGCCACCCGCGTCTACAATCACACCTGGAAGCTGGATCCGATCATCCGGTCGCTGCTGGATTCGGACTATTACAAGTTCTCGATGCAGCAGCTGATCCGGCGCTTCCACCCGGACGTGAACGCAACCTTCGCCCTCACCAATCGCACGACGGCCATCCGCCTTGCCGAAGTGATCGAGGAGCGCGAACTGCGCGACCAGCTCGACCATGCCCGCGAGCTGCGCTTCACGCCGAAGGAGCTGATCTGGCTCGCCGGCAACACCTTCTACGGCCGCGAGCGCATCTTCGGGCCCGACTATCTCGCCTTCCTGAAGGACTTCCGCCTGCCCGACTACCACCTCGAGAAGCGCGACGGACAGTACGAGCTGACCTTCGCGGGAAAGTGGGCCGAAACCACCATGTGGGAGGTCCAGGCGCTCGCCATCATCAACGAGCTGCGCGCCCGCGCCACCATGCGCTCCATGTCCAAGCTGGAACTCGACATCCTCTATGCCAATGCCAAGGCCAAGGCCTGGGAGAAGATCAAGCGTCTGCGCCGGCTGAAGGACGAGGTCGGTACGCTGAAGATCTCCGATTTCGGCACCCGCCGCCGCCATGGCTATCTCTGGCAGCACTGGATGCTGGAGGCCATGGCTGACGGGCTCGGTCCCGACGTGTTCACCGGAACCTCCAACATGAAGATGGCGATGGACCTCGGTCTTGAGGCCATCGGCACCAATGCCCACGAACTGCCCATGGTCTATGGCGCGCTCGCCCGCACCGACGAGGAGCTCCTTAGGGCCCCTTACCGGGTGCTGGAGGACTGGGCGCGGATCTACGACCAGAACATGCGGATCATCCTCCCGGACTGCTTCGGCACGGCCCATTTCCTGGCCCATGCCCCCGACTGGGTGGCCGACTGGACCGGCGCGCGCCCCGATTCCAAGGAGCCGATGGAGGGCACGGAGGAACTCATCCAGTGGTGGCTGTCCAAGGGGCGCGATCCCAAGCGCAAGCTGGTGATCCTGTCCGACGGCATGGACATCGATTCGATCGAGACCACGGCGCGCCACTTCAAGGGCCGCGTGCGCATCGGCTATGGTTGGGGCACCAATCTGACCAACGACTTCAAGGGCTGCGTGCCGAACGGCGATGCCGACGCGCTCGCGCCCATCTCGGTGGTCTGCAAGGTGGTAGAAGCCAACGGCCGGCCGGCTGTGAAGCTGTCCGACAATCCGCTGAAGGCAACTGGTCCGCTGGACGAGATCGAGCGTTATCGCCGGGTCTTCGGCACGGCCGGCATGAAGGCCCAGGCCGTCCACGTCTGATCCGGCTTCAGCGGAGTGCCGCCATGCACGATCTGACCGGCAAGGTCGCCTTCATCTCCGGAGCCGGCTCCGTCGGAACGGGCTGGGGCAATGGCAAGGCCACCGCCGTGCTGCTTGCCCGCCAGGGCGCGACCATCTACGGCACGGACATCGCGCTCGATGCCGCCGGCGAGACCAGGCGCCTGATCGAGGCGGAAGGCGGCACCTGCCATGCCGCCGCCGTCGACATGACCTGCGCAGATCAGGTCGAGGCCGCCGTGGCC
Source organism: Phreatobacter sp. (assembly GCA_046295035.1). Taxonomy (GTDB): domain Bacteria; phylum Pseudomonadota; class Alphaproteobacteria; order Rhizobiales; family Phreatobacteraceae; genus Phreatobacter. The sequence goes on from JBKBOA010000009.1 coordinate 67,134, forward strand.
GACTGCCTTGCCCGCTTCGGCCACATCGACATTCTCGTGAACAATGTCGGCGGCTCGGCACCGGGCGATCCGGTGACGATGAGCGAGGAGGTCTGGGACCACCAGCTCGACATGAACCTGAAGACCGCCTTCCTCGCCTGCAAGCACGTCATCCCGGCCATGGAGCGACAGGGCGGCGGCGCCATCGTCAACCTGTCCTCGATCGCCGGTGTCAGGATCCTGCCCGACCGGCCCCACATCGCCTACACGACCGCCAAGCTGGGCATCATCGGCTTCTCCCGCTCGATCGCCATCACCTATGCGCGGAAGAACATCCGCTGCAACACGGTCATTCCCGGCCTGATGCACACCCCGCTGGTGGAGACGCGGCTGGCACGGCAGGTCGCCGGCGGCGACGCGGCAGCCCTGATCGCCGCGCGCCATGCCCAGGTGCCGACCGGACGGATGGGTGATGCCTGGGACGTGGCCCACGCGGTGCTGTTCCTCGTCTCCGACGAGGCCCGCTACGTGACGGCGGCCGAGATCGCGGTGGATGGCGGCCTGTCGGCCGCCAGCCGCTGACTATTCCGCCGCTGCCCGGCGTTCGAAGCTGCCGCGGGCATGGCGTTTCGGCCTTGCCGCGAGCTTCAGCGCCTCGAGATCGGCGCGCTCCCTGACCGCGTTGCGCAGCGCCTGGTCCTTGCCGGGCAGGTACTGTGGCGGCTGGTGGATGTCGATCCCGTACCAGGCCGCCGCCTTCAGCATGAAGGAGGGGTCGGCGAGATGCGGACGGCCGAGCGCCACCAGATCGGCACGGCCGGCCGCCAGGATGGTGTTCATCTGATCGGCCGAGGTGATGTTGCCCACGCACATGGTCTTCACATCGGCCTCGTTGCGGATCGCGTCCGAGAACGGCGTCTGGAACATGCGGCCATAGACGGGCCGGCTCTGCGGGGTGGTCTGGCCGGTGGAGACATCGATGAGGTCGACGCCGGCCTCGGCGAAGGCCCGGGCGATGGCGATGGAGTCGGCCTCCGTCAGCCCGCCCTCGGCCCAGTCGGTGGCCGAGATGCGCACCGACATGGGCCTGTCCGACGGCCAGGCCGCGCGCATGGCCTCGAAAACCTGCAGCGGGAACTTCAGGCGGTTCTCCACAGGCCCGCCATAGCCATCCGTGCGCCTGTTGGTCAGTGGCGAGAGGAAGGAGGCAAGCAGGTAGCCATGGGCACAGTGCAGCTCGAGCATGTCGAAGCCGCAGCGAACGGCGCGCTGCGTCGCGGCGACGAACTGATCGACGATGCGCGCCATGCCGGCCTCGTCGAGCTCCGCCGGCACCTGGCTGTCCGGGTAATAGGGAATGGGCGAGGCCGAGACGATGGGCCAGGCGCCGTCGTCCAGCGGTCGGTCCATGCCCTCCCACATCAGCTTCGTCGCCCCCTTGCGACCGGCATGGCCGAGTTGCAGGCAGAACTTGGCCCGTGAATGGGCATGGGCAAAGGCGACAATGCGTGTCCAGGCCGCCTCGTGCGCATCGGTCCACAGGCCGGCGCAGCCCGGCGTGATCCGCGCATCGGGCGCCACGCAGACCATTTCGGTGTAGACGAGCCCGGCCCCGCCGATGGCGCGCGATCCGTAATGGACCAGGTGCCAGTCAGTCGGCAGGCCGTCCTGTGCCGAATACATGCACATGGGCGAAACCACGGCCCGGTTCTCCAGGCGCATGCCACGCAGGGTGAGCGGCTGGAACAGCGGGGGGAGCGGATGGTCAAGGTCTGCCCCCGGCACGCCTTCGGCGAACATGCGGTCGGCCTCAGCCACGAAGTCCGGCGCCCGCAGCCGCAGGTTGTCGTAGGTGATGGCCTTCGAGCGGGTCATCAGTCCGAAGGCGAACTGCCGTGGGTCCATGTCCCAGAAGCGATCGACATGTTCGAACCACACCAGCGACACGTCGGCCGCATGCTGGGTGCGCTCCACCTCCTCGCGCCGGTCCGTCTCATAGGCGGCCAGCGCCTGCGCGACGCTGCCCTTCGCCCGGAAGGCGTCGAACAGGGCGATGGCATCCTCCATGGCCAGCTTGGTTCCGGCGCCGATCGAGAAGTGTGCCGTGCCCTTGGCATCGCCCATCAGCACCACGTTGTCCTTCACCCAGCGCTTCGAGCGGATCATCGGAAACTGCCGCCAGAGCGAGCGGTTGGTGATCAGCGGATGGCCGGCCAGTTCCTCGGCGAACACCCCTTCGAGGAACCGGGCCGAGGCGTCCTCGTCCATGCGGTCGAGCCCGGCGCGCGAGAAGGTCTGCGGATCGGTCTCGATCACCCAGGTCGAGCGCCCGGCCTCGTACTGGTAGGTGTGGGCGATGAAGATGCCGAAGGTCGTCTCGCGAAAGAAGAAGGTGAAGGCATCGAGCTCGCGGGTCGAGCCCATCCAGGTGAAGCGGTTGGGACGCAGATCCACCTCGGGCCGGAAATGCTCGCGATTTGCCTCGCGGATCCGCGAATTGATGCCGTCGGCCGCCACGATCAGGTCACATCCGGCAAAGGCCGACAGGTCCGGGTCGATTTCGGTCTGAAAGCGCATCTCGACCCCGAGGGCTCGCGCCCGCTCCTGCAGGAGCAGAAGCAGCGTCTGCCGCGAGCAGCCGCAGAAGCCGTTGCCTCCGATGCGGTGCACCGTGTCGCGGAAATGGACCTCGATATCGTCCCAGTAGGCGAAGTTCTCGGTGATCGCCCGGTAGCTCGCCGGATCATAGCGTTCGAACACGTCGAGGGTGGCGTCCGAGAACACCACCCCGAACCCGAACGTGTCGTCCGGACGGTTGCGCTCGAACACGGTGATCTCGCAGGCCGGCTGCCAGGCCTTCATCAGGATGGCGAAATAGAGCCCGCCGGGGCCGCCGCCGATCACCGCGATGCGCATGGGGCTCTCCTGTCGGGTC
>JBKBOA010000010.1:0-64046 GCA_046295035.1 Phreatobacter sp.
ACCGCCGGGCCGGACGTGCCGCCCGCCGCTGCTGGGCGGGCTGCGGTGACGGTGAGCGGCCGGGGGGCGCCGCCGGCCCCGGAGGCAGCCGTCCTCGCCGCGCGCCAGGTCGCGGCCGCAGCCACCAGCCTTGATGCCCTGAAGGCGGCCGTGGAGGCCTTCGAGGGCTGCGCTCTCAAGGCGACGGCCTCGCGCACGGTGTTCGAGGATGGCGTGCGCACGGCGCGCGTCATGTTCGTCGGCGAGGCGCCGGGCCGCGAGGAGGACATGGAGGGCCGCCCCTTTGTCGGCCGCTCGGGCCAGCTGCTCGACCGCATGCTGGCGAGTATCGGCCTCGACCGGACGACCAATGCCTATATCGCCAACATCATTCCCTGGCGTCCGCCCGGCAATCGCACGCCGACGCCGCAGGAGATCGCCATCTGCGAGCCGTTCATCCGCCGGCAGATCGAGCTGAAGGCGCCGGATCTGCTCGTCTGCGTCGGAGCTCCGTCCACGGAGACGCTGCTCGGGATGAAGGGCATCACCAAGGCGCGCGGCCGGCTGGTGACCTACCGGGCCGGCGAACGCGACATCCAGGCCATCGCCACGCTGCATCCGGCCTATCTGCTGCGCAGTCCCGGAGCCAAGCGGCTGGCCTGGCGCGACATGCTGACCATTGCCCGCGTGCTCGGCCTGTGACGCTCTGGCCTGCCCGCTAACGGCCCTTCAGGCTGCCGAAGGTCATCCGGTGATGGGGGGAGGGGCCGAGCCGCAGGATGGCCTCGCGGTGGGCGCGGGTGCCGTAGCCCTTGTGCAGGGCAAAGCCGTAACCCGGCGCTGCCCGGTCGACCTGGCCCATCAGCCGGTCGCGGTGGACCTTGGCCAGGATGGAGGCGGCGGCGATCGACAGGACCAGCGCATCGCCGTCGACGATGGCCTCGCCGGTGACACCGAGCGGCAGGGGCGGCACGTCGCGGCCGTCGACGAGCACGTGGCGGGCCGGCAGGGCGAGCCCCATGATGGCCTGTGCCATGGCATGGAGGGTGGCCTTGCGGATATCGGTTGCATCGATGCGGGCCGGTGGCGCCGAGGCGATGGCCGCCGCGAGCGCCGTGGCCATGACCGCCTCGTAGAGCGCCTCGCGGCGAGGCTCGTCGAGCAGCTTGGAATCGGCAAGGCCGGGGGGAATGGCGTCGGGATCGAGAATGACGGCCGCGGCCACCACCGGCCCGGCCAGCGGTCCGCGGCCGGCCTCGTCGACACCGGCCACAGGCGCAAGGCCCTGGGCGATGGCCTGATATTCGCGGACGAAGGTGGGAACGGGCCGGGCCATGCCCCTGTCTGGCCGATCGCGCCGGAGCCGGCAAGCGGCGCTGCGCCAGCATGGGGTGGCCGCTTGCCGATGCGATTCAGATTCAGGGGCGAAAGGCGAGGCGCCAGAAGGGTTTGCGCCGGTCCCATGAGGGCTCGATTCAGGATGAGCGACCCCGTGTGAACACCTTCACGCATCGAATCAGGAGCCGCCGCCGAAGCGATCCGGCCGCCTCGGTTGCGCGGCTTCTCGCCCCCGGCCCCGAAGCCGGGCAAGGGCGCAAGGCCGCCGGTGCCGGCGCGCTGCCGCGCCCGGACGACCAGCGCCGCGGCGAGGAGGGCAAGGGCGGCAAGGAGCGCGAGCAGGCTCATCCGATCTCCTCGAACAGGCTGAGCTGACGGGCGGCCGCCTGCCCGCGGGGCTGGGGCGGGGTGAACAGGCTGGTGGTCAGCTTCAGGCGGCGCTTGCCGAAGCCGAGGCGCGCGGCGGCCACCTCGAATCGCCGGCCGATCATCCAGGCCAGTGGCCCGGTCCCCTTCTGACGCTGGAAGAAGGTGGAATCGTAGTCCTTGCCACCGCGCGTCTGCTGGACCAGCGAGAGCACGTGGCGGGCCGCATCGGGCCGGTTGGCCACCAGCCATTCGCGGAACAGGTCGCGGATCTCCAGCGGCAGACGCAGCAGGACATAGCCGGCCTCGCGCGCGCCCATGTGCCAGGCCGATTGCAGGATCTTCTCGATCTCGGCATCGTTCACCGCCGGGATGACCGGCGCGACCAGCACCGCGGTCGGAATGCCGGCCTGCGCCAGCAGGCGGATCGCTTCCAGGCGCTTCGGCGGGGTCGAGGCCCTGGGTTCCAGCGAGCGCGCCAGCCGGCGGTCGAGGGTGGTCACCGAGATCGCGACCTTGGCGAGGCCCTTGGCGGCCATGCGCGCCAGGATGTCGATGTCACGCGTGACCAGGTGGTTCTTGGTGACGATGCCGACCGGATGGTTCGTGCGCTCCAGCACCTCGAGGATGCGACGGGTCAGCTGCCATTGCCGCTCGACCGGCTGATAGGGATCCGTGTTGGTGCCGATGGCGATGGTGCGCGGCTGGTAGGCCGGGTCGGCCAGCTCCTTCTCGAGCAGGTCCGGCGCATTGGGCTTGACGAACAGGCGGGTCTCGAAATCCAGGCCGGGAGACAGGCCCATATAGGCATGGGTCGGCCGGGCGAAGCAGTAGGTGCAGCCGTGCTCGCAGCCGCGATAGGGGTTGATGGAGCGGTCGAACGACAGGTCAGGTGAATCGTTGCGGGTGATGATGCGGCGGGCCTTCTCCTCGGTGATGGTGGTGGCGAGCGGCGGCAGCTCCTCCAACGACCCCCAGCCGTCATCGACCGCCTCGCGCTGCATCGGCTCGTAGCGACCCGAGGCATTGGTCAGCGTGCCACGGCCGCGGCGCCGCGCTTCGGCAACGGCCGGACCGGCAGCGGTGTCGAGGGCCTGGGCCGTGCGCGTGCCGAACAGGCGGGCGGCCGCGGCCTCCATGCCGCCGGCAGCCAGACGGTGGGCAATGTCCTGGTCAGGGGTGGCGAGAGGGTTCGACATGGTGGGAAGGCTAGCTTCGAATTGTGATCAAAACAAGAACAAAAGAGGATCATAAAAGAACATCGCCAAAGCAGGCGTCACGCCCCTTGCGCCCATGCCGATAACGGCATAAAGATATCTTTATATGTGAGTGATGACCGTGGCGAAGCTGTTCTCCGACGATCCTGCAGCCCATGCCTTCGACGATGCCGTGGCTGTGCTGCGGGCGGTCGGGGAGCCCACGCGGCTGCGGCTCCTGGCGCTGGTCTCCGAGGCCGAGCTGACGGTCACCGATATGGTCGAGATCCTCGGCCAGAGCCAGCCGCGCATTTCCCGGCATCTGAAGCTGCTGCTCGAGGCCGGGCTCGTCGAGCGCGTCAAGGAGGGATCCTGGGCCTTCTTCCGGGCGGCCGGGGAGGGCGCCGGCGGGCGCGCGGTCGGGGCGCTGGTGGCGCTGGTCGATCCGGCCGATCCGATCCTGGCCATCGACCGCGAGCGGCTGGCCGAGGTGCGTGCCAAGCGGGCGGACGAAGCGCAGGCCTTCTTCCGCCGCCATGCGGCCGAGTGGGACCGGCTGCGCGCGCTGCACGTGCCCGAGGAGCGGGTCGAGGCGGCGGTTCGCGAGGCGCTGTCCGGCCGGCCGGTGCGGGCGCTGCTGGATCTCGGCACCGGCACCGGCCGCATGCTCGAACTGTTCGCGCCCGAGATCGAGCGGGGACTCGGCATCGACGCCAATCCGGAAATGCTGGCCCTGGCGCGCGCCGCGCTCGACCGCGCGGGCATCCGGCACTGTTCGGTGCGCACCGGCGACATCTATGCGCTCGGCCTGCCGCGGGACGCCTATGATGCGGTGATCATCCACCAGGTGCTGCATTTCCTCGACGACGGTGCCCGCGCCATCCGCGAGGCGGCGCGCGTGCTGCGTCCCGGCGGTCGGCTGGTGGTGGTGGATTTCGCGCCGCACGAGCAGGAGTTCCTGCGCGAGAGCCAGCAGCACCGCCGGCTGGGCTTCGCGCGCGAGACGGTCGAGGGCTGGATGGAAGCCGCCGGTCTCGAGCCGTGCCAGTTCCGGAACCTGGCACCCGAGGGCCGGGGCTCCGACAAGCTCACCGTGTCCATCTGGGTCGGCCGCGACCCGCGCATCATCACCGACGCCCCGGCTTCGCCGGTGGCCGCAGCCGTCGAGGTCGCCTGATGTCCTCCTCCGCCTACAAGGCGAGCCGCTATGTCTCGCGTTCGCGCCTGAAGGTCTCCTTCGAGTTCTTCCCGCCGAAGACCGAGGAGATGGAGGCAACCCTGTGGGAATCGATCGAGCGCCTCGCCCCGCTCGAGCCCGCCTTCGTGTCGGTGACCTATGGCGCCGGCGGCTCGACGCGCGAGCGCACCCACGCCACGGTCGCGCGCATCATCCGCGAAACCCGGCTGAAGCCGGCCGCGCACCTGACCTGCGTGGCCGCCACGCGCGAGCAGGTCGATGAGGTGATCCGCGACTACTGGGCGGCGGGTGTGCGCCATATCGTGGCGCTGCGCGGCGATCCGGTCGGCGGCGTGGGCAGCCGCTACGAGAGCCATCCGGGCGGCTATGCGGGTTCACCCGAGCTCATCGCGGGCATCCGCGCCATCGGCGATTTCGAGATCTCGGTCTCGGCCTATCCGGAGAAGCACCCCGAAAGCGGCTCGATCGCCGCCGACATCGACATGCTGAAGCGCAAGGTGGATGCGGGCGCGACGCGCGCCATCACCCAGTTCTTCTTCGACAACGACGTGTTCCTGCGCTATCTCGACCGCGTGCGCGATGCCGGCATCACCATTCCCATCGTGCCGGGTATCGTGCCTGTGCAGAACTTCAGGCAGACGGCCGGTTTCGCCGCCCGCACCGGCGCCAGCGTGCCGGACTGGCTGGCCCGTCGCTTCGAGGGGCTGGAGAACGATCCGGCCACGCGCAAGCTGATTGCCGCGGCCGTTGCCGCCGAACAGGTGCTCGACCTCGTCGATCACGGCATCACCGAGTTCCATTTCTACACGATGAACCGCGCCGATCTCGTCTATGCGATCTGCCACCTGCTCGGCATGCGGCCGCAGGTCGAAGCCGAGAACGCGGTGGCCGCCTGACCTGCCGCGCCCGCCCTGCCTCAGGAGCCTGCCCGATGACCCAGTTCGCCCCCCGCCATGCCGACGGCGCCGACGTGCTGGCGGCCCTGTCGAAGGCCGCTGCCGAGCGCATCCTCGTGCTTGACGGGGCCATGGGCACGATGATCCAGCGCTACAAGTTCACTGAGGCCGATTTCCGCGGCGATCGGTTCCGGCACTGGAACCATGACCTGAAGGGCAACAACGACCTCCTGATCCTGACGCGCCCCGACGTGGTGGAGGCCATCCATCTCGCCTATTTCGAGGCGGGCTCGGACATCGTGGAGACCAACACCTTCTCCTCCACCGCCATTGCCCAGGCCGACTACGGCATGGAGGAGCTGGCCTACGAGCTGAACTACGAGGGGGCGCGGCTGGCCTGCAACGCCGCGCGGCGGGCCGAGGCGCAGGACGGCCGGCGCCGCTTCGTGGCGGGCGCCTTCGGGCCGACCAACCGCACGGCCTCGATCTCGCCGGACGTCAACAATCCCGGCTTCCGGGCGATCACCTTCGACCAGCTGCGCGAGGCCTATGCCGAGGAGGCGCGCGGCCTCATCGACGGCGGCGCCGACATCATGCTGGTGGAGACCATCTTCGACACGCTCAACGCCAAGGCGGCGCTGGTGGCGATCGAGGAGGTGTTCGAGGAAAAGGGCGTGCGCCTGCCGATCATGATCTCCGGCACGATCACCGACCTGTCCGGGCGCACCCTGTCCGGCCAGACGCCGGAGGCCTTCTGGTATTCGCTCATGCATGCCAGGCCGTTCTCGGTCGGGCTCAACTGTGCGCTCGGTGCGAAGGAAATGCGGGCCCATATCGCCGCCATCGCCAAGGTGGCCGATACGCTGGTTTGCGCCTATCCCAATGCCGGCCTGCCCAACGAGTTCGGCCTCTATGACGAGAGCCCGGAGGCCATGGCCGCCATGATCGGCGAGTTCGCCACCGCCGGTCTCGTCAACATTGTCGGCGGCTGCTGCGGCTCGACGCCGGACCACATCCGGGCCATCGCCGCGGCGGTGAAAGGCGTGCCACCGCGCACCGTGCCGAAGATCGAGACAAAGCTGAGGCTGTCCGGCCTCGAAGCCTTCGAGTTCGCGGCGTGAGCACGTCCCCGGCCCGGCCCTCTCCCGCTGCGGGACACGATGCCCCGCAGGGGCGGGCGGGAGGGGCGTTCCGCCGCCTTGCCGCCTGCCATCCGGTCGCGCAAGCGGCCACCGTCTCCCGCCAGGGAAGACGGATCATCAGCGATCCTTCCTTCGAGTGTGCCCGATGACCGCCCCCGCAGTCGCGTCCTTCATCAATATCGGCGAGCGCACGAACGTCACCGGCTCGGCGAAGTTCCGCAAGCTGATCACCAACGGCGACTATGCCGCCGCCCTCGATGTGGCGCGCGAGCAGGTCGAGAACGGCGCGCAGGTGCTGGACGTCAACATGGACGAGGGCCTGCTCGATTCCGAGAAGGCCATGGTCACCTTCCTCAACCTCATGGCCGCCGAGCCGGACATTGCCCGCGTGCCGGTGATGGTCGACTCGTCCAAGTGGGAGGTGATCGAGGCCGGCCTGAAATGCGTGCAGGGCAAGTGCATCGTCAACTCGATCTCCATGAAGGAGGGCGAGGAGAAGTTCATCGAGCAGGCGCGAAAGGTCCGCCGCTACGGCGCGGCCGTGGTGGTCATGGCCTTCGACGAGGTCGGCCAGGCCGACACCTTCGCCCGCAAGATCGAGATCTGCGAACGCGCCTACCGGATCCTGGTCGAGCGGGTCGGCTTCCCCCCTGAGGACATCATCTTCGACCCCAATGTGTTCGCGGTCGCCACCGGCATCGAGGAGCACAACAATTACGGCGTCGACTTCATCGAGGCGACGCGATGGATCCGCAGCAACCTGCCGCATGCCCATGTCTCGGGCGGCGTGTCGAACCTGTCCTTTGCCTTCCGCGGCAACGAGCCGGTGCGCGCGGCCATGCACTCGGTCTTCCTCTACAATGCCATCAGGGCCGGCATGGACATGGGCATCGTCAATGCCGGCGCCCTGCCGGTCTATGACGAGATCGATCCCGAGCTGCGCGAGCTGTGCGAGGACGTGATCCTCAACCGCCGGCCGGATGCGACCGAGCGGATGGTCGAGAATGCCGCCCGCTTCAAGGGGGACGGCGCCGCGGCCCAGCAGGATTCGAAGAAGGACATGTCGTGGCGCGAGAAGCCGGTCGGCGAACGTCTGACCCATTCCCTCGTCCACGGCATCACCGAGTTCATCGAGCAGGACACCGAGGAGGCGCGCCAGCAGTCGGCGCGCCCGCTTCACGTCATCGAGGGGCCGCTGATGGACGGCATGAATGTCGTCGGCGACCTGTTCGGCTCCGGCAAGATGTTCCTGCCGCAGGTGGTCAAGTCCGCGCGCGTGATGAAGCAGGCGGTCGCCTATCTGCAGCCGTTCCTGGAGCAGGAAAAGCGCGACATGGGCCTGGCGGACAAGCCGGCCAACGGCAAGATCCTGATGGCGACCGTGAAGGGCGACGTCCACGACATCGGCAAGAACATCGTCGGCGTGGTGCTCCAGTGCAACAACTACGAGGTGATCGATCTCGGCGTCATGGTGCCGGCGCAGAAGATCCTGGACGAGGCCCGCAGGCACAAGGTCGACATGATCGGCCTGTCCGGCCTGATCACGCCCTCGCTCGACGAGATGGTCCATGTCGCCGCGGAGATGGAGCGCGAGGGCTTCGACGTGCCGCTGCTGATCGGTGGCGCCACCACCTCCCGCGTCCACACGGCCGTGAAGATCCACCCGAACTATACGCGCGGCCAGGCCGTCTATGTGCTCGATGCCTCGCGCGCCGTCGGTGTCGCCTCGGCCCTGCTCTCGGCCGACCAGAAGGAGGCCTATATCGCCGAGATCCGGGCGGAATATGCCCGGATCGCCGAAGCCCATCTGCGCGGCGAGCAGGCCAAGCAGCGCCTGCCGCTGGCCGATGCCCGCGCCAACGGCCTGAAGCTCGACTGGGCCGGCTACACGCCGCCGCGCCCCTCATTCACCGGCACGCGGGTGTTCGAGGATTTCGACCTGGCCGAGCTCGTCAATACCATCGACTGGACGCCGTTCTTCCAGACCTGGGAGCTGAAGGGGCGCTATCCCGCCATCCTCGACGATGACCGTTATGGCGAGGCCGCGCGCACGCTCTACAAGGATGCGCAGGTCATGCTCCAGCGCATCGTCGGCGAGAAGTGGCTGACCGCGAAGGCGGTGGTCGGCTTCTGGCCGGCCAATGCGGTCGGCGACGACATCGCGCTCTATGCCGACGAGACGCGCACCCGCGAGATCGCCCGCCTGCACACGCTGCGCCAGCAGATCGCCCGCCGCGAGGGGCGCGAGCGCGCCCATATCGCGCTCGCCGACTATGTGGCGCCGAAGGGAACCAGGCCCGACTGGATCGGCGGCTTCGTGGTGACCGCCGGCATTGGGGAGGAGGAACTGGCCCGGCGCTTCGAGGCGGAAAAGGACGACTACTCGTCCATCCTGTGCAAAGCGCTCGCCGATCGCCTGGCGGAGGCCTTCGCCGAGCGGATGCACCAGATCGTGCGCAAGCAGCTCTGGGGCTATGCGCCGGACGAGGCGCTGACCAACGAGGAGCTGATCCTCGAGCAGTACCGCGGCATCCGGCCGGCACCGGGCTATCCGGCCCAGCCCGACCATACCGAGAAGGACACGCTGTTCCGCCTGCTCGATGCCGAGCGGGCCATCGGCGTGAGGCTCACGGAAAGCCGTGCCATGTGGCCGGGCTCCTCGGTCGCCGGTCTTTACTTCGCCCATCCCGACAGCGCCTATTTCGGCGTCGGCAAGGTGGAGCGCGACCAGGTCGAGGACTATGCCGCGCGCAAGGGCTGGACGGTCGAGGAGGCCGAGCGCTGGCTCGCCCCGGTGCTCAACTACGATCCGGCGCTGATGAAGTCGATGCGCGTAGCGGCCGAATAGCGGGCCTGGGACGGCCCGCCGCGCTCAGATCGTCACCTGCGTGCCGACCTCCACCACGCGGCCGGTCGGCAGGTGGAAATAGTCGGAGGCCGAATTGGCATTCACCGCCATGCCGATGAAGATGTAGTCCTGCCACAGCGGCATGCCGAGCTTGCCCGAGGCCTTCAGGTGCCGGCGCGACAGGAAGAAGGAGGTCGACATCATGTCGAATTTCAGCCCGACCTTCTTGCAGGCGATCAGGGCCTTCGGCACGTGCGGCGTCTCCATGTAGCCGAAGCGCACGACCAGCTTGGAGAAGCTGTCGTTGATCCGCTCGAAGCTGATGCGCTCGCCATCGGGCACGCGCGGTGTCTCGGCCGTGCTGACCGCGAGGAACACGTTGTGCTCGTGCAGCACCTTGTTGTGCTTGAGATTGTGCAGCAGGGAGGCCGGCGCATAGGCGTGGTCGGAGGTCAGGAACACGGCGGTTCCCGGCACGCGGTGCGGCGGGCGCTTCTCGAAGCTCTTCAGGAGGTCGGCGAGGGGCACCTCGATCCGGCGGGTCTTCTCGGCGAGGATCCGCGTACCCTTCCGCCAGGTCAGCATCAGGAACAGGATCACCGCGCCGATGACCATCGGCACCCAGCCGCCATCGAACAGCTTGAGCAGGTTGGCACCGAAGAAGATGAAGTGGACGATGATCAGCGGGGCCATGACCAGCAGGGTCAGGGCGAGGTTCCACTTCCACAGCCGGCGGACCACCACATAGGCCAGCAGCGCCGTGATGGCCATGGTCGCCGTCACCGCAAGGCCATAGGCCGAGGCGAGCGCCGATGAGGTGCGGAACATCAGCACCAGGGCCAGCACGGCGATGAGCAGGCCCCAGTTGACCGCCGGCACGTAGATCTGGCCGGAATGCTCCTCGGAGGTGTGGCGGATGGCCATGCGCGGCAAGAGCCCCATCTGGATGGCCTGCCGGGTCAGCGAGAAGGCGCCGGTGATCACCGCCTGGCTGGCGATGATGGTGGCGAGCGTGGCCAGCACCACCATGGGCAGCAGCGCCCAGCTCGGCACCAGGAGATAGAAGGGATTGGCAAGGGTCTCGGGCCGGGCCAGCACCATGGCGCCCTGGCCGAGATAGTTCAGGGTGAGCGCCGGGAAGACGAGCCAGAACCAGGCGGCCTGGATGGGCTTGCGGCCGAAATGGCCGAGATCGGTATAGAGCGCCTCGCCGCCGGTCACGGCCAGGAAGACGGCGCCCAGGGTGAACAGGCCGATGGTGCCGTTGTTGGCGAGGAAGACGATCCCGTAATAGGGATTGAAGGCGTGGAAGATCGTCAGGTCGTCGAAGATGTGGATGGCGCCGGAAATTGCCATGGCCACGAACCAGACTGTGCAGATCGGGCCGAAATAGCGGGCGACGCTGGCGGTGCCATGGCTCTGGACGGCGAACAGGGCGACGATGATGACCACCGTGATGGGCAGGATGTAGGGCTCGAAGACCGGCGTGACGAGCTTCAGGCCCTCGATGGCCGACAGCACCGAGATGGCCGGCGTGATGGCGGCATCGCCGTAGAACAGCGCGGCTCCGGCCATGCCGAGCAGGGCGACCACGTAGCTCGGCTTGCCGATCGCCCGGTTGGACAGCGAGACCAGGGTCAGGATGCCGCCCTCGCCCTTGTCGTCGGCGCGCAGCAGCAGCAGCACATACTTGCCGGTGATGATGAGGATCAGCGCCCACAGGATCAGCGAGACGACCCCGAGGATGACGTCCCGGGTCGGAACCCCGGAGCCGCCATGGCCGATGGCCGCCACGACCGCCTCGCGCAGGGCGTAGAGCGGGCTCGTGCCGATGTCGCCATAGACGACACCGATGGAGCCGATGAACAGCGCCCAGAAGCTGGCCTTGGCGTGGCCATTCGCCGGGGCGTCCGGCGGAGCGGCATGAGCGCCTCCGTCAGGCAGGGCCTGCCCCGTCGACGTCGATTGGTCTGCCATGGGTGTCGAAACCTCGAGGACGGTCGGAACGGTGTCCGGCCTCTTTGGATGCAGGCGTGCTCTTGGGTCGATGTCTCGATGTCGTGGGCACCCCGCCGGGAGGCGGGGCGGCCGACCGGCCTGAATGCGGCGCGGTTCTTACCCTGCCTTCCCCCCACAATCAACTGCCGCACCGTAAAAGGGCCGTTGTGCCGCATCCGTGTCGGCAGGGCGGGGCCAAGCCGTTGGGCCGACAGGGACAAGGCGCCGGCGGGTCAAGGCCGCGCCGCCGCCATGGCGATCCGAACTAACGGGTGTCGGGTGCCGGCGCATGCGCCACGCCGAGGACGCGGATGGCCTGCGGACGGGTCGTCCCAGCGCTGAGCGGCAGCGAGGTGAAGACCGTGCCGGCCATGGCATCGCCCGCGCGCGGCCGCGTCGCCGGTCCGAGCCGCGAGACCGGCGCCGCCCTGCCGGCATCCTGGGCCCGGATGCCGGCCTCGATTTCGGCCACCTGCCGGCGCAGGTCGGCGGGCAGGCGGCCATAGGCGCGCGCCTCGACGAAGTCGCGCGCGCGATAGGGAAACCGTCCCCCGCCGGCAAAGACCCGCACGCCCGTCTCGGTCACCACCACGTCGCCGGGCCGCAGGGTCGGATCATGCGTGATCGGGATGCGGGCAAGGCCATTGGTGGAGGCGCCGGCACAGGTACAGGCCTGATCGACCCGCTCGCGGAAGCGGAAGGCGGTCGCCAGGGTGCCGTAGCGCTGGCCGCGCGGGCCAACGGCCTGTTCGATGGAGGCATTGCCGCCGGCCGAATAGAGGGCCACCTGCGTGCCGGGGCAGAGCCGCTGGCAGATGTCCTCCTGGGCTGCCCGGCTCGCGCCGCCCGTCGGCCGGCCGACCGGGAAATAGAAGCCGTCGCAGGTGCGCACGCAATAGGCCTGACCGCCCGGCGAGGTCAGGGTGGTGCGCGGCGTCTCGATCGGCTGACCGGTGGCCGGGTCGATCGCACCCGCTCGCGGATTGACCGTGATTTCCGGAACGTCGGGCGCCGCCCGCCGGGCCCCGAGGAAGGGCAGGCCCGGGAAGGCGAACGGGCGCGCGGCGGGCGCCGCCTCGCCGCGGCGTGCCGCTCGCATCTCGGCATCACGCCGGATCACCGCATAGATCTGGTCATTGTCCTGCGCGGGGGCCGGTGCCGGTGCGAGCAGGGCGAGAGACAGGGTGCCGGTGAAGGCAGCCGCGATGTGCCGGGCCGTCATCTGGGTTGCTCCATGCCTGGATGCGATCACACGTCCTGACAGCAACTCCCATCGGCGAAATCTGTTGCAACCGCATGTCGCCGATCGGCCCGATCTTTCGGAAATGGCAGGCTCGACGAAACAGGCCGGCCCCGGAGGGCCCACATGAACACGCCGGGCAAGGTGCCCGGCGTTCTCATCCGATCTGTTCCGGAGTGGCGGCCCCGCCTGGGGCCGAAGGGTCAGAACGCGCCAAACAGAATGGCTCCGACGAAAGCGAAAGCGGCACACGCGGCAACGATATTCACGTGTCGCGCAAGTTCCACGACTGACCTCCCTGTTCAGGAACCGGGAACCCCAATCTAGTTGGCCGGCTTGCTGGCTGCAAAGCGGAAATCGCGAATGGCACCGGCGACAGAGCCCGGCGGCACCGCCGGTCGCGCCGTCGCCCTTGAAATTGCAGGCCTATTGCTCATGCGGCGGGCGTGGAAAAATGGGTGAGGGGCACTGACGCTCCGGCTGTCCGATCGCCTGTCCTGCCGGCTGTCCTGACGCGAAGGGACGCCTTGACCAGCAGCCCGCGGGATGTCAAGCTCATTTACATGAGGCGGACATTTCCCGACAGCCGGCTGGCCGAGCGCCGCGGTTATCATCATGGCAATCTGCGCGAGGCGCTGGTGGAGGCCGCCCGTCGGCTCATCGCCGAACGTGGGCCGGCCGGCTTCACCCTGTCGGATGCGGCCAAGCTGGCGGGCGTCTCGCCGGCTGCCCCCTATCGCCACTTCAAGGACCGCCAGGCGTTGCTGCGGGAGGTCGCGGCCCTCGGCTTTGCCGCGCTGGCCCGCCGGTTGCAGGCGGCCGCCGCCGCCGCCGGAGAGGGACCGGAAGGGTTCATGGCCATGGGCCGGGCCTATCTGGCCTTTGCACGAGAAGAGCCTGCCTACTATGCGGCCATGTTCAATACCGGGCTCGGCGGAACGCAGGAACCGGACGGGCCGACGGTGAAGGAACCCGATCCGGGCTTCCGGCTGCTGGAGGAGGCGGTCGGCCGGATGTCGGGGGTCAGTGATCCGGTGCGCCGCCGCCAGGCGGCGCTGCTGGTCTATGGCCTCACGCACGGGCTGGCCTCGCTGGCCGCGACCGGCGGCCTGGCCGCGCCGGACGGCCTCGGCGATGCCGAGGCAGTGCTGCAACTCGGCGTCAAGGCCCTGCTGCGCGGGCTGCCGTCGGCACTGGCGGATGCAGGGCCGGCCTGCTGAGCCCCGTCAGATCGACCTGCGCACCAGCCCGACCATCACGCTGGCAGCGGCGCTGGCCGTGATGAGGCCGAACTTCAGCGCCGAAGCCCAGGGCACGAGGCGGCTGACATCGGCGAGATCGAGATAGGCCAGGGCGAGCAGCCCGTTCTCGACAAGGTCGGTCGCGGCATAGGCCAGCGGCAGGGCGAGCAGGAGCGCCCGCGCCCTTTCGCCGAGGAAGGTCGCTCCCCGCGAGGCCAGGCCCGCGCCGGCGAGGAGCGCGGTGGTCACGGCCGCGATGATCGGCAGATCGAGCAGCAGACCCCACAGGGCGCGCAGGCGGTTGGGGCCCAGACTGGCCACGAAGGTCCGGAAGTCCTCGGCCGTGTAGCCGGCCATGCGGGCATCGGGCCGGAGCGGCCGCAGGCAGTCGAGACCGCCGCAGGGGGCGGCCCGCAGCACGGCCTCCAGATCGGCGTGCAGCCAGGCGGACAGGCCGAGAAGGCCGACGAGCACGGTCAGCGCCGCCGCCAGATGCACGGGCCGCAGGGCCGCGGCGATGCCGGCCAGCCGGGTCACAGACCCTTGCTGTCCAGGAAGGCCACGATGCGACCGGTCAGGTTGCGGGCGATCGGGATGGCGATGTAAGCGGCCACGGCTGCCGCCGGCCAGGCGATCGCGAAGGCGACCATCCAGCGCCGGAAATAGTCCGGCGGGAAGCCGAGATTGAGATAGGTGATGAGGGCCGTCATGAGGAAGGCCATGACGGCGGCCATGAGAATGGGCTGGATGATGGCGGCCTTAGCGGGCAAGGGCGGTCTCCGGTCGGTCAGGTCGGACGATGAGGCGCATGTTGGTTTGCGGGGCGCAGGATGCAAGCGGCCTGCAGCGCCGCTCAGCCCCAGCCCTCGTCGTCGCGTTCGCTGACCTTGCGCATCAGCCTGCGGTTCTGGGCTTCCAGCTGCCGCAGCTTCTCGGCCAGGGCATCGGCCGCCGCGCCGGGAGGCGGACGCACGAAGCTGGCGCCGATGTCGTTGTCCTTGCGCCAAGCCACCTGGCAGGCAAAGACGGCCCCCTTCTGGGGGATCTTCAGGTCGAAATGGTCGGGCACATCAAGCACCCCGCCGCAATCGAGCCTGACGCCCTGTTCGGAGAAGTTGCGCACGGTGCATTCGATGGAGCGCAAGCCCCCAGGATAGAGGATCACGCCTTTCCAGAAGGTGCGCATCCGGGGGGCTGAGCGGCGTTCGGTCATGGTCGTCATGCAGAATCGTGCCGGAACGGTCCTACGGGTTGTTTCTAGCCAATCTCGGCCACGGCGTCGTCTGCGAAGATTCCCGAATAGGGCTTGGGGCGCGGCGGGGCATAGCCGCCGGCCTTGGACGTTCTCAGTCCGAGGCCGACCATGGCCTCGGCGAGCTTGACGGCGGCGGCCACCCCGTCGATGACCGGCAGGCCATGTTCGGCCGACAGCGCGGCCGCCAGATCCGCCATGCCCGCGCAGCCGAGCACGATGGCCTCGGCGCGGTCCTCTGTCCTGGCCCTGGCGATCTCGGCCGAGATGCGGGCGCAGGCGCCGGAGGCCGGGTTCTCCAGTTCCAGCACCGGCACCTCGCAGGCGCGCACGCGCGCGCAGCGCCGGTCGAACCCGTATTTGTGGACATTGTGCTCGATTGCCGGCACCGACACGGCGAGGGTCGTGATCACCGAGAAGCGGGTCGCGACCAGGGTTGCCATGTGCATGGCGGCCTCGCCGATGCCGACCACCGGCACCGGGACGAGCGAACGCGCCGCGTCCAGTCCGGTGTCATCGAAGCAGGCGATCACGAAGGCATCTGCGTGCGGGCGCGCGCGCATGACCCCGAGCATGCCGGGAACGGCGAAGACCTCGTCGTAGAAGCCCTCGATGGAGGCCGGGCCGCTCTCAGGATTGACCGCCTCGATCACGGTGCCGGCGGCGGCAACCGCATGTGCGGCCTCGCCGATCGTGCGGGTCATGGAGGCGGTGGTGTTCGGGTTGACGACGGTGATGTGCATGGCTGCTGTCGCGGGAGGCGGGAGAGCCGCCACAATGGCCCGGCAGGGGCCGCAGGGGAAGGCCGGCGCCTCACGCCATGGCCGGGACCGTCATCGCCGTGCGGAAGCAGCGGGCCATGTGGCCCTCGCCGACCGGGACCGGTTCGGGGATGGCCTGCGAGCAGGCCGGTTCGGCCAGCTTGCAGCGGGGCGCGAAGGCACAGCCCGGCGGCAGGTTGGCAAGGTCCGGCGGCGCGCCGGGAATGGCGTCGAGCCGCGTGCCCTTGGTCATGGCGTCGTGGGCGCGGCTCCTCAGGAGACCGATCGTGTAGGGGTGGCGCGGCCGGCGGATGATGTCGCGGATCGGGCCGGTCTCGACGATGCGCCCGCCATACATGACCGCCACCCGGTCGGCGACCTCCACGGCGACGCCGATATCGTGGGTGACGAAGATGACGGCGATGCCGAACTCGCGCTGCAGCTCCCGGATCAGCAACAGGATCTGGATCTGCACGGTGGCATCCAGCGCGGTGGTCGGCTCGTCGGCAAGCAGCACCTTCGGGTTGCAGGCCAGCGCCAGCGCGATCATCGCCCGCTGGCGCATGCCGCCGGACATCTCGTGGGGATAGTTGCCGAGCCGCCGCTCGGGGGAGGGGATGCGCACGCGTTCGAACAGGTCGAGGGCCCGCTTCCAGGCTGCTTCCTTCGAGCCGCCATCATGCTTGATGATGGTTTCCACGATCTGCTGGCCAAGCGTGTAGACGGGATCGAGGGCCAGCGCCGGCTCCTGGAAGATCATGGAGACATCGCGCCCGCGGAAGGCCTGAAGCGCCTTCGGCGACAGCGTCAGGACATCCTGACCGGCAACGGTGATCGATCCCTCCACCCGGGTGCGCCGTTCGGGATTGAGCCGCAGCATGGCGCGCAGCGTCACCGACTTGCCGGAGCCGGACTCGCCGAGGATGGCCAGCGTCTCGCCGCGGTCAAGGGTGAGATCGACGCCGTTGACGGCGCAGATCGGCTTGTCGCCACCGGTGAAGGTGACCTTCAGATTGCGGATCTCGACGAGGGCCATGCCAGCCTCCCTCACGCCGCGCGGGCGCGATCGGGCGCCAGGCTGTGGCCGGAGCCAGGCACCGACCTCAGGCAGGCCACCTGATGCAGGCCGGACATGGCGGCCAGTGGCGGCTCGCTGGCGCTGCAGACCCCTTCCGCGAAGTTGCAGCGGGTGTGGAAGCGGCAGCCCGGCGGCGGGTCGATGGGATTGGGCGGATCGCCGGAGATCGGGGCGGCCTCGGTGCGCCTGTCCGGATCCATGGTCGGCATGGAGCGGGTCAGCGCGGCCGAATAGGGATGCAGCGGCGCGTCGAAGATGGCCTCCGAGGGGCCGATCTCGGCGACCTTGCCGAGATACATGACCATGACCCGGTCGGACATGTAGCGCACCACATGCAGGTCGTGGGAGATGAAGATGTAGGTCAGCTTGAACTCGTCCTTCAGGTCGAGAAGCAGGTTCAGCACCTGCGCCTCCACCGACTTGTCCAGCGCCGAAACCGCCTCGTCGAGGATCACCACCTTCGGCTGGAGCGCGAGGGCGCGGGCAATGTTGATGCGCTGACGCTGGCCGCCCGAGAGCTCATGCGGATAGCGACCGGCAAAGCGCGAGGGCTCCAGCCCGACCTTGGCGAGCAGGTCGCGCGCGCGGCCGATGGCCTCGGCCTGGGGCACGCCATGAACCTGCGGGCCGAAGGCGATGGAACTCTCGATCGTCAGGCGCGGATTGAGCGAGGCGTAGCTGTCCTGGAAGACCATCTGCACCTGCCGGCGATAGTCGGACAGCGACAGGTCGGGCGAGCCGACGCGGGCGGCGTCGAACAGGATCTCGCCGGCGGTCGGTTCCATCAGGTGCATGAGCAGGCGCGCGGTCGTGGACTTGCCGCAGCCGCTCTCGCCGACAATGCCGAGCGTCTCGCCGGCCATCACGTCGAAATCGACGCCGTCGACCGCCCGCACCACCTTCTTCGGCCCGAACAGGCCGCCGGCGACGGGGAAGTGCTTGACGAGGCCGCGCACGGTGAGGAGGGGCTGGCTCATACCTTCACGTCCATGGCATTGCGCAGGCCGTCCGCCAGCATGTTGAAGGAGATCGAGGTGATGAAGATCATCACGCCAGGCAGGGCGGCGACCAGCGGCTGGGTGTAGATGGCCGTCCGCAGCGTGTTCAGCATCAGGCCCCATTCGGGCTCGGGCGGCCGCACGCCGAGGCCGAGGAAGGACAGGCCCGAGGCGAGGATCATCGACACGGAAATGAGGCCGGTCGCATAGACGAAGATCGGCCCGAGCACGTTGCCGAGCACGTGGACGCGGATGATGGTCAGCGCCTTCGCCCCCGAGGCGCGCGCCGCCTCGACATAGTCGCGGTTGCGCACCTGGGTCGTGACCGCCTCGGCGACGCGGGCGATCGGCGGGATGAACACCACGGTCAGCGAGACCAGCGCGTTCTGGATGCCGGCGCCGAGGGCGCCCGACAGGGCGACCGCCAGCAGCACCGATGGGAAGGCATAGAACACGTCGATGGTGCGCATGATGACCGTGTTCGTGCGCCCGCCGACATAGCCGGCGATGATGCCGATGAGGCTGCCGATGCCGAAGGCCAGGATGACGGGGGTCACGCCCATCATCAGCGAGTAGCGCGCGCCATAGATGAGGCGCGAGAGCATGTCGCGGCCCAGTTCGTCCGTGCCGAGCGGGAAGCCGGCGGTGCCCACGGGACGCAGGCGGCGGATGGTGCGCCCGGCATAGGGGTCCATCGGCGCCAGCAGTGGGGCGAGGATGGCGATCAGGATGAGCAGGAGCACGACGCAGCCGGCGAAGATGGCCAGCTTGTCCTTCCGGAAGCGCCGCCAGACGCCCGACCAGTAGCCGGGCGACTTCTCGATCGGGGCGACGGACTTGGCCGGATCCTGGGGCAGGAGCGAGGCAACCGAGGTCATGGCGGTCAGCTCCGCTGGATGCGCGGGTCGATGGCGGTCTGCACCACATCGACGATCAGGTTGAGCATGACGAAGAACAGCGCCAGCACGAGGATCGTGCCCTGCAGCAGCGGCAGGTCGCGCTGGAAGATGGCGGCGTTCAGCAGGAAGCCGGTGCCCGGCCAGGAGAACACGGTCTCGATCAGGATCGAGCCGCCCAGCAGGTAGCCGAGCTGCAGGCCCATGACGGCGAGGGCGGTGGGCGCGGCATTCTTCACCACATGGCCGAAGATGCCGAGCTCCGACAGGCCCTTGGCGCGCAGCGCCGGCACGAAATCCTGGGACAGGATGTCGGCGACGAGCGCGCGGATGGTGCGCGCGACGATGCCCATCGGGATCACGCTCATGGTGACGGCCGGCAGGATCAGGTGGCGGACATGGGCCCAGTCGAGCGCCCATTCCGAGGAGCCGCCGGGGCCGGCGCCGGTGGGCGGCAGCCAGTTGAGCTGGGCGGAGAAGATGATGACCAGCACCATGCCGAGCCAGTAGTGCGGCACCGACACCCCGATGACCGCCAGGACCGAGGCGATCTTGTCCACCGGGCTGTTGCGGAAATAGCCTGCCACGAAGCCGAACAGCAGGCCGAAGAAGAAGCCGATCATGGTCGCCACGAAGGCGAGCAGCAGCGTGTTGTTGACCGCCCGGCTCACCTCGCTGGCCACCGGCCGGCCGGTGGCGATGGAAGTGCCGAGGTCGCCGTGCAGGGCCCGCCAGCACCACCGGAAGAACTGCTCATAGTAGGGCCGGTCGAAGCCGTAGGCCTGCATCATCTGCTGCTTGAGCTGCTCGGAGGCGTCCGGCGGCAGCACCGAGACGAGGGGATCGCCGGGGGCGATATGCACCAGCATGAAGCAGACGAGCGAAACGCCGAGAACGATGGGGATCGTATAGACGAGGCGTTTGCCGAGATAGACGAGCATGAAGGCCGGCCTCGCGAAAGCAAGCAACAGGAGGGCCGCCGCCCGACGGGGCAGCCGGCGCACGCGGGCGACCGGCCCGCGCGGCCTGTCGTAAGGGGCGGGCCGGCGCGCGGGCCGGCCCGGCCGCTGGTGGATCAGGAGCCCGGACGGATGTCCATCGGGGCGATGTCGATGAACCAGGACCGCGGCTGCACGACACCGGTCACGCGCGGCGACATGGCGCGCGGGCCGACGTCATGGGCCACCCACAGGAACGGCGCTTCCTCGACGATCCGCTTGTGCAGCGCGGCGAGCGCGTTGTCGCGGCCGGCATCGTCGAAGGTCGAGCGGGCGGTGGCGGCGAGCTGGTCGAACTCGTCGGAGTTGAAGAAGCCCCAGTTGTTGGAGGCCGGCGGGTTGGTCTGCCGCGTCACGAAGCGGATCATGGCGAAGAACGGGTCCATGGCCGCGAAGGTGACGTTGATGGCATTGGCGCCGCGGGCATTGGGATGGCCGGCGCCCTCGCGCCAGTTGGTGAAGACAGCGTTCCACTCGGCCACTTCCAGCTGGACGTCGAAATAGCACTCCTTGAGCGCCTGCTGGAGCCACTCGTTCATGACGATCGGCTGCATCTGGCCGGAGCCGGATGCCGAGGTCAGCACCTTCACCTGCAGCGGACGCTGCGCCGAGAAGCCGGCCTCCTGCATCAGCCGGCGGGCGGCCGGCAGGTCGTACTTGATCTGGAACGAGGGGTTGCCCCACCAGGGATGGCCCTGGGGCACGGTGCCGACCGGGATCTCCATCAGGCCGCCGAGCAGCTCCTTCAGCTCGGCGCGGTTGATGCACAGGTTGGCGGCGTGGCGCACGCGCCGGTCAAGCCAGGGCGAGCCCTCGCGGAACGAGAACTGCCACGGCCACACATGCGGCTGGGCATTGGTGTAGAGCGTGAAGCCGCGCTGGCGGATCTGCGGCACCGAGTCCGGGGCCGGGGCCTCGATCCAGTCCACCTGGCCGGCGAGCAGGGCGGCCGTGCGGGCGTTCGGCTCGGGCAGCGGCAGCAGCACGACCCGGTCGATCTTGGGCCGGCGGGCCGGATCCCAGTACTCCTTGTTGGCGACCATCTCGAAGCGCTCGCGCGGCACGAGGCGCACGCCGCGGAACGGGCCGGTGCCCGAGGGATTGGCGGCGAAGGCGGTCCAGGCCGCCGCCGCGCGGGCCCGCGGATCCGTCACCGAGGCCGGCACCTCGCTGAACAGCTTCTGCCAGTGGGCGGGCGAGGCCATGAACAGGTTGGTCAGATTGATCGGCAGGAAGGAATCGGGCGCCCGCGTGGTCAGCTCCACGGTCAGGTCGTCGATGGCGCGCGCCGACAGCAGGTTCGGCATGCGCGAGACCGTCACGCCGACCTGGCTCTGGTCGAAATGCGGCGCATTCTGGTCGAGCACCTTCTGGACGTTCCAGACCACGGCCGCGGCGTTGAACGGCGAGCCGTCGTGGAACTTCACGCCCGGACGCAACCGGAACACCCACTTGGTCTTGTCATTGGCATCGACCGCCCAGGACAGCGCCAGGCCCGGAACGATGACGGACGGCGCATCCGCCTTGGACAGATCCCAGTGAACGAGCGCATCGTACATGGGAATGCCGGTGAAGCGGTTGCCCTCGAAGCCCTGGTCGGGCTGGCCGTGGGTGCGCGGAATGTCGGCCGCCGTCATGCCGATGCGCAGCACCTTCTCCTGCGCGAGCAGCGGGGCCGGCACCAGCAGCGCGCTGGCGAGGAGGGCCCCGGCGATGGCTGCGGGGCGGAATCTGGACCACATGCGATATCTCCCTGACGCTGTCCGAGCGCGATGCTCGCAAGCCACATGCCATCCCCCGCGCGGCCGGTTTGCCCGGACTTGCTGCTGCGGAGACCGATGGTCCGCCCGGCTTGCTGCCGGCCGGGGTGGCACCCTGCCCAAACAGTAAGCAGATCGATCTGGGAGGCAAGTGCGATCGTCCCCTGCGGCCGGCGAACAGCCCTGCTCGCAAGGTCGCGCCCCAGGCCGGGCAGCGGCCGCCGGTCCGGGGCGTGTCAGGGCACCCGCAGGTCAGGCAGGGCCAGCGGTCCGCCCGAGGCTTTCTCCACCGCCGCCGCGATCCTGAGCGCGAGGGCGTCCTGGTGGCGCTGCGCCACCACCTGAAGGCCGATCGGCAGGCCGCCGGCGGTCTTGGCCACCGGCACCGAGACGCCGCACCATTCGAGATAGTTGACGAAGCGGGTGAGGATGCCCGGCGCGGCATCCTCGTCGACTTCGGCCACCGGGATGGCGGGCTGCGGCGTGGTCGGCAGGACCAGCGCATCGATCCCGCGGCCGGCGATGAGGGCATTGGCGGCCGCGATGCGCCGCAGGCGCCGGTCGATGCCCTCCAGCCAGGCAACGGCCGTGATGGATGTCCCCCCGCCGATGCGGGCCTGGGCCTGGGCGCTGAGCAGGCAGGGCGTCTCCGCCAGGAGGTGGCCGTGGTTGCGCGCCCCCTCGGCCATCATCAGCGTCCCGCAATCCCGCGTGTAGGTGGACAGCTCTTCCGGCAGGCTGACCGGCACGAGACGCGCACCGGCGGCGCCGAGCGCACCGATGGCCGTTTCGAACGCCGCGCCGACCTCGGCATCGACGGCAATGCCGGCGTCGAGCCGCAGGACGCCGAGTGTCAGGCCCTTCACGCCAGCGCCAAGACTGCCGACAAGATCGAGGCCATGGGCGGCGATGGTGGTGGCGTCCGCCGGATCGGAGCCCAGCGTGACCTGGCTCATCACGGCCGCATCGCGGACCGTGCGGGCCAGCGGGCCGACCGTGTCGAAGGTCAGGGCGAGCGGGATGACGCCGGTCCGGCTGACGAGGCCGATGGAGGTCTTGTGGCCGACCGTGCCGCACCAGGAAGCCGGCAGCCGCACCGAGCCGCCGGTATCCGTGCCGAAGCCGAGCGGCACGAGACCCGCGCCCACGGCAACGCCGGTGCCCGAGGACGAGCCGCCGGGCACACGGTGGATCCGCCGGTCATGCGGGTTGACCGGGGTGCCGGCGACCGGATTGGTGCCCCAGCCGCCGAAGGCATATTCGACCGTGTGGGTCTTGCCGATGACGATGGCGCCGGCCGCGCGCAGGCGCGTCACCGCAACCGCGTCGGCGCTGGCCGGCGGCAGGTGATCGCGGGTGAGCGAGCCGGCGCGGGTCGGCGTGCCGGAGACGTCAATGATGTCCTTGACCGCCACCGGCACGCCGTGCAGCGGGCCGCGGCGCTGGCCGAGCTCGGCCAGGCGGTCGAGCATGGCGGCCTCGGCCCGCGCGGCCTCGCCGGTGACGGCGATGAAGGCATGCAGGCGCTCATTGGCCGCCGCGATGCGCGCAAGGCATTCCTCCACCACGTCCACGGCGCGGACCCGGCCCGAGGCGGTCGCCTCGGCAATGGCACAGGCGCCGGCGGCGATCAGGCCGGCGGGATCGGTCGGCAGGGTTTCGGAACGCAGCGCATCGGCCATGACGGGACTCCCGGATCAGAAGGTTGCGGCCGGTTCCAGGCCGAGACGGGTGGCGACCATGTCGGCCAGGGCGAGCGAGGCGGTCAGGCCGGGGCTCTCGATGCCGAGCAGGTTGACCAGGCCGGCAATGCCGTGGACTTCCGGTCCATCGACGCGGAAATCCGGCATGGGCGTGCCCGGACCGTGAAGCTTCGGCCGGATGCCGGCATAATCGGCCTGCAGCGCGCCGTCCGGCAGGCCCGGCCAGTAGCTGCGGATCGCCGCGTAGAAGCCGTCGGCGCGGCGCGGGTCGACAACCAGATCCTGCTCGCTCTCCACCCATTCGACATCCGGGCCGAACCGGCACCGGCCCTGCATGTCGATGGTCGCATGGACGCCGAGGCCGGCCGTATCCGGCATGGGATAGACAAGGCGCGAGAAGGGCTGGCGGCCGATGAGCGAGAAATAGTTGCCCTTGGCGTACCATTGCCGGGGAATGTGCTGCGCCGGAAAGCCGGCCAGCGCCCGCAGGAGGCGCGGGGCGCCGTGGCCGGCCGCGTTCACGACGATGCGGGCCGAGATCTCCGCCGCCTCGAGGCCACCCGTGCGCAGCACGATGCCGCCCTTGGTGATGGCCGCGGCCTCCACCGGCGTTTCGAAGGCGATCATGCCGCCGGCGGCCTCCAGGTCGCCCTGCAGGGCGAGCATCAGGCTGTGGCTGTCGACGATGCCGGTGGTTGCCGACAGGAAGGCCTTCACGCAGGCAACTTCCGGCTCGAGGGCGCGAACCTCGTCCGGCGTCATCCAGGACAGGCCGGCCACGCCATTGGCATGGGCCTGGTCCCAGATCGCCTGCAGCTTCGGCAGCTGGCTCGCCTCGGTCGCCACCATGAGCTTTCCGCAGGGCCTGACCGGCACGCCGCGGCTCGCGCAATAGCGGTAAAGCATGTCCTTGCCGGCGACGCAGGCGCGCGCCTTGATCGAGCCGGTCGGATAGTAGAGCCCGGCATGGACCACTTCGGAATTGCGCGAGGATGTGCCGGTTCCGATGCCGTCGGCCGCCTCGATGACCAGCGTTTCAAGCCCTGCCACGGCGAGGCGACGGGCGCAGGCGAGCCCGACAACGCCCGCGCCGACAACCACGGCGTCGATGCTGAAGCTGGTCATGGGGCAGGTCGGACAGGGCAGGCCGGAAAGTGCATGGCCCCTTCATAGGGCGGGGCGCGCCGGCCGGGAAGGCGGATGCCCGCGCGGCTGTCCGGCGCGGGCATGGCAGCAGGACTATTCGGTGAGCCGGACCGTGGTGGTCGTCTCGGTGCTGATCCTCGGGCATTCGACGATGACGCGGATGTCGTCATAGTCGCTGTCGGTCCAGCCATAGCCGGGCGGCCGGTCCTCCCAGCCAAAATACATGAACTTGCCGGGCTCGCAGGGCCGGTTTGCCTGCTGCGGATTGCGGTTGCGCCCTTCGGGCAGGATGCCGCCCCGGCTCCTGCCCCTGCACTGGTTGAGGTTGTTGCACAGGACGGTCTCCAGGATCGGGATGCCGCCTTCGAAATTGTGCACCATGACGCCGTTCACCAGCGTCGTGTCCGAAAAGTAGTTGTAGGAGCGGTTGTTCGACCAGGGATCGGCCCAGTCGGCCGGGTTGTTGAGGACCAGCTGGCCGGGAACATTGTTGTCCCAGAGCCACGGCTTGGTGCGGGCATTGCGCACATTGTAGAGCCGGTAGGAGATGGTCTCCCCTTCCTTGCAGAGCGGCATGGTGAAATCGTACTTCGTGCCCGCATTGTCGGCGATGGCCGTCATCTGCGAGCGGCCCTTGTCGGGCTGGTTGGCCCGGCTCCGGTCGTAGCAATAGACGTACATGCGGTTGTAGTCGCCGGCCTCCGGGTCGAGATCGGCCACCACCGGCTTGGCGCTGGTCACGGTCCGGAACGTCTGCGACTCGGCCGTGGCCCGGACATTCAGGTTCAGTGTCCGCATGCCGATCACGCCGAGGAAGGTGGTCTTCATCTGCGCATCGCCGGTGGACACCCGCACCCGCCGGCCGGCCTCCGTGACCTCCACGATCACCGGATAGTCGCGCAGGTGGCCGGAGACATGGGCGGCCACGTGCTGCTCGGCGGTCAGCTTCACGATGGCCGGGCCGAGGGCGGCCTGGCGCGCGCCGGCAACGGCGGCTGCATCGAAGATGCCCTGCAGCATTGCCGCATCGCGCGCGCGCTGGTGCAGATCGACGGCGCCGCCGGCAAGGCCCAGAATCGGCACCAGCGTCAGCGCAAAGGTAATCGCCACATTGCCCCGCCGGTCCGTCGAGAAGCTGCGGCCCGCATGCCTGAAGGTCATGAGCATCGGAACCTCCCCTTCGGGATACGTCTGATGCCGGACGCTAGCGGGGATTTCTTGAGATGTGGTGATGGCAATTTGCATCGAACCGTCTAACGGGCGCTAACCTTAACGGACAGCTGTCATGGAGCCGCGCGCCCCCATGCCCCCACGCCCGTCCAGGTCGCGGACTGTCGTCGTCGTGGCAGGTCGTGCCGACGGTGCTGAAGGCGTTCGCGAGGCGCGCCTCGCCGGACAAGGCCCGTCCCCGACGGTTGCAGGCCCCAGATCCGTGGCGACCCCGCCGCTCAGGCTGACAGCAGCCGCGCGAGGCCAGCGAGGATCACCGCCCACAATCCGAGACTGATGACCAGTGCAAGGCGCCAGGTCCCGCTGGTCCGATGGGCGCAAGCAACTGGGTGCAAAGCCATCTGGCGGATGCGTGGAATCTGCATGTTCGAGCCCCCCCCCCCGGCCGATTCCATTCCCACGGCACAATCCTACAAGAGGCCAGGCAGATTTCCACAGCAACCTTCTGCCGATTGGTCTGTGCGCCGCCCTTGCCGGCGGGCGCTGGCAGGCCTGATCGCGTGTCCGGGTGGCAGGGGGTTCAGCGCCAGCGCCGGTGCAGCCAGAGCCATTGCTCGGGATGTTCCCGGACCCAGCCCTCGACCACATCGGTCATGACCTGCATGGCGGCCTTGACGTCGATCCGGCCATCGGCATCGCGCGGCAGGACGATCTCCTCGGTGCACTCGAGTCGGAAGCGGTTGCCGGGCAGGCGGATGGTGCGCACGCCGTGAACCGGGCAGTCGAACTCGCGGGCAAGGCGCGCCGCGGTGGGGTTGGCCCTGGCCGGACGGCCGAAGAAGGTGACATCGACGCCCCGGTGCAGGTGCTGGTCGATCAGCATGCCGACATGGTTTCCGGCCTCCAGCTCGCGGGCGAGCTGCAGCACGCCGGCGCCGCCGGAGGCGACCATCTTGCCCATGGTCCTGCCGCGGATGCGCTGGATGGCCCGCGCCACGAAGCGGTTGTTGGGCATGCGGTAGAGGGCCGTGGCGTCAAGCCCGTGGGCAGCAGCCGCCACCGCCGGCATCTCCCAGTTGGCCAGGTGCGCGGCAAAGAAGATCGCCGGCTTGCCGTCGTCGCGCAGGCGCTCGTAGAGGGCCACGCTGTCGGTGACGATGCGGCCGGCATTGGGACGGGCGGGGTCATAGTCCCACAGGTCGTCCATGCAGGCATATTCGAAGGCGGTGCGACCGAGATTGTCCCAGACCCCATGCAGGATCGCGCGGATCTGCGCGTCCGTCTTCTCCGGGAACGCGGCCTTGAGATTCGCATAGCCCGTGCGGTTGGCCGAGAGCAGCGGGGCAAGGCGCGGCAGGAGCCAGCCGCCGAGATTGCTGGCACGGTCAGGCCCCAGCGCGCGCACGCCCTTCATCGCCCCGAGGACCAGGAGGCCGACCAGCCAGTCGAAGGGCAGCATGGCCCAGGGAATGTGGGTGCGGATCCAGCGGACCAAGCGGACGGATCCTCAGATCTGGACCAGGATCTTGCCGAACACCTTGCGGCTCTCGAGCCGGTCGAGGGCTTCGGCGAAGCGATCCATCGGCAGTTCGGTGTCGATCACCGGCGTCACGCCCGCCTCGATGCGCTTCAGGCCGTCGGCGATCGCCCGGATCGGCGCACCGAACGAGCCGAAGATCTTGTACTGCTGCTGGAAGAGCTGCATCAGGTTGAAGGTGATGGTCGAGCCCGACGTCGCCCCGCAGGTCGCCAGCCGCCCGCCGCGCCGCAGGCAGAACAGCGACTGGTTGAAGGTGTCGGCGCCGGTGTGCTCGAAGGCGACGTCGACGCCCTTCTTCTTGGTGATCTTGCGCACAACGCCCTCGAACCGCTCGGTGCGGTAGTTGATGGCGTGGTCGGCGCCGATGGCGAGCGCCTTCGCCGCCTTGTCGTCGTCGCCCACCGTGGTGATCACCGTGCAGCCCATCGACTTGGCCAGCTTGATGGCGATCGTGCCGATGCCGGAGCCGCCGGCCTGCACCAGCACGGTCTCGCCCGGTTCCAGCCGGCAATTGTCGATCAGCATGTGCTCGACGGTGGAATAGGTGATCGGGGCGGTGGCGGCATCGCGCAGCGAAACCCCGTCCGGCACCTTCACCACGTGGCGGGCCTCCATGGTGACGCGCTCGCAGGCAAAGCCGTCGATGTGAAAGCCCATGATGCCCTGCACGTCGGAGCACAGGTTGTCCTGGCCGGCGCGGCAGAAGCGGCAGGTGCCGCAGGTCTTGGCGCCGAACATGGCGACCTTGTCGCCGGGGCGCAACGCGGTCACGCCCTCGCCGACGCTCTCGATGGTGCCGGAGGCCTCGGCGCCGACCACCAGCGGCATCTTGCGCTTGGCGAAGGCCATGCCGCGGAATCCCCACACATCGATATGGTTGAGGGCAACGGCGGCGATGGCGATGCGCACCTCGCCGGGACCGGGTGGCGGGGCGTCCTCGATCTCCTCGATGCGCAGGTCGCGGTCGCCGTGGAGGCGCAGGGCGCGCATGGGTCTGGTCCTCGTCGGGGCCGGCGCGTGGCCGGCCGGGTGGAAGGGAGAGAGCGCGTGCTAAAGGGCAGGGGCGATGGCGTCAACTCGCGGGCGCCGCCAGCCACCTGACCCGGCGCGCCGCGAAATGGCCCCGAATGCGCCCTGAACGGAGGGTTGAAGGCCGCCGCAGCCTCATCTATAGCAGCACCGACCGTCGCATCCTGCCCCTTGCGGGGATCGTTGTCGTATTGTCCCGTCCGACGACAGAATCGGCCCGCCCGGAGACCTACTGATCATGTCTTCCACTTTCGAGACCGTGGCGAAGATCATTTCGGAAACCTGCGATATCCCGCTGGAGAAGATCACGCCGGAGAGCCACGCCATCGACGATCTCGGTATCGATTCGCTCGATTTCCTGGACATCGCCTTCGCCATCGACAAGGCCTTCGGGATCAAGCTGCCGCTGGAGAAGTGGACGCAGGAAGTGAACGAGGGCAAGGCCAAGACCGAGGACTACTTCGTTCTCGGCGCCCTGTGCTCCAAGATCGACGAGCTGGTGGCGGCCAAGGCCGGCTGAGGCCGGCGGATCGCCCGAAGCCGCGGGCCGCGACGGCGCGCGGCACCCTTTCCGCTCCCGTCGGGCCCTTGCCGTCAGGCCCGGAAGAAGACCCATCCATGCGGCTCGAAACCTTCCAGATGATCACCCGCGTGGTGTCCTTCGAGCCCGCGGCGAGGCGCCTCGTGGCGGCGGCCGACGTGCCGGCCGAAAGCCCGGTCTTCGAGGGCCATTTCCCCGGCTATCCGCTGCTGCCGGGGGTGCTGATGATCGAGGCCATGGCGCAGACCTCCGGCTGGCTGATCCTCGGGCTCAACGGACTCACCGCCATGCCCTTCCTCGTCGGAGCGGACAAGGCGCGCATGCGGGACTTCGTGCCGCCGGCCACGCCCCTCGAAGTGACCGCCGACCTGGTCGGCGACGGCTCCGGCTATGCCGTGACGCGGGCCTTCATCACGCGCGCCGGCAAGAAGGTGGCGGAGGCCGAGATCCGCTTTGCGGTCAAGACCTTCCCCGACCCGGCCTTTGCCGGCATGATCCGCGAATGGGGCGGGCGCCTGCAGTTTCCCTTCGACAAGCTCGCCGCGGCCTGATCGTCCTGCCACAGGCCCGTCAGCCGGATCTGCCGCGGGTCGGCACCGCAAGGGGCCGCCGGGCCGTCTCGATCGTCTGCCTCATCCGACCGGTCAAGCTCGGCTTCCTGCCGTAGCGGCCACCCGCCGGCCAAACCTTGCCCTCCGGCGTCCGTGCCGGTATGTCCGGTCCTCCTGCCCGGCACGGAACCGGGCATGAAAACGCAGGATCAGCCGCATGGCCCTTCAAAAGCCCGCGCCCGGACGCGAAGCCTGGATCACGGGAATCGGCCTCGTGACCGCCCTCGGCGAGGGGCTGGAGGCCCACTGGACGGCCCTCAACGGCACGCGCGAGGACTGGCTGAGGCTCGATACCACCACCTATGCGCCCTATCAGCTGCATCCGGCGGTGGCCATCGACGTGGCGAAGCAGATTCCCGACCGCGGCGACCGCCGGCAGATGGAGGCCTGGCAGCGGCTCGGCACCTATGCGGCGGGCCTGGCCCTGGACGATGCCGGCGTGAAGGGCGAGGCGGACCTGCTGAAGCGCATGCACATGATCGTGGCGGCCGGCGGCGGCGAGCGCGACTATGCCGTGGACGGGCAGATTCTCACCGGCCTGGAGACGGCCAATGCGCCGGGTCCGTTCCTCAACGAGCGGCTGATGAACGACCTGCGGCCGACCTTGTTCCTGGCCCAGCTGTCCAATCTTCTGGCCGGCAACATCTCCATCGTTCATGGCGTGGTCGGCTCCTCGCGCACCTTCATGGGCGAGGAAATGGCCGGCGTGGATGCGGTGCGCGTGGCACTCGCCCGCTGCCATGCCGGTCAGGGCGACCTGTTCCTGGTCGGCGGGGCCTATTCGGCCGAGCGGCCCGACACGATCCTGCATTTCGAGATGGGCCACATGAACTGGACCAGGCCTTGGGAGCCGGTCTGGGAGCGCGCCCGCAACGGTGGCGGCACCATTCTCGGTTCGGTCGGCGCCTTCCTCGTCCTGGAGGCGCGCGAGCACGCCGAACAGCGCGGGGCAAGGCCCATCGCGCGGCTGGCGGCGGTGTCCTCGGACCGCACGCGCCGGAAGAACGGCGATGCCGAGCACAGCTTGGCCGTGCAGTGGAACGCGATCTCGCCGGGCCTGATCCCTGGCGCCACGGTCGTCGTGTCCGGCGCGAGCGGCATTGCCGAGGCGGTGGCCATCGAACGCGACCTGCTCGACCAGCGCAGGGTGCCGATGCGTGCGCCGGGCTCGGTGATCGGCCACAGCGTCGAGGCAGCCTTTCCGGCCAATATCGCGCTCGGCGCCATGATGGTCGCGCGCGGCGCTGCCGTGCCGCCCATCGGCGGTTCGGCCGATGAGGCCGCGATGACGCGCAAGGTGAAGCAGGCGGTTGTCACCTCGGTCGGCTTCTGGCGCGGCGAGGGTCTCGGCCTCGTCGAGGCGGTGTGAGGGAAGGGTCATGGCAGACACGGCAAGGACGGCTGCGATGAAGGACCGGCACGGACGGCCTCTGGTGGTGGTCACCGGCATGGGCGTCGTCACCTCGCTCGGCCAGGGCAAGGAGGAGAACTGGTCGCGGCTCACCGCTGGACAGTCGGGCATCCACGCCATCACCCGCTTTCCCGTCGAGGGCCTGCGCACGACCATGGCCGGGACGGTCGATTTCCTGCCGTTCGACAATGCACCGGACCTGACCACGCGCATGGCGCAGATCGCCGGCGACGAGGCGGTGGCCGAGGCCGGCCTCGGCGGCGAGGGCGGCTTTCCGGGGCCGCTGTTTCTCGGCATGCCGCCGGTGGAGACCGAATGGCCGCAGCGCCAGGAACTGGCCAGGGCCTCCGGCCAGACCGGGCCGATCACCTATGCCGACCTGCTGAAGGGCGCGGCCAGCGGCGATTTCCGCGCCATGCAGCAGCGCTTCCTGTTCGGCTCGGTGGGCGATCAGCTGGCCGACCATTTCGGGACGAAGGGGGCCCCGATCTCCCTGTCCACGGCCTGCGCGACCGGCGCCACCGCCATCCAGCTGGCGGTCGAGGCGATCCGGCGCGGCGAGACCCAGGCGGCGCTGGTGCTGGCGGCCGATGGCTCCGCGAACCAGGAATCGCTGGTGCGCTTCTCGCTGCTGTCGGCGCTGTCGACCCGCAACGAGGCGCCGACCACGGCGGCCAGGCCCTTTTCCAGGGATCGCGACGGCTTCGTCATGGCCGAGGGGGCCGGCGCGCTGGTGCTCGAATCCCACGAGCATGCCCTCGCGCGGGGGGCGACCATCCTCGGCGTCGTCGAGGGCTGCGGCGAGATGGCCGATTCCTTCCACCGCACCCGCTCCAGCCCGGATGGCGCACCGATCATCGGCTGCATCCGCAATGCGCTGGAGGATGCCGGCGTGACGCCGGGTGACGTGCAATATGTCAATGCCCACGGCACCTCCACGCCTGAGAACGACAAGATGGAATATGTCGGCCTTGCCGCTGTCTTCGGGGAGGGGCTCAAGGACGTGGCGGTATCGTCCAACAAGTCGATGATCGGCCATACGCTCTCGGCCGCCGGCGCCATCGAGGCGGTGTTCACCCTGATGACCATTGCCCGCGGCGTCATTCCGCCGACCATCAACTACAACGAACCCGATCCGGCCATTCCCCTCGACGTGGTGCCGAACGTGGCGCGTGCGGCCTCGGTCAGCCGGGCCATCTCCAACTCGTTCGGCTTCGGCGGGCAGAATGTCTGCCTCGTCCTGGCAAGGGCGCCAGGCTGATGGGCCGGATCCTCGTTACCGGCGGCGGCCGGGGCATGGGGGCCGCCATGGTGCGGGCCCTCGTCGAGGCCGGGCACGACGTGACCTTCACGGTGCGATCCTCCGGCGAAGCGGCCGCGGCGCTGGCGGCGGAACTGCGCGCCGCCCATCCGCAGCGGCAGGTCGCGGTGGCCGCCCTGGATCTCGCCGACCGGCAGGCGGTCGCCGACTTCTGCGCGGCGCTGGAGGAGGGCGAACCCTTCTTCGGCCTCGTCCACAATGCCGGCCAGCCCTATGACCAGCTCGCCGCGGTGATGGACCAGGACAAGGCCGAGGCGGTGATGCAGGTGAACTTCTTCGCCTTCACCCGGCTGGTCAATGCCATGGTGCGGCCGATGATGCGCGCGCGCTCGGGCCGGATCGTCGCCATCGGCTCGGTCACCGCCGAGCGCTCCAACCAGGGCAATGCCGCCTACGGCGCCTCCAAGGCGGCCCTGGCGGCCTATTGCCGGACGCTGGCCATCGAGAGCGCCCGGCGCGGCGTCAGCGTCAACGTGGTGGCACCCGGCTTTGTCGACACCGACATGATGGCCAAATATGCCGATTACCGGGCCAAGATGGAGAGCCAGATCCCGGCCGGGCGCTTCGCCCGGCCCGAGGAGATCGCCGCGCTGGTCGCCTTCCTGATGTCGCCGCCGGCCGGTTACATCACCGGCGCGACGCTCACCATGGATGGCGGCCTGACGGCGTCCATGGGTCTCCAGCGATAGGGGCGGCCCGTCGGCCCGCCGCGGCATGGGCCGCCGGCGTTGACCATTTCCTTGATTGGTTCTGGTCAATTGGACGGATCGCGGCTAGGCCTCTGGTCCGGTTGCGAGTGGGAAGCCAGGGACGCCAGCCTCATGTCCAGCGCCAGGAAGATCATTCCCGTCATCCTGTCGGGCGGTGCCGGGTCGCGGCTCTGGCCGGCCTCGCGCAAGTCGCTGCCCAAGCAGTTCATGCCGCTGCTCGGCAACCGCTCGACCTTCGAGGACACACTGGCACGGGTGGCCGATGCCTCCGTGTTCACCGATCCCCTCATCGTCACCGGCGAGGATTTCCGCTTCCTGGTGGCCGACCAGCTGAGCCGTGCTGGCCGCAGCGGGCGGATCGTCCTGGAGCCGCTGCCGCGCGATTCCGGCCCGGCCATCGCCATCGCCGCGGAGCTGGCGCTGCGCGCGGATCCCGAGGCGGTGCTGCTGGTGCTCGCCGCCGATCACCTGGTGGCGGATGCGCGCGACTTTGCCGAGACGGCGCGGGCCGGCCTCGATGCGGCCATGGCCGGGGGTATCGTCACCTTCGGCGTGCGCCCGACCCATCCGGCCACCGGCTATGGCTATATCAGGCCCGGCGCGCCGATGGATGGCCGCGTCCACATGGTGGAGACGTTCCGCGAGAAGCCCGATCTGGCCACCGCCGAGCGGTTCATTGCGGACGGCTATCTGTGGAACTCCGGCAATTTCCTGTTCCGCGCCGATGTCTTCCTGGAGGAGCTCAAGCGCTTCGAGCCGGCCATGGCCGCGGCGGTTGCCGCTGCCGCTGCCGACGTGGTCACCGACACGGCCGCCGGCGTGTCCTTAGAGCGCGTCGACCGCGAGCTGTTTGCCCGCTGTCCGGCCAAGTCGGTGGACTATGCCGTGATGGAGCATACCGACCGGGCGGCCGTGATCGCGGCCGACTATGCCTGGTCTGACCTCGGCTCCTGGGCCTCCTTGTGGGAGATCGGCGAGAAGGATGGCGATGGCAATGTCGTGCGCGGACTGGCCCGCCTGGTCGACACCCGCAATTCCTATGTGACCAGCGAGGGGCTGTTCACCGCGGTCATCGGCCTCGACGATGTGGCGGTGGTGACCACCAAGGATGCCGTCCTGGTGGCCCGGCGCGACGTGGCCGGGGAACTGAAGACGCTGCTGGAACACCTGCGCGCCGATCCGGCCACGCGCAACCTTGCCGACGAGCACCGCCGCGTGCTGCGGCCCTGGGGATCCTATGAGGGTGTCGATCGCGGCGACCGCTTCCAGGTCAAGCGCATCGTCGTGAAGCCGGGCGCCAGGCTGTCGCTGCAGAAGCACTTCCACCGGTCCGAGCACTGGATCGTGGTGAAGGGCACGGCCACGGTCGAGGTGGATGACACCGTGCGCATCCTGCGTGAGAACGAGAGCGTCTATATTCCGCTCGGCGCCTGGCACCGCCTGTCCAACGAGGGCCGGATCCCGCTCGAGCTGATCGAGGTCCAGTCGGGCAGCTATCTGGGCGAGGACGACATCGTGCGCAGCCAGGACGACTACAAGCGCGTCTGAGCAGGGGGCGGGTCCGCCTGACGGGGGCGCTCAGGCCGAGCGGCCGTCGGGCGTGATGCCGCCGGCGCGCCGCAGCCAGCCGATCATCGGGAACAGGGTCCAGGCCAGTCCGATGGCGAGCGCGGCGACATTCACGAGCTGGCTGTCGGTGACGAGATCGATGAGGGCGAGCACGGCGGCCGCTGTCGCCACCAGCGCCACGGTTGCCGCCACCTGCCGCGCGGGAACACCGGTATCGACCGCCCTCTGGTAGGCATGGTCGCGATGGGGCGCGCCGAGCGGCTCGCCGGCGCGCAGGCGGCGCACCAGCGTCAGCCCGGCCTCCACCAGCGGATAGAGCGTGATGAGGACGCCGGCCGCCCAGAAGCCAGAGGCGGCCATGGCGAGGCCGATCCAGGCGAGCAGGAGGCCGACCGGCAGGCTGCCGGCATCGCCGAGGACCATCCGCCCGGGATGGCGGTTCCACAGCCAGAATCCGAGGAGCGCACCAAGCCCGGCGGCGGCGGCCAGCCCCGACTCGGCCGCGATCGGCGCGAACAGGCCGGACAGGGCAGCGGCCAGCAGTCCCGGCACGGCATGGGCCACCGTGATCTCGTCGATGCCGTCGACGAAGCTGACGAAATTGGCATTGGCCACCAGCGCCAGCACCATGGCGATGCGCTCCAGCCAGAACAGCAGGCCCGCGCCGGTCTGGCCGGTCAGCGAGGGCAGTCCGGCGACGGCGACCGCACAGCAGGCCGTCTGCAGGGCCAGCCGGAGGCGCCAGCCGAGCGGCCGCAGCTGATCGAGGACGCCCACCAGCATCATGGTGGCGATGCCCAGCACCAGCGGCAGGAGGCGGCCGAGATCGAGGGCCTGAAGCAGGGCGCCGCACAGGCAGACCAGCGCGACCGCCGCCATGGCGCCGGGCCCTGCGGTGCGGGCGAGAGGCGGGCGATGCAGGATGCCGGTGCCGCCGGCCGCCGGGGCGATGCGGGCCAGAACCGGCCGCAGCGCCCAGATGAGCAGGCCGGCCGTCAGGCCCGCAGCGAGGGCAGCCAGGGCAAGCGAGAGGGCGAGATGTGCCGGCAAGATGGCCTGTCCCCGCAGACGGCATGACACCGAGATTCCTCTCGATTAGCCATTGGCCGGCGGCACGGCAAGCGCCGCCATCGCGGGATCAGGCGAGGCTTGCCCGCAGGGCCTCCACGATGCGGTCCTGCACGGGCTCGTCCAGATAGGGGTGCATCGGCAGCGACAGCACCTCGGCGGCCAGCCGGTCGCTCACCGGCAGGCCGTTGCCGGCGCAGGGATAGGCCGCATAGGCCGTCTGGCGATGCAGCGGGCGGGGATAGTAGATGGCGGTCGGGATGCCCGCCGCCTTGAGGTTGGCGGCCAGAGCCGAGCGATCCTGCCCGCGCAGGCGGATCGTGTACTGCGCCCAGGTCGAGGTGCAGCCCTCCAGAACCGCCGGAACCTCCGCCACATCGGCCAGGGCGGCATTGTAGCGGGCGGCAATGCGGTTGCGGGACACGATCTCGTCCTCGAAGATCTTCAGCTTCTCGAGCAGCACGGCGGCCTGGATCGTGTCCATGCGGCCATTCATGCCGATGCGCTGGTTGTCGTACTTGTCCTCGTTGTTCTGGCCGTGGATGCGCAGCGAGCGCACGATGTCGGCGAGGCCGGCATCATCAGTGAACACCGCGCCGCCGTCGCCGTAGCAGCCGAGCGGCTTGGCGGGGAAGAACGAGGTGGCGGTGGCCATGCCGATGGTGCCGATCTTCCGGCCGCGATAGGTCGCGCCGAAGGACTGGGCGGCGTCGTCGATGAGCCAGAGGCCGTGTTCTGCGCAGATCGGCTCGAGGGCGTCGTAATCGGCCGGCTGGCCGAACAGGTCGACTGCGATGAAGCCGACCGGCTTCAGGCCCTTCTCGCGCGCCGTGGCGATGCCGGCGACCAGCGAGGCCGGATCGGTGTTGAACGTGTCCGCCTTCACATCGACGAAGACCGGCGAGGCGCCGAGCCAGGCCACCACCTCGGCGGTGGCGGCAAAGGTGAAGGCCGGGCAGAGCACCGCATCTCCGGGGCCGACGCCGCGCGCCATGAGCACGAGGGCGAGCGCATCCGTGCCGCTGGCGCAGGAGACGACGTGGCTGGCGCCGCAGAAGGCGGACAGCGCCTTTTCCAGCGCGAAGACCTCCGGCCCCATGATGTAGGCGCCGTGATGGACCACCTTCAGGATGGCCTCGTCGATCGCCGGGCCGAGACGCCGGCGCTGGGCGCCGAGGTCGATGAAGGGAAGGGTCGGGGTGGGCGTCATCTGGTTCATCGTCCGGGCAGTCCCGCAGTTCCGGCCGCGCTGCCGGCGCCGCGCCGATCAAGGCACGGCAGCAGCGGGCTCCGCGCTGTTTGCTGCGCTGCGCATAGACGGGTGTGCCGGCCGGCCGAAATCACTTTGTCTTTCCCTCGGTTACCGGGCGACGGCCCGCGCAATGCCGGGCCAGTGCGCCTCAGACGGCCGCCCGCGAGGTCAGCCGGCCCCTCAGGGTGCGCTCGAGCGTGGCGGCCACCCGCGCCGGCGAGGACTTGCTGGCAAAGTCGGCGATCATCTGCGGCGGCAGCCGCGGGGCGAGGGAGGAGACCAGATCGACGAGGTCCGACAGGCTCTCCTCGAAGTGCTGGCGCAGGGCCGCGGGCGCGGCGGCCGCCACCAGCCGGCCGTGCAGTTCCCGGGCAATGGTCACCGCCGATTCGTCCAGCCGGGCGCCGGTGGACACCACGCCGTGAACGCACAGGCGCAGGAAGAAGGGCAGGCAGCGTTCAACTTCGTCGTCGACGGTCCGCATCGGTCTTGCATCACTGGTCGCCGTCGGCGCGACGGCACGGGAGCGGAGCAATCTTGTGTCATCGGTCGGTCGATTAGGCAAGGAACCTGCGGGGCGGGGCAACCCCTCCGTGGGCCGCCCCCTTGCTGACGCCTTCCGGTATGCCTATTCAGGACGGGAGCATGCCCGCTGGCGGGATCGGCCCCGGCGGCCGTACCGAGGACAGGTGCAGGTGGCGTCAGGTCTGAACCCTTGGGGGCGCACGCAGCCGGTGGCCTTCCGGCCCGGCGGGATCGTGTCCCTCGCCGACATCGCGCATGGTGATCGTTACGACCTGGAATGCGCCTGCCGGTCGGCGGCGCAGCCCTTCTATCTGGGCAACAGGCTGGCCCTGGCCCGGGTGCTGGGGCGCTACAAGGTCTATCTGAGCACGGAGGATCGCGGTTTCGCCTCCCACCTGCTGCTCGACGGCTACTGGGAGATGTGGCTCACCCAGTTCGTGGCGCGGCTGCTGCGGCCGGGCATGGTGGCGGTCGATGTGGGCGCCAACATGGGCTATTATTCGGTGCTGTTCTGCGATCTCGTGGGGCCGCAGGGCCGGGTGATCGCGGTCGAGCCGCTGCCGAGCACCGTGACCCTGCTGCGGCGGACCCTGGAGCTGAACGGCTTTGCCGGCCGGTCGCGGGTTCTGCCTGTCGCTGCCGGTGCCGCATCGGGGGCCGGCCAGATGCGGGTGCCCGAGGGCGAGCCGAAGAACGCAACCCTCGTGGCGGCGCGCGCGGGCGGTGACATGCCCGGCAAGGACGAGGTGCCGATCATGGCCCTCGACGAGATCCTGCATGGGGAATCCCGGGTCGATCTCATCAAGATCGATGCGGAAGGCTTCGAGGAACAGGTCATGCTCGGTCTGGAGGCGACCATCGAGCGCTGGAGGCCGTCCATCGTGCTGGAGTTCAATCCCCTGCGCTGCAAGGATCCCGAAGGACTGGTCCGGCGCCTGCACGAGCTCTATGGCCCGTTGCGTGTCATCGGGTTCGACGCCGAGGCTGCGCCCGTGTCGGACGATCAGCTGCTCGACCGGTCGAACCGGGAGGACCGGATGGTCTTCCTGGCCGGCCGCCACAAGGCCTAGGGATGAGCGAGCCGACCGTCACCGATTCGGCTGGCCTGAAGCTGCTGGTGGCCGCCACGCCCGGGCCTCTGGGGCTGTGGACCGAGCAGGTCGTGCGCCGGATCGTCGGCGCCATCGTGGAGAAGCCCATCGAGACGGTGACGCTCGATTCGGACGATGCGACGGACAAGTATCTCGCCCGGCCCCAAGCGGGGCCCGCCATCCTGTTCTCACGCTTTCCGCGGCCGGGCCTCGTCAGCCATCTCGAGCGGATCGGCGGATCGGCGGTCCTCGTGCTGGACGATGTGCAGGATGTGATCGCGCACCACGTCCAGGCCGATGCGGGCACGGCAGCCGCGGCCGTGCGTCCGCTCTCGCAGAGCCTGTCCCTCTTGGCCGGGCTCGGGTCGGTTCCGCGCCTGGCGACCGTGGATGCAAGCCGGCTCGACCAGCCGGTCGGCCGCCTGGTCGCCGAACTGGCGCTGGCGCTGGGCGCGACCGCCCATGACGGCCCGGCCATCGCGCAGGCGTTCCACGGCTGGACCCGGGGCTCGGTCGCCGACTCGCTCTCAACGGTGGTGCTGAAGGAGGGCAGTCTCTACGAGCGCCGCACGCTGATTCCGCTTCGCGAGCGTGGCATCGCCCAGGGCGCGACGGCCGGCCTTGCCGATCTGGCCGCGGGTCGCAAGGCCGGCGATGTGATCTGGGACAGCAGCCTGTTCTTCGACGGCAAGACCATGACCAGTCCGGCCCCGGGCATCATCGACATGACCGGGCCGGCCCGCTGTCTGTACTTCGGGCCCTATCTGCATCTGCCTGCCGGGCCCTGGGAGGGCTTTCTCTATCTGGGCTGCACGGACCAGGTTTCGGATACCCGCTTGCGGATCGACATCTATTCGAACGCGGTGCATGCGGTCTTT
Organism: Phreatobacter sp.; assembly: GCA_046295035.1. Classification (GTDB taxonomy): domain Bacteria; phylum Pseudomonadota; class Alphaproteobacteria; order Rhizobiales; family Phreatobacteraceae; genus Phreatobacter. Next base: position 38,751 of record JBKBOA010000010.1, read on the forward strand.
CTGTCCCGTCTGACCCGGGGCGGCATCTACCGCATGCCGATCGCGTTCACTGTCACCGATGTGCGGCATCCTCTGGAAGTGCGCATCTTCATCGACCGAGGCGAGATCGACGGCCTGTTCGCGTTCAAGCAGGTCGTGCTGCGGCCGGCCGCGCCGGCTCTGGCGGCCGAGACGGCGCCGATGATCGCCGTGTCGCAAGCCAGTGCCTAGGGCCGCTGGCACGGGGGTGCTTGGCATGCATGGTGGAGGATCGGGGGCGGTGGGCGAGACAGCCGGCAGGACGCCGGGTTCGGGAGCAGGTGGGCTGGTGGGCAAGACGATACTCTTCGAGGGGCGCAACCTCGCTCTGTCCAGGGGGACGGGCATTGCGACCTATGCACGCAATCTGACCGGCATGGCCCGCGACCTCGGCTACCGAACCGAGCTCCTGGTGGGGACCGACCAGCCGCTGCCGCGGTCGGCGGTCATGTCGGAAGTGGCGTTCTTCGACGCTCACCGGAAGACCCTGTCACCGCGGATGGCCGCCATCCGCAGCTATTTTCGCGGTCTCGTGCCGGTACCCTTCGGCATCAGGACCACGGCGGTCACCGGGTCCGGCCTGGTGGTGACCGGCCGGAGCGGCAATCTCCTCCAGGAGTTCGACCGCCTCCATGTCGCCTATGACCTGTTCGAGGTGGCCAACCAGCACCTGATCCGCTTCGGCCGGCCTGCCAAGGTCAACCTGTCCAACGCGCCCGACCTGTTCCATGCCACCCATCCGACGCCGCTCAAGGTGCAGGGGGCCGCCAACATCTACACGATCCACGACCTCATCCCGCTCCGGCTGCCCTATGCGACGCTGGACAAGAAGGAGCTGTTCTTCGACACGGTCAGGGCCCTGGCGCGCGAGGCCGATCACATCGTCACCGTTTCCGAGTTCTCCCGCCAGGAGATCGTCAACCTGCTCGATGTGCCCGAGGGGCGTGTCACCAATACCTACCAGGCCGTGTCCCTGCCCGAGGACCTGACCAGCCGGCCGATGGACGAGGTGGCGGACGAGCTCGCCCATGTGTTCAATCTCGAGCCCTCCGGCTATTTCCTGTTCTTCGGCGCGCTGGAGCCGAAGAAGAATGTCGGCAATCTCATCGATGCCTATGTCGCCTCGGGCTCGAAGCGGCCCCTGGTCATCGCCGGCGGCCTGGGCTGGCAGTACGAGGACGTGCTCGAGAAGATCGCCGATCCGCGCTTCGTCAGCTACCGCATCGACGGCAACATCATCCGGCAGGAGAACCGCATCCGGCGGGTGGCCCACCTGCCGCTCGGCCAGCTCGTCTCGCTGATCCGCGGGGCGCGCGCGGTGCTGTTTCCCTCGCTCTACGAGGGCTTCGGGCTGCCCGTCCTGGAGGCGATGCTGCTGGGCACGCCGGTCATGACCTCCAACATCTCCTCCTTGCCGGAAGTCGCAGGCGATGCGGCGGTGCTGGTGGATCCGTTCAACGTCACCGACATGGGCCGGGCGATCCGCCGGCTGGATCGCGACGACGACCTCGTGCGCGACCTCTCCGCCCGCGGCCCCGTGCGGGCTGCGGCCTTCTCGCCCGCGCAGTATCGCGCGCGCATCGAGGAGCTCTACCGCACGATTCTCGGCTGAGACCCGCAGGCCGCCCGGTCCCGTCCTTGCACAGGAGCCCCCGATTCAACGCCCGCTGATCTTCGACACGACCCACCTGGTCTCGCGCCAGGGCGTCCGCACGCCGACCGGGATCGACCGCGTCGACACGGCCTATGCCTATCACCTGGCCAACCGGCGCGGGGCGATCCATGCGGGCCTGCATTATGGCCTGCGGGGGCCGCACCTGTTTCCGCGGGCGCGGGTGGAGGCGCTCGCCCGGCGCCAGATGGAGGCCTGGAAAAGTCTGGAACAGGGCGCGGCCGATCCGCTGCTGCCGCAGATCGAGGCCTTCCTGGCCGACGGGCCGGGGGCCCCCGAGACCACCCGCATCGCGGCCCCGCGGCCGACGCCGCCGCAGAACCGGCGGCTCGCCCTGGAAACCTGGGGCAACCGTCTCTACCGCCAGATCGGCGCGGAGGTTCCCCGCGGGGCGATCTACGTCAACGTGGCGCAGCATTTCCTCGAAATGCCCTTCCTGTTCCGCTGGCTGGCGCGCCGGCCGGACGTGGTGCCCGTGTTCTTCCTGCACGACATCCTGCCCATCGAGTTCCCCGAATATTTCCCGGCCGAGCGCAAGCTGCGCTTCCCGCGGATCCTGGCCACCGCGCTGAGCCGCGGGCGCGCCCTCATCGTCACCTGCGAGACCACGGGCGAGCGGATCCGGCGCTATGCCCGCGACCACGGCCACGGCCCGGTGCCGGTCCATGTCGCGCCGCTGCCGGCGGACGATGCGTTGCACATCCGCCCCGATCCCGGGCGCCCGGTCGATCCGGTGCCCTTCGTCATGGCGATCGGCACGGTCGAACCGCGCAAGAACCACCTGCTCCTGCTCCATCTGTGGCGGCGCTTCGCGGAGCGGTCGATCGCGGCACCGAAACTGCTGATCGTCGGCCATATCGGCTGGAACAACGAGATGGTGCTCGACATGCTCGACCGCAGTCCGGGGCTGCGCGGCCGCGTGCTGCAGGTCTCGGGCCTGTCGGACGCCGCCTGCCGGCAGCTTCTGGGCCGCGCCCGGGCCTTGCTCGCCGCCTCCTTCTCCGAGGGCTACGGCATCCCCCTGGTGGAGGCCCTGACCAGCGGCGTGCCGGTGATCTGTTCGGACATTCCGGTGTTCCGCGAGATCACCCAGGGGGTCGCCGAGTTCTGCCATCCGCTCGACGGTCCGGGCTGGGAGCGGGCCATCCTGCGCCACATGACCACGGGCCATTCGCTGGCGGCGCGCGCCGGCGCGGCGGCCTTCAACCCGCCGACCTGGGAGCGCTATTTCGATGATCTCCTTGCCTTCCTTGCGGGACTGTGAGGGGTGACGGGCATGGCCCCTGCCGTTGCGCTGGATCTGACCCGGCTGTTCGTCTCCATCCTGCGGGGCCGCCCGCGGGGCATCGAACGCGTCGATCTCATCTTCGCCGAGGCCGCCCTGCGCCATGCCGGGCGGCCGCTTTACGGCATCATCGCCTATCCCTGGGGTCCGCGGCTCCTGCCGCGGCAGACGGTGGCCCGTCTGGTCAGCGCGGTCAGGCGCGTCTGGGCGGAGGACCGGCCGATCGACGATGATCCGGTCTTCCGCCAGACCCGGCGCTGGCTGCTCGGCTTCGGCACCCCGCCGGCCCGCGCCTCGCGCGCCGTCGGCTTGCCCGCCGACATCGCCAAGGTGGCCTCGACCACCGGCTTTCGCCGTGGCCGCGACATTGCCAGCCTGCCGGCCGGATCCGTCTATCTCAATGTCGGTCAGGTCGGCTTTGCGGTTGACCGGGCGACCGGCTGGCTGGCCGACCGGCCCGACGTGAAGGTGGTCTCGTTTCTCCACGACCTCCTGCCGCTGCGGGCGCCCGAATGGTTCAAGGCCTCCAGCGACCGCTATTTCGCCCGCGTGCTGGAGCGCATGCTCGACCGCTCGCAGGTGGTGGTGCTGGCCACCGAGGTGCTGCGCCGGCAGTTGCAGGATCATTGCCGGCAGACCGGGCGGGTGCCGCCGCCGATCATCGTCCAGCCCCTGGCCCCGGTGCCGGCCCTCGCCTATCGGGGGGGCTTCGATCCGGACCTGGCGAGCGCTCCCTATCTGATGATCTGCGGCACGATCGAGAGCCGCAAGAATCACCTGTTGCCGCTGCTTCTGTGGCGGGACGCCCTGATGGCGGGCAGGCCCATGCCGAAACTGCTGGTGGCCGGCGGCCGCGGCTGGGGCGCCAGCGAGGCCTGGCGCCTGCTCGACCGCAGCGACACGCTGCGCTCGCATGTCATCGAGGTCGCGGGCCTGTCGAGCCCGGCGCTGATGCATCTCATGGCCCATGCGCGCGGCCTGCTTGCGCCGTCCTTCAGCGAGGGTTTCGGTCTGCCCGTCGTCGAGGCCCTGACGCTCAACGTGCCGGTGCTCGCCTCGGACATCCCGGTCTATCGGGAGACGGCTGCCGGCCGGGCCGAGCTGATCGATCCGCTCGACGGGCCGGCCTGGGCGCAGGCGATCGACCGGCTGGCCTGGCGCCGGCCCGGACCGGAGCGGTGCCAGGCCGGTGACTTTGCCCCGGCCTCACCGGAGGACATCGCGCGGCTGCTCGACAGGCTGTGCGAGCAGGCCTGACCGCTCGCCGCGCGGCCGGCGCCGACCGTCAGCGCGCCAGCCGGTAGCGGGCCGTGAGCGTGGCGATCCGCTCCAGATTCCGACGGATCTGGCAGGTCAGGCGCGCCTCGAACAGTTCGCCCTGGACATCGGGCTCCGACAGGACGAGCGCCTGGCATTCGTGGTCCCGCAGGGCGCGGAAGCGCCGGTCGGCCTCGTGCAGGGCCCGCTCGAAGGCCTGGCGCTGGAACGGACCGAAGGCCGTGTTGTCGGCCAGGATGCGCGCGATCTGATCCACGATGTGGCCAAGCCGGGCGTCGCTCGCCCGCGCCGCCGCCTGCAGGCAGAAGATCCAGTTCGACTGCTCCCGGGAGCAGGGGCCGAATGGCCGCTCTGCCGTTGGCTCGACCGGCTCCATCGCCGGGCGCGGGGCCGATTCCAGGCGCATTTCGGGAAACTGCCCGGGCGCGATACGGCGAATCTCGGGGCCCGAGGCCGCAACGCTGGCCGGAATGGCGATCAGGAGGGCAAGGCACCCCATCGTCCGCCAGGCTTGCAGCATCTGCCGTCCTTTCGTCAGGATGACCCGCCATTCGGGCTTGCCCAGGTGGCAAACCCCTCCCGGATGCCCGGGATTGTCAAGGAGATGCTCCCAGCATAGCGGCAATCCGGCAACAGTTCGGGCGATTTTCACCAATCGTCTGGCTTCATGGCCGTCAGGGTTCTATCGTCCGGCGGCCGCCGGTGTGCTTCGGGATACCGTCCCACGGGTCTGACATTGCAGATGTTCCTTCGTCCGAACCTTTCTCGCGTCCTGTTGGCGGCCCCCTCGCTGCTGCTTCTGGCCGGGTGCTCGGCCCTTCCGGGATCGGGGGCCCTGCGCCAGGATGTCGTGACGCCGGCGGCCCAGGCGATCGGACAGTTCACGGTCATCGACCTCAATCACGATTCGCTTGCCATTCTGGCCCGCCGCCCGTCGGTGTCCCTCAGGGGCTCGTTCGGCGACAACCGTCCGCCGGCCGATCAGGTCATCGGCGTCGGCGACACCGTGCAGGTGACGATCTGGGAGGCCGCCGCCGGCGGCCTGTTCTCGGCGCCGGCGATCGACCGGCTCGGCCCCGGATCGCGTTCGGCCGTCATTCCCGACCAGGTGGTTGGACGCGACGGATCCATTACCGTGCCCTATGCCGGCCGCATCCGGGTCGTCGGGCAGCGGACCTCCCAGGTCGAGAACCGGGTGGTGGAGCTGCTGCGTGGCAAGGCCATCGAGCCGCAGGTGCTGGTCACGGTTCCGCGCAACACGTCCAGCACCGTCACCGTCACGGGCGACGTGACCAACGGCGCCGTGGTCCCGATCAATGTGCGCGGACAGCGCCTCCTCGAGGTGATCGCCCAGGCCGGCGGCGCCAATGCTCCGGTTCACGAGACCTTCGTCAACCTGATCCGCGGCAACCGGTCGGTCCGGGTGCCGCTGCACGCCGTCCTCGCCAATCCGAGCGAGAACATCTATGTGCGGCCGGGCGATGTCATCGCGGTGGTCAGGACGCCGCAGACCATCACCGCGATCGGTGCGACGGGCCAGAACGCCGTCGTGCCCTTCGGCAACAGCTCGCTCAGCCTCGAGGAGGCGATTGCCAAGTCCGGTGGCCTGCTTGACAGCCGGGCCGATCCGGAAGGCATCTTCGTGCTGCGCTACGAGCCCGAGGAGATCGTCAGCCAGCTGATCGCGCCCCGGGTGCTCGAACGTCAGAACCGTCCCGTTGCGGTGACCTACCGGCTCAACCTGCGGGATCCGGCGGCGCTGTTCCATGCGCGCCTGTTCGCCATGCGCGACAAGGACATTGTCTATGTCGCCAATGCGCCGCTCAACGAGGTGCAGAAGTTCTTTGCCCTGGTGAACACCGTGACCTCGCCGCTGTTCACGCTGAGCACGGTGCGCGCCATCACGCGCTGAGCCGCCGGGGCGCCGCGGTTCAGGCTCCGCCCGCGGATGCGGGCTGGCGGTCGAGGATGGCCGTGACCTTCGGGCCGTCGCAGCGGTAGGTGATGCCGGCCCACCGGATGGTGTGGCCGAACGAGCCCGCAATGGCGACGAGGAGGAAGACCGGCCACCAGAACGGGATCAGAAGCCCGTCGAGATGGCGGGCGGGGTCGGCAACCCCCGGAACGGAGCGCAGGGCCTCGGAGACGATCTGGCGCCGCAGACGCATGCGCGCCAGTCCCGCCGCCATCACCAGCGCCAGGCCGGCTGGCCCGAGCCAGCCGCCGGCGAGGAGGTCGGCCACGGCCGCCGCGAAGCCGGCCACGGGGATGAGCAGGAAGGCAAGGATGCCGAAATGCATCCGGGCATCGTTGAGGCGCAGGATGCGGAACTGCCGGATTCCGAAGGCGATGAGGTCGTCCAGGCTGCCCGACCAGGGCGAGGGCAGCAGGATGCGCCGGTTGGTATGCACGAGGATGTTGCTGGCGCGCGCGGCGGCCGTCAGCTGCATGTCGTCGCTGAGCGCGCCCGCCCAGAACCGCGCGAGATCAAGCCTGTCCAGCGTGGTGCGGCGCATGGCCATGGTGCCGCCCCAGGCCGCGGTCAGGCCGGTCAGGCGCGGGGCGAGCGCGACCGACAGGTTGCTGGCAGCCGCCGCCACCTCCGCGAAGCTGGCCCGGGTCGGTAGGATCAGCCGGTAGCCGGTGACGATCTCCTGACCCTGGTCCACCACCGCCCAGTTCAGCACGGCCAGCCAGTCGGCCGGCAGGATGACGTCGGCATCGGCAAAGACGACCAGTTCGTCGTCGGCGCGCAGACGGCCAATCGCCGCCTGCATGTTCCAGATCTTCTGGCTGCAGGACGGGGCAAGGCCGGCGACAACGGTTTCGCTCCGCCCGGGTGCTGAGGCGAAGGCCTCGTCGATGGCGGCCACGGCCGGGTCGCTGGCGCTCTCGACGGCGAAGATGATGCGGAACGCCGGGTGGTCCTGGTCGCGCAGCGAGGCGAGGAACCGGTCCGTGGTGCCCGAGCGGCCCTTGATCGGCACGATCACCGCGCAACGGGCCGGGGTCTGCGGTCGCCCGTGCTGGTCCATCAGCAGCCGGTACTGGCGGGCCGCATAGGCCGAGATCCAGGCCATGGCCACCCAGCCGGAGATCAGAAGCTCCTTCACCTGCGGCCTCCCTGCACATTGCAGCGGCAAGGCCCGCTGCGCGGCCTCAGCCCCCCGGTGGCGACCGGCGCTGCGCGCCGGCCCAGCGGCGCGGCGGCTCCTCCCGGGCCAGGCCGCGCAGCACCTTCCATGAGGCCATGACATAGGACACCACGGTCCATGTCGCTATGCCGAGGAATACGTGGTCGAAGCTGGTCATCGGGACGGGCCAGGTGGTGGTGGCGAAGGGCCGGACGAGCAGCATCAGGACCGTCAGGGCCAGCAGGATCAGCCGCCCTTCCGTCGGCCCCAGCCGGCCATAGGCGATGTCATAGGTGCCGGTCACATTGCAGCGCAAATGGGTCAGTGCCACCAGCATCAGGTAGCCGATCACGAAGAAGCAGGCCACCTCGATCCGGACCCAGGGCGACAGGCCGAGGCCGATGAAGATCAGCGTCACCGTGAAGATGTCGACCGTCTGGTCGAGGAACATGCCGAAGCGCGGGCGCTCGATCTGGCGCAAGCGGGCAACCGTGCCGTCCAGACTGTCGCCGAACCAGTGGATGACGATTCCCACGCAGGACAGCAGGAGCCAGCGGCTCGACAGCTCAGAGAGCCCGTAACCGGCAAAGCACATGGCACCGCCGACGGCGCCGGTTGCCGTCAGCATGTTCGGCGTGACCCAGGCGGGCAGCCGGGCCGCGAACCAGTGCAAAACCTTGCGTTCCGCTGCTGCCGTCCAGGAGCTGATGACCTTTTGCGACATCCCGAGCCTCGTCCTGGTCTTGATGGCCTGTCCGTGCGGCTCCCTCATGGGGTGCGGCGAGCGGACGGATGGTCCTTTCCCATAACACGCCATGCGCCCATCATGACGACAGGCGGGTTCAGCGGTTGTCCTGCCGGCCCGCTTGCCATACACATTCATCCGGGCATGCTTCTTGCTGCAACAATATCCAATCGAATGCAGTCAAATCCAGCTGCCTCTTTTCGTGGCACCCATGTGTGCTGCAACCGCTGGTAATCTGGCGAAGCGTGGCATAGCATAGGCATTGTGGGGGTGAATGTCGCATCGGGTTCAGCCAGCTGTCACCGCGTTGTCGCAGTCTTGGGCCTCCTTTTCGGCCCGGCGGTCCTCCCTGGAGGCCATGGCAGAGCGGGTCTGCAAGCCGGCGGAGGGGAGACATTGATGATAGACAACAGCTTGTCAGGTTACGCCGCGCGCAGATTGGCTTTTGAAGCGGGCTCCGTGATTCGCAACAATTCGCCTTACAATGTGTCCTTGGACGTGTTGCGTGAGGAGGCTCGGCAGAAGGGTCTCGATTTCCTCAGTTTCGGTCATTACGACTATATCGGCTTGGCTGACGAGGCCTATGTCCGCGAGCGGACGATCGAGGCCATCCGGGCCCATGGCTGCGGGGTCGGCGCCTCCCGTCTCGTCGGCGGCGAGCGGGACTTCCATCGCGAGCTCGAGGCCCGACTTGCCCGTTTTGTGGGCACGGAGGACGCCCTGGCGATGGTGTCGGGCTACGGCACCAATGCCTCGCTGATCGGCCACCTGATGGGGGCCAGCGACCTCATCGTCTATGACAGCCTGAGCCACAACAGCATCATGGCGGGCCTCGGCGTGTCGCGCGCGGAAACCGTCGCCTTCGAGCACAACGACATGGAGGCTCTCGAGGCGATTCTCGCGGCGCGGCGCGACAGCTTCAAGCGGGCGCTGATCGTCTGCGAGGGGCTCTACAGCATGGATGGCGACTGCGTGGATCTGCCGCGCATCGTCGCGCTCAAGGAGCGCTACAATGCCTGGCTCTATGTCGACGAGGCCCATTCGATCGGCGTCATGGGGCGCACGGGGCGCGGTGTGGCCGAGCATTTCGGCATCGATCGCTCCAGGATCGACATCACGATGGGCACGCTGTCGAAGACCTTCGGCAGCTGCGGCGGCTTCGTCTGCGCCACCCATCAGGTGATCGCCTGGCTGCGCCATACCTTGCCCGGCTATGTGTACAGCGTCGGGCTGTCGCCGGCCACGACGCTCTCGGCCCTGGCGGCGCTGGAGGTGCTGGAGAGCGAGCCCGAGCGCGTCGCCGTGCTCCAGCACAATTCCCGCCATTTCGTCGAGGGGGCCCGCCGGCGCGGCCTGCGCACCGGGCTTGCAGGCGGCTTTGCCATCGTTCCCATCCACTTCACCACCAAGGACAATGCGGTCGGCGCCTACCGGATGCTGCGCGAGAACGGCATCTATTGCCCGCCGATCGTGCAGCTCGCGGTGCCGAAGGATCTGCCGCGCCTGCGGATGTTCATCTCGGCCGCCCACATGGAGGCGCAGATCGACCGGACGCTGGATCTGCTCGAGGCCTTCGCCCGCAGCCGGGGTGATCTGCTGGCGCCGGCCCAGGCCAGTGCAGGTTCGTCGGCGCGGCCCGCGGCTGCCGTCGCGGCCCAGCCCTGAGATCACGGCGGCTCGATGACTGACGGCCGTGATGGCGCGACCCGCCCTGATGCAGGTCGCCATGTCGTCATCACCGGCGCTTCGCGCGGCATCGGCCGGGCCCTGGCGCTGCACTATGCGACCGCCGGCACGCATCTGACTCTGATGGCCCGCTCCGCCGATCTTCTGGAGGAGGTTGCCGCACTGTGCCGCGCCCAGGGCGCGACGGTCGATGTGCGGATCGCCGATACCACCGATGCCTCGGCCATGGCGCAGGCCATCCGTGAGGCGCAGGCGCGGGCCGGTCTCGATCTGCTCATTGCCAATGCCGGGATCGGCGGCGCGCAGGCCATGGCCGGGCCGGCCGGCGAGCATCCCGACGCCGCGCGGGCCATTGCCCATGTCAATTTCGTCGGGGTGGTGAACACCATTGCCCCGGCCATTGCGGGCATGGCGCAGAAGGGAAGGGGGCGAATTGTCATTGTCGGGTCGGTTGCCGGCCTCGTGCCCCTGCCCTCGAGCCCGGTCTATTCTGCTGCCAAGGCCGGGATCAGGGCCTATGGCATTGCTCTCGACCGGCTGCTAAGGGCCTCCGGCGTACGGGTCACCGTGGTCTCTCCCGGCTTTGTCGAGACGGCCATGAGCGCGAGCCTGTCGATGGCGCGCCCCTTTCTGGTGTCGGCGGACGCGGCGGCGCGGATCATTGCATCCGGGGTGGACCGGGGGCGGCGGGAAATCGTGTTCCCCTGGCAGATCCGCAGTGCCGCCTGGTTCATGCGCCTGCTGCCGGACCGGCTGCTGGTGCGGATCGTCGAGCGATCGCAGAGGAAGCTGGCCTCATGAGCGATATCGTCGTCCGAAGAATCAATCCGGAAACGCGGGACATCGAGGACTGGATCGGCGTTCCGAAGATCGTCCACGCCCATGACCCGGCCTTCGTCATCCAGCCCGACAAGCTGGAGCGGCAGCGGATCACCCGGGCCCACAACCCCTATCTCGGCACCATCGAGGCGGCCTTCTTCGTGGCCTTCCGCGGCCGGCAGCCCGTGGGCCGCATCTCCGTCCAGTTCGACCGGGCGCTTGTCGATGCGCAGGGTCAGCCGATCGGCCAGTTCGGTTTTGCCGACTTCATCGAGGATCAGGCGGTGGCCGATCTCCTGGTCGCCAGGGCCCGCGCCTTTCTCGGACAGGCCGGTGCCCCCTCGATGCGCGGGCCATTCAACCTGTCGATCAACCAGGAATGCGGGTGCCTGATCGCCGGGTTCGACAGCGCGCCGGCGGTGATGATGCCCCACGGGCGTCCCTGGATCGGGCCGATGCTGGAGCAGGCGGGCCTCGCCAAGGTCGTTGACATGTATGCCTACCGGGTCGATCCGAAGACCGTGCCGGAGCGCTTCCTGGCCTTCTGTCGTCGCCAGCAGGACGAGAACGCCATTGTTGTCCGCCCGCTCGACATGCGGAACCTGAGGGGCGAGTTCGAGCTGATGGGCGACATCTTCAATGACGGCTGGCGTGACAACTGGGGCTTCGTGCCGTTCACGCGCGCGGAGCTGCATCACCTTGCCGCCGAGTTCAAGGCCGTGCTCCGGCCGGACTACGGCTTCTTCGTCGAGATCGCCGGCCGGCCGGTCGCCGTGATGATGGCCATGCCCAATCTCAACGAGCTGTTCGCGCCCATGCGCGGGCGTCTCGGCCTCGTCAACGCGCTGCGGCTGTTCTGGGCCCTGCGGCGGGAAAAGGCGCGCACGGCCCGGGTGCCGATCCTCGGCGTGCGCAAGGAGGTCCAGGGCGGCGGCCTCGGCGCCGCCATCGTCGCGAGCATGCTGGAGAAGCTGCTCGAGCGCAGCCGGAAGTTCCGGCTCGACTGGGTGGAGTTCTCGTGGGTGCTGGAAAACAACCAGCGCGCGCGTCATGTGCTGGAGGATGCCGGCGGTGTGGCGGCCAAGACCTACCGGATCTATGCGGGGCCCACAGCCTGATGGGGTCCGCGACGGCCGGACGGGATCGGCGGGCCGGCCGTGCCCTGCATCGGACCGTCTGGCCAACCGTCGGCCCCGGGGGCTGCGGGTGGTGGGGATATCGGATAGTCTGCGCCCTGGCCTTGGTCTTGCCATGCGACGGGGCCAGGAGGTGACAGGGATCGGTTTGCTCGACATTTGGCCATGCAGCTTGCCTTCGACACGCGTCACGTAACCCGGCAGTCGGATGCCCCTGGCGCGGCCAGGTCGCGGCGCCCGTTCCCGATGGCGCTGTCGCGCCGTCTGCTGTCGGTCCTGATGATCCTGCTGGCCCTGTCGCCGACGCTTGCCGGCGCGGTCTATTACGGCCTCGTGGCGACCGACCGTTTTGTATCCGAGGCCCAGTTCGTCATCCGCAGCGCCTCACGCACCACCAGCACCAGCGGATTCACGGCCTTCCTGCAGATGGTGGGTATTTCCGGCTCCCAGGACGACACCTTCGCCGTCCATGACTTCATCTCCTCCCGCGATGCCGTGCTCAAGCTGATGGAGCGCATGCCCTTGCGGGAGATGTACCGGCCGGCGGAGGGCGATGCCCTGTCGGTCTATCCGAACTGGCTCTATTCCGACACGCTCGAGCATTTCCACCGCTATCTGCGCTGGCGCATCGATGTCAGCTACAACTCCAACACTGGAATCAGCACGCTGAAGGTGCAGGCCTTCTCGCCGCAGGACGCCAAGCGGATCGCCGATGCGCTGCTCGACCTGAGCGAACAGCTGATCAACCAGATGAATGTGCGCATCCGCGAGGACAGCGTGCGGTTTGCCGCCGACGAGGTGCGCCGCGGCGAGGAGCGCATGCTGGCCGCCCAGATGGCCATCACCCAGTTCCGCAACCGGGAGGTGACGCTGGACCCGACCAGCAGTTCGGTCCACGTGATGGAACTGGTCGCGCGTCTGGCCGGGGAGCTCAGCAACACCAATGCCCTGATTGCCGAGGTCACGGCCTCGTCGCCGTCCTCGCCGCAGCTGCCGGCCCTTCAGCGGCGCGCGGATGCGATCCGCGAGCAGATGGCGCTGGAGCGGGCACGCATTTCCCGGTCCTCCGATGGTCTGGCCGAGAAGATCGCCCAGTTCGAGCAGCTGACGCTGGAGCGCGAGTTCGCCAGCCGGGCGCTCGCGGCCGCCATCACGGCGCTCGACCATGCCCGCTCGGAGGCCCGGCGCCAGCAGCTCTATCTGGAGCGGGTCGCCGGTCCCTCGCTGGCCGACCAGTCGCTCGAACCGCAGCGGTTCTACCTGGTCGCGACCATCTTCGTGATCAACCTCATCGCGCTGATGATCATCTGGCTGTTCGTTGCGGGCATCCGCACGCACGCCCCGGTCAGGGATCTGTGAGGCCATGCGCTCCCTTGTTGCCCAGTGGCGGGTGATGCAGGCGCTGATGGTGCGCGACATGATCGTGCGCTACGGGCGCGACAATGTCGGCTTCATCTGGACCATCCTGGAGCCGATGATCCTGTGCCTCGGCGTCATGCTCATCTTCTCGATGATCAAGAAGCCCTACGAACACGGCATGCAGGTTCTCACCTTCGTGGTGACCGGCTACATGCCGCTGACCCTGTTCCGGCACCTGACCAATTCCGGCATCCATGTCCTGACCCGCAGCGCCGGCGTGTTGCTGCACCGGCGCCTGACGCAGCTCGACACGCTGCTGTCGCGCCTCATCCTGGAGTTCACCGCCACCACGGTGGCGCTCTGCGTGATCTACGGCGCCCTCTATATCGGCGGTCTTGCCGAGCCGATCCATGACATCAAGCTGGTGGTTGCCGGCTGGCTGCTGCTGGCCTGGTTCGCGGTCGGTGTCAGCGTCATCTTCTCCGCGGGAACGGAAGCCAGCGACACCATGGAGCGGTTCATCCAGCCGATCCAGTATTTGACCGTGCCGCTGTCGCCGATCTTCTACATGATCAACTGGCTGCCCTATCAGGCCCAGCAACTGGCCATCTGGAACCCGCTGGCCCAGCCCTATGAGATGATCCGCGCGGGCGTGTTTGGTCCAAACGCCCAGGCGATCTATTATCCCGCCGTGACCTTTTATTCCGGGCTGTTTCTGCTCGCGGTGGGTCTGATCTGGTTCCAGAGTGTCGGAAAGCGTGTCCATGAGAAATAGACTGGCTCCGGCAGGACGGCGAGGCCGGGAGGTGGCGGCATGAAGCCCCTTCCGCCGGAAACCGTCGTCAACCTGATCGACCTGCGCCAGCTGGCCCAGCCGCAGGAGCGGGTGCGCCTCGTGCGGCGGCTGCGCGAGAAGCTCGATCCCTGGGCGCTCGTCTGCGTGCTGCTGCCGACCCTGCTGGCCGCCGCCTATTTCGGGCTGATCGCCTCCGACCGCTATGCGGCCGAGATGCGCTATGTGGTGCGCAGCCCGCAGACGCAGGTCGCCAACCAGCTGGGCGGCCTGCTGCAATCGACCGGCTACACGTCCGGCGGCGACTCGGCCCATGCCATCAATGCCTATATCGTCTCGCGGGACGCGCTCGCCGATCTCATCGAGGATGTCGACATCCGCGCGATCTATGGCTCGCCGCGCGCCGACCTGTTCTCGCGCTTCCCGCGGCCGTTCGGACGCACGACCACCGAGGCGCTGTTCGCCTATTTCGAGACGATGGTCTCGGCCAAGGTGGACCGGACCACCGGCATCACCACGGTCGAGGTGCAGGCCTTCTCGCCCGAGGATGCCAAGCGCATCGCCGATGCCCTGGTCCGGCGCGCCGAGGCGCTGAGCAACCGGCTGACGCGCCGGCTGCGCGACGATCTGGTGCGCACGGCGGAGGAGGAGGTGGCCCGCGCCCGCGCCCGCTCCCTCACGGCGCTGGCCGCGCTGACCGACTTCCGCAACCGCGAGCAGACGGTGGACCCGACCCGCTATTCCGCCGCTCTGGTGGAGACCATCGCCCGCCTGTCGCTGGAGCTGGCGCAGATGCGCGCCCAGCAGGAGGAGCTGCGCCGCGCCTCGCCGCAGAGCCCGCAGATCGCCGCGCTCGCCAACCGCATCCGGGCCTTCGAGGAGCAGATCGCCAGCGAGCGGCTCACCCTCGCCGGTTCGGCCGATTCCATGGCGCCGCGCATCGCCGAATACGAGCGGCTGGTTCTGGAGCGGGAGTTTTCCGACCGGCTGCTCGCCGCCGCCGTCAACTCGCTGGAAAATGCCCGTCAGGATGCCCAGCGCCAGCAGATCTATGTCGAGCTGGTGGTGACGCCGCGCGTGCCCGACTATCCGGCCTATCCCTACCGGCTGCTGGCCGTGCTGGCGGTGTTCGCGGTGGCGGTGCTCGCCTATGTCGTGCTGTCGACGCTCGTGCGGAACGTGCGCCGCCATGTCTGACGCGCCGCCCGCCGCTCCGCAGGAGGCCGCCGCCGCGCCGCCGCCACCCGAGGTGGCCCGGCCCGGCCGCGCCATCGTGCTGACCGACATCTGCAAGTCGTTCGAGACGGCCATGGGCCCGCACGAGGTTCTGCGCAACATTTCCTTTTCCGTCGCGCCGGGCGAGAAGCTGGCCATCCTCGGCCGCAACGGCGCCGGCAAGTCGACGCTCATCAAGATCCTCGCCGGCGTGCTGGAGCCGACCTCGGGTGCCATGCATTTCGGCATGTCGCTGTCCTGGCCGCTGGCGCTGGCGCATGGCTTCGAGGGCGCGCTGACCGGCTATGACAACATCCGCTTCATCTGCGACCTCTATGACGTGCCGGTGCGTTCCGTCTTTCCCTATATCCGCGACTTCACCGAGCTCGGCGACCTGCTGTTCGTGCCGGTGCGCTCCTATTCCGACGGCATGCGGGCGCGCCTGGCCTTCGGCCTGTCGCTGGCCATCGAGTTCGACTGCATGCTGATCGACGAGGTGCTGGGCGTGGGCGACCAGCGCTTCCAGGAGAAATGTCACCACGAGCTGTTCAAGCGGCGGCCGGACCGCACCATGATCGCGGCCGTGCATGCGCCGAACTGGGTGAGGGAATATTGCTCGGCGGCGCTGGTGCTGAAGAACGGCCGCGGCCGCGTGTTCCACGACCTGGAACTGGCGACCGCGATCTATGCGACGCTGTGAGGGGGCGAAAACACTTCTAAGAGGAATGTATTGGCTATTCCTCTTGAATATCAATAGAAATAAGCTTGATCGAAGTTGAGCCCAATTGATGTACACGAAACTCAATATCGGCATCAGCCAAAGTCTGCGGCCAAGAGAAGTGTAACACGGCACAGTCACTTTCGCCGCTATAATCAACAGTTCCAACTACCTGATCATTTCCCGAAAAGGCCGTGAATGCCTCAATCAAAACCTTCGTTCCATCGCAAGGGGCATCAAAACGGAACGAAACAACATATGTGCCTGGTACGAGTTTGCGATAGGGACCGAAGACAGCAATTCCATGCGCGCTGGGAAGTATCTCAATGTAATGAAGACGCTCCACTGCTCGCCGAGTGTCAACACGGAATCCACTCAGTGTTAAAGGCGAAGGGATATGGCCCGTTCCCAATATCGGCGATCTCGCATCAAATATAAGCTTCTCCCAAGAGGAATCCGTTTCCAACCGTCGGATGGATGGGCGATTCTCATGGCTGTGGTGTTCTTGCATAGATCCAATAATATTTCTGTAAATCTGGTCAACTCTATACTCGTAAAACTGAAGCGTTAACTCCTGCCGTCTATATAATTTCTCGACTTCAGCATTAAGCCTAATGAGCTCCTTCTTAAGATAATCCTTTGAGGCTTGAAGCGACTTGACTTGACCACGCAATGTTTCGAGATCGCCACGGACATCCCCTGCCTTTCCTTCAGGGCCATGCTTAAAGATGCGCATCACTTACTTCTCCATTTGGTTCGCGATCAGGTCCGAAATCTCAGGGTAGCAACTAGACAGGCTCGATGGTGGCCCAACTGTAACTCCATGCAGCCAGTCGCGTAAAAGTTTAAACAGCTGAGTTTGCTCGCGAGGCCATAGCGTGCTGACAAAAGCGCTGGTCGGCGCCTCAGCGAAGGCCTGATACTCCGACGTTATGATCGGCACTCCGACAGCAACAGCTCGCTCCAGGGTGCCGCTGCTTTCACCGCATGATGGAAAGCGAAGATTAAAAATTAGATCGCACGTGCTAATCAGCTCATCGAAATGTGTAAGAGGAACGTAGTCTAAGAATTTTACGCGGTCCAATGCGCCCAACGAAGATGCCAACCCAATCGGATCATAATCTCGAGTGTCCGGAAGTGCTCCGACAACAAAAAGCTCCACAGAATTTCGTTCCTGATGACTAACAGTCTGCAGTGCTGCCGCAAACGCACGTATGATGGATTCAACTCGCTTCGCTTTGCTAACCCATCCGAAGACGCCGAGTCTTTTTACACCAGGCGCTTTAAGTAACGTCAAAGGCAATGAGCTTGACAGCTGACTGTTGATTCTAGCTTTCGGGTGCTGCGACACGACGAATCTAACATTGGAGGTGTCGTTACTCTCCAGTTTCAGCTTAAGTTTGCTGAACTCGCTATGTGTCCATACTTCATCGCTTTTCCGTAGCGCTAAATCTTGACCATGTATCACGAATTCAACTTCAAATGGAAGTTCATCGTTGTGTCGTGCCTGAACTATGCTCTCTGCATGTTCTGCGAACTGTTGGCCAACAAAATCGACAAGATTGGCCTTTGAAAAAAAGTTCCTTCGATTGCAGCAGATATTGTTAAAAAGCATGAAGCAAGATGGCTCATGAATTACAGAAATGACCTTAGAGCCGCCTGCCTTTTGAGTTCGTGACAATGACTCGTAGCAGTAACTATGAAATTCATTGTTCGCCAAGAAGTATATCCTGGTATCATTGGGGCGCATCACATCGCCTATCATTCTGTAGCTATATACAGGAAACCCAAAATAGTCTGAATTCAAGAATCTCGCGTCAATCCTCGATTCATCAATAATAATGCTCACGCAATCTCTGGAAATGTGCCTTGAGCAAGCCAAAGATTCAATAATACGCTCAAAATAATCGGCAGTTCCAGTTTTCATGGGCCGAATCGGCGAGAATAGCATTATATTGCGCATGGTCCGGTAACCTCATGCATACAGGCTGGCGGGGTAGCGCTCCAGTACGGGGCCCCTTTTTTCGGCTATTATGAACATATTATCCCCACGATACTCGGTAGTGAAGCCGTTATTAGATAGGAAGTCTATGGCTTCCGGAATGGTCTCTTCAAAGGTATCTTGCGTCCACATCTTGCGTATCTCGAATCCGCCGGACCGGACAGCATCGATCATTTGATGTGGTGCATATTCAATATTATGTCTGAAGTATGATCCACCTTTAAGGTATTTCATGAAAAAATGTGGAGCAAAACCTCGTAAAATCTTATACACATTACGAGCAGAAACCGAATTCGGGGTGCTCAAGAATAGCAGCCCCCCTGTCTTCAGGGTGCGATTTATTTCCGAGATCATGAACATCGGATCGACTTCAAGATGTTCGATAACTTCAAAGCATAATATTAGATCATACGTTTCATTTGCACAGGGGATCTGCATTCGTTCTAAGTCGATATTGTATATTGTTGTCTCTCGTCGTTGGGGGTCTTTTGGCAGTGGTGTAACTGTTGTTTCGCCGAGCTGGCCGACGCTGAAATCAGTCACATCGACGCGAGTGAATCCCATCTTGTCGAGCAGAATCTGAGGGAAGATGTAGGTGGTGCCGAGCTCGAGCGCCGTTGAGTATTGGCCAGCGCGGAGATACTTTCCGAAAGGCATGTGGCGGAGGGCGTGGAGATAGCGTGGTATGTGGCCTACAAGGTCAGCATTCGAATATACGCCACGCTCCGCGAAGAACCTTTCATAGTCTGGATTCCGGTCTTCTTCTGGTATTGAGCGCATGGGTAGTTTCCTCATCAGGTCCTGGGCAGCGACGGGATGCGGCCCAGGTATCGGATTCGCGATTGAGGCATGATAACGACGTGTGCGTTTGGTCCAAAAAGAGGGTGCGATGTCTGCTTGCGTTATGGGGTGGTATGGTCGGGCAAACTGCGGAGATGACGCTTTCGTCGATGCGTTCTCTGAACTGTTCCCAAGGGCATCATTTCGGTTCTACGAACCGTCTAGTGGGCTTTTGGCGCTTCGGCAAGGGGAGCGCTTGATCCTTGGTGGCGGGGATGTGGTCAAGGATTATTATCTTAGAAGGATTGAGCCATCTGAGCCGCTTTGGTTGGTTGGCTGTGGCTTGGGTTACGAGTCAGAGGCCGAGAAGTTGCTGCAGTTTAATGTGAAGGGCGCAGTGCTTCGGAATCCGTCTGATGCGAGAATTCTTTCGGAGCTGGGTGTGCGTGCGGTTTATGCACCTGATATTTGCTTTGCCATCAAACCTATTGATGTGCCGCAGAGACAAAACGGGGCGCGGAAAAAGTTGGGCGTCGTTCTAAGTGGCCACCCCGCTTCAGGTATCGAGCAACCGTCAATTCGTGAAGCAAGCTACTTTGAGTATTTCCAATGGGAGCTTGCTTCGACACTTGATGAGTTGGCGGAATATTTCGAGATACATTGGATCTCGTTTTCTGCGGATCCTGATGCATGGGATGAGTCGCCAAACTACGCCGTTCGTAGAAAGATGTCAAAGCGCGGTGGGCAAACATTTTGGCGATACCACGCATCGGAGCCTATGAGACAAATGCGTCTCGTGGCTAGCATGGATGTTGTATTTACTATGAAATTTCATGGAGCGATATTTGCGACCATGTGCGGTGTGCCTTTTGTATCAATTGGATTGACAAGAAAACTGGAGGAATACTGTAAGCAAAGTGATATTGAAGGTGTGTTGGTCCCTCCATATGCGTTCACGAAGCGAGCCGCACTTCAAGCGTTAAAGTGCGCGGAGCAGCCAGAAATGCCTCATTTGCTTCGCACGCTGGCTGCGCGAAATTGCGGTTTAGTTCGCGCGGCTGTCACGGATGTCGGCTTAGCGGCTGAGCTGTAGGGTCAGCCTCTGCAGCCGCTAATCCTGCTCCTGCACCGCCGGCATTGTCGGCCTCGGGGCCATCGGCCGGGCCATTGCCCTGCGTTGCCGGGCCTTCGGCATGGAGGTGATCGGCGCCGATCCGGCGGCCATCGCGCCGGAGGCGCTGGCGGCCTGCGGGGCGACCCAGCTGCCGCTTCAGGAGGTGCTCGCCCGGGCGGACTTCCTCATCCTCGCCTGCGCGCTGACGCCGCAGAGCCGGCACCTCCTCAACGCCGCGGCGCTCTCGGCCATGAAGCCCGGCGCGCGGGTGGTCAATGTCGCCCGCGGGCCGGTGGCCGACGAGGCGGCGCTGGTCGCCGCGCTCCGCTCCGGTCACATCGCCGCCGCCGCCCTCGATGTCTATGAGGAGGAGCCGCTGCCGGCGGACAGCCCCCTGCGCGCCCTGCCCAACGTGGTGTTCGGCACGCACAATTCCTCCAACACGCGGGAGGCGGTCGAGCGGGTCAACGCGCTCACCGTCGGCCTTGCTTGCGACATCGTCAGGGGACGGCCGCCGCGCATCCGGCCGCTGGTCGATGTCTGAGCGGCCCGCGGGCGAGCCGGTCGATCTCGGCGCGGCCCGGCCCGCCGGCCTGGTGCTCGACACGCCCCTCGCCCTGGGGGAGGGGGCGCTGTGGGACGCCGAGGGCGGCCGCCTCGTCTGCGTGGACATCAAGGGCGGGCGCATCCTGTCCTGGCAGCCGGGCGGCGCGGTGGCCGAGATCCGCACGCCGGGCACCTGCGGCTTCGCCCTTCCGGCGGCGGGCGGGGGCTTCCTCGCCGGCATCGGCCGCGCGCTCTGCCATGTCGGCGATGACGGGGCGGTGCGCGAGATCGCCCGCGTGACGGATGCCGGCCCCATCCGCATCAATGACGGCACGCTGGCGCCCGATGGCACGGTCTGGTTCGGCACCATGGACGACGAGGAGCGCGCTCCGCTCGGCCATTTCTTTTCCTGGCGCCCCGGCCGCGGTCTCCTGCGCCATGCGGCCGGTTTCGTGGTCACCAACGGTCCGGCCTTCGCGCCCGACGGCACCGGCTACCTGACCTCCTCGACGGACCGCGTGATCCACCGCACGCGGCTGGTCGGCGACGGGCTCGCCCCACCCGAGCCCTTCGCGCACATCCCGCCCGACCAGGGCTATCCGGACGGCATGGCGGTCGATGATGACGGGCATCTGTGGGTCGCCCACTGGGACGGCTTCCGCGTCACCCGCTTCGATCCGGACGGCCGGGCCTGCGGCACGCTCGCCGTGCCGACCGCCCGCGTCACCAAGCCGGCCTTCGGTGGCCCCGACCGGCGCATGCTCTACATCACGACGGCGGCCATCGGCCGCGACCTTGGCCGCGATCCGCTGGCCGGGCAGGTCCTGGCCGCAAGCGTGCCGGTGGCAGGCCCGGCCATGGCGCGGGCGCGCGTGACGGCGCCGTGAGCGGTCAGGCAACGCTCAGGCGCACCTGCCCGGTCCCGACATTCTCGCGGAACCAGCGATAGGCGTCGGCAAGTCCGGCCTCCAGGTCGTAGCGGGGTGACCAGCCCAGGGTCCTGAGGCGCGAGGCGTCCATCAGCTTGCGCGGCGTGCCGTCGGGCCTGGACGCCTCTCCTCGATTCGTCCCGTGTCAGCAACACCGCCAGTGCCGAACGTCGGCGCCACCCACCGCAGCTCCGCCGCCGTCCAGATCCTCGTGATCGCGATCCGTCTGACCTTGGCGTGGATCCTCCACGCCATCCTCAATCACGATCGAAAGCCGGCAGGATCTTCCGCGAGCCAGCCCTCGCGGCCGTTGATATCAATCCCCCCCGAAACGGGCTTGCGCGACGCCCTGTATCAAGGATCGTTCAGAAGATGCTCCGGCAGTTCCCTTGGAAACTGTGATGGCTCGTGCCTCTCCCAAAAGCGCCGGAGCCGCTGACGAAGCCATTGCTCGACCGATTGCCAATCGGCCTCGCCGGCGCTCGTGAAGCCATGCGCCAGAATGGATCTGTTGCGCTTTGAGAGCCATTCCGGCGTGAATCTGGTCGGGTCGCCCGCCTTGGAGCTGAGCGCTCTGGCGACCTCGTCCGTCTCGTCGAGATGCAGCAGCAGCCGGGCTGATCCGTCAAGACCAAGCCCGAGGCCTGCGGAGCGGTTGTTCCGGGCTGAGATGATCTTGTATCGGTCGCGATCCGGAAAGGCGCGGAGTTTCGGATGATCTGACGGCACTGGATTACCCAGCTGATGTTTCGTCCAAAGCTGCGCCTGCAGGCACGCCTCGGTGAGTCGATAGGCGCGGGCGATCGCGTCGTCGAAGCGTCGGCGCTCCGCCGATCGCAGGGCGTTCAGCCACAGATCGGCACAGATGGCCCAATCAGCCTCCCGGTGGTTCCGGCAGCCAAGGATCTCCAGAGGCTCTGCCAGTCCGGCTTCGACGAGCACATCCCACGCCCGATGGCCAAGGTCACGCGCGCTCTGCGCCTTGCGCCAGGCTTCGCCATGGTCGAACCGATCCCAGGCCTCGATGATCTCAAGATACGACAAGAGACATTGCACGCGCCGGGCTGTCGCGCCTTTCACCTGAGAGTAGAGGCGCTTGGCTGATGACAGGGCGGCGCCGTAGTCGCGGTTCCGGAACCGGGAAACGATACGGTCGAGCTCGCGCTCGAGGAGGAGCATGCTTGCTGTCATGCGTCGCGGCACCTCCGTGCCGGCGCTGACCCGGCTGAGGTCCGGCCGCTCGCCGACCATGAACTGAACCTCCACGTCGTCACGGTTGAGGGCCGCCCACAGCAGACCGGCGGACATGCTTTTCGTGCCTCCGGTATAATCGGCGATGATGCGGTGGTCCGGCAGCTCCCTGCGCAGCTTGCGCAACCAGAGGCGGCAAGCCGTCATGATGGCGTCCGGGTCGTCCGCGGGGACTTCCAGGAAGGCGTGGTTCTCAGGCGAAAGGCCGAGGTCGCGGGCGATTTCCTCGGCCTGGCTCCGTGATGATTCCGTCCTCTCAGCGCGGGCGGAGACAATGAACCAGACGATGGCCGCCCCCGACGTCTCGATGGCGCGCCGTACAGGGTCCGCCGATCCGCCGACCGTCAGGATGATGGCGACGGGGCGCGGATCGGCCCCGGTCTGGCGCGCTGCATGCGCAGGGGGCCGTGTCACGATGGTCTCTCCCGTTCGTCAGTCGATGACAGATGCAGGCCGCGGCCCGCCAGGACGTATCGCGAGGCGGGCCGACGGCCGGTGAGGCCGATCCCGATCCCCGTTGGCGCCAGCGCCCGGCGCAGCCGCGCCACATGCTCGCGCAGCCAATCGGTTGCACCGTCAGCCGTCAACCTGTGGGTGAGCTCGGCCGCACGATCGGGCTCGGCTCCGGCCTGCTGATAGAAGCGGGCAAGCTGCTCGACATCGAGGTCGGCGGCATTGACGCCGCGATCGCCGCGCTCCAGCAGCATGGCGAGCAGCGCGGCATGAAGCGGCGACAGCTTGCGCGCCACGGCGGCAGCCGGATCCCACAGCCGCGCGGCCGGCAGGTCGAGCGCCAGCGGGGAAGCCGCGCCCAGCCGCTGTTGCACCAGCGCGAGCAGCGCTTCGGGATCGTGATGGCGCGCGTGAGGCGGAAGCAGCTGGGCGAGGCGCGGGAAGGGCGCATCGATGAGCCGAACGCTTGCGGCCATGCGTCCGGGCTCGGGGCAGAGCCAATCCGGATCCTCGGCATCCGGCCCATCGACCAGCACATGGGTCAGCCGGTCACAGGGGCGCGCCTGGAGACTCATGGCGAGGGCGAGCGCCGCGGCCATCGTCTTGCGGCCGCCTGCAAGTGAGGCATGCAGGGGCGGATCGGCAGGCCGGGTCCTTTCGCGCACGAGCCGATTGAGCATGGCCGAGCAGGCCGCATGATCCTCGGGGGTGCGGATGTCGTCGATGGGCCGGCCGCGCGCGTCGGTGAGGACCATGAGGGAGACCGCGGGCGGGAGGTGGGGTCGCAGGGCGCGGGCGACGCCGCTGGCGGCGCCACCCTCGATCAGCCGTTCCCGGACACGCGGCGCAGCGGCTTGGGTCGTCACGATGGTGATGCCTGACGCCCGCTGACCTTCGGCCGAGATCGCCCAGAGTGTCTCCGTGACCACGGCGGGCGCAAGCCCCGCCAGGGCCAGCACATGCACGCAGTCCCCCATAGGATCCCCGGTTCGGCGATGTCTCCCATCGGCAGCCTGCAACAGGAGATCGCTCTCCTGCAACAGATCGGTCTCCTGCAAGACAAGACGCTGGAGGGACCGCCAACCGCAGCGAGGGGGCGTTTCAGCCGCCCTGAGGAGCTCAATCCCCTGAAGATCGGGGCGTCAATTCTTCGCTCCGACGGCGCCGATGTCCTCGCTCCGTCGGCTGTCTCAATCCCCTGAAGATCGGGGCGTCAATTCTTCGCTTGCTCGGGCGGCGCTGGATGCCGTCGTGCAGTCTCAATCCCCTGAAGATCGGGGCGTCAATTCTTCGGTCGCCCTTCCGGCTAATAAAACAAAAACAATATGTCTCAATCCCCTGAAGATCGGGGCGTCAATTCTTCCGGCTGACTCGATCAAGTCAGCCGACACTTATGGTCTCAATCCCCTGAAGATCGGGGCGTCAATTCTTCGGCTCTTGCTGGCAACTCCGGCCCATACGTGGGTCTCAATCCCCTGAAGATCGGGGCGTCAATTCTTCGGCGGATGCATGCCGATCCGAAGCACAATCCGCGTCTCAATCCCCTGAAGATCGGGGCGTCAATTCTTCTATGCACAATACTCCAATCATTCAGTGTGGGTGTCGTCTCAATCCCCTGAAGATCGGGGCGTCAATTCTTCGGCGTATCGCCGCAGGTCGACCGGTGGATGTTCGTCTCAATCCCCTGAAGATCGGGGCGTCAATTCTTCCACGCACGCGGACCGGCAAGCGCGGGCACGTCAGTCTCAATCCCCTGAAGATCGGGGCGTCAATTCTTCGCATACTGCTCCGATCACTCAGTGTGGGTGTCCGCGTCTCAATCCCCTGAAGATCGGGGCGTCAATTCTTCGCGGCGGCACCCTAAATGTGCTCGCGGGCGAGCTGTCTCAATCCCCTGAAGATCGGGGCGTCAATTCTTCACTCCGGCCAAGCCGTCATTGACGGCAAGCCCGGTCTCAATCCCCTGAAGATCGGGGCGTCAATTCTTCGTAGGAGGCGGAGGTCATGAGCCTCAGCCAATTTGTCTCAATCCCCTGAAGATCGGGGCGTCAATTCTTCCGCAGCCAGCTCCGCAGCCAGCTCCACAGCCAGGTCTCAATCCCCTGAAGATCGGGGCGTCAATTCTTCCTGCGTTTCTTGCCAACAACAGCGAAATCAATAGGTCTCAATCCCCTGAAGATCGGGGCGTCAATTCTTCGCGTCGCGGTTGAGTGGCTGAGGTGGTATGCGCGGTCTCAATCCCCTGAAGATCGGGGCGTCAATTCTTCTTTGGTTACAATAGCTCTTGACATAGCCATCGTCTCAATCCCCTGAAGATCGGGGCGTCAATTCTTCAGTCGGCCACGGAGGCCAATGGCGCCGTG
>JBKBOA010000011.1:0-63531 GCA_046295035.1 Phreatobacter sp.
CGTCGCCGAAGGCTCGTTCGGCATCCCGGATTTCCTTAATTAGCGCCTGCTTCTTGCGATGCAAGGCCAGGAGCTGCGCAAATGTGACCTCGGCATCCTGACGGGCGGCGCCCGGCATGGCCCCCCAGACCGCATGCAGCGCCACCGTGCTTCTGAGCTGCCCGAGGATCGGGTCGTGGCCGGCCTCGACGAGCGCCGCCTCATAGGCAGACTGCGTCTCCTCGACGCCGCGGGCATGGATGTCCAGGAGAGCTTGCTTCAGCCCCTCGGCCTGGGGATGGCGCAGGTCCAGCCCGGCAATGTCCTCCTCGCGCCCGTCGATCAGCCAGGGATGGTTGATCATGGCCGCGAGGATCAGCGCCCCGCGCTTGGGCAGGGCCGCGCGCGGCCCGCGCACCAGCGCACTCGTCATGACGGCCGGCGAGGGACGGTGGTCCGGCACGGCCAGCCCACGCCCCCCTGCCCGCCAGCCGGTGCCGGGCACCGATCGGGCCGGCCCGCGCCGCTCCCGCTGCAGCGGCCGGAACAGGTCGGCCAGCCGGCCGAACATATCGTCGCGATAGTGACGGCGCACCGATTCGTCCCCGATCGCGGCAATCACCTCGGCAAGGCGCGCCTCCAGCGCCGCCCGCTTCTCGGGGGTCGAGAACACGCCAGCCTCGGTCTCGCGCATCCACAGCACGCTTGCCAGCGGCTGGGCCTGGGCCAGGATGGCATCCATGGTCTCGCGGCCGGAGGAACGGATGAGGTCGTCGGGATCCTGCCCCTCCGGCAGCGTCGCGAAGGCCAGGCTGCGGCCCGGCCTGAGCAGCGGCAGGGCGATGTCGACGGCCCGGTAGGCGGCGCGACGGCCGGCCTTGTCGCCGTCAAACAGCAGGATGGGCTCGGGCGCCATGCGCCAGAGCAGCTCCAGCTGGCCCTCCGTCAGGGCAGTGCCCAGCGGCGCCACCGTCTCGGCCAGGCCGGCCGTGACCATGGCGATGACATCGACATAGCCCTCGACCGCGATGATGCGATGGGTCCGGTGCGCGGCCTCCCGCGCCGCAAAGGCATTGTAGAGCAGCGCGCCCTTGTGAAAGAGCTCGGTCTCCGGCGAGTTGAGATATTTCGCCGGAACGTCCTTCTCCAGCGCCCGTCCGCCGAAGGCCACGACCCGCCCGCGCAGGTCGGTGATGGGGAACATCACCCGGTCGCGGAAGCGGTCGTAGGGAACGGGAATGTCCTCGCCGTGGACCAGCAGGCCGGCGGCGATCATGTCATCGACCGCAACGCCCTTCGATCCGAGATGCTCCTTGAGGGCGAAGCGCTCTGCCGGCGCATAGCCGAGGCGGAACTGCACCTGTGTCTGCGGCCCCAGACCCCGGCCTGCAAGATAGCCGCGCGCCCTCGCGCCGACGCGGTCCTGCAGCCGGTCCTGGAAGAAGCGTGCGGCCAGCTCCATCACGTCATGAAGGGATCTCGCCTTCTCGGCCCGCTGCACCTCCTCGACCGACACCTTCGGCAGGGGCAGCCCGGCCTCGTGGGCCAGCCGCTCGACCGCCTCGGGAAAGCTCAGCCCCTCCGTCTCCATCAGGAAGCGGAACTGGTCGCCGTGCTTGCCGGAGGAAAAGCAATGGTAGAAGCCCTTCTGGTCATTCACGTAGAACGACGGCGTCTTCTCCGCATTGAACGGCGACAGGCCGCGCCATTCGCGGCCCTGCTTCTTCAGCTTCACGCGCCGGCCCACCACCTCCGACACGGGGAGGCGTTGCCGGATCTCGTCCAGGAACGACGGCGGGAAGCGCATGGTCAACATATAGGGCCTGCGGGGCATTCTGTCCGGCGGTGACAGGCGGGCCGCGGGCCGGCCTGTGGACAAGCCGCCGACCGGGCCGCAGCGTCTAGCGTTCCACCACCTTGCGATAGAGGTGCCAGGTGGCATGACCGAGCACCGGCACCACGACGGCAAGGCCGACGAAGAACGGGATCGAGCCCGCCACCAGCGCGCCGGCCACCACCAGGCCCCACAGCGCCATGGCGCCCGGATTGACGGCCACGGCCCGCATCGACGCGCCCATGGCGGTGAAGGCATCCACGCGCCGGTCGAGCAGCAGCGGGAAGGAGATCACGCTGATCGACAGCACGACCACCGCGAACAACAGACCGATGCCGTTGCCGATGATGATGAGCGCCCATCCCGCCCTTGTGGTCAGCACCTGCCGGAGGAGTTCGACAATCCCCGCCGGCTCGTAGAAGCCGAGCGTGCGCCGGTAGATGGCCAGCGCGGCGGCCAGCCAGGCGATGAACAGCAGCATCAGCAGGAAGCCGAGCAGCAGGATCGACAGGCGCGAGGGCGATCGCAGCACGCCGAAGGCATGGCGCCAGGAGGTGTCGAGCCCCTGCTCGCGCCTTCGCGAGATCTCGTAGATGCCAACGGCCGCGAAGGGGCCGACCAGCGCGAAACCGGCCATGATCGGGAACAGCAGCATCACCCATTCGCCGTCGAGCGCCGCCTGGGCCAGCAGGAACCCGACAACGGGATAGATCAGTCCGAGAAAGATCAGATGGCTCGGCTGCTGGGCGAAGTCGTCAAGCCCCTGGGCCAGGGCCTGGCGCACCTCCTGCGCGCCGATGCGGCGGATCCGCACGGTCTGCTCCGCCTCGGTTCCGGCTGTCAGGCCTGCGCTGCGGGTGATGGGACGGGTTTCGGCCATAGCGACCCTCCGTGTGGCGACGGACCGCACCAGCGTCCCGCGTCGCGCCGGCTCAGTCCGGCGGCGACGGAACGTCCGGTTGGAACGTCCGTCTGGCAGACTACATCGGAGAGGAGATTTTGTCCCAAGCGCTGTCTCACACAATTGCGCGACCGGCTCACCGCCGCTCGGAGCATTGCCGGATGACGCGCGGATATTCGGCGACGATGTGATCGATGAGCGCGCGCACGGCCGGAAGCAGGCCGCGTCGCGCCCCGAACACCAGGTGAATGGTCCCGAACGGCGTGGTCCAGTCGGGCAGCACCTGCACCAGCCTGCCGCTGTCCAGTTCCGCATGGCACACCTGGTCGGGCAGCAGCGCCACACCGAGCCCGGCCAGGGCCGCATGGCGAAGGACGATGAAGTCGCCGCAGGCCAGCACCGGCTGGTGGACCAGCTCGCGGCTGGCGCCGTTCGGCCCGGTCAGTTCCCACCGATCGCGCAGCGCGCCTTCCGCATGGGTCAGGGTCGGCAGGTCGGCGAGGCGGTCGATGTCGATGACGCCGCCATGGCGGGCCAGGAAATCGGGGCTCGCGACCAGGTAGCTGCGGCTCTGGCCGAGGATGCGCACGGTCAGATCGGGTTCGGTATCGAGGCGGGTGCGCACGCGCAGGGCGATGTCCACCCGCTCCTCGATCAGATCGACCCGCCGGTTCGAGACGTTGAGATGCACCGTGACGCCCGGATGGCGCTTCATGAACTCGGGCAGGATGACCGCCATCAGGTTGTGACCGAAATCCGGCGGGCAGGCCACGCGGACCAGGCCGCTGGGCTCCGCGCGCGCCCGCGCGGCGGCCGCCTCTGCCGCCTCCGCCCCCGCCAGCATGGCCTGGCACTGCTGATAGACCTCCTCGCCGGTCTCGGTGATGCGGAACCTGCGGGTGGAGCGCTCGATCAGGCGGACGCCGAGCCGGGCTTCGAGGCGCGCGACGTGCTTGCTGAGCCGGGACTTCGGCAGATTGAGCGCCCGCGCGGCCGGCGAGAACCCGCGGTGCTTCACCACGGCGGCAAACAGGGCGAGATCGTTCAGATCCAGCATGGCCGAGCCTCCTGTGACCAGCGCAGCCGATCATCGTTCACAAATGGAAACGAAACGTTCGAAAGGCGCCGACTACAGACCCTTTGTTTCTCGATCTAGGTAAATGGCCGTCGTTCCCCGTTGCAAGGGCCCCCGCCATGAAGCTCCTCCACATCGATTCCGGAATCCTCGGCGAGCACTCGGTCTCCCGTCGCCTGACCGCCGCCATCGTCGCCGACCTGAAGGCCCGCACCCCCGGCCTGGAGGTCACCTACCGCGACCTGACCGCCCAGCCGGTCGCGCATCTGACCGGCGCTCATCTGGCCGCCACCTCCGACAGCGCGGGCGCGGTCGATCCGCAGGTGGCCGCGGACCTCGCCGACGGCGCCGCGGCGCTGGAAGCCTTCCTCGCCGCCGATATCGTCGTGGTGGGCGCGCCCATGTACAATTTCTCGATCCCCTCGCAGCTCAAGGCGTGGATTGACCGCCTGGCCATCGCGGGCAAGACCTTCCGCTACACGGAAACCGGTCCGGTCGGCCTCGCCGGCGGCAAGACCGTGATCGTGGCCTCCTCGCGCGGCGGCTTCTACGGCAACGGCACGCCGGCCGAGGCCATGGACCACCAGGAAAGCTATCTGAAGACGATCTTCGGCTTCTTCGGCATCACCGACATCCGCTTCGTGCGGGCGGAGGGCGTTGCGGTCAGCGCCGAACAGAAGGCCCAGGCCATCGCGTCGGCCGAAGCCGCTGCCGCCGATGTGGGTGCGAGGCTGGCGCGGGCCGCCTGACGCCCGGCCTCGGTCCGGTGGCGCCGGGACGCCGACCCCAGCGGTCAGCGCGGCCCGGCCCACCGCTCGGCGGCCGCATCGTCCTCGGCCCTGGCCGCGACCCAGCCGCCGCCACTCCCCGTCTCCTCGAACTTCCAGAACGGGGCCTGGGTCTTGAGGAAGTCCATCAGGAACTCGGCCGCCGCGAAGGCGGCCTGCCGGTGCTCGGACAGGGTGACGACCAGCACGATGTTGTCGCCCGGCTCCATCCGTCCGTAGCGGTGGACGATCAGGACGTCCTGCAAAGGCCAGCGGGCGCGGGCCTCGGCCTCGATCCGCGCCAGCTCGGCGACCGCCATCGCCTCATAGGTCTCCAGCGTCATGGCGCCGATGGTCTGGTCGGCTGTGACGCCCCGGCACAGCCCGGTGAAGGTGGCCACCGCTCCGACATCGACCCGCCCGGCGGTCAGCCGCCGCACCTCGGCTCCGAGATCGAAATCCTCGCGCTGCACCCGAACCGCCATGGCGCTCCCCTCAGGCTGCGGCGTCCGGCCGCCAGTCCATGTCGACATGACCCGGCATGGCGGCAATCCGGCTGACCCAGTCCCTGACCGCCGGAAACGGGGCGAGGCTCATGTCCGCCTCATGCGCCACATGGGTGTTGGCGTAGAGGGCGATATCCGCCAGCGTGAAGCTGTCGCCGGCAATGTAGGGGCTGACGGCGAGCTGCGCATCCATGCGCGCCAGCGCCGCCTCGCCGTTCTCCATCCACTCGTCGATGAGGTCGCGCTTCAGTTCCCGGCCACCCGGGATCAGCGACAGCCAGAACCGCGCCTCGCCAATGGAGGGATGGTGTGAGTTCTGCTCGAAGAACAGCCACTGCATCATCCGCGCCCGCTCCACCTTGTCCTTCGGCACCAGGGCGGTGCCTTCGCCCAGATACATCAGGATGGCATTGGATTCGATCAGCACCGTGCCGTCCCGGAGCTGCAGGACGGGAACCCGCCCGCGCGGATTCATGGCGAGAAACTCAGGCGTTCGCGTATCACCGCGCAGGATGTCGACATCGCGCAGCCGGAACGGCAAGGCCAGGTGCGCCAGAGCAAGACGCACCTTGTAGCAATTGGCCGAGCGCTGCATGGCGTGAAGGATCAGATCCATATCGTTCGATATAGCGAACGATATGGCAAAAGTCATCCGCCACGGCGAACGTCTGGTGGGCTCGCGCCCTCCGGCGCCTCGAGCGCCCGCAATTCGAGATAGCGCATGCGCTTCATCTCGCGCCGCCCGCCGGAGATCGCATCCACGATCAGCCCGCAGACGAGCATCAGGAAGGCCAGCTGCATGACCGCCGCCGACAGGATGGCGGTGGGAAACCGCGGCACCAGACCGGTTGCCAGATAGGTCTGGATGATGGGCGCCGCCAGGCCAAGGCTGGTCAGCGCCAGCACTGCGGCGATCAGGCCGTAGAACCGGAGCGGCTGGATGGCGCGATACATGTTGACGAGCGTCCACAGGATGCGCGCGCCGTCACGATAGGTCTTCAGCTTCGAATGGGAATTGTCCGGACGCCGGCCATAGGGCAGCGGCACCTCGTCCGTCCGCAGCTTCAGGTCGAGCGCGTGAACCGTCAGTTCCGCCTCGATCTCGAACCCCGAGGAGGCCGCCGGGAACGACTTGACGAAGCGCCGCGAGAACACGCGATAGCCGGAGAAGATGTCCTTGAAGGGCGAGCCGAACAGCGCGAAGGTGATCCGGTTGAACAGGGCATTGCCCAGCCTGTGGCCGCGCCGATAGGCGGCCGCCTCCGTATCGACCCGCGCCCCCACCACCATGTCCAGCTGCTCGCGCAGCAGCAGCTCGACCAGGGTCGGCGCAGCCGAGGGGTCATAGGTCATGTCGCCATCGGCCATCACGTAGATGTCGGCGTCGATGTCCGCGAACATGCGGCGCACCACATTGCCCTTGCCCTGGTAGGGTTCGTGACGGACGATGGCACCGGCCGCTGCGGCGCACGCGGCTGTCCCGTCGGTGGAATTGTTGTCATAGACATAGATGCGCGCCTCCGGCAGCGAGGCGCGGAAGGCCGTGACCGTCGCGGCAATGGTCGTGGCCTCGTTGTAGCAGGGTAGCAGCACGGCCACGGCCGGGCGCCGGTCGATCGAAGCCGACAGCCGGCTGGCGAGGTCGTCGATGAGGGCGCGCGCCGGCCCGGTGAAGAGCGGGCGGGCAGGATTGGCGGACCGCTTTGCAGGTTCAGCCACGGGCAGCACTCCAGCCGTGCGAGGGAACAGCCGGGACAGCCGAGAAGGCTCGCGCGGCAAGGAATGTGAAGAAGCCGGCCATGACCAGAACTCCGGCAGGCAGGCCGATCGTCATCATGGAGGCCCGCGCAACCAGCGGCACGAGCCAGACCAGGGCGACGAGGCTCTTCTCGAAGGGAGCAAAACCCTTCTCGGCGCCATGGGCAGCCGCGAAGGCGATGGCAATGCCCAGCACGGTCATGTCGTAGTCGAGGCTGTAGGGCGTGGCCAGGAGCGCACCGGTGGCGGTCATGGCCGCGAGGAGGCGGCTGTCCACCCGCCGCCAGGCCGCCACGGCGAGCGTCACAACGACCGCGGCTGTTACTCCGGCCTGGGCGGCATAGGCCAGCGGCAGCGAGGCGCCGAAGGCGCGGAAGGCGGAAAAGGTCGACTGGATCTTGTGCCAGCCCGTGATGCCCTGCTCCAGGATCACCTCGCGGGTGAAGACCGCGCCCTTGAGAAACGCTGTCCAGACCTCGGGGCCGAGCCACAGGGTCACCGCGAGGCTCATCGCGACCACGGTCGCCCCGGCTGCGGCCACCGCCCGCCAGTGCCCGCCGAGCACCATGACGACCGGCAGCACCAGCCCGAACTGCGGCTTGTAGGCGAGCAGCCCGATGCACAGGCCGGCGAGCAGCGGACGGCGCCCGAGCCAGTAGAGGCCGAAGCCGAGCAGGCCGGCCGTCAGGAAGGCATTGTGCCCATGGCCGAGCGTGACGAACACGGCCGGAAAGCCGATGGCCACGACCAGAACCGCCCGGTGTGGCGGGGCGATCGCCCGCACCGCGGCAAGGTAGAGGGCCAGGGTCGAGGCCTGCCAGGCCAGCAGCGCCGGCAGATAGGGCATCGCACCGAGGAGGAAGGCGACGGCCAGGAAGAAGGGCGGATAGTGCCAGCCGAAGACGTCGATCTCGGGATTGCCGAACACCTGCCGCTGGAAGGCGAAATGGGTCTCGGGATCGAACAGGCCGCGGGCATCGCCGCCCACGACCATGCGCCCGGCTGTCCACATGCCCGAGAAGTCGGTGCCGATGGGCCGGCCGAACCGGTCGGTCATCGGGCCGCCGGTGGCCCAGACGAACAGGAGGGCAGCGGCGCCGAAGAGCGCGACCATCAGCGCATAGGCGCGCGCCCGCTCCTCGGTCAGCCAGTCACCGCGACGGACGTGCTCCAGCATGGGGGCCCCGGATGGTTTCGGGGCACCTTGGCATCAAGGGGCGAAGAAAAGGTTTCCGGCCGCGGCCATCAGCCCGAGGGCTGGATGTTCGCCGCCTTGATGATCTCCGCCCAGGTCTGCATTTCCTGGGCGTGGTAGGGCTTGAAGGCGGCCGGATCGCGGGCGGTGATGGTGAAGCCGAGCTTGGTGATGGCCTCCACCACGGCCGGCCGGCCGAGCGAGGCGAGGATCTCGCGCGACAGGCGGTCGAGTGCCGGCTGGGGCGTGGCGGCCGGAGCGAAGAAGCCGGTCCAGCTCTCGGCATCGGCGCCGTTGACGCCCTGCTCGCGCAGGGTCGCGATCTCGGGCAGGCGCGGATTGCGCTGCGGCGATCCGATGGCGATGCCGCGCAGCGTGCCGGCCTGGATCTGGGTGAACACGCTGGCCATGGTGGAATTGGCGACGTCGACCCGGTTGCCGACAATGTCCTGCACCAGCGGGGCGGCACCGCGATAGGGAACATGGGTCATCTTGATGCCGGTTCGGACCATGAACAGCTCGGTCGACAGGTGCGAACCGGAGCCGATGCCGGTGGAGCCGTAGTTGAGCTCGCCGGGCCGGGCCTTGGCCAGCGCGATCAGCTCCGGGATGGTGCGAACAGGCAGGTCGTTCCTGACGACGAAGATGTGCTCGAAGGCGCCGGCTCCGGCGAGCGGCGCGAAATCCTTCACCGCATCGTAGCCGGGCTCCTTCATCAGGAACATGTTGTTCCCGTGGGTCTGGTTGTTGCCGAAGGTGATGGTGTGGCCGTCCGGCTCGGCGCGGGCCACCTGCCGCGTGCCGATCGCCCCGGAGGCGCCGCCGATGTTCTCCACCACGACATTCTGTCCGAGCGGGCCGGAAATGTCCTGCGCCACCACGCGGGCAATGGCATCGGTCGGCCCGCCGGCCGGATAGGCGACGACGAGGCGGATCGGCCGCGAGGGCGACCAGGCCTGGGCCGCGGCGGTGCGCACGAAGGGCGGAGCGGCAAGGAGGGCACCGGCACAGAGAAGGACGTGGCGGCGCGTGGCCCGGAGAATGTCGCTCATCGTGATGCCTCCCATGAAGGATTTTCGCTTGTGGCCCTGTGCGGGCGAGACTAAAGGTCGCGCCCGAACCGCCGGGGTTCGGCCGCGGATTGATGGTCTCGTCTTAGCGCCCCTCGGGAGAAATTCAAACTCGACGGAGCCCGCCCGATGGCCTTTCTCGCCGACGCCCTTCAGCGCGTGAAGCCCTCTGCCACCATTGCCATGGCACAGAAGGCCAGGGATCTGAATGCCCAGGGCCGGAAGGTCATCTCGCTGTCGGCGGGTGAGCCCGACTTCGACACGCCCGACAACATCAAGATGGCGGCCATCAGGGCGATCGCCGAGGGCAAGACCAAGTACACGGCGGTCTCCGGCATCACCGAGCTGCGCCAGGCGATCGTGGCCAAGTTCAAGCGCGAGAACGGGCTCGACTACAAGTGGCAGCAGGCCATCGTCTGCACCGGCGGCAAGCAGGTGCTGTTCAACGCCTTCCTCGCCACGCTGAACCCCGGCGACGAGGTGCTGATCCCGGCGCCCTACTGGGTCTCCTATCCGGAAATGGTGGCGCTGTGCGGCGGCACGCCGACCTTCGTTTCGGCCGGCCCCGAGACCAACTACAAGCTGACCGCCGAAGCCCTCGACAAGGCGATCACGCCGAAGACGAAGTGGTTCGTGTTCAACTCGCCGTCGAACCCGACGGGCGCGGCCTATACCCGCGACGAGCTGAAGGCGCTGACCGATGTGCTGGTGCGCCATCCGCATGTGTGGATCCTCACCGACGACATGTACGAGCACCTCGTCTATGGCGACTTCACCTTCACGACACCGGCCCAGGTCGAGCCGCGCCTCTACGAGCGCACCCTGACCATGAACGGCGTCTCCAAGGCCTATGCGATGACCGGCTGGCGCATCGGCTACGCGGCCGGGCCCGAGCCGCTCATCAAGGCCATGGACCTGGTTCAGGGCCAGCAGACCTCGGGCGCCAACTCCATCGCCCAGTGGGCGGCGGTCGAGGCGCTGAACGGCACGCAGCACTACATTCCCGAGCGGCGCAAGGCCTTCGAGCAGCGCCGCGACCTCGTCGTGTCCATGCTGAACCAGGCAAGCGGCCTGTCCTGCCCGACCCCGGAGGGTGCCTTCTACGTCTATCCCTCGCTCGAGGGCGTGATCGGCAAGAAGGCGCCGTCGGGCAAGATCATCGCCACCGACGAGGACTTCGCCATGGAGCTGGTCGAGAGCGAGGGCGTCGCCGTCGTTCACGGCACGGCCTTCGGCCTCGGTCCGGCCTTCCGCCTGTCCTATGCGGAATCGACCGAGACGCTGACCACCGCCTGCGAGAAGATCCAGAAGTTCTGCGCCGAGCTGCGCTGAGCCTCACCCGCCTTCCGCAACCGCCTTGCAAGGGCCTGCCCCATCCGGGGCGGGCCCTTCGATTGTGTGTTGAACCCTTTGCCCAGCCGCCGCGACCCATGGTCAAGTGAGTGGCTTCCGGGCCCCTCTTCGCGGCACTCCCGGGCGACACGGCGCCTCTCGCCGGGATGTCCAACATCCGATGCGGACGCAGGGGGAACCCGCGGGCTCCCCGCTGCGTTGCCGTTCCGTCTCCGCGCGCAGGAAGGCCCTCCGCGATGTCCTTTTCGCCCCTGTCCACGCTGACCGCCGCCGGCATCGCGCTTGCGGGCGCCCTCGGCCTGTCCGGCGATGGTCCCGCCCGTCACGCCCGGTCCGTCCTCTACTGCACCGGCTGCCTGTGCCAGGAGGAAAGGCCGGTCATGTCGGTTCCCGGCACCTGGGTCCAGTCCGGAACCATGGGTTCGCGCATCACGCTGCGCTTCGTCCCCGGCGACCCGCGCGCAACCCGCCTCGCCGAAGGCTGCCGGCCAGCGCCGCGCGGCTGACCGCTCGTCCCGGTTCCTGAACCTTTTCCCGCGCCGGCGCGACCCACGGGCAAGTCCAGCCACCAGCCGCGGCCCCTGCCCGGCCCCGAAGGCAGATGCCGCGATGTCGGCCCGCTTCGCCTCCTCCGCCCTCGCCGGCCTCGTGCTCGCCATCGGCCTCGGCGCCGCCGCTGAGGCAGCCGGGCCCGGCCAGTCGATGGGTCAGCGTCCCGTGACCTTTTGCGGCCCCTGCCCGTGCACGGCGAACCCGCCGACCATGACGGTGGCCGGCGACTGGGTTCCCAACGGCCAGATCCTCGGCGGCTCGCTGGTGCTGAAATTCCGCCCGGCCGGCCAGCCGGTTTCGGCCCCGACCGTGTGTCACGGCGCGGCGAACTGAGAGCCTCACCCGGCCTTGCCGGCCATCGCCATCAGCCTTTCGCGCATCTTCTCGTGCAGGATGGTGATGGCCTTCAGGGGCCTGACCATCACCTTGAAGTGGACGATGCGGTTGTCCCCGTCCCAGGTGATCATGTCGATGCCGTTGACCGTGATGCCGTCGACCTCGGTGACGAATTCCAGGATCGCCGAGCGCTCGCCGTACCAGGCGTTCGGATAGCGGAAATGCTCGTTGTTGAGCACGTCGAAGGCCGCCGACAGGTAGCGCAGCACGATCGGCCGGCCGGCCTGCGGGGTGTGGACCACCGGACTCTCGAACACCGCGTCCTCGGTCAGCAGGGCCTCCAGGCCGGCAATGTCGCGGGCCTCGGCAATCTCGTGCCAGCGGCGGATGGCGGCGGGCATGCTGGCGGTGGTCGACATGGCAGCTCCTTCGGGCAGGAGCGCCACGCTAGGGCAAGGCCCGGACGGAAGGAACCGGCCGGGACCGGTTGGCTCACCCGTCAGATGGCCGATAGCACCCAGGCATAGGGATAGCGGCCATATTCCGTGCTGGTCACGCCGTGACGGGTCGTTCCGGGAAAATGGTCGGGCGGCGTGACCACCGTGACCCGTAGAACCTTCGCCTCGCCGGGCTTCAGCAGCCCCTGGTGAACGGCCGCGGCCCCGATGGTGGAATCACCCGAATAGATGTCCGTCCCCCACAGCTGGCCCTCGGTCACGCCCGTGACGCGGAAATAGTAGATCGCACCGACCTGCTCGCAGAGCCCGTGCATGGTGGCCGGCGCATCGCTCGCCACCTGATGCCTGTCGAGGATGGTCCGCAGCTGCCGGCGCGAGAGCTGTCCTTGCCGGTCGAAATAGGAGACCAGTTCCTGAACCACTTTCATGGCTTGTCGCCTCTCTGCAGGATGACCACGCGGCCATAGGGGGGCTGGAAGCTCGGCATCGGGCGCGGCAGCGCCCACATCAGCGCATAGGGCGGGGCTTCCGGGGGATAGGCGATTTCGCCATCGGTGATCACCACGGCGGCGGTCACGCGCGGATCCGCGGCCAGCGCCATGAGCGCCGGCGTCATGTCGCTGCCGCCATGGCCCCGGACCTCGTACTCGGCGAGTTCGGCCGACGACAGTTCCTCGTCGGACGTCACCACCGTGTCGCACTGGACCACGCGGATCACGTCGATGCCGACCGCCTCGGCAAAGTCCGCCAGGGCGCCGAGCGCCAATGGAATGTCATCGGCCATGGATGCGGACGTATCGAGCACGACATTGAGCAGCCAGCCATGTCGCCGCCGGCCCGGCAGGACCATGTCGCCGCCCTGGTCCATGCCGCGGCGCGAGGCGCGCATATAGGTCCGCTCGCCCGGCGAGACACCCTCCAGCCAGGTCTGCATTACCGCATGCCAGGGCGCAGGGGTCAGCCCGCGCAGCGCCCGCACCGGCTTCGTCTCGCCGCCGGCATCGGAGCCACGCCCGCGCAGGCTGCCGATGGCCCTCGCCAGCGCCATGCCGCGCGCGGCAAGATCGCGGATCGCGCGGGCGCGCTCGGCGGCGTCCGCCGCATCCTCGGGGAACATCGCCTTCTCGCGGGCCGCATCCAGCACGTCGCCGGGGGCACCGTCGGGCGCCTGCGCCGCCGCCTCGAGCAGGTCGCGGACCGAGACGGCCCGCCCCTCCCAGACCTGGCTGCGCGAGGTCATGAACTGCCCGTTGCGGCGCAGTTCGAGGACGATCTCCTCGGCCGATTTCTCGCGGGCGCCGGGCATGTCGAGCCCGCCCGCCGGAATCGTGGCGACGCCGAGGGCATGCCTCAGCATGTCGTTGATGATGTAGTCATGGGCGTAGTTGAACTCGATGTGGCTCGCCCCCTTCGCCCGCTCGTGGGTGCGCAGGGCAAGGTGCAGGAGCTCGTGGGCCAGCACGAAGACGAGATCGTCCTGCGACAGGCGCGCCGTGAAGGCCGGATTGGCGACCAGCCGGCCGGAGGCAAAGACGCCCATGGTCGGCACGCGCTCGTCGATGTCCACGCGCACGGCCGCGGCAAGGCCCGACAGATGCGGCAGCGGTGCCGTCACCATGCGAAGGCCTCGCGTGATGCGGGCGAGCGTGGCGCCATGATCCGGCGAAGGCACAGCCGGCCGGCTCATGCTGCCGTGACCTTGCGCAGGAGGGCGAGCATGGCCTTGTCGGCGCCGAGCGCGCCCCAGGTCTCGACCATGCCGGCGACCATCATCAGCTGGTGCTCGGCCGACAGGCTTCTGAGGAACCGGTTGATGGCCGCCGGCTTCAGCCCGCTGGCACGGCCCTCGCGCACATGCTGGCGGATGCAGTCGAGCACGAACCAGCGTGCGGAATCGCTCTTCGGGAGCAGGTCGGGCCGGCGCAGATAGTCGTCCAACGGCCGGATCGCGCCGATCTGCTCCTCTGCCAGCGCACAGAACACCACCGCATCCTCCGGTGACAGCCGGCCGAAGGCGAGCGCCCGGCGCGTGCCGTTGTCGAGCAGCTTGGACCGCTCGGCCAGATCGAGGGCCCGCGACAGCTGCGCCCAGGCCCGTGGCGTCGAGAACGGCACCGGGTCGGCCGGGACCGGCCGCATCAGGGCATCGGGGATGGTGCGGATGAAGCTGCGGATCTCGCTGCGGATGCCGTGCTGCTGCGCCCAGACCAGCCATTCGTCGGTATCGATGCGCAGATTCAGCATGGTCACGCGGTTGACCAGCGCCGAGCTCATGGCACGCACCAGCGCGCGGTCCTGCAGGCGGTTGCCGGCGGCCACCACCCAGGTGCCCGGCGGCAGGACATGCTCGCCGAGCCGGCGCTCCAGCAGCAGCGAGTAGAACGCCTTCTGAACGTCGGGGGCACAGGCGGGCAGTTCGTCGAGGAACAGGCAGAAGGGCTCGGGCTGTTCGGGAAGCAGGATGCGCGGCGGGCAGAAGACGGAGCGCTCGCCGACGATGCGCGGCACGCCGCTGACATCCTCCGGTGCGATCTGGGTTCCGAGCAGCGAGCGGCACGCCAGCCCGGCCTCGCGGGCGGCCTCATAGACCATCTCGGACTTGCCGAGGCCGGGCGCCGACAGGAGCAGGAAGCTCTGCTCGTGCGCCATGCACTGGATGAGTTTCTTGGCCTGCCGAAGCGTGACTGCCTCTTCGAATGCGGCGCGCATGCCGTCCATGGGCCCCTCCTCGCATGGCCATTCCAGAGCCATGGCGGCGGGCATCTAGGCGCGGCGCCGAACCCGCGCCAGAGCCTGCGGAAATGTATATTTTTCGCGCTGTTGCCCGCTGTTCGGCCACCGTTCAGAAACAGCGCGCCGCACATCTGTGAATGCAATCACTGATGGCCCTTCAGCATCTGATGCACGCCAACGGACGCGCTTGTTAACCGTCTTTTAACCATTCCGTTGCCGCGGCATCCTGGCGCAGCCTAACGTCGCCGCCGGGGCATGCGGGACAGGCACATGAAACGGCTGGTTGTCACCTTCTGCGCGATCTATGTCGCAGCCATCGCGCTGGCGGCGGCAACCACGGGCTGGGCGCTGGTCGAGCCGGTGCCGCACTACCGGCTGGCCGTGTTCTGGATGTCGGGGGCCACCCTCGACATGCGCGTGAACGCCCTGGTGGATGCCGGCCGCATCTTCGAGGCCCAGGTCTATGCCGGCAGCCACGCCGTCTCCTGGGCCGTGATCCTCACGCTCGCGCTGATCGGCGCCGTCCGGCCTTTCGTGGGCCCGAGCCGGCCGCTGGCCAACATGCGCACCAGCGCGATCATCTTCGGCGGTCTCGCCCTTCTCGCGCTGCTCGCCATCTGGATGCAGCCCATTCTCGACCAGGCAAGCCGGATTCCCGCGCCGACCAATGCCCTGTCGTCCATGCCCGGCTACTGGCTCGCCGGCATGGCGGTCTCGGCGGCGATCACCGGCGGGCACCTGTCGCTCGTCGTCCACGATCTGGCACTGATGGTGAAGCGGCGGCTGTTCGGCGAGGATCCCCTGCCCGAGGCCGCCTGACGCCCCGGGTCACACCGGCACCCGGACCGTTGCTCGCAGTCCGCCCAGCGGGCTGTCGGACAGCGTGATCTCGCCGCCGTGCGAGCGGGCGATGTCGCGGGCGATGGCAAGCCCGAGCCCCGAACCGCCCTCGTCGACATTGCGGGCATCGTCGAGCCTGAGGAACGGCTTGAACACGTCCTCGCGTCGCTCCGGCGGGATGCCGGGGCCGTCGTCGTCCACCGTCACCGTCAGCCAGCGATGGTCCCGATGGCCCGCCAGCGCGATGGTGGTGGCGTGGCGGACGGAATTGGCCACCAGGTTGCCGATGCAGCGACGGAAGGCATCGGGCCGGACCTTGACGATCGGCTCGCCGTGATAGGACAGGCTGATCTCGTCGCCGCCGCGCGCGACATCGTCCCTGAGTTCCCCCAGAAGGGCCTGCATGTCGGTCGGGCGCGGCGGCTCGCCGGAATCGCCGCGGGCAAAGGCGAGATAGCCCTCCAGCATGCGCCCCATCTCGTCGACATCCCGGCGCATGGCCTCGCTCTCCGGTCCGTCCGGCATCAGGGCCAGTTCCAGCTTGAGGCGGGTCAGCACGGTGCGCAGGTCATGGCTGACGCCGGCCAGCATGGTGGTGCGCTGGTCGATCTGCCGCTCGATGCGCCGCTTCATCTCGATGAAGGCCAGGGCCGCCGCCCGCACCTCGCTCGCCCCGCGTGGCCGGAAACCGACCACCTCCCGCCCCTTGCCGAACTCCTCGGCGGCGGCGGCCAGCGCCTGGATCGGCCGGATCTGGTTGCGCAGGAACAGGATGGCGATGGAGATCAGCACCAGCGAGGCAATCACCATCCAGACCAGAAAGATGTGGCTGTTGGAGGCATAGGCCATGCCCCGGCGGGCAAAGACCTTCATGATCGAGCCGTTCTCCAGCTGGATGCGGATCTCGATCAGTGCCGAATTGCCGACCGTGTCGAGCCAGAACGGCCGGCCGATCTGCAGGCCGATCTCGCGCGACAGCGCCGCATCCAGCACGTCGAAGAAGGGCCGCGGTCCGGGGGCCGGCAGGGGCTCGGGCGGCAGGATCTCGACAGTCAGGTTCAGCCGGTCCCGCGCGATCCGCCGCAACGTCTCGTAGTCCCGGTCCTGGGGATAGGTCTTGTGGATGTCGATGAGCGCCGCGATGTCCTGCGTCACGGCGGCCGACAGGCGATGGGTCACGAGCTGCCAGTGCCGCTCCATGAACACATAGGCAACCACCGACTGCAGAATGACGATGGGCGCGATGACGATGATCAGCGAACGGGCATAGAGCCCCTTCGGCATCACCTCGTTGAAGCGCCGGCCCGCGGCCTCGCCGAGCACGGCAAGACGCGATGCGGCATTGGCCATCCACCCCCTCAGGCCGCCATAGGTGGATTGCGGACGGTCAACCGTTGCCATCTGCTCCTTATCGCCGCTTGCCCCGGCCACGGCAAGCCGGGACCGGTCCGCCACAATGGTGCTCACAAAAC
Organism: Phreatobacter sp.; assembly: GCA_046295035.1. Classification (GTDB taxonomy): domain Bacteria; phylum Pseudomonadota; class Alphaproteobacteria; order Rhizobiales; family Phreatobacteraceae; genus Phreatobacter. The sequence continues at coordinate 16,830 of JBKBOA010000011.1, forward strand.
TGCCCGGCAAAGCCACGAAGTGCCGAAACATCTTGCAAAAATGCCACGATCACGATTGAGTGATCCCGTCGCGGCGGAAGACCGCGTTCTGGGGACCAACTCGCATGTTCCAGGGTCGCAGTGTGCGGGCCTTCGGCCAGAGAGCCGAGGCGTGGCTGGCCGGCTTTGCGCCTTCGAACCCCGGAACGGATGGTCACCGGCGGGATCTGTGGATCGGCCTTGCGGCCGTCGTCCTGGTCTGGCTGATGGCCTGGCTTCAGTGGAGCCTGTTCGATCTCGTCGTTCCCTGGGATTCCAAGAACCAGTTCTACGCCTTCTTCCGGTTCATGGCGGGCGCGATCCATGACGGCTCCACGCCGTTCTGGAACCCCTATCACTATGCCGGCCATCCGAGCGTGGCCGACCCGCAATCCCTGATCTTCAACCCGCCCTTCCTCATCTGGGCCTTCTTCCAGCGCGAGCCCTCGCTGCTGGCCTTCGACCTGGCCATCTATGCGCATCTGCTGGTCGGGGGCCTGGCCATCGTCGTCCATGGACGGCGCTTCGGCTGGCCGGTGGCCGCATCGGTCCTGGCGGCCTGCATCTTCATGCTCGGCGGCGTGGTCTCGAGCCGGATGAATCACACCGGCATCATCATCGCCTTCGGCCTGTTCCCGCTGGCCTGGCTGCTGCTGGATGTCGCCCTCGAGCGCCGCTCGCATCTGGCTGCCGTCGGCTTTGCGCTGGTGGCCGCCCAGATCGCACTCGGCCGCACCCAGGCGCCGATGCTCCTCTGTGTTGTCCTGGCGCTGATCGCCATGCGCAACATCGTCGTCCAGCCGCAGCCGCTGCGCTTCCTCCTGAGCCGGGCGACGGTCATCCTGACCATGGGCTTCGTCGGCCTCGCGGTCCTGATCGTGCCGCTGCTGCTCACCGCCCAGTTCGCCGCCTTCTCCAACCGGCCGGACATCGAGATCGAGAATGCGCTGCGCTCCTCGCTGTTTCCGCCCAACATCGCCAATTTCATCGCCCCCAATGTGCTGGGCTCGCTCAATCCGTCGGAGATCGGCGACTGGGGACCGGGCCACGGCACCCGCCCGGGCATCGATACCACCGACCGGGCCTTCAACTACATGTTCATGGGCAGCCTGACGGCCCTGCTCATCCTCTGGCACGGCCTGGCCGGTGGCCGGATCGTGGCATCGGGCCGCCGGATGATCGCCTTCGTGGCGCTCGCCGGTCTTGCCTATGCGCTCGGCCGCTACACACCGGTCTTTCCGTTCCTGTTCGAGCATGTCAGCGCCATCCGGCAGTTCCGCCGGCCCGTGGGCGGGCTGTTCCTCCTGGTGCTCGCCTTCGCCTATCTCGCCGGCTGGCTGGTGTCCGACTATGTCCGGCGGGGCCTGCCGAAGGCGCCGCGCTGGGCCCTGGCGCTGGTCGGTCTGCTGGTGCTCGGGGTCATCGGCTGGGCCATCCAGTTCTCCGGACGCTCCGGCAAGTCCCTGCAGGCGACCGTCGAGGTTCTCAAGGTCCTTCCCATCTATGCCGGGCTGGGGCTGCTGCTGGTGGTTGCCGCTGCCTCAGCCCGCGCGCGTCTGGTCGCGGCGAGCCTCGCCGTGGCCTTCACGGCCGGCGAGCTGGTCTGGCGCAATGCCGCCTCGTCCATGAACGCCGAGCCGCGCGCCTATTATGCTGCGCTGGAGCGGCCCGACGGCGAGACGGCCGAGATCCTCGCCGTCCTGCGCCGCGAGATCGCGGCCCGGACCACCGGCGCCCACCGCCCGCGCGTGGAAGTCGTTGGCCTGGGCGGCCCCTGGCAGAACGCCGCGATGATCTACGGCCTGGAGGCCACCAACGGCTACAATCCGCTGCGCATCGGCGCCTATGACCGGCTCGTGTCCCCGGGCGAGAGCCCCTATGTCGTCCAGCACCGGCTGTTTCCGGCCTCGTTCCCCGGCTATGACTCCGACCTCGCGCGGGTGCTCGGGCTGGAATATGTCGTGCTCGACCGGCCGATCGAACTCATGCCGAATCTCGCGCGCTGGCGAACCCGGGACATGCTCGTGGCCGGCCCGAAGGTGTGGATCTACCGCCTGCCGTCCGTCGCCCCGCGCGTCGCCCTGGCCGGCACCGTCCGCATTGCCGATGCCGACATGTTCATCGATGGCGGCCGCTACCCGACCGGTCTCGGCTCCTCCGAGGTCATGGTCGACGACGACGACGACCTGCGCCAGACCTATGCCCAGATCGCCCGTCAGCCCGGCCGGGCGGAGATCGTCTCCTGGCGGCCGGACCGCATCGAGATCGCTGTCGAGACCTCGGTCAACACCGTGCTGACCCTGCACGAAAGCTGGTATCCCGGCTGGGAGGTGGAGGTCGATGGCGAGCGCAGGCCGCTCCTGCGCACCGACGTCCTGTTCCGCGGCGTCGAGGTTCCGGCCGGTGCAAGGCGCGTCGTCTTCACCTTCCGGCCGCTGAGCCTCGAGAACCTGATGGCCGCCCTCAACGGCGTTCTCGGCCGCGACGAATAGCCCGTAAGTTGCCGCTCGCGCAGGCGGCCGGCCGGGCCGGTCCGAGCAGGAACACCCGATCGTCGCTGCGGGCGAGATCGGGGCCTGATCCGCGTTCACCCTCCACCTCCAGCCGCCCGACCACCTCGATCCGCAGCGCCTCGCCGGCAAACGACAGGCGGAACGCGCCCGTGTCGCCCTCCCCGGAACAGTCTGCACGCAGGCCGGCCGTGCGGCAGATGCCGACGACCGCATAGCTGTCGTCGATGCCGCGCAGCTGGAAGGCGAGCTGAACCGAAAAGGTGCGGGGATTGTTCTCGGCCGCCAGATCGAACCGCTGGCGCTTCAGCGCCATGCGCGCCACGCGCTGGCGCGGATGGCGGGCAAGGTGATCGCCGTCATAGACACGCGCATAGCAGGGATCGCGGTCGGCGGAGGGGCCGCTCAGCCGCTCATAGACCGATTGCGCCAGGGCGGGCGGGCTCCCGGCAAGCAGGCCGGCAAGGGCGAGGGCAGCGGCGCGGACAGGCGGCATGGCACGGGCTCCGGCGGGCGTCCGGCCCTGAGCATAGGGGCTTGTGGCCGTCCGAGGCGAGAGCCGCGTCCGCCTTGCCCCTCCAACCCGTTTCGGCTATAGCCCGGCCGTCCCGTGGCATTCTCCGCACCCCTGGAGGCTCCCGCCGCGGGTCTTTCTTTTGGAGAACTGACCATGGCTGCCATCATTCCGATGTCGGCGACGGTCCGCGCGAAGGGCGGCAAGGGGGCCGCACGCGCCGAACGTCGCAAGGGCCGCGTGCCCGGCGTCATCTACGGGGACAAGAAGCCCCCGCTCCTGATTTCCGTCGACTTCAAGACGCTGCACCAGCGCATCTATGCCGGGCACTTCCTGTCGACCGTCTTCTCCATCGATGTCGATGGCCAGAAGCACCGCGTCATCCCGCGCGACTACCAGCTCGACCCGGTGCGCGACATGCCCCTCCATGTCGATTTCCTCCGCCTCGGCGAAGGCGCCAAGATCCGCGTCGACATTCCGATCCACGTGAAGGGCGCCGACGTCTCCCCCGGCGTCAAGCGCGGTGGCACGGTCAACCTGGTCGTCCATTCGCTGACCCTCATGGTCGATGCGGACCAGATCCCCGAGGGCATCGACGTGGACATTTCCGAGCTGAACATCGGCTCCTCGGTCCATCTGGCCGACGTGAAGCTGCCGGCTGGCACCAGCGCCGTGGCTGGCAGCGACACCACGCTCCTGTCGATCGTCGCGCCGTCGGGCTTCGCCGAGGCCGAGGCCGCGCCGGCCGAGGCGGCTGCCGAAGCCAAGAAGTAAGCCGCGCACGGGCGCCTGCCCCGCCACGGATCAGGGCGCCCCTGCGGGCGCCCTTTTCGTTGACGGCATGTCACGGGACCGAAGCGATGATCCTGATGGCCGGCCTCGGCAATCCCGGGGCAAAGTACCGGAACAACCGCCACAATATCGGCTTCATGGCCGCCGAGGCCATCCATGGCCGGCATCGGTTCGCGCCCTGGCGCCAGCGGTTCCAGGGGCTTTGCGCGGAAGGCACCATCGGCCCCCACCGGGCCCTGCTGGTCATGCCCATGACCTACATGAACGAGAGCGGCCGGTCCGTGGGCGAGGCCATGCGCTTCTTCAGGATTCCGCTCGACAGGGTCATCGTCTTTCACGACGAGCTCGACCTGCCGCCGGCGAAGCTGCGGGTGAAGACCGGCGGCGGCAATGCCGGCCACAACGGCCTGCGCTCGATCACCGCCCAGTGCGGCAATGACTATCGCCGCGTCCGCATGGGCATCGGCCATCCCGGCGACAAGGCGCTGGTCCAGGCCTATGTGCTGAACGACTTCGCCAGGGCCGAGCTGCCCTGGGTGGAGGATCTGTGCGCGGCGATCGCCGATCATGCCGAGGCGCTGGCCGCCGGCGAGGATGCCTCGTTCCAGAACCGCGTCCATCTCGCCATGGAGGGCCGCGGCTGGGGCGAGGTGAAGCGGCCCGGCGAGGCCGAGCGCCCGCCGAAACCTTGACACCCCGACACCGGCGCCGGACAAGGCACCCTAACGGAGAACGGATCACCCCTCATGGGCTTCAAATGCGGCATTGTCGGCCTGCCGAACGTCGGCAAGTCGACCCTCTTCAACGCGCTGACGCAGACCGCGGCGGCGCAGGCGGCCAACTATCCCTTCTGCACCATCGAGCCGAATGTGGGCGACGTGGCCGTGCCCGATCCGCGCCTGGACCAGCTCGCCGCCATCGGCAAGTCGGCCCAGATCATCCCGACCCGCATCACCTTCGTGGACATTGCCGGCATCGTGCGCGGCGCATCGAAGGGCGAGGGCCTCGGCAACCAGTTCCTGGCCAATATCCGGGAGGTGGATGCCATCGCCCATGTCGTGCGCTGCTTCGAGGACGGCGACATCACCCATGTCGAGGGCAAGGTCGACCCCATCGCCGACATCGAGACCATCGAGACCGAGCTGATGCTGGCCGACCTCGAGAGCCTGGAGAAGCGGGTGGTGGGCCTGGAGAAGAAGGCGCGCTCCGGCGACAAGGAGGCGAAGGAACAGGTCGACCTGATCAACCGCGCGCTCGCCCACCTGCGCGACGGCCGCCCGGCGCGCATGACCGAGGTCAAGCCGGAGGAGGAAAAGGCCTTCGCCATGCTGAACCTGCTCACCGCCAAGCCGGTGCTCTATGTCTGCAATGTCGAGGAAGCCTCGGCCGACAAGGGCAACAGCTTCTCCGATCGCGTGTTCGAACGGGCGCGGGCCGAGGGTGCCCGCGCCGTGGTCGTCTCGGCCAAGATCGAGAGCGAGATCGCGGTCATGCCCCCGGAGGATCAGAAGGACTTCCTCGCGGCCGTCGGCCTGGCCGAGCCGGGCCTCAACCGGGTGATCCGGGCGGGCTACGAATTGCTGTCGCTGGTCACCTATTTCACGGTGGGGCCGAAGGAGGCGCGCGCCTGGACCATCACCAAGGGCACGCGCGCCCCGCAGGCCGCCGGCGTCATCCATTCCGACTTCGAGAAGGGCTTCATCCGCGCCGAGACCATCGCCTTCGCCGACTATGTCGCCCTGAACGGCGAGGCCGGTGCCCGCGATGCCGGCAAGCTCAGGCTCGAGGGCAAGGACTACGTGGTCGCCGACGGTGACGTGCTGCACTTCCGCTTCGCCACCTGACGTCCTCCCTCCGGCGGGTTGTCGGACGACGGACAAGCCGTGATATCCTCACCGCCATGACCCGCGATGATGCCATCCCGGCGCTCAGCATGATCGAGCCCGACGCCCGCGCCGATGGCGCTTCGAGAGCGGTCCGCGGTCGGATCGCGCACGCGTGGGAGCCGATCGCCGAAGCATCCCGCCAAAGGCCCGAGGAGGTACAAAAGAGACGCGCCGCCTTGCCCGGGCGGCAAGCGGGCGATTGCGGCAACTGGCCCGACACGCCGATCCGCCGGTGGACCAGAGCCGCATCCGGGACATCGTCAACCACGACCCTCCGGCCCTTGCCGGGGTCGCCGAATGCGAACTTCCGCTCTGGCCAGACTACATGATCGAACCGATCCTTTCCCCCGCCTTCGAGGATTTCGTGCCCGGCGAGATCGTCACCTTCGGCGCCTACGAGGTCACGAAGGAGGAGATCATCGCCTTTGCGAGCCAGTTCGACCCGCAGCCGTTCCACCTCGACGAGGAGGCGGGAAAGGCCTCCATGCTCGGCGGGCTGGCCGCCTCCGGCTGGCATTCCTGCTCGATCATGATGCGGATGATGTTCGACGGCTTCATGAACGGGTCGACCTCCCTCGGCTCGCCCGGCATCGACGAGGTGCGGTGGCTGAAGCCGGTCTTTCCGGGCGATATCCTCTCCGTCCGGCGCGAGGTGCTGGAGGCTCGCCCCTCGGCCTCGAAGCCGGACCGGGGCATCGTCCGCTTCCGCTTCGAGCTGATGAACCAGAAGGGCGAGGTGGTGATGGAACAGACCAACCCCATCCTGTTCGGCCGCCGTCATCCGGGAGCGGGCTGAGCCATGTACGACGACATCCTCATCGGCGCCCGCGAGGAGCTCGGCTCCTACACCTTCACGCCGGAGGCCATCATCGCCTTTGCCCGCCAGTATGACCCCCAGCCGTTCCATCTCTCGGAGGAAGCCGGCGCGGCCACCCATTTCGGCGGCCTCGTGGCTTCCGGCTGGCACACCGGCAGCATCTGGATGCGGCTCAAGGTGGAGCACGGCAAGCGCATCGCGGCCGAGCGCGCGGCCAGGGGCCTGCCGCCGCGCTGGAACGGCCCTTCGGGCGGGTTCCGCAACCTGAAATGGCCGAAGCCGGTCCGGGCCGGCGACACGGTGAGCTATTTCACCGAGTACACCGGCAAGCGGCCGCTGGCCTCGCGGCCCGGCACGGGCATCGTCTTCTCGCTGAACACCGGCATCAACCAGCACGGCGACCTGGTCTTTTCCTTCGAGGGCTCGGTATTCCTGCCGATGTGACGCGCCGAGGCGACACGCACGCGCGATCGCCCCGGAAAGACGGTGATTCTCCCCCCGCCACCGGACTGAAACGTCGCGGTGCGATGACAGGCTCCGCGACGGGGCTTCCACGCCATCGGTGCCACGCCTGCCCTTCTGCCGTCGGGCCAGCTGGCAACCGCATGACGGCAACGGGCGCCACTGTCGGCGCCGGCCGGCAGCGCCGCTCCGAAGGATCCTGGTGCGGAACCGGCCGCAAGTTCGGGCGTTCATGCCCACGAGGCAGCCGGCCACCGGCGGGTTGAAGCCAGGGTTTCAGGAAAGTCGCGCGCTTCAGGGCGCGCCGGGCGCCGGGCGGACGGTGCCCACAAGGCCATGGACGCGCAGATAAGCGCCTCCATGGCCTTTCCGGTTGAGGCCCCCGCCTCAGCCGGCGTGCCGCGCCAGCACGACCAGCACCTTGCCCGTCGCATCCTCCAGGATGAGCTTGCGGCGCGGTTCGTCGATCCGCCAGCGGCTGACCTGTCCGAGCGCGGCGAGGAACTTCGCCTCCTGGTCCATGACCGCCGGCGGACAGGCCATGCGGGTGGAGGCCATCTGCGAGAAAGCGATGGCGGCACCCTCGATCCGCACCTGCCCGACGATGCGGTTGCAGCCGCCGGAGCCGGTCACTCGCCCGTCGGCGGCGATGTCGAGCACCGTCTGGATGCGGTCGACGACCCCGCCCCCGTCGATATCCTCGGCAAGCCAGCGTCCGGCGGGGCCGGAGCCCTCCTGCGCGGCCGCGGCGCCCGCCCATGCCGCGGCGGCGAGCCCTGCTCCCGTGAGAACCATCCGCCGTGACGGGCCCTCGCCGAGCGCGTGCCTCATGATCAATGACCCTCGAAGGCCACCAGCGTTCTCACCGGTACGTCCAGCGCGCGCAAGCGGTTTGCCCCGCCGAGCTCGGGCAGGTCGACGATGAAGCAGGCGGCCACAACCTCGGCGCCGATCTGGCGCAGCAGCTTCACGGCCCCTTCGGCCGTGCCGCCGGTGGCGATCAGGTCATCGACCAGGATGACCCGCTCGGCCGGCCGGAGGGCATCGACGTGGATCTCCATCTCGTCGGTGCCATATTCCAGCGCATAGGCCATGCGGACCGTGGCGTGCGGCAGCTTGCCCTTCTTGCGGATGGGCACGAAGCCCGCCGAGAGCTGGTGCGCCACCGCCCCGCCGAGGATGAAGCCACGCGCCTCGATGCCCGCCACCTGGTCCACCTTGGCGCCGGCCCAGGGCTGCACAAGTTCGTCGACCGCTCGCCGGAATGCCCGGGCATTGCCAAGCAAGGTGGTGATGTCGCGGAACATGATCCCCGGCTTCGGATAATCGGGAATGGTCCGGATGGCCTGTTTCAGGTCGTCGACGACGGTCATGGAGGATCGAACCTTACCGCGAATTCATTGGCGCGCCGGCCGGCCGCTTCGTAAGTCATAGCCACAACGCGATCATCAGGAAAAGCGGGCAGGAACCCGCCCCTGCGCCTGCGGAGAGTGCCATGACCATGCCCCAATCCCCCATGCCCCAGTCCCCCATGCCGCAGCAGCCGCTGCCGCCGGCTCCCCCGCCCGCCTATGCGCCCGGGCCGACGCCGGTGGCCGTGACGGCCCTCGACGTGCCGTTCACCCGGCTGATGGGCTTCTTCTTCAAGGCGACGCTGGCCGCCATTCCCGCGGTCATCGTCGCGGCCCTGCTGCTGAAGCTGGTCTTCGGCATGCTCCTGTTCGTCACCGGCGGCTGGCGCTACGGCTACTGGTCCTGGTTCTGACCCGTCAGGCCGGACGCGCGGCGAGCACCCGCCCGGCCACCGCATCGAGCCTGGCGAGCAGGGCCGGATCGCGCGCCTCAGGCGCGGTGATGATGGCCCTGTCGAGCGCCCGGTCCGACCCGATCGGGCAAGGCTCGTGCTCGGCGGGGAAATCGCGGGCGAGCCGGGCCACCAGCCGCCGGGCCCTGTCGGCATTGGCGTGGAGATGATGGATCACCTGCGCCACGTCCACGGGACCGAGTTCCTCGTGCCAGGCGTCGAAATCGGTGACCATGCCGACGAAGGCGTAGGAGATCTCCGCCTCCCGGGCGAGCTTGGCCTCGGGCATGGAGGTCATGCCGATGAGATCCCAGCCCTGGGCCTTGTGGAACAGGCTCTCCGCCAATGTGGAGAAGGCCGGTCCCTCCATGCAGACAGCCGTGCCGCCGGTCCGGTGATCGATGCCCTCGGCGCGCGCCGCCGCCGCCACGCGCTGCTGCAACAGGGGCGCGACCGGGTGCGAGAAGGCGACATGCGCCACGCAGCCGCGCCCGAAGAAACTCGACTCGCGCCGCGAGGTGCGGTCGACGAACTGGTCGGCCAGCACGAACAGGCCGGGTGGCAGATCCTCCTTGAACGAGCCGACCGCCGACAGGGAGACGAGATCGGTCACCCCGGCCCGCTTCATGACGTCGATATTGGCGCGGTAATTGATGTCGGACGGGCCGATCGCATGGCCGCGGCCATGGCGCGGCATGAAGACGATGGTCGTCCCGCCGATCCGCCCGCGCTGCGGCGGGGCCGACGGTTCCCCCCAGGGCGAGGCGATCGGGAGCTCCTCGACGTCCACGAGCCCCGGCAGGTCGTAGAGCCCTGACCCGCCCATGATGCCGAGCACCGCCCGCGCCATTCCCGCACCTCCACACCGCGACCGCCAACGAAGAAGGGCCGCTTGCGCGGCCCTTCGTCAACCCCGGATCGCAGGTCGGTCAGGCGTGGCTCTCGAGCCGCGACCAGACCTTCTTCTTGGTGAAATAGACCAGGAAGAACAGCATCAGCAGGAAGGCCAGGACCTGGAAGCCGATGCGCTTGCGCGCCTCCAGGTGCGGCTCCGCCGTCCACATCAGGAAGGCGGCGACGTCGGCCGCATACTGGCGCGCGGTCTGCGGGGTGCCGTCGGAATAGGTCACCTGGCCGTCCTGCAACACGTTCGGCATGGCGACGAAATTGCCGGGATAGTACTTGTTGTAATGCGTGCCCGGCGGGGTCTCGTGGCCGTCCTCGTAGCCAGTCAGGAAGGCCTTGACGTAGTCCGGGCCCTGCTCCTGGTACAGCGTGAAGATGTCGAAGATGAACCAGGGAAAGCCGCGCTCGTAGGAGCGGGCCTTGGCCATCAGCGACAGGTCCGGCGGCGCCTTGCCGCCATGAGCCGCCTCGGCCGCCTTCACATTGGCGAAGGGACCGGGAATGCGGTCGGCAAGACGGGGCGCGCGTTCGGCCGGCTGGCCGTCATCGCCGATCTCGCGCACCTTGTGCATCCAGTCGGCCGCCAGCGCCGCCGCCTGGGCATCGGTGAAGCCCGGACCGCCCGGCTGCGACAGGTTGCGGAAGGACACCAGGCTGATGCCGTGGCAGGCCGCGCAGACCTCCTTGTAGACCTGGAAGCCGCGCTGCAGCTGGGCCCGGTCGTAGAGGCCGAACATGCCCGAGAAGCTCCACGACGCCCGCGGCGGAGGCACCTGCTCGGCGGCCTTGAGCGGCGCGGCGGCGAAAAGGCCAAGGCCGATAAGGCCTGCGGCCGCGAGCCTGAGGGAAAGACGCGTCATCGTTCTGATCCTTGTTCCCGCCTGCCTCAGCCCCGGCTCTCGGGAGCGGCCGTCGCGCCGGCCGTGACCGGCGCAGAGCCCTTGCCCTTCTTCTCCAGCACGGCATCGGCGATCGAGGCCGGCAGCTTCCTGGGCGTCTCGAACAGGCCGAGCAGCGGCAGCACCACCAGGAAATAGGCGAAGTACAGCCCGGTGAAGATGAGCGACAGCACCGTGTAGGGATATTCGGCCGGCTTGGAGCCGAGCCAGCCCAGCATCACGCAGACCACCACGAAGGCCCAGAAGAACTGCTTGTGCAGCGGCCGGTAGGCCGAGGACTTGACCTTCGAGGTGTCAAGCCAGGGCAGGAAGGCGAGCACCGCGATGGCCGCGAACATGGCCAGCACGCCGCCGAGCTTCGAGGGGATCGTGAAGATGATCAGGTTCACGTCGAAGGTGATGGCGCGCAGGATCGCGTAGAACGGCAGGAAGTACCATTCCGGAACGATATGCGGCGGCGTCACCAGCGGGTCGGCCGGCACGTAGTTGACGGCGTGGCCGAGATAGTTCGGCTGGAAGAAGGCGAAGTACATGAACACGAAGAAGAAGGCGACGAGGCCGACCGCATCCTTCAGCGTGGCATAGGGCGTGAACGGCACGGTGTCCTTCTTGACGTCCTTCACCTCGACGCCCGTCGGGTTGTTCTGGCCGGTGACATGCAGCGCCCACACATGCAGCACCACCACGCCGGCGATCATGAACGGCAGCAGGTAGTGCAGCGAGAAGAAGCGGTTCAGCGTCGGGTTATCGACCGAATAGCCGCCCCACAGGAACTCCACGATGGTCGGGCCGACCCACGGAATGGCGGAGAAAAGGTTGGTGATGACCACCGCGCCCCACAGCGACATCTGGCCCCAGGGCAGCACATAGCCCATGAAGGCGGTCGCCATCATCAGGAGGTAGATGATCACGCCGAGGATCCACAGCACCTCGCGCGGCGCCTTGTAGGAGCCGTAATACATGCCGCGGAAGATGTGGATGTAGACGGCGACGAAGAACATCGACGCGCCCACCGCATGGAGATAGCGGATCATCCAGCCGTAATTGACGTCCCGCATGATCTTCTCGATCGAGTTGAACGCGAGATCGACATGCGGCGTGTAGTGCATCGCCAGGACCACGCCGGTGATGATCTGCGACACCAGCATGACCGACAGGATGCCGCCGAAGGTCCAGGCATAGTTCAGGTTCTTCGGCACGGGATAGGCAACGAAGGAATCATAGACGAGGCGCGGCAGCGGCAGGCGCGCGTCCATCCACTTTCCGATGCCCGACTTCGGGACGTAATGGGAATGGCCCTGCATGATGTTCTAACCTCTGAAACCTTCGTCAGGCGACGGCGGCGCCGGTGATGCGGATGCGCGTATCCGAGACGAACTCGTATTGCGGCACGGGCAGGTTGGTCGGCGCCGGGCCCTTGCGGATACGGCCCGACGTATCGAAATGCGAACCGTGGCAGGGGCAGAACCAGCCGCCATAGTCACCCTGGTTGCCGAGCGGCACGCAGCCCAGATGGGTGCAGTTGGCGGCCGTGATCAGCCACTTCTCGTGGCCCGCCTTGACGCGCGCCGAATCAGGCTGCGGGTCGCGCAGGGTGGACAGATCCACATCCTGCGCCGCCTTGATCTCGGCGGCGGTGCGGTTGCGCACGAAATAGGGCTTGCCGCGCCAGAGGATCTTGATCTGGGAGCCGTCGGCGATCGGCGCGAGGTCGATCTCCAGCGGGGCACCGGCCGCCACGGTCCCGACATCGGGGGCGAGCTGGCTGATGAACGGCCAGATCGCCGCAGCACCACCCACCGCCACCGCCGCGCCCGTTGCCAGGAACAGGAAATCGCGGCGATCGCCCTCGGCATGTTGAACGCTTGCCACTGTCTTCGTCCTTTCGCTCACAGCCCGGCCAGGGGCCTCGATCGCGCCGCCGGAGCCATCAGGGCTCCCGTCCAGATCCGGCGCGGACCCTCTCGCCCCGCGCGAGGCTGCCGTCAAGGGGGCGCCTCGTCGCCGGCATGCCCCCGGGGGAGGGCCATATCACGGGAATCCGCTCGGGAACCTGTTTCGGCGAAGGCTTATTCGCACCGTTATAAGGTGATGTCCAGTGCATGGATCAGCACACGTGAATGCGACATATGGCACCTTCGTCACACGCTCTCGGCGGGGCTGTCCGATGACCGCAGGGATATCAACGCATCGGAACCGGCGCCTGACGGCCGGCCGGACACGCACGAGGACGCGCGGATGATCCGCCTTGCCCTTTACCAGCCGGACATCGCCCAGAACACGGGCACGATCCTGCGGCTGTGCGCCTGTCTCGGCCTGTCCGCCGACATCATCGAACCGGCCGGCTTCCCGGTGTCGGGCTCGGCCTTCCGTCGCGCCGGCATGGATTATCTCGACCACGTCGACTGGGTGCGCCACGATGATTTCGCCGCCTTCGACGCCTGGCGACGCCAGAGGGGACGCCGGCTCGTGCTGATGACCACCCGCGCCGCCCTGCCCTATCCCGCCTTCGCCTTCCGGCCCGGCGATGTGGTTCTGGCGGGCCGTGAGTCGTCCGGCGTGCCGGACACCGTCCATGCGGCCGCCGATGCCCGCATCCTCATCCCGATGCGCCCCGGCCTGCGCTCGCTCAACGTGGCAGTGGCAAGCGCCATGGTGGCGGGCGAGGCACTGCGCCAGCTCCACGCCTTCCCTTCAGGCGCGGCGCCGGACCGGCTGGGCGGACTGCCGCGAGACCATGACGGCCTGTGACAGGAGGGTGGCGGGCCCGTCGCTGGTCATGAAGGCGATGTCTGCTGCGTCGCGACCGTCGGCAATGCGCACCAGCCCCGCCACCGGTGCAAGGCGGGTCGGATCGACCAGCCACCAGGCGCCGTCGAGATAAACCTCCGTCACCGCATGAAAATCCGGCGGATCGAGATCGACGGCATAGGCACCAACGGCTCGGGCCGGAATGCCGAGGGCGCGACAGAACGTGATGGCCAGATGCGTGAAGTCCCGGCACACGCCGGACCGGGTGGTGAAGGTGTGCTCGGCACCGGTATGGGCGGCGCTGCTGCCCGGAACGTAGTCGACATGCTCGGCGAGCCAGTCCATGACCGCCATGACCAGGGCAACGCCATCGCCGGCCCCGCCGAAGGTGCGGCCGGCGAATCGGGCGAAGCGGTCGCTGGGGCAGTAGCGGCTCGGGAGCAGGAAGGGCAGGACCGCGTCGGGCAGTTCGGTCCAGGGGGATTGGTGGGCGGCCGGCGGCAGGAGCAGCCGTGAGCCATTGTCGATCGTGCCGCGATAGGCGATCGACACCCGCCCCGCGACCACGCCGCGCAACCGGCGGCGGCCATCGGGTGCGATATCGCGCTGCCAGGCCCCGTCCGTCAGCGTCAGGCTCTCTTCCAGGATGGTCTGGTCCGGCGCGTTCGCCGGCAGGACGTCGAGGATCACCTGCGTCGGCGCATCGAAGCTGTAGTCGAGTTCGGCTGCAACCTGAATGATCATGCCCTGTCTCCTGGCGGCATCGACCGCGGCGACCCGCGGCGCGACAGTTCCCGGTGCGGGCTGCCGCCCCAATCCCGTCAGGCAACGCGGCTGGCGAGAAAAGGGTTCCGGGAGGCGCCGACAGGTCCGCCCGGTCAAGCCGGGCGGGCAGCCCCGGACCGAAACGGAAAGGGCCGCCCGAAGGCGGCCCCTCGCATGCCCCGTGTTTTGTTCTGACGATCAGTAGCGCGCGACAACCGCCGAAGGTCCGGTCGAGAAGAGATAGCTCAGGCCGACACGGATGGTGTGCTCGTCAGTGGCGACGCGGCGGGCCGCGAAGAAGACGGGCGGCGTGACCGTGTAGCGCTGATAGTAATCGTAGATATACTCAACCCGACCAACCCAGTTTGGGGTGAACGCATATTCCAATCCAACGCCGAGGTTGAATCCGACAAGCGTCTTCGAGCCGGAGAAGGTTTCAGGACCGAGCAGATTGGTCAGCCCGAGGCGCTGGTTGCCGATGGACAAACCGCCCGCTGCGTAAAGATGGGCTCGATCAATGGCGACACCAAGACGCCCGCGAATGCGAGCATTGAAGTCATTGCGAACATCGATGCGCGTGTCAGGACCTGGCCCGACAAGAACCGAGCCATTGTTGAAGCGCCAGCCAAGTTCTCCTTCCAGACCGACGACGAGGGAATTGATCTGGTAGTTGTAGCCGGCAAGTGCTCCGATCACCACGCCGGTCCGGTTGACCGTCCCGTCAAATCCCACAAGGGTTGGGGCAGCGACAAACGACCGGACATTGCTGCCACCCAGAAATCCGCCAACATAGAACCCGGTCCAGCTGAACGCCGGCGCGACGACCGCCGCGGCGATCGGCGTGCGCGGGGCCGCAAGATCCGCCGCCTGCGCGCCGCTCGCAACGCCCAGCGCCATCGCTGTTGCCACAAGCACTTTCCTCATCAGGAGTCTCCATATCGATTGCGAGCGATCCGCCATCGCCCGACTCTTTCATGGAACAAGTTGTGTTGCCAGCAACGGCCCGGCGTCAACGTTTTCCGCCGGCTTTCGCGCGCCCATTGCGGCCTGCAAGACCTGCAATTTTCTTCATGTTGCCGAAGGGTCACGGTGACGTGGCACGGAAGGAGATCTGTCTCCGGCCTGCGGCGCGCGAGCCATCCGGAACCGGCGCCGCGCGCTCCACGGGTGTTGCGCGATTCGCGTGCCCGCCGGCCTCAGCATCCCCTCCATTGTTGGCACAGGCCCTTGGGCGCCGGCGCGGGAGGCTTTAGAATGCCTTCACCATGACCTGCGAGCAGCCAGACCCGCGGAGGACGGCCCCGCCATGACGGACCCTGCGTCGCGCCCGCTGACCGATGCCCTGCGGGCGGCAAGGATCGAGGAGGCCGAGCGCACCGGCGTGGTGGTCGCCCTGCGCGAGGCGGCCGAGGCGCGCCTCGCCATCCTGCGTGACCGGCTCGCCCCCACCTTCGCCGAAGTGCCGCAGGGCATCGACCTGTTCGACATCGGCCTGACCCCGGGCGAGACGCCGCGCCTGTGGATCGACATGATCGCCTTTGTCGAGATGGGCCGCGACCGGCGCACCTACCGCTTCCTCCAGGACACGCGCGACGGCCGCATCGTGCTGGCCGAAAGCGCCGACCCCGCCGAGGTCGCCGACCGCATCACGCGCTACATGGCCCGCCGGCTGATCGAACGCCAACGCCTGCTGGCCCTGCCGCCTGTCCGCGCCGAGGCCGTCGCCCACCCGGCGGAACGCCCGCCCGCCGATCCCGCCGAACGGCCAGCCGCCCCGACGCTCCACGAGTGCGATCGCGACGACCGCGCGGCGCCCGTCACGACCTCCACGGTCCGCCTGGTGTCGCAGGCGACCGCCAGCCGGACCGATCTGATCGGCGGGGCGCCCCCGGCAACGGCCGTCGCCGCCCCGGCCCCCTCCCCGGCGCCCGCGCCACCACCAGCGCCACCGGTGGCAGTCGGCCGGCCCCGCGGTGTGGCCGGCGGCCTCGCCCTGTTCCTGATCGGGGTCGGTGCGGGCGCAGGCGGGCTTCTGGCCGTCGCTCAGCTTCTGTCCCGCTACTGAGCAGCCGCCGCGCCGGGTCTGGCATGCGGCCCTGCCCTCTTCCGCACCCCGGGCGCTGCCGCTAGCGTGCCGGCCGCTCCCGCGCCGGACCGGCCGGGCATTGATGGAGACCGCCCCGGGGAGGCCGACATGACCGTCCAGACCAGTTCCTCTGCCGCCCGCGCCTTCGCGCGGCCCTTCCTCAACATCGTCGATGGCCGCCAGGAGCCCGCGATCGGCGGCAGGCTCCTGGACGTGATCGGCCCCTGCGACGGCGCTCTTCTCACCCACATGCCACGTTCCGGCGCCGAGGACATCGACCGGGCCGTGGCCGCCGCGCGCAAGGCCTTCGAGGAGGGCCCCTGGGGCCGCATGACCGCCACCGAGCGCGGCCGCCTGCTCTGCAAGCTCGGCGAGGCCATCCTCGCCAACCATGAGGAGCTGTCGATGCTGGAGAGCATCGACACCGGCAAGCCGGCCAAACAGGGCAAGGCCGACATCACGGCCGCCGCGCGCTATTTCGAGTTCTATGGCACGGCCGCCGACAAGGTGCATGGCGAGACCATTCCCTTCCTCAACGGCTACACCGTCGCCGTGGTGCGCGATCCGCATGGCGTCACCGGGCATATCGTGCCCTGGAACTACCCGGCGCAGATCTTCGGCCGGTCGGTCGCCGCCTCGCTGGCCTGCGGCAATACCTGCGTGGTCAAGCCGGCCGAGGATGCCTGCCTGTCGCTCATCCGCATCTGCGAACTGGCGCTGGAGGTCGGCTTCCCGCCGGGCGTCATCAACCTCGTCACCGGCCTTGGCGAGGAGGCCGGCGCGGCGCTGTCCTCCCATCCCGGCATCGATTTCATCTCCTTCACCGGCTCGCCGGAGGTCGGCACGCTGATCCAGGCGGCGGCCGCGAAGAACCACATCGGCTGCACGCTGGAGCTCGGCGGCAAGTCGCCCCAGGTGGTGTTCCGCGATGCCGATTTCGACGCGGCCGTGCCGGTTCTGGTCAATGCCATCATCCAGAATGGCGGCCAGACCTGCTCGGCCGGATCGCGCCTGCTCATCGAGCGGCCGGCCTATGACGAGCTGGTGGAGCGCGTGGCCGACCGGTTCCGCACCGTGCGCGTCGGCGCCTGGGACATGGATCTCGACTGCGGCCCGATGATCACGCCGGGCCAGAAGAAGCGCGTCGAGGACTTCGTCGCCCGCGCCCGCGCCGACGGCATTCCGGTGCTGGCGGAGGGCGAGCTCGCGCCGAACCTGCCGCCCAACGGCTATTACGTCGCCCCCACCCTGTTCGGCCCGGTGCCGCGCTCCAACCGGCTGGCCCGGGACGAGGTCTTCGGCCCCGTGCTCTCGGCCATCCCCTTCGAGGACGAGGAGGACGCCGTGCGCCTCGCCAATGGCACCGATTTCGGCCTGGTGGCCGGCATCTGGAGCCGCGATGCGAAGCGGTCCATGCGGGTGGCGCGGGCCATGCGCTGCGGCCAGGTCTTCGTCAATGGCTATGGCGCCGGCGGCGGCATCGAACTGCCCTTCGGCGGCGTCAAGAAGTCCGGTCACGGCCGCGAGAAGGGCTTCGAGGCGCTCTACGAGTTCTCCGCCTCCAAGACCATCGTCATCAACCACGGTTGACGTATCATCCAATGATACGTATCGTCCGATGATACGTGTCGCGGGTGGTGCCGGCGCCGATGATCCGGAGCTTCAGGGACAGGCGGAGCCGCATTCTCCACGCCGGCGGGCATCCCAGGGGGTTTCCCGGCGACGTCGTGGCACCGGCCTATCGCAAGCTGCAGCGACTCGATACGGCGCGGGACGTTGCCGAGCTTGCGAGCCCGCCGGGCAACCGGCTGGAACGCCTGAAGGGTGACAGGCAGGGGCAGTGGTCCATCCGGATCAACGATCAGTGGCGCGTCTGTTTCCG
The DNA here is from genome assembly GCA_046295035.1 of Phreatobacter sp. Classification (GTDB taxonomy): domain Bacteria; phylum Pseudomonadota; class Alphaproteobacteria; order Rhizobiales; family Phreatobacteraceae; genus Phreatobacter. Next base: position 34,922 of record JBKBOA010000011.1, read on the forward strand.
CTGGACGGAGGAAGGGGCAGAGGATGTCGAAGTCTGCGATTACCACTGACACCCCGATCGATCCGGGTGACCTGGAACCTGGCACGGGTCTGCGCCCTCCGATCCATCCCGGCGAGATGCTGAGACTTGAGTTCATGGAGCCGCTTGGCCTGACCGCCTACGGGCTCGCCAGGGCCCTCGGGGTTCCACGCACCCGTATCGAGCGGCTGCTTCGGGAGGAAACCGGCGTGACCCCCGATACGGCCCTGCGCCTTGCCCGCTACTTCCGCGTCAGCCCGGAATCTTGGCTGACCCTGCAGATGCGGTACGATCTGGCCCATGCCGGCCATGCAGCGGCCGACGACATCGCGCGTATCCAGCCGGGTGTTCCGCGCCCGCTTGCGGCCGAATAGCCTTTCACCGGCCTTTGCCAGCCGAAACAATCCCCTCAGGAGGAACAGCATGCGTCTCAAGGACAAGGTCGCCATCGTGACCGGTGGCGCCCAGGGCTTCGGTCTCGGCATCGTCGAGACCTTCGCGCGGGAGGGCGCCAGGGTCGCCGTCCTCGATCTGAACGAGGAGGGTGCGAAGGCGGCCGCAAGGCCGTTCGGACGCAAGGCCTTCGGCATGAAATGCGATGTGTCGAAGGCGAAGGACGTGCAGCGGGCCGTGGCCAGGACGATCGAGCGCTTCGGCACGGTCGACATCCTCGTCAACAATGCCGGCACCTCGCACCGCAACCGGCCGATGCTGGAGGTGGACGAGGCCACCTTCGACCGGGTCTTCGACGTCAACGTGAAATCGATCTTCCACTTCGCCCATGCCGTCATCCCGGCCATGCGGGCGCAGGGGGGCGGCGTCATCATCAATGTCGGCTCGACCGCCGGCATCCGGCCGCGCCCGGGCCTTGCCTGGTACAATGCGTCCAAGGGCGCGGTGAACCTTCTGACCAAGTCCATGGCGGTGGAACTCGCCCCGGACCGGATCCGCGTCTGCGCGCTCGCCCCCGTCGCGGGCGACACGCCGCTGCTCGGCACCTTCATGGGCGAGGACACGCCCGAGATGCGGGCGAAGTTCATCGCCTCCATTCCGATGGGCCGCCTTTCGACGCCGAAGGACATTGCCGATGCGGCGCTGTTCCTGGCCGCCGATCCCGGCCATTTCCTGACCGGCGTGGTTCTGGAAGTCGATGGCGGGCGGTGCATCTGATGGCCATTACCCTCACCCCCGAGACCACCCTGCCCGCCGACGGCACGGCCGGAACCCTCGTCGGCCGCGTCGAGCGTCCGGGCCTCGGCCCCTCGGTCGTCGCCATCCGCGCGGCCGGCGTCTTCGACGTCACCGCCAGCTTCCCGACCACCGCCGACCTGTTCGACCGGCCCGATCCGGCAGCAGCCCTTGCCGGAGCGACCGGCGAGCATGTCGGTGAACTGGCCGAGCTCCTTGCCAATACCCCGCCGGACCGCCGCGACCCCGCCCGGCCCTTCTTCCTCTCGCCGATCGACCTCCAGGCGGTGAAGGCCGCCGGCGTCACCTTCGCCATCTCGATGGTGGAACGGGTCATCGAGGAGCAGGCCAAGGGCGCGCCCGAGCGGGCCGCCGCCATCCGCGCCGAGATCGGCGAGATCATCGGCGGCGAGCTGAAGGGCCTCAAGCCCGGCTCGCCCGAGGCCGCAGCCCTCAAGACGCACCTGCAGGAGCGCGGGCTCTGGTCGCAATATCTGGAGGTCGGCATCGGCCCGGATGCCGAGATCTTCACCAAGGCACCGGTCCTCTCCTCGGTCGGCACCGGCGCCGATGTCGGCCTGCATCCCATCTCCACCTGGAACAATCCGGAACCGGAAGTGGTGCTGGTGATTGCCTCCGACGGGCGCATCGTCGGGGCAACGCTCGGCAATGACGTCAACCTGCGCGACGTGGAGGGCCGCTCGGCCCTGCTGCTCGGCAAGGCCAAGGACAACAATGCCTCGGCCGCACTCGGCCCCTTCGTGCGCCTGTTCGATGCAACCTTCGGCCTCGATGCCGTGCGGGCCATGAAGGTCTCGCTCACGGTCACCGGCGAGGATGGCTTCGTGCTGGACGGGCGCAGCGACATGGCCGCAATCTCCCGCGACGTGGAGGATCTGGCCCGACAGGCCATCGGCGCCCACCACCAGTATCCGGACGGGCTGGTGCTCTATTGCGGCACGCTGTTCGCCCCGATCCAGGACCGCGGCGCGCCGGGGAAGGGCTTTACCCATCGCATCGGCGACATCGTCACCATCGCCAGCCCCGAGCTCGGCAGCCTGACCAACCGGGTGCGCCTGTCCACCGAATGCCCGCCCTGGACCTTCGGCATCCGTGCGCTCATGGCAAGCCTTGCCGCCCGCCGCTGAACCGCCCTGCAACCGGCCTGTCGCCGTCCGGTGATCGGCCTGTCACGTCGCCGGACTAGGCTTGCCCGTCCCTGACACGGAGGCTTCCGATGACGTTCAATGCCGGCGACGTGGTGATGCTGAAATCGGGCGGACAGGCCCTGACGGTGGCTGCGGTGGAGGATGGCGAGGCCACCTGCCTGTGGATCGGCGAGGAGGGCGACCTGTTCCGCGAGCGCATTCCGCTCGTGGCGCTGACCGGCCTCGAGGAGGACGGCCCGGAGGACGAGGAGGACGAGGAGGAGGACGGCGAGGACGACGAGGAGGAGGATGGCGAGGAGGAGTGAGCCGGACGTCAGTCGGCTGTCGGCAGGCGGCGCATCGTGAACTCGATCGAGCCGTCCTCGCATTCTCGCCAGAACTCGACCTCGGTCATGTAGGCAGCCTTCGGGAAGCGCGCGAAGACCTCGCGCGCCTTCTGGCGCGCCAGGTCGCGCGGCAGGGTGAAGGTCTCGCGCAGGAAGCCGTCGTCGCGTCGGCGCGGGCCGCGGCGGAACGTGTCGAAGGGGGTGCGACGGCCGGAGCGCATGGCCACCTCCGGCCTCACCCTGTCAGGCAGCCGCCTGTCCGGCAACCGCGGCCGGCGCGGCCAGGGCGCGGCGCGCCCGGATGGCCTCGCGCAGGGCAAGCGCCTCTGCGGAGCGGCCGAACAGGAAGTCCCGCTCCACCGCGCTGGAGATCAGGAAGGGATAGCGGTCATAGACCCGCTGGCGCATCAGCGGGAAGGACACGCCCATCAGGTTGATGGGATCCTTCAGGCTCGGATAGCGGCGCGGTTCCCCAACCGGCTCCATGCACAGCAGCCGCCGGTAGAAGGCCCGGTGCTCGCGCCGCACGGTCGCCAGCGCATAGTCCGCGTCGAAATATTCGGAGGCCAGCATGCCAAGGCGCACCGTCGCGTAGGCGAGCGCCGGATGCTGGCGCGACAGGTCGTGATCGACCACGAAACGGGTCGGATCGACGATGGTCTCGCCCCGGTCGATGCGCGGCTGGAGGATGTCGTTGAAGATCGCAAGGCCCGGCGAGATGGGCACATCCGGCGTCGCCACATGGACCCGGATCGAGCTTGCAAGACGATCTCCGATATGGATGCCGAAGATCCAGACGTTCGGCGCCCGGTCATAGTCATCGTGGAAGAGATGGGAGCGGTTCGGACGTATCGCGCCCTCACGCAGATAGCACGCGTAGCGCAACCGGTAGATCGCTTCCTTCTCCTCGTGCGTCTGAGCCAGCCTGTATTCGATACAGCCCAGCAGTTCCATCACGTTCCTGGCGAAGGCCGTCGGTGCGTTAACCGTATTCATGCATTCGCCTCACACGCAAGACAGGACAATGCTCGTGCAGCGGCGACAACTTTAATCGAAAATTAACAATTGGGAAGCGCTTGGTTAAAACATCGTTAACAACATTCCGGAAACACGGACAGAAACATAGTCGTTCTTATGATACCTCCCGAACAGAAGCCGCATGGACTTCGCGGCAATGCACCAAGATTGCCGGACTGAAACAATGTATAGGACAATATCGGCCTGAGCCGGTTCGCCGCTCATCAGCGGCATGCGCAAGGACATGGCTCAGTCGATCCGGCTCATGGCCGGCCAGCACGACATGCAAAGGCCGCCGCTTCCCTTGCGGCGGCCGTGGCCGATGACTTCACGACGGGAGCAGGCGCGCGGCTGCACGCTTGCGGGCAACCACCGGCACTGACCGATCGCCAGGGGCCGGTGGCGGCAGGCGCTGGCCGCTCAGGCGGCCTTCTTCAGGAGATCCTTGACCGACCGCCCGAGCATGCTGCGCAGGTCGAGGTCGGGGATGGCCGGGCTGAGGATGAAGCCCTGGACCTCGCTGACGACCCCGGGGGCGTCGATCAGCTTGAGCTGGCCCTGGGTCTCGACCCCCTCCACCACCACCTGAAGACCGAGGTCCGCCCCCAGGCGCGTGACGCCCTGCAGCAGCTTCTGGGCGCGCTTGTCCGTCTCGATGTTGCGGACGAAGGAGCGGTCGATCTTGACCTTCTGCAGGGGGAACCGGTGCAGATAGCTCAGGCTCGAATAGCCGGTGCCGAAATCGTCGAGCGACAGGCGCACGCCCATCTCGCGCAGCGTTTCCATGATGCCCCTGACCCGCTCGGCATCACTGAGCAGCAGCGTTTCGGTGATCTCCAGTTCGAGCCGGCCGGGATCAAGCCCGGTTTCGGCGAGCACCGCCCGGACGGTGGCCACGATGTCGTCGCGCTCGAACTGGACCGACGACAGGTTGACCGAGACCCGCACGGCCTGAGGCCATCCGGCGCAGGCATGGCAGGCCTTGCGCAGCACCTGGCGGCCCATTTCCACCACCAGACCCGTCTCCTCGGCAATGGGCACGAACTCCGCCGGCGAAACCATGCCGCGCTGCGGATGCTGCCAGCGCACCAGCGCCTCGCAGGTGGTGATCGACAGCGTCTTGAGGTTCAGCATCGGCTGGAAGAAGACGCTCAGCTCGTCGTTCTGGATCGCCTTGCGCAGGTCGAGCTCGATCGCGCGGCGCGCCTGCGCCTTGCGGTCCATCTCCTCCTCGTAGAAATGCAGGATGCCCTTGCCGCCGTCCTTGGCGCGGTTGAGGGCCATGTCCGCGCACTTGAGAAGCTGGTCGGCATCACGGCCGTCGCGCGGCGCAAGCGCAATGCCGACGGAGGCACCGACGGCAATGGGCATGCCGGCGACCTGCGCCATGTCGGTGATTGTCTCGATGATGCGCCCGGCCAGCGAGGTGATCTCGTTGTCGCAGCGCGCGCCCGTCTGCAGGATGACGAACTCGTCGGCGCCGAAGCGGGCCACGATGTCGCTCTCGCCCACGATGAAGCGCAGCCGGTCGGCGACCTCGATCAGCAGGGTGTCCCCGACCGTATGGCCGAGCGTGTCGTTGACCTGCTTGAAATTGTCCAGGTCGACGAACAGGACCGCGAGCGTCTCGTCCTCGGCGCGCATGGCCAGGGCCGCCTCCAGCCGCTCCTGGAACAGCGTCCGGTTGGGCAGGCCGGTCAGCGCATCGTGGCGGGATACATGGGCGAGCCGCGCCTCGGTGCGCCGCTTCTCGGTCACGTCCTCGATGATGATGACGAGGCCGCCGGAGTCCATCGGCTGCAACGTGACCTCGAGGTTGCGCTCGTTGGCCTCCACCTCGAGCCGCTCCGCGGGCTGGCCCGGCACCCGCCGGGCCATGGCCTCGCGCACCCGTGCGGCCTCGCGGTCGGCAATGATCCCGGCCTCCACATAGGTGGCGAGCAGCGCCTCGGCGCGCGCCCCCGAGACCAGAACGCCGGTGTCGCAGGGCAGGATCTCGCCCCAGCGCTCGTTGACGACGAGCAGCCGGCCCTTGGCATCCAGCATGGCCAGGCCATGCGGCATGTTGTTGAGCGCGGTGTCGAAGCGCGTCGCCAGCATGGACACGTCGCGTTCGGCCACGAGCGCATGCAGCAGGATGTCGCGCAGGCGCGTGGTGATCGAGCGGACCGAGCCGAAGAACGGCAGGGCGAAGAAGGCCAGGATGATGTAGTCGGGATTGCCGGTCAGGAACATGCCGCCGCACAGCGGCACGGACAGCAGCGCGATCTGGTAGTTGACGAAGCGGCCATTGGCGAAGTTCCGGCCGGTGATGCCCACCGTGTAGGACAGGGCCACCGACACGCAGAACAGATGCGCGGCGGCGCTGTCGGTCAGGTTGAAGGTGGCAAGGCACCACAGGCCGATGGCGAACACGAAGGCATTGGCGCCGATCGTGTATTCGCGCTCCCATCGGCGCGCCTCGTCATAGCTCAGCCCCTGCTCGCGGCGCTTGCGATACTGCACCATGCGCAGCGTCCGCACCGCGCCGATCAGCACGATCAGCGCCGGGAACATGTCGAGGATGCGGCTTTCCGTCAGATGGGCGGCATAGAGGGTGCCGGCGAGGGCGGCGGCAATGCCGAACAGGAACGAGCGCAGATCGGCATAGAGCGCATCCACCATCGAGACATAGATCTCGACGGGCAGTTCGCGCTTGCGATCGGTTCCGGCCTTGCCGTATCTGCTGGTCATTCGCCCCGTTCGACCCTGGTCGCTCGCAGAAGTCATCTGCGGACCAGCGCACTGAACCAAAAAAACCTTGCACATCAATTAATTGACGAAAACCGGTTGCATGACGCAGCGGAGCGTGGTTGCCGGGAGGTTGCCCGTTACCGTGCAAGTCTAGCCATCGCCCGCGACGGCGGCGGCCACCAGCCGCTCCACCGTTGCCGCCTCGAGGGGGAAGCCGGCCGCGACCCAGGCGGCCCGGAAGCGGGCCATGGCCGCGCCGAGAGCCGGTCCCTCCGGCACGCCGCGACGCAGGAATGTCTCGCCGGCCACCGGCAGCGATGGCGCCCGCCAGCGCTCCGGCAGGCTGGCAAGGCGGTGCCAGCCGGCATCCGTCACGGGCGCGCCCGAGCGGGCGAAGGCGACCAGCGCCCGGTCGCGATAGCCGCGCGGTCCGGCCGCGAACAGCACGGCCTTGGCCGCCGGTTCCCCGTGGGCCGGATCGAGGTCGTGCCAGCCGTGGCCAATGCTGTCGAGGCGGCGGAAGGCCTCGTTGGACAGGGCGAGCCGCTGCTTCAGCCGCGCGGCATCCTCGCGCACCAGCACGCCCAGCGCCGCCAGCCGCAGGACCGGGTCCACCGCCAGCGACAGGGCCTGCTCGACGGCGGCCAGGCGGGCGACATGCCGGTGCAGCGCCACCCCGCCGAGGAGCGGCACGGCCAGGCCGGATTCGCTCATCAGGCCGAGCGTGTCCGCGGCAGCGGGCGCGGCGAGGAGCTTCAAGAGCTCGGTGCGGATGCGCTCGCGCGACAGGCCGGCAAGCCCGGCCCGCGCGTCAATGCAGGCGGACAGCGCCGCCGGATCGGCGGGCCCGGCCCCGTAGGTCGCGTGGAAGCGGAAGAAGCGCAGGATGCGCAGATAGTCCTCGCGGATCCGCTGGCGCGGATCGCCGATGAACCGGATGCGGCGGGCCTCAAGATCCGCCCACCCGCCGAAGAAATCGGACAGGACGCCGCTGCGGGTCAGGCTCATGGCATTGACGGTGAAGTCGCGGCGCGCGGCGTCCGCCCGCCAGTCGCGGCCGAAGCGCACCACCGCCCGCCGGCCATCCGTCTGGACATCCTCGCGCAGCGTGGTGACCTCGAACCCATGTCCCTCGGCGACCACCGTCACGGTCCCGTGCTCGATGCCGGTGGGAACCGCCCTGAAGCCGGCAGCCGTCACCCGCCGGACCACCTCGGCAGGAACCGCCGTGGTGGCGATGTCGATGTCGCCGGGTTCGGCCCCGAGCAGCCAGTTGCGCACGGCACCGCCGATCGCCCGCGCCTCCTCGCCATCGGTGTCGAGCACAGACAGGATGCGCGCCGCCGGCCCCTCGGCGAGCCAGTGCGGCAGGGCCGGCAGGTCGCGCGGCGCCGGGCCCGTCATGGCGCGGGCCGCGACGGTTCGGGCCGCACGTCATCGGCGGGCGTGCGCGGCCTCAGGCGCGCCGGATGCCAGACGCCGTTCTCCATGCGCGCCGGCTCATAGACCGCGGTCGGGTCATTGCTCTGCTTCGACAGGTGCCAGAGGAAATAGCTGCCGCTGAGCACCAGACCGAAAAGGCCGAGCCAGACCACCGGCTTGCGGTCCCAGTGCTCCTTCAGGAACGGGCTGCGCTCCTTCAGATGCAGCCAACCGACATAGAGCACGAAGGGCAGCAGGAAGAGCAGGACGTTGACGACGATCCGCATGGCCGGACGTTTCCCAATGGCTGCCGGCAGGCCGGCTTCCCCTCTTACGGAAGAGGCTCGTCATGCGGCAGGCGTGTGACCTGCGGCCGATCGGCGCCGTCGGCGACCAGCCGCTCCCACAGGTTGCGCAGGATCGAGGCCGTGATGCCCCAGATATAGCGCTCGCCATAGGGCATGGCGTAGAAATGCCGCCGGGCGCCCTGCCAGACGCGCGACTGCATCTGATGGTTGCGGGGATCCATCAGGAAGGCCAGCGGCACCTCGAAGACATCGGCGACCTCCCGCGGGTTCGGCTGCAGGCGGAAGGGCGGCGTCACCAGCGCCACCACCGGGGTGATGAGATAGCCGGTGCGCGACAGGAATGGCGGAATGTAGCCGAGCGGCCGCACATGCACCCGCGACAGGCCGATTTCCTCCTCCGCCTCGCGCAGGGCCGTCTCCAGCGGACTGGCATCGCCGGGATCGACCTTGCCGCCGGGAAAGGCAATCTGGCCGGAATGGTCGGGAAGATCGCCCGCGCGCTGGGTGAGCAGGATCGTGCCCTCGCCCTTCGCCACCACCGGCACCAGCACCGCCGCCGGTTTCGGCGGCGGCCCGGCCTCGCCGGCGGCCGCGGCCGGCACGCTGGCCCCGAACAGCTCCTGCCGTTCGGTCGGCACGTCGAGCGTCAGCCGTTCGCTCACCCGCCGGGTGAACGCGTCGATCGACAGCGGAATCACATCAGCCCCTCAAGTTCGGCGGCCGGCACCATGGGCCAGAAACGCCCTCCGGCATAGACGCCGAACCAGTCGCGCCCCTCGACGGCATCGAGCTCCCCGAGGCTCGCGAGATCGTGAAAAAGCGTGCGCGAGACCCGGGCCCACAGGTCGCGGCGGACATGGACATAGGGCTTCAGCCCCCCGGTTCCGGCCTCGGTCTCGAAGCGCAGGGCATGGTCCGGCCCGACCTCCACCCATTCATCCACCTGGGTGCGGAACGCGATGTGCCGGTCCCGCCCCGCGCCCTCCACCCGCATCTCGACGGCGGCGAAGGGCGCGTCATCCACGGTGATTCCGATCTTCTCGACCGGGGTCACCAGGAAATAGCGGCCGTCCTCCCTCTTCAGGACGGAGGAAAACAGGCGAACCAGCGCCGGCCTGCCGATCGGGGTCTTGAGATAGTACCAGGTGCCGTCGGCGCCGATGCGGATGTCGAGATCGCCGCAATAGGGCGGATTCCACAGGTGAACGGGCGGCGGCCCCTTCACCCGCTTCACGGCACCGGCAAGGTCGTCGAGCCCGGCAGGGACGGACGGGGGGCTGGACACGCTGTCTCGATCCTCACGTTTCGGTGAACCCGGGGCCCGCGCAGGCGACATTCGGTGGACGAGCCCCATGTCGAACGTAAGACTCGCCTATCGCCGCCGCAACGCTTCCGCCATGATGCAGTGCGAGAGACCTGCGAGTCGAAGGGAGCACGTCATGTCCGCCGAACCCGCAGAACGGATGGAAGATGCCATCATCCGCGCCGCCGAGACGACGGCCGCCCAGGTGCGTCAGGCCCGTGCCAACATCTCGGCCGTGATCTTCGGCCAGCAGACGGTGATCGACCAGGCGCTCATCACCATCCTGTCAGGCGGTCATGCCCTGCTGGTCGGCCTGCCGGGCCTGGCCAAGACCAAGCTGGTCGAGACCATGGGCACGGTGCTCGGGCTCGATGCCCGGCGCATCCAGTTCACGCCAGACCTGATGCCCTCCGACATCATCGGCTCGGAGGTGCTGGAGGAGGCCGCCTCCGGCAAGCGGGCCTTCCGCTTCATCAAGGGGCCGGTCTTCACGCAGCTCCTCATGGCCGACGAGATCAACCGCGCTTCGCCCCGCACCCAGTCGGCCCTGCTGCAGTCCATGCAGGAATATCACGTGACGGTGGCCGGCGAGCGTCACGACCTGCCGCGCCCCTTCCACGTGCTCGCCACCCAGAACCCGCTCGAGCAGGAAGGCACCTACCCGTTGCCGGAAGCCCAGCTCGACCGCTTCCTGATGCAGGTCGATGTCGGCTATCCGGACCTGGAAGCCGAGCGGCGCATCCTGTTCGACACCACCGGAGCCGAGGAGACGAGGCCGCAGCCGGCGCTCACCGTGGAGGATCTGACCGCCGCCCAGCGGCTGGTGCGCCGCCTGCCGGTCGGTGAATCGGTGGTCGAGGCGATCCTGACGCTCGTGCGCTCGGCCCGCCCCGGCGCCGCCCGGGGCGAGCTGGCCGATGCCATCGCCTGGGGCCCCGGCCCGCGCGCCTCGCAGTCGCTCATGCTGGCCGTGCGCGCCCGTGCGCTGATCGACGGGCGCCTCGCCCCCTCGGTGGAGGACGTGGTGGCGCTGGCCGAGCCCGTTCTCAAGCACCGCATGGCCCTGTCCTTCACCGCGCGCGCCGACGGCATGACGGTGGAGGGGGCCATCGCCGCGCTCGTGCGCGCCCTCCGGTGACACCATGTTCGGCCTCGCAGACACCCCGGATCGCGAGGAGCATAACCGCCGGCTCACCCGTGACGCCGAAATGCTGGCAGCCGCCCTGCCGCGCCTTGTCCTGGAGGCGCGCCGCGTGGCCGCCAGCGTCGTGCATGGCCTGCACGGGCGCCGGCGCGCCGGCACGGGCGAGAACTTCTGGCAGTTCCGCCGCTATGGCGACGGCGAGGCGAGCAGCCGGATCGACTGGCGCCGCTCGGCGCGCGACCAGCACCTCTATGTGCGCGAGCAGGAATGGGAGGCCGCCCACACGGTCTGGATCTGGCCGGACCGCTCGGCCTCCATGCAGTTCGTCTCGCCGCTCGCCTGGGAAACCAAGCGCGACCGCTGCATCGTGCTGGCCTTCGCCCTTGCCGAGATCCTCGTGCGGGGCGGCGAGCGGGTCGGCATTCCCGGCCTGATGCGGCCGACCGCCAGCCGCCGGATCATCGACCGCATGGCCGAGGCGCTGCTCGCCGAGGCCAGCGGCCGCCAGCCCGACCTGCCGCCCCGGGCGCCGGTGTCGCGCCTGTCGGAGGTGCTCATCCTGTCCGACTGCCTCGTGCCCATCGAGACCTTCCGGGACGAGATCCGCAGCCTGGCCGCCACCGGATCCCATGGCCATGTCCTGCAGATCAACGATCCGATCGAGGAGACCTTCCCGTATCGGGGACGGGTCGAGTTCGAGGAGCTGGAGGACGGGCTGACGATCACCGCGGGGCGCGCCGAGACCTGGCGCGAGGACTATGTGGCGCGGCTCGCCGCCCACCGGGCCGCGCTGCGCGCCGAATGCGACAGCCGCGGCTGGAGCTTCGGCATCCACCGCACGGACCAGCCGCCGTCCCAGGCGGTGATGGCGCTGCACCAGCGCATGGGCCCCGGCTCGCGCGAGGTCGGCCCACGGGCGGGGAGGGGCTGATGTTCGGACTGCCGCTCGCCTTCGCCTCGCCGCTGGTGCTGTTCGCGCTCGCTGCCCTGCCGGCGCTGTGGTGGCTCTTGCGCCTCGTGCCGCCGCGGCCTCGGCGGGTGCAGTTCCCGCCGACCCGCATCCTGATGGAGATCGCGCCGAAGGAGGAGACGCCGGCCAACAGCCCCTGGTGGCTGACCGCGCTGCGCCTGCTGCTGGCCGCCTTCATCATCCTCGCCATGGCGGGCCCCCTGTGGAATCCGCCGGCCAGCACCGGGGCGGGCCGCGGTCCGATCCTGCTGATGATCGACGACGGCTGGCCGTCCGCCGCCTCCTTCGAGCAGCGCCTCAGGGTGGCCGAGCAGATCGTCGGATCGGCAGAGAGCGCCGGTCGCGCCGTGGCCTTCGTCACCACCGCCAAGCCGGTCGTCGAGATCGGCATCGACACCCCGGCCGCCGTGCGCGAGCGGCTGCGCTCGCTGGAGCCCTCGCCCCACACGCCGGACCGGGCGGCCCTGCTCGGGCCGCTGACCCGCTTCCTCCAGGCCCAGGCCGAGGCGGAGATCATCTGGCTGAGCGATGGCATCGATGCCGGCGGTGCGGAAACCTTCATCCAGCGCCTGCGCGAGGCGGCGGCCGGCCGGCCGGTGACCGTCTTCGAGGGTGGCACGGCGCCGGTCCTGGCGCTGACCGGGGCGACCAACACCTCCGGCGGCTTCGATGCCCTGGTCATCCGCGCCGAGGCCGGTCCGGCCCAGGCCGGACGGGTGCGGGCGCTCGACGTCCGCGGCCTGCCGCTCGGCGAGGTCGCCTTCGCCTTCGAGACCGGCGCGCGCGAGGCGCAGGTGCGCTTCGACCTGCCGGTGGAGATCCGCAACGAGATCGTCCGCCTCGACATCGTCTCGGAGCGGTCGGCGGGCGCCGTCCAGCTGGTCGATTCCCGCTGGGCACGGCGCACCATCGGCGTCATTTCCGGCGCCACAGCCGACACCGCCCAGCCGCTGCTGTCGCCGACCTATTACCTGTCCCGGGCGCTCGACCCCTTCGCCGACATCCGCACGGTGGAAGGCGTCGCGCCGTCGGAGGCCGTTCTGCGCTTCGTCGAGAGCCGCGTGCCGATGATCGTGCTGCTCGATGTCGGCACGGTGACGCCCGTGGCGCGCGAGGCGCTCAACCGCTTCAACGACAATGGCGGCATCCTGCTGCGCTTCGCCGGAACGCGGCTCGCCGGCGCCCAGGGTGACGACCTCGTGCCGGTGCGCCTGCGCCGGGGCGGCCGCCAGCTCGGCGGCGCCCTGTCCTGGGAGACGCCGCAGACTTTGGCCCCCTTCGGCCGCGAGAGCCCCTTCAACGGCATTGCGGTGCCGGCCGACGTGCGCGTGCGCCGCCAGGTTCTGGCCGAGCCCGACGGCCTGCTCGCCGACAAGACCTGGGCGCAGCTCACCGACGGCACGCCGCTGGTCACCGCCGAAAAGCGCGGCCGCGGCCTGCTCGTGCTGTTCCACGTCACTGCCGACACCGCCTGGTCCGACCTGCCGCTGTCGGGGGCCTTCGTCGAGATGCTCAAGCGCATCGCCGCCCTGTCCGCCGCCGGCCGGCCGGCCGCCGAGGGCCTGGCCGCCGTGCCCGGCCAGCCGCGCGCCAGCGAACGTGTCGCCCCCACCCGCGTGCTCGACGGCTTCGGCGCCTTCACCCGCCCGCCTGCGACCGCGCGCCCCATTCCCGCCGACTGGCGCGAGCCGGCAACCTTCGAATATCCGCCCGGCTTCTACGGGCCGCAGGAGGGCACGGTGGCGGTCAACACGCTCGGACCCGACCAGCGCATCCGGCCGCTGGCGCTCGGCCCTCTTGGTGCCACCGTCGAGCGCTATCGGGTCGGGGAACCTGTCGATCTGAGATCCCCACTGGTGATCGCCGCCCTCATCCTGCTGCTGCTCGACGGCATCGCCGTCTTCGTCATCGCCGGGGGCCTCGCCCGGCTCGCCGGCCGCCGGTCGGCGCACGTCGCCACCATCCTTGCCCTGGCGATGGTGCCGCTCCTGCTCGCCGGCACGGCCGAGGCCCAGACTCGCCGCAGCCCGGACCGCCCGCTGATCTCCACCGGCAATCCGGCCGATGACGCGGCCATCCGCGCCACCCAGTCGACCCGCCTCGCCTATGTCATCACCGGCGCGCGCGAGGTTGACGAGATCAGCCGCGCCGGCCTTGCCGGCCTGACCCGCTTCCTCTCGGCCCGCACCGCGCTGGAGCCGGCCCAGCCGCAGGGCGTCGACATTGCCCGCGACGAACTTGCCTTCTTTCCCCTGCTCTACTGGCCCATCGTGCCCGGCGCGGCCGAACCGACGCCGGCCGCGCTGCTCAGGCTCGACGCCTACATGAAGCAGGGCGGCATGGTCATCTTCGACACCCGCGACGCCATCACCGCCCGGCCGGGCCAGGTCAGCCCGGCGCAGGCAACGCTGCGCCGCATCCTTGCCGGCCTCGACATCCCCGAGCTGGAAGCCGTGCCGCGCGACCACGTGCTGGCCCGCGCCTTCTTCATCCTGCGCGAGTTTCCCGGCCGCTACGCCGATGGCGTCACCTGGGTCGAGGCGATCCCGCCGGCGAGCGAGGACGAGGAGGCCCGCCCGGCCCGCGCCTCCGATTCCGTCTCGCCCATCATCATCACGGCCAACGACCTCGCCTCGGCCTGGGCGGTCGATGCGCAGGGCGCGCCGCTCCTGCCGGTGGAAGGGCCGGCGCGCCAGCGCGAACTGGCGTTCCGCTTCGGCGTCAACATCGTCATGTATGCGCTCACCGGCAACTACAAGACGGACCAGGTGCATGTGCCCGCCCTGCTCGAGCGGCTGGGGAACTGAGCCATGACCTTCGGCATCGTCTGGTCCCCCCTTGTCCCGACCTGGGCGCTCATCGGCGCGGCGCTGGTGGTTCTGGCCATGGCGGGCCTTTTGGTCTTGTCGCGCACCCGTGGCGCCTGGTGGCGCATCGGGGCCATGACGCTCGCCCTGCTCGCCCTCGCCAATCCGGTCTTCACCCAGGAGGACCGCGACCCGCTGCGCACGGTGGTGGCCGTGGTGCTCGACCGTTCGGCGAGCCAGAGCCTCGGCGATCGGACCCGCATGACCGAGGCCGCCAGGGCTGCGCTGGAGCGCAGCTTCGCCCGTTCGCCCGGCTTCGAGGTGCGCTGGATCGAGGCCGGTGCCTCCGATGGCCAGACCGACGGAACCCATCTGTTCGAGGCGCTGCGCTCGGGCCTGTCGGACATTCCGGCCGAGCGCGTCGGCGGCGCCATCCTCGTCACCGACGGCCAGGTTCACGACGTTCCGGCCCAGGCCGCCGCCATCGGCTTCCAGGCGCCCGTCCATGCGCTCATCACCGGCCGCTCCACCGACCGCGATCGGCGCGTGGTGCTGACCCAGACACCGCGCTTCGGCATCGTCGGCCAGAGCCAGACGGTCGGCTTCCGCGTCGAGGACAACGGCACCGGCGGGCGCGTCGCCCAGGCGGCGGTCGCCATCCGGCGCGACGGCGAGGTGATCGAGCGGCGCACCGTCACAACCGGCACACCCACCACCGTGTCGGTGCAGGTGACCCATGCGGGGGCCAATATCGTCGAGATCGAGGTCGATCCGCTCGAGGGCGAGCTGACCGACGTCAACAACCGCGCCGTGGTCATCATCGAGGGCATCCGCGAGAAGCTGCGCGTGCTGCTGGTCTCGGGCGAGCCCCATGCCGGCGAGCGCACCTGGCGCAACCTGCTCAAATCCGATGCCGGCGTGGATCTCGTCCACTTCACCATCCTGCGCCCGCCGGAAAAGCAGGACGGCACGCCGATCAACGAGCTGTCGCTGATCGCCTTCCCGACACGCGAGCTGTTCCAGATCAAGATCCGCGAGTTTGACCTCATCATCTTCGACCGCTACGCCCAGCAGGGCGTGCTGCCGCTCATCTACTTCGACAACATCGCCCGCTATGTCCGCAATGGCGGCGCCATCCTGATCGCTGCGGGCCCCGAGCACGCCTCCTCCGCCTCGCTCAACGACACGCCGCTGGAATCGATCCTGCCGGCCGCGCCCACCGGCGACGTGCTGGAACAGCCCTTCCACGCCCGCGTCTCCGAGCAGGGCCGTCGTCACCCGGTCACCCGCGCCCTGCCGGGCATGGTCGCCGAGGGCAATCCGCACTGGAGCCGCTGGTTCCGGCTGATCGAATCGCGCACGCCCGCGCCCGGCGCCGCGACCGTCATGGAAGGCCCTGACAACCGGCCGCTGCTGCTGCTCGCCCGGCAGGGCGAGGGCCGCGTGGCGCTGCTGCTCTCCGACCATATCTGGCTCTGGGCCCGCGGCTACGAGGGCGGCGGGCCGCATCTGGAGCTGCTGCGCCGCCTGTCGCACTGGCTGATGAAGGAGCCTGAGCTGGAGGAGGAGAGCCTGCGCCTCGCCGTGCGCGGCCGCCAGATCGCCGTCGAGCTTCAGACCATGGCCGAGACGGCCGAGCCTGTGACCATCACCCGGCCTTCGGGCACGTCCGAGACGGTCGCCATGCAGCCGGCCGAGCCGGGTCTGTGGCGTGGCCAGGTGGACGTGACCGAACTCGGGCTGTGGCGCGCCCAGTCCGGCCGGCTGACGCGGCTCATCAATGTCGGCCCGCCCAATCCGCGCGAGTTCACCGACGTGACCTCGACGCTGGCCCTGCTCGAACCGCTGGTGCGCGCCACCGGCGGCGGCCTGTGGCGCATTTCGGAAACCGGCGAGCTGTCCATGCCGCGTCTGGTGACGACCCGTTCCTCCACGGTGCTGCGCGGCGAGGACTGGATGGGCATCCGCCAGCGCGATGCCTCCGTTGTCCGCGGCATCGGCATCCTGCCCGCCTTTGCCGGGGTGCTCGGCCTGGTCCTGCTGCTCGGGGCGCTGACCGCCGTGTGGGCCCGCGAGGGGCGCTGAACCCGCGGCCCCCCGCGCCGCCTGTCGCGATCAGGGCGAGGGACGCCGGCGCGGCCGTCCGAACACCTGCCGGCGCACACGCCTTGCACCCCGGTTGACGCTGCGCCCCACCCGCCGGGCTCCGCGCCCGACGGCCTCGCCGGCGCGCCGGGTGCCGCGCCCGACCGCCCGGGCCCCGTCCGAAAGCCAGGACGCCTCGGCCTGCGGCGCCGCGACCGTCATGGCCAAGGCAGCAACCGCCGTGCCGAACAGAGCCTTCAGGACATCACGCCGCTGCATCGTCTCGTCTCCCTGGTCCTGCCGCCCCGTCGGCACTGTCGCGCCAAGCCGCGCCGCTGCCAAGGGGATCGGCCGGATGGCCGATGCGGCCCGCTCACGGCGCGGTCGGACGCCACCGATCACCGGCCGCCCTGCCGCCCGCCTTTCAGGCGGCCTTCGCGCCGCGCACCGGCCCGGCCACGCCGTCGAAGCTGCCTTCGACCAGTTCGGCATAGAGCAGCCGCGCCGGATCGACCGGTCCGGGCAGGGTCAGCCGGCCCGGCGGGACCACGCGGTAGCCGAAGCGTTCGTAATAGGGCGCATCGCCCACCAGGATCACCAGCCGGTGGCCCTGCGCGCGCGCCGCCTCCATGGAGCGCGTCATCAAGGCCGCGCCGATGCCGCGGTTCTGGAAGGCCGGATCGATGGTGATGGGGCCGAGCAGGACCGCCGGCACGGTGCCGATGAAGACCGGCGACAGGCGGATCGAACCGACCAGCAGCGTGCCGACCCGGGCGGTGAAGCACAGCTCGGCATAGGGCGGTACGCCCTCGCGCAGCCGGAAGGCGGTGCGCGCGAAGCGGCCGGGGCCGAAGGCGCGCTCGTGAAGCCGCTCGATGGCGGCATGGTCGGAGGGAGTTTCAGGATACAGGTCGAGCGTCAGGTCGGGCATGGCGGTCCAGCGCGGCGCGGGAAAGGGAGCGATCGGAGCGGCAGTCACGCCGGCCGTCGTCGTCGCAGCTCGATCGCGCGCGTGGAAGCCATCATGACCGGCGCCTTAGCATGATGCACGGCGGCCGTCATCATGCGCCGCACGCCGGCCTGTCCTCACTTCAGGAAGTGGCCGCCGGCAAGCATCATCAGCGGGATGGGAAGCGCGGCGACGGCAATGGCGACCAGATAGCGGTCGGTCCGGAACATGCCGCTCATGCCGGCCACCAGGGCAATGCCGCCGCCACCGCCGATCAGCGCATTGCCTGGCATGTTGAGCGCCGCGATCAGCGCGAGATCGCGCCTCTGCACGAGGGCGCGCGCCAGCCGGCCGGGAGCCGTCTGGGCGAGCGCGGCGACCCGCTCCTGCGGTGACATCGCCCCCAGCCGCCGCACCAGGGCGCCGGCCCGGGCAAGGCCGACATAATCGAAGAAGGCGCCGAGCCGGTCGAGCGGAACGAACCGTCCGGCGGCATAGGAGAGCAGCAGCGCCGTGACGGTGGCCGCGTAGATCGGCAAGGCGACCGCCGTGCCGAAGATGGCAAAGAGCGCCAGGCTCACCTCGATGCCCGGCACGAAGGGCAGCGACAGCATGACGATGAACAGGACCAGACCGACGCAGAGCACCAGCCGCCCCGTGGGTCCGCTCAGATCCTCAAGCTCGAGGCCGAGCGTGTGCTGCAGCCAGCGTCCGGCGACATGGCCGAAGACGATGATCAGGGCATAGCCCAGCAGCAGGGCGCCGATGCGCAGCCAGCGCAGGGCCGCGGCGCGACCCAATGGCACGGCGCCCTCGGCAGTCGGCTGCGGGCGCATGGAGGCATCATGGCTGTCAGTCACGGTGGACGGCTCCGTGCCGGGGCAGATGTCAGGCTGTCGCGGCGGGGGCACGGCGAGGCCAGGAGCGGCCGGGCGACGGACCCCGTGCCACTTCCTAGGTCGGGGACGTTACCGGACTGAGACAGACGGCAGGATGCGGCATTTTGCCCGCATTTTTCGCCCATTCATCCACACGAAGAAGGGCGCCGCGGCGAGCCGCGACGCCCGGTCCTGTCACCCGGCAACGGGCCTGAACGGCCGTCGGCCTCAGAAGTCCATGCCGCCGCCCGGCATGGCCGGCGCCGCCGTTTCCTTCTTCGGCTTCTCGGCGACCATGGCCTCGGTGGTGATCAGCAGGCCGGCGACGGAGGCCGCATCCTGGATCGCCGTGCGCACGACCTTGGTCGGGTCGATGATGCCGAGCTTGAACATGTCGCCATAGGTGTCGCCCTGGGCATCGTAGCCGTAGGCATAGTCGGCCTTCTCGCTGACCTTGCCGACGACGATCGAGCCCTCGACGCCGGCATTCTCGGCGATCTGGCGGATCGGCGCCTCCAGCGCCTTGCGCACGATGTCGATGCCGGTGCGCTGGTCGTCATTGGCCCCCTTCAGGCCCTCGAGCGCCTTGGCGGCCCGCAGCAGAGCCACGCCACCGCCGGGCAGGATGCCCTCCAGCACCGCCGCGCGGGTGGCGTTCAGCGCGTCGTCGACGCGGTCCTTCTTCTCCTTCACCTCGACTTCCGTCGCCCCGCCGACGCGGATCACCGCGACGCCGCCGGCCAGCTTGGCCAGGCGCTCCTGGAGCTTCTCGCGGTCATAGTCGGAGGTGGTCTCCTCGATCTGCGCCTTGATCTGGGCGATGCGGGCGTCGATGTCTTTCCTGGAGCCGGCGCCATCGACGATGGTGGTCGCCTCCTTCTCGATGCGCACCTTCTTGGCGCGACCGAGCATGTTGAGCGTGACATTCTCCAGCTTGATGCCGAGATCCTCGGAAATGGCCGTGCCGCCGGTGAGGATGGCGATGTCCTCCAGCATGGCCTTGCGGCGATCACCGAAGCCGGGCGCCTTGACCGCAGCGATCTTCAGGCCGCCGCGCAGCTTGTTGACGACGAGAGTGGCCAGGGCCTCGCCCTCGACATCCTCGGCGACGATGAGCAGCGGCTTGCCGGTCTGGACCACGGCCTCGAGGACCGGCAGCATGGCCTGCAGGCCGGTCAGCTTCTTCTCGTGGATGAGGACATAGGGATCCTCCAGCTCGGCCACCATCTTGTCGGCATTGGTGACGAAATAGGGCGAGAGATAGCCGCGGTCGAACTGCATGCCCTCGACGACGTCGAGCTCGGTCTCCAGGCTCTTGGCCTCCTCGACCGTGATGACGCCCTCGTTGCCGACCTTCTGCATGGCCTCGGCGATCATCTTGCCGATCGAGGCATCACCATTGGCGGAAATGGTGCCGACCTGGGCGACCTCATCGGACTTCGTCACCTTGCGGGAGTTCTTCTCCAGCTCCTTCGTGACCGTCTCGACGGCGAGGTCGATGCCGCGCTTCAGGTCCATCGGGTTCATGCCGGCCGCGACCGCCTTGGCGCCCTCGCGGACGATGGCCTGGGCGAGCACGGTGGCGGTGGTGGTGCCGTCGCCGGCCGCATCATTCTGCTTGGACGCCACCTCGCGCACCATCTGGGCGCCCATGTTCTCGAACTTGTCGGCGAGCTCGATCTCCTTGGCGACGGTCACGCCGTCCTTGGTGATGCGCGGGGCGCCGAAGCTCTTCTCGATCACGACGTTGCGGCCCTTGGGGCCGAGGGTCACCTTGACCGCATTGGCCAGGATGTCGACGCCGCGGATCATCTTCTCGCGCGCGTCCTGCGAAAACTTCACGTCTTTCGCAGCCATGGTCCTCACTCCTTGAAAATCAGACCTTGAGGGATGATGGACGTGGCGAAGGCCCCGCTCAGGCAGCCTTCTTCAGGCTCGCCGAGCTGTCGACGACGCCCATGATGTCGCTCTCCTTCATGATGAGGTAATCGACACCGTCGATCTTGACCTCGGTGCCGGACCACTTGCCGAACAGCACCCTATCGCCAACCTTCACGTCGAGCGGCACGAGTTCGCCGCGCTCGTTGCGCCCGCCCGGGCCGACGGCGATCACCTCGCCCTCCTGCGGCTTCTCCTTGGCGGTGTCGGGGATGATGATGCCGCCCTTCGTCTTCTCCTCGGCGTCGATGCGCCGGACGACGACACGGTCATGCAGTGGCCGAAACTTCATGAGTTCCTCCGGTGATGCTACTTCGCTTGACGAAGCGGACGGGACCCGGACCCTCGGCCTGCAGCTGGGCGAGGGGCCCTTCGGCATCCCGTCCGGCCGATCAGTTAGGAATCGCGTTCCGGGCTTGCAAGGTGCCTGTCAGCACTTTTTTCAAGTGAGTGCTAACAAGCTGATTTCAATGACGTTTTGTCATTTTCTGCTTGTCATGTTCGCGATGTTGCGGTGCGATGGGGCGTTGACCGGACGAGGAGGTTCCGCGCATGGCATCGGCAGATTTCGCCCGCCAGATCGAGGGCTACGGACTGACCACGGCAGGCATCCTCTACCGCCTGCCGGACCATCCCTCCATCCTTCAGGAATATGTCTGGCAGGCCTATGACCTCGCCCCCCGCTTTCCCGAGCTCAACCGGTTCCTGGCCTTCTGGCAGGCCAAGCTGGAAGGTCGGCTCTACCGGGTCACGGTGGCGCACAAGGATCTCGTCGGCCCTGCGGAAATGAAGGCGGTCGGCAACGAGTTCCGCCTGCACTGAGCCGGTCCGGCCGCTTGCCGGTCGGTTGGCTGATACCGGCCGGTGCTGCCCGGGCCCGCCGCCCGGCTCGCTGCCCTGGTGATGGCGCTTCACCGCGCCTTCCGCCGCCGCTGACCTCACCAGATCGGCGCCGGCGGATGCCCGCCGAGCAGTTCCGCGATCCGTTCGCGCGTGCCCCGCGTGGTCTCCGCCGGCAGGTCGTCGGCTGCGAAGAAGCCGTGGGCGACGATCTCGCGGTTCGGCACCGGCGGCGCCGGCTGGCGCCAGTGGCCGGCATCGAGGCGGTAGAGCGCCACGTGATCGCGCCGGGAGGCGCGGGCATTGAGATAGATGCCGACCAGCCGCGCCTCGCCGGTCACCTCGACATTGGCCTCCTCGCGCAGTTCGGTTGCCAGCGCCTCGGCCAGCGTCTGGCCGACCTCGACGCCGCCGCCGGGAAAGTGCCAGCCGGGCGTGTAGCTGTGCCGGATCAGCAGGATGCGCCCTTCCCCGTCGATCACGCAGGCGCGCACGCCGAGCGTCATGCCGCGCGCGAAGCGCCAGTAGCGGTGCAGCAGGGGCGACAGCCAGGCCCGTCGCGCCGGGGTCAGGAGCATCATGGGTCGCCTCCCATCAGGCAATCGAATGAATGATTGCCAATCCATGAGCGTGACCGATCAAAAATGCATGGCTGGCCGGATCGGGACGGCACTGGCGCGCTGCACTGCAAAAGCCTAGATAAGCGGCATACTGCGCTGCAACAGAAGGCAGCCTGCCGATCAAGGGAGCATGTCATGCTCATCGCCTTCCTGACGTCGCTGTTTGCCGCCCGCCCGGCCTATGCCTGGCAGCCGGCCATCGAGATCCGCGACGGTGCAACCGCCGCGGCCCTGGGCATCTATACCCGGGCCTGAGATCACCAACCGCGACCGGGCCGACCTCCCCTCGGGCCTGATCGCGATCCAGCGGGCGCCGCAGCCGCAAGGCTCCGGCGCCCGTTTGCATTCTGCAGCCCGTGCAGGCCTGCACTGCACGAAACGGGTGTCCTTCAATTTAGAAATGTTCTAATCTGAGGCACGTGACCGCCTCGAGGATCCCATGGTCGCATTTGCCGATCTCACCGAACAGCAGGTTCTCGCCCTTGCCATCAGCAACGAGGAGGAGGATGGGCGGATCTACCGCGCCTTCGCCCACCGCCTTGCCGAGGACTACCCCGCCTCCGCCCGCATCTTCGAGGAGATGGCCGAGGAGGAAGCCGGACACCGCAACCGTCTGCTCGATCTCTACCGCGCCCGCTTCGGCGATTTCCTGCCGCCGATCCGCCGGCAGGACGTTTCCGGCTTCCTGAAGCGCAAGCCGATCTGGCTGACATCCCACCTGACCCTCGACATGATCCGCGCCGAGGCGGAGAGCATGGAGAAGGAGGCGGCCGCCTTCTACCGGCGCAGCGCCGAACGGGCGCGCGATGTGGAGGTCAGGCGCCTGCTCGGCGAACTGGCCGAGGCCGAGGGCCATCACGAGACCCTCGCCCACCGGCTGACGCAGACCCACCTGACCGCCGAGGCGCGGTCCGCCGAGGACGCCACGGCCTACCAGCGTTTCGTGCTGACCTATGTGCAGCCGGGCCTTGCCGGCCTGATGGACGGCTCCGTTTCCACCCTCGCCCCGGTCTTCGCTGCCGCCTTCGCCACGCATGACAACTGGGCGACCTTCCTGGTGGCGCTGGCCGCGGCGGTGGGTGCCGGCATCTCCATGGGCCTCACCGAGGCGCTCTCCGACGACGGCAAGATTTCCGGGCGCGGCTCGCCGGTCATCCGCGGCTGGGTCTGCGGGCTGATGACCACGCTTGGCGGCCTCGGCCACGCCCTGCCCTACCTGATCCCGACCAGCTGGCCGAACGGCTTCTGGATCGCCACGGGCATCGCGGTCGTGATCGTCATCATCGAGCTCTGGGCGATTGCCTGGATTCGCTGGAAATACATGGAGACCCCGTTCATGAAGGCGGTGTTCCAGATCGTCGTCGGCGGCACGCTGGTGCTGCTTGCCGGCATGGTGCTCGGCAGCGCCTGACACGGGTCGGCGCTGGACAGGGGCGGGCCGATCCCGCACAAGCGGGCCATGTTCCGCCTTGCCCACCTGTCCGACCCGCATCTTGGCCCCCTGCCCGCGCCGTCCTGGCGCGAGCTGATGGGCAAGCGCGCCACCGGCTACCTCAACTGGCAGCGCAGCCGCGCCGCGCACCATCGCATGGACGTGCTCGACCGGCTGATGGCGGATCTCGCCGCCGAGGCGCCTGACCACGTGGCCGTGACCGGCGACCTGATCAATCTCGGCCTGGAGGCCGAATATCCGCAGGCGCGCGGCTTCCTGTGGCGGCTCGGCCCGCCCGATCGCGTCAGCTTCGTGCCCGGCAACCATGACACCTACATGCGGGCGACCGTCCCCGGCATGGTGCATCACTGGCGGCCCTGGTTCCTCGAGGATGGGGCCGACGAGACCACCGGCGGCTATGCCTTTCCCTACCTGCGCCGGCGCGGCCCGGTCGGCATTGTCGGCCTGTGCAGCGGCGTGCCGACGCCGCCGTTCCTGGCCACCGGCGCGGTCGGCTCCCGCCAGATCGCCGCCATGCAGGACCATCTGGAGGATCTGGCGCGCGAGGGGCTCGCCCGCGTCGTCCTGATCCATCACCCCCCCTTCGACATCGGCTGGCAGAAGCGGCTGGTCGACCATGCCGAGCTGGCCGCAGCGCTGCGTCGCTCGGGCTGCGAACTGGTGCTGCACGGCCATACCCACCGGGGCACGACCCGCCAGATCGCCGGCCCGGCCGGACCGATCCCGGTCATCGGCGTGCCCTCCGCCTCGGCGGCCGCCGACGGTCATGAGGAGCCGGCGGCCTGGAACCTCGTCACCATCGGCGGCGAGCCGGGCAACTGGCGCATCGACGTGGAGCGGCGGGCGGTTAAGGGCCCTGCCGGCCGGCGGGCCGGGTAGGAACGACCGCGCCCGGCCAGGGTTTCCCCCGCCGGGCGCAACTTTCCAACATAGCGAGAATCTACCAGACCAGCGTAACGCTGTCAAGGCCTGTTTTCTTATGACGAGATTTTTTGCCTATCGCCGGGCTGAGCCGTACCGGAGGCCCGCCGGCCCCGCCACCCCAGAAGGCGCGGCTCGCTGGCCGCGCCCAGTCGTGTCATCTGGCCCGTTGCGGGCCCGCCTGGGCCCGGCGTTTCAGACGCCGAGATAGGCGCCACGTCGGGAAAGCCCGATGCGGTCCATTTCCGCCTGTTCGCGGGCCTGCTCGGCCATGCGGTCGCGGGCGCTTTCGCGTTCGTCGAGGATCTCGACCTTCTTCAGTTCCTCGAAAGCTTCCGCGAGCGCCGCCTTGGCCTCGTCCAGCTGCCCCTTCAGCTCGCCCGCCGAGCCCAGGAGATTGTCGCGCCGCTGGCGCGCCGCCTTGGCATAGGTCGGATAGGCGTAATGGGCGGGATCGTGGACATTGGCACGGTTCTGCTCGGCGATGATCTCGCGGTCGAGCTCGGCGGCCATGCGCTCGAACTCGGCGATCATCATCTCGATCTGCGCCACCTGCCGGCGCTTCTCATCGACCTGAAAGCGCTTCAGGCGGATCAACGTCTCTCGCGACTTCATCGACTCGAACTCCCAGAAGTCCCCAGGGCCCGGCCGGCACCCACACGCCGGAAAGGCCGAATGCTCATCCGCAGCACGGATGACTCACCCCTTATGAAGGGCGAGGCTAGGGCTGCGAAGTTGAAATTCCGTTTCCGGAAAGGATGACCGAACGTTAACGCCTGTTCACCGGCCGCAGGGCCCGGGCGGCGGCCGGTCCCGAACCGCTCAGGCACCGCCGACGATCTCCGCCAGGCGGCGATAGCCGTCCGCGATCGAGGCCGCCTCGTCCTTGCCCTGGGCGAGGAAGGCCTCCAGCGCCGGATGGAGCGCGATCGCCTCGTCCACCTCGGGCGAGGATCCCGCCCGGTAGGCCCCGAGCCGGATGAGCTCCTCCATGTCGGCATAGGTTGCGAGGATGCGCTTGGCGCGCAGGATCACCGGCCAATAGGCCGGATCGGCCGAGCGCGGCATGGTGCGCGACACGCTCTTCAGCACGTTGATCGCCGGATAGCGGCCGCGCTCGGCAATGGCGCGCTCCATGACGATGTGGCCATCGAGAATGCCCCGCACGGCATCGGCCACCGGCTCGTTGTGGTCATCGCCGTCGACCAGCACGGTGAAGATGGCGGTGATGGCGCCGGGGCCGGGGCCGGGGCCGGCCCGTTCGAGGAGCCGCGGCAGTTCCGAGAAGACCGTCGGCGTATAGCCCTTGGCGGTCGGCGGCTCGCCGGCCGACAGGCCGATCTCGCGCTGGGCCATGGCGAAGCGGGTCACCGAATCCATCATCAGCATGACCTGCTGGCCGAGATCGCGGAAATATTCGGCGATGGAGAGCGTCAGATAGGCCGCCTGCTTGCGCATCAGGGCCGGCTCGTCGGAGGTCGCCACCACCACCACGGAGCGGGCAAGCCCCTCCTCGCCGAGATCCTCCTGCAGGAATTCCTGCACCTCGCGGCCGCGCTCGCCGATCAGCCCGATCACCGAGACATCGGCATCGACATTGCGCGCGATCATGGAGAGCAGCACCGACTTGCCAACGCCGGAGCCGGCGAAGATGCCCATGCGCTGGCCGCGGCAGCAGGTCAGGAAGGTGTTGAGGGCCCTGACACCGAGATCCAGCGGCGCGCCGACGCGCCGGCGCGCATGGGCCGCCGGCGGATCGGCCCGGAACGGCATGGGTTCGCCACCCTGCGGCAGGGGGCCCTTGCCGTCGATCGGCTCGCCCAGCGCATTGACCACCCGGCCGAGCCAGGCCGGCGTCGGCCGGACCGCGGCGGGGGCCAGCGAGACCATCGCCTTGCAGCCGCGCCGCACGCCCTCAAGGCCCGCGAAGGGCATGAGCAGGGCCTGGTCTGCCGCAAAGCCGACCACCTCGCAGGGGATCGGGCGGCCGCCGGTCTCTACCGTCACGCGCGCGCCGACCGACATGGCGTGAATGGGACCGGCCACCTCCACCATCAGCCCGCGCACGCCCGCCACGCGCCCGTAGATGGCGACACCGTCGATATCCGCGATCTGGTCCGCGAGCGCGCGCATGCGAGAGGCCCTGACGAAAGCTGAACCGTCCGCCAGCTTTTAGCCGCCATGGTCAACGAAGGGTTAACGCGAAGCGATTGGTTAAGGCCATCCGGCACAAATTGCCGGGATGGCGCCGGCCGCAAGGAACGCGCCCGTGCAGAATGCGGCATGAGCCGCCCGGCCGTTTACCGGCGATTAACCATGAACCCGGTAGATGTTGCCCACCCGGTGCGCGACACCCCTTCCCCGTTGCGCCAGCTGGTCCGGCCCGTTGCCGCCGCGGCGGGCCCCTTTCCGGTCCGTTGATTAACGGTCCGCCCGCCAACCGATTCAAAGTAAAGGCAGATCACGCCCGCATTGCGCCCGCCTGGGTAACCTTTCTTTAACCCGCCCCATTAATGATCGTTGTCAGCCGATTAAGGGCACCCGCGGCCTTGTCGGTTCGTCTGCAACGACCCGCGACGGACCAGAGCTGCGGAATGGCAGGAACCGCTTGCTGACGACGCGACCGAAACGGTCGATTCGGCAGAGGGTTGGAGTGAGTCGCAGAAATATTTTGCGAGGACTCTTGCCCCCGCGAATCACTGTTTGTTAACCATTGGGGCGTAGCGTCGAATCAGCAATCGGGGACGGATCCCATGCACTTCCGCGCGGCGGCGGAAGCACGGGAGAGCCATGCCGGGCGGCTTCCCCGCGCGTTCAGGCGGGGCTGCCGGCTTAGGGTCAGCGGAAGGGGATGGGCATGCGCGTTCTGTTGATCGAAGATGACAGCGCCACCGCGAAAAGCATCGAGCTGATGCTGAAGTCCGAGAGCTTCAACGTCTACACGACGGACCTGGGCGAGGAAGGCATCGATCTCGGCAAACTTTACGATTATGACATCATTCTTCTGGACCTGAACCTGCCCGACATGTCGGGATACGAGGTGCTCAAGTCGCTTCGGGTGGCCAAGGTCAAGACGCCCATCCTGATCCTGTCCGGCCTCGCCGGCATCGAGGACAAGGTTCGCGGCCTCGGCTTCGGCGCCGACGACTACCTGACCAAGCCCTTCCACAAGGACGAGCTGGTTGCTCGCATCCACGCCATCGTGCGCCGCTCGAAGGGCCATGCCCAGTCGGTCATCACCACCGGCGACCTGCTGGTGAACCTGGACCAGAAGACCGTCGAGGTCGGCGGCCAGCGCGTGCACCTGACCGGCAAGGAGTACCAGATGCTGGAGCTCCTCTCGCTGCGCAAGGGCACCACGCTCACCAAGGAAATGTTCCTGAACCATCTCTATGGCGGCATGGACGAGCCGGAGCTGAAGATCATCGACGTCTTCATCTGCAAGCTGCGCAAGAAGCTCGCCAACGCCTCCGACGGCAAGAACTACATCGAGACGGTCTGGGGCCGCGGCTATGTGCTGCGGGAGCCGACCGAGGCCGATGAGCGCATTCCGGCCTGATCGGATCAAGCGCTGACGTAGCGGCAACAATTCCGCCGCAAGCGCGTCACACGGGCGTCATGGCGCCCTGAGATAGAGCAGTTCATCTCCTGGTGCGCACGGATGCAATGCCGCCAGGAACGGAGGCCCCGCCGGGAAACCGAGCGGGGCTTTTTGTTGGCCCGATGCATCGGCGCCACCGGGCCGGGCGTGCGATCCTCGCGACAATCGCACGTCCATGACCCCGCAGGTCGTTGACCCCTGGCCAGACCGCCGACAGGCTTGCCACCTGTCGCGGAGGCATCGATGTCGAAGCTCGAAATGCTCAGGGCCAATCCCATGCCGCTCGCACGCCTCATGGGCATTGAATTCGTCGCGGCCGCCGAAGACGCGGTGGTGGCCGAGATGATGGTGCGGCCGGACCTCTGCACGGCAGGGTCCATCGTCCATGGCGGCGCGCTCATGGCGCTGGCCGACACGGTCGGCGCAGCGGCGACCTTCATCAACCTGCCGGCCGGCGCCAAGGGCACGACGACCATCGAGAGCAAGACCAATTTTCTTGCCGCCGGCCCCGTCGGCGAGACGCTGACGGCGACCGCCACCCCGGTTCATCGCGGCAGCCGCACCCAGGTCTGGCAGACGCGCATCACCCGCCGCGACGGCCGGGCGGTGGCCCTTGTCACCCAGACGCAGATGGTGCTGTGACGGCGGCCGGCGTCAGACGGCGTAGCGGAGCACGGCGGCCAGAGAGGCCTTGCCGGGAATGTCGTCGCGACGGACCCCGAGCACGGTTGCGCCGGACACCAGCGCCCGGCCGGCGATCTCATCGACCACGCCATAGGTGCCGGCGCTCTCGCCCTCGGCGAAGCGCACCGAACCATCGTCGGCCACCGTGCCGGCAACCACCTCGTCGATGTCCACGAGCAGCGTGTCGATGGCCCCGAAGGTGGCGGCGCGCGCCGCCTGGGCGATGTCGCTGATCC